>NZ_JABRVQ010000010.1 GCF_013248965.1 Psychrobacter okhotskensis | reverse complement strand
GGACATTGAGAACAAACTAAATAACAGACCAAGAAAACGCTTAGGGTTTAAAACGCCTATGCAGGCGTTCTATAATATTAATTAGCGTTGCACTTGGTGTGTTAATCTAAGTCTCTATATATTAGTATTACCGAATATACAGAGAGTAACAATGCAACTCATCAGCCAATTACTACCGTTTGTCCATTATATTCATAATAATGAATATAATGTCTTATCAGAAATGGACTAGTCTTGATTGTCCAGCTTTTTGAACACAGATTCATATTCTTATTACAAATTTGTATAGGGTCTGTTGAACATTCAAATATTAGGACTGCCAGTGCCACATTTGAATGTTCAACAGACCCTATATGTTACTGACTGATATTGTGTATTAAAGCACCACTTTGTGTGTGAATCTATATACAAGTCATAGTTAAATAAGTGTTATCCAATAGGCAAAACTATCTGCACCACAAGCCCTTGTACGCCATCTTTGCGGTTATAAACATTGATTCGTCCTTTGTGCGCCATGACAACCGCGTAGACGATTGCCAGTCCCAAGCCATAGCCACCCGTCTCGCGATGACGCGCAGAATCGAGGCGGACAAAGGGCTGAAAAATACGATCTACATCCTTATCCTCGACGCCGCCGCCCTCGTCAGTGATACTGATTTGGATAGCAGGTGTTTTATTGTCCATCTGCACTTCTGTCATCTCAGCAATCACGGTAGAGGCTGGTGAGGTATGCATAAAGGCATTGCGAATGACGTTCTCAAGCGCACTGTGCAGCTGTTCTTGATTGCCAGATATGGTCCAACACTCTGTCAAAGAATCCGTTCGTGATATTTTTAGTGAGGAGCTAGGCGGCTGCCATTGCCAGCGTACGTTTTTATGTTGAAACTCGAAACAAACATCTTGGGCAATGTCGCTAATAATCTCAGAGAGATTGACGGCCTCACTTTCTAGATTATCGATGGTGTATTGCTGCATTTGTAGCGATTGAATATGGATAATTTGCTCAATCAACTCATTCATTCGTGCCGACTCTTTATCGATACGGTCGAGATAACGACTGGCATTGGGCGCAAAATCCCGCGTCAGCTCAGTGGCGACATCCAAACGCGCCAATGGCGAGCGCAGCTCATGCGAGATGTCACTGAGCATCTGCTTACGTGCCAGCTCGCTATCAGCCAGTCGTATCGATAATTGGGCCACGTCTTTACCCAATAATCCTAACTCATCATCTCCCATCGTTGTTAAGTTTGGATTGACTTGATAATCACCATCAATCATGCGATGGACGGTATGTTGCACTCGGCGAATACGCTGGGTCAAGGTACGACTGAGCCAATAGCAGACCAAAATACTAAAGAGAATTATCAGCAACAAGCGCACAGGAAAATGACTGCGTTGCAGCGCGACCAATTCGGCAAAACGCAGATGGGGACGCAGCTGTATGATAACGCTCTGCTCATCCGGTAAAGCAACTGTCAGGTCAGCCAATTCAGGGCGATTATCGCTATCAGCTATCGCAGCTCTCCGACTAGGCATCACTGGCTGAAAAATGCTTTCGAAATAAGACGGCTTAGCACTGGGCATCTCATTAGCGGGCTGAGCAAATGGGGCATTGTTAGGTTTCGGCGGTGTTTCCATAGAATAATCAAGTGCTTGCCGATCTTTTGGCTGATCCTCTCTGTCCCGATAGCGTGGAAATATGATAGCGCCTTGCCCATCGTAGACTCTAATCTGACTCATCAATCGTCGCTCTTGACGATACATATCTCTAACCGTGGGTAAATCGCCTATTTCTAACGCTGCAACCAGCTTTTCACGCTTGACCAATAAGCGCTCAATCTGCACATCCATCCGAGCGTTCAGCTCTTTTTCACTGAGCCAGCGCTCCACCATAATGGATAAAACCGAGGTGATCAAAATCGTCACCAATAAGCTTAAAAATAGACGCCAAAATAGAGTCATACGTATCTTAAATATTGACGCTTTTATTGAGGAGTCCGTCATCACAGCACCAACTGATAGCCTTTACCACGAATCGCTTTTATCGGCTCATCGTGGAAAGGTTGAAGTTTTTTGCGCAATCGCGAGACGTGGACATCAAGGCTACGATCAAATGGCTGTAACTCTCGCTGCAACACATGCTCTGACAGCCACGCTTTACTCACGACCTCGCCTTTTTGTTTAAGTAGCGCGACCAAGAGATCAAACTCTGTACCGGTGACTTGTAGCTCTATGCCATCTATCTGACAAAGCCGCTGATTTTGATCCAGCGTTAAACGGCTCTCTGGTAGTGGCGTATGCTCTGATGCCGCCGCGTTGGTGCGTTTGATGACGGCATTGATACGTGCCAAAAGCTCTCGTGGATTGCAGGGCTTGGTAATATAGTCGTCAGCGCCCAGCTCCAGCCCAATAATACGATCAATCTCCTCCCCTTTTGCAGTCAGCATGATTACAGGGATATCACTGATATTGGGCAATTGACGCAAGACACTCAATCCATCGATTTTTGGCATCATAATATCTAGCACCAGCAAGTCATAAGCAGCAGTTTGGTTATTTACTGCTTTCAAACGCTGTATGACAGCCTCGCCATCGTGAACGCAGTCGCATGTCACCCCATGATTGTGCAGATATTCTTGTAATAACTGGGTCAACTCTTCGTCATCATCACCTAATAATATGTGTGGCACATCTGTCTCCTTAAGCGTTATATCGATTTATTAGCCATATTATCAGTTAATTGCTTATCGATTCGCTATAAACGTTACCTTTCTTAATATTTCATAAATGTTCGCAACCTTTAACTGTCGTAATATAGCGGCTATCAGCGACAAATACTGATGATATGCAATGATGGATAGTGGCTATCCGGGACACTTACCATGCATAGGCTGATCAGATAAAAACTGACTGTTTCACAATCAATAACGTATGCACCATAAATCAAGGTAATGATTAAGGTAATGATGATGAAAAAATTATTAATGGGCTCAGTATTAGCAATGTCTAGCATTTTCACCGTAACGGCTTGTACCAGTGTTAATGCAACCACTGACACCAAATCAACGACCAGTAAAATGCAGCATAAAGATGGCATGAAAAAAGGTGGTATGAAAAAAGACGGCATGAGAGATCCAATGTCGCAGCTAGATCTAACAGCAACGCAACAAGCACAAATCAAAGCCATCATGCAAGCACAACACGGCGATCGTAAAGCTGACCGTACAAAATACCAAGCAGAACGTACGCAAATGCAGCAACAAATGCAAGCATTGACCAGTGCCAGCACATTGAATACAGCCGCCGTTAATCGTCTAGCTGACCAGCAAGCGGCGAAAACCAAACAACGCTTTATTGAGCGTGTACAAACTCAACATGCTATCTCGCAAGTATTAACCGCTGAGCAGCGCGCCAAGCTTGCCAAATTGCAAGCCGAAAAAATGGCTAAAGGTTATAAAGGCTCAAAGCACGGTAAAATGCATGGCAAACCACATCAAGGCATGTAATTCGTCATTAATAGGCTATTTTGCATTCATGCTGAATGTCCTATAAGACTGATTATGAACACATAAAAAAGCGCATCGTATAAACGGTGCGCTTTTTAGTTTTAATGTTGAGGCTCGCATTACTTTGATATTTTAATTAACTGTAAAAAGGCGCTTTCTTCAAGAATTTTGATATCTAAACCACTCTGAATCAGTTCTTCTACTTTGCGATGCTTACTACTTTTTTCATGACCAGCAAGCAACGTTAAATCTTGAGCACCAACCACGAGATAATCTAATTTCTTCGAAGCACCCGCTTTGACATTAAAACCATTTTTGGCTGCTATCTCAGCAATATCTCCTCGACTGATACTAAGGTTACCTGTAAAGCAAATATTGAGTCCGGCATATCGCCCCGACTCATCTCCAACTTTTGTGATATTACTGGGGTAGTTTCTACTATTTGCACGTTGTTGCTGAGGATAATTGCGACTGTATTTACTATCTTCTACCCAATCATGAATTGATAAACCATTTTCTCTAAGAATGGTTACAACTATAAAGCCACATGCTTTGGCATCTTCTAGCGCGTCATGATGGTCAAACTGATAACTCCATTCTCTACAGACATTCGCCAGATTATAACCTTTGACCGCAAAACGCTGACACGTCTTACGTACCAACACTGTGGCATCGACCCACTGTAGCTCTGGTATTGGTAATTTGTGAAGCTCTAGACTTTTTGTCAACGCCCTTTGATCAAAGTCAGTATAGCTAACGACAACATTTTCACCGACAAATTTTAATATTTGCCCATAAATGTCATACATAGACGGCGCATCTTTTACCATATTACTGGTAATACCATGCACTTCTATATTTTGACGACTAAAAGAAGTCTGAGGACATACTAACGTACAGTAGGTATCAATTAACTTACCGTTCAAATATTTAGCCAAGCCTATTTGACAAATAGACCCTACGTCGCTGTTTGCAGTTTCAACATCAATGGTCACAAAATTCATTATCTCGTCCTCAATGTCGTAGATTTAGTCTGATTTAATTTTATTTAATCAATCGCCCCAAACTTCTCTTTAGCCATCGGCATGACACTAAACATCATCTTTCCTATCGCAGTACCATTACCATCACGATAATACTGCATCAGCTCATTACCATACTCGCGCACATCAATACTATTACTGGCATTGGGCACTTGCACATCGTTTGGTAAATTGGGAAATGCCATGTTTTTGGCGCTTATAGCGGAATACTGCTGCAAAACATCTATGACCATGTTTTTATTGGAAGCAGTCTCGCTCGGAAGCTCACTACGCAGATGCTGCCATTTGAGCTGACCACGCTTATCAAAGCCATACAACTGCTGTGTCTCTGCTTTCGCTAGTATTGTACCTTCTTTCGTCTCTTCTTTTGCCTCTGCCATTGTTTCATCTACTGTCTCACTGCCACTATCTATGTCATTCTTTATCATTGCCAACATTTGCTGCACCAACGCTTTACTGGTAAATTTCTTAGCATTTGTGTCGCCTGCCTCGTAAGCCGCGCTTTCTTTAACCAGTTCTGGATATCGCTGACTTAGCCGCTCGTAGATGATGCGCATGTAGTCTTGATAAAACTGCTCATAACTCTCAGCACTTTGTACACGGCGAATGACTTGATTACTTGCCAGCATGGCTGGTAGCTGATGCGCGGGCAGCTTGGGAGAGAGCGAGGCTAGCGTATTAGGGGCGACATAATCAAACTGGCTGACAGGTGCAGCATCAAATGTGGCATCTAACGCTGCAAAGTGGCTTTTTATCAATTCACTACCAAAGCCTTTGGGTAAGGTGCCGTCATCAATGGCTAGTTTTAACCACTTGTTGCGCCACTTTATGCCGAGCTTATCGTCTAACAGTTCTGAATTGAGCATCGCAAAATTATCTGCCCACAGATAAATATCACCGTTTTTAAAATCTATATAAACTGGCTGATTGATACTGCTTTGATGATTGCGCGCTTGATACTGCGCGCTCACCAGCATAGTCGCCTTGCCAGCCATTGGCTGATAAATGCCTTGTGCATTGATAGACAGTGGCTTTAGCACATAAGCATCTAGTAATTGTGACTTTTTGATATCTTGTTTGCTCTGCTTATTCTCATATTCATTAAATAGCTTTTCATAATAGGGCGATACATAGGGTGAGACAGTCGTAGCGCTTGCTTCACGAGCCGAGTCCATATCAGACGCGGTTGTTTCCATCTCTGCTACTGAATCTACAACGTCTTCAGCTGCCGCATCAATGGCATAGGATTCACTATCATAGTGCGCGTCTCTCCATGCCTCATAAGCAGCCGAACAAGCTAGGTAGGACTGTTTAAGTGCCTCACGCTGGTCATCATAATCAGTCGCTGCAATATCCTTATGCTGTGCTTGCGCCTTTGTTAATAAGGCCCCATAAGCTTGGTCGTGGCTATCATCACAATAGCTATCCACATATTCTGATGCCACCAGTTGCGTGCTATCAACATCGCTAAACTGTTGCTCGTTACTGATTTCAAGATTGCTATGGTAGCTAAAGGACTGGCGGCGCTGTTTTTGTAACGCCGTCGCCAATGCTGTCTTGGCTGCCGCTGGTGTTTGCTTAGCAGTTATCGCGTTAGATTGTTCGAGACTGGTAGATTGGCAACCCGTTAATAATAGTGCCCCTGTGATCAATGTACCAGCAAATAGGCGGTGGCTATTGATAACTGACGGAAAGCTAGCTGACGGAAGACGACTTGCAATGATTTGATGTGCTTTTTTCATTTTTTATCCTTAATAAATATGGGCTTGAACATGACAAGATAGCGTTATTGATCGTCTACCCTGTTGTCAGCATCATCTGCGGCATCGTCTTCGATATCATTATCATCTTGACGATCAACACCGTCATATTCTGCTGCCTCATAGCTGCTATCATCATCCGCATAATCGCTACCATAGTCGTCATCATCGTAATCACCACTGCGACCACTATAATCATAGCGGGCATCACGTGCCGCTTGCAGCCTGTCTTTTTGTTGGCGTTGCTCTGCGATCCATGCATTGCCATCGATAGCAGCTTTAGCATTTGCGCCAAAAGACTCGGTCAATAAAGGGGTTAACACATTACTATTAAAACTGCCTTTGTCATAGCGTACTTGGTTTAATACAGTGGTCGTAGAACCCATCAAATCGCCACCGATATTTACTCGCTGCTGCTTAGCAAGCAGGCGATCTGAGCTATCTAAATAATAATAATTTATCTGATTAAAAGAGATCGGACCGATGGCCTCAATAAGCTGCAATAGCGCGCCCACATCCGCACTTTGATAGCCTTTATTGTATAGCTGCACTTTCGCAAGCGCAGTTTTCAGCATAGCGCCATCAGGATATTTCTGTGGATTGGCATCGACATAATCCTGTAGCGACTTTGTCATATATTTTAGGGTTTTGCCGATCATCTCACCGCTTTGCTTGCTACCAAAATATACTTTTACCGCACGGCTCGCACCGACTTCTTTGGCAAAGGCATCACTGCGAATGTCTACCGCGCTAAAGTGCTCAGGCGCAAGCTCTGCCATGCTGCTCTGTATGGCAGCGATAGCGGCATCATAAAGCACTGCTGGCGGTAGCTGCGCCGTAATACTCTCGGGTAACCCAAAACTGACAGTATGCGAGGCCATTTGGTTAGGTAAAGGGGTATTGTCAGGATTAACAAGCGCCACGATAGGCATGATTGCAGACGGGTCTACCGTGACTTTGCTATGGTTAAAATCGAACGCTAACGGTATCTGGATGGATGAGCTAATCGTCGGTGTCACATAGTCATAGCTATAGACGCTCTGTAGTTGTCGTTGTTTGGGTTTGTACTGAGTGACACTATTAAAGGTTAAATTTTGATATTGATAAGCATTTGACGCAGCTATCTGTTCAGGCGTGCGATGGAACATACTCAGCATTTGACCAATGACGCCCGTAGATGACGCTGATGGGCTATCTTGTTCTACCGCCTCTGACTGCTGTTTAGCCATTTGTATGGCTTCATAGTTTTTTAACAGATTTTTGGACTTTAGGTTTGAGACCCCTGAGAGAATGCCACCTTCTGCATTACCATATTCATTATAGCCATCGCTGTCGTAACCCTCTCGATTGTAGCCATATTCATTGTAACCGTCTTGATCATAGCCGTCCTCATCATAGTTAACATCTTCTACAACACAGACTTCATAAGCGTCATCGTCCTCATTGTCATTGCATTTATTCGACTCTGCACTTACCTCTGCTAACTCTGCCATAGCCTCAGTTTGCCTGCCCTCATAATCACTCTCATCATAATCACTTTCATCATAGTCACCGTCAGGCTCATAAGCATAGGCTTCTATAATCGTTCTAAGCAAGCTACTAGAGCCTGCGTCAATACTATCTGGATCAATAAAAGGGACCGCTTGATAATTGGCTTGCGCGACTGCCACATGTTCTGTTACCAGATGCTGACGAATAGCCGCCAGTAAATGTGATTTGGCTTGATTGTCGGTATTTGGGTATTTGTCTTGGTCAAATAATTGTTGATAACGCTCAGATTTGGCAGTGCGGCTTGCATTAAATGCACGTCCTTGGGCTTGGCTCTGCGTGCTATCAGCGCTACTAAAATCAATCATGCTTTTTGATACCGCAGATGATGATAGCGCTGGGTTTGATTGGCAGCCTGCCAGCCCAAACGCACTGCCAACCAGTAATGCGCAGCCTGCTATAAAGGTTAATTTGCGCGACTGATATGAATGCTTATTATGCTTGTTGTGGTTATAGTTATGGGCAGATGACTGATGATGAGCCATGCCAGAGTGACGCTGTTGGTCGCGTTTATGAGTATGGTTGGATGACATAGTAATTTCTTCTTATAAATAGACAGACAATAACGAATAAATTCTAGCACTATTATTTATATCACAATGCGTTACAATTTAGTAAGATTAGAACGTATTTCTTAAAAATTTTCAGCATTTTTGATAAGACTGTTTATCTAGCAAACGTGGCGCTAATCATTATGTCAATTAAGGCACGCCCTAACGTTCTAGCCTCTTTATTTTTACAGTCTTATTTTTACAGACCAAACGTGTCATCAATTGCTCAAAAAGGAATTTATAATGCAAAATCTAATATCAAAAGATGAAATCAATGCTTCTCAAAATAACTTTAAAAACAGAGCAAAAATAAAAACCGCTATTCTATTAATCAGCAGTACGTTTTTAGTATCGCTATCTGCTCATGCGGCTGAGCCAACCACCAATCAATCAACTACCATCAACCCAACATCGATTAATACCAGCGCCATCAATCTCGCTATTATGGCTGATAATCCTACTGTGTTGTCTGAAACCAAACGTGTTACACGAGCCAAAACCAATACCCTTACCTCCACGATTAACAACGCCAATGCCGATCAAGCCATCTATTCTGAAGATGCCATTCATCATCCTGTCTGGGCAAAGAACGGTATGGTCGCTACCCAAGAAGCGCTTGCCTCTGATATTGGACTCAAGATTTTAAAAGACGGCGGTAATGCGGTTGATGCTGGGGTCGCGGTTGGCTTTGCCTTAGCAGTGACTTTGCCGCGTGCTGGGAATATCGGTGGCGGTGGTTTTATGATGATTTATGACGCCAAGCAAGGCAAAACAGTGGCTCTCGATTACCGTGAAAAAGCACCAAGTAGCGCCTCACGTGATATGTATCTCGATGAGGAAGGTAATGCTGTCAGTGATTTATCTCGTTATCATGGTCTAGCGGTTGGCGTACCCGGGACAGTAGCAGGATTACTCAAAGCACTAGAAGATCATGGCACCATGAGTCGCGGGCAAGTGATGGCACCTGCAATTGCACTGGCTGAGAACGGTATAGAAGTCACGGCTGGCTTGTCCGAGTCGCTCACCGCCTTGAGCGAGCGTTTACAAAAATGGCCAAGTACTAAAAAGATATTCTTTAAACCTGACGGCAGCGCCTATCAACCCGGTGAGCGTTTAAAGCAGCCTGAACTGGCAAAATCGCTTAAGCTGATTGCTGCACAAGGCGCAGATGGATTTTATAAAGGGGAAACCGCGAGTAAGTTGGTCAAAGCGGTCAATGAGGCTGGCGGTAGCATGAGCTTACAGGATTTGGCTAATTATGAAGCCATCGCTCGCGAGCCAGTTAAAGGCGACTATCGTGGTTATGAGATTGTCTCGATGCCGCCACCGTCTTCTGGTGGTATCCATATCGTGCAAATCTTAAATATCTTAGAAGGCTACCCGCTAAAAGACTACGGTCAAAACAGCGCGCAAACCATTCACTTAATGGCAGAAGCGATGCAGCTCGCTTATGCGGATCGCGCTGAGTACTTGGGAGATTCTGATTTTATCGACGTACCTACCAGTGGTCTAACCTCTCAGGCTTATGCGGATAAACTGCGTAGCCTAATCGATCCAAACAAAGCCACACCAGCTTCGACGATTAAAGCAAACAATCCCCTACCATATGAGAGCGATCAAACCACGCATTTCTCTGTCGTTGATAAAGACGGCAATGCCATAGCCAATACTTATACGCTAAACTTCTCTTACGGTACAGGTCTTGTCGCTGATGGCACAGGCATTTTATTGAATAATGAAATGGATGATTTTTCTGCCAAACCGGGTGTGCCAAATGGTTATGGCTTATTAGGCGGTGAAGCAAATGCCGTTGAAGCCAATAAACGTCCATTATCGTCTATGAGTCCGACGCTGGTATTCAAAGACAGCAAGCCTTACATCGTTACTGGTAGCCCAGGTGGTAGCCGAATTATCACCACGGTTCTACAAGTCATATCCAACGTCATCGACCATGACATGAATATCGCTGAAGCCACTCACGCACCGCGTATTCATGACCAATGGCTGCCTGATGAGATTCGTATCGAAAAAGCCCTTAATGTCGATACCATTAAAAAACTAGAATCAATGGGACATAAGGTCAGTCCGCAGTCTGCCATGGGCTCAACGCAATCGATTATGCTGACCCCAAATGGCGTGTATGGATCTTCAGATCCACGTATCGTCGATGCGGCAGTGGTTGGGTATTGATTTGATTTTTTTATGATAAATGCGTTTGGCGAAATTGGCTGGGCGACAAACCCGTGAATTGTTTGAACTGACGGCTAAAAGCACTGTGATCGCTGTAGCCGCAGTTCAACGATATCTGAGTCACTGACACCTCATGACTAGCCAATAACTTCACCGCATACTCCAAGCGCAGCTTTTGCACAAACTGTAATGGCGACATATTCAGTACGGCCTTAAAGGTGCGCTCTAGCTGCGATACGCTTAAATTAGCCAAGTCGGCCAATTGGGCGATATTTATTTTTTGATCAAGATGTGCTCGTACAAACTGAGCGACTTCAGCCAAGCGCGCGTGTTTACGTAAAACGCGCTCGTTATCTTCATCAATATCGACCGATATCCCAACCATGGCGACCACTTGTTGGCTCTTATTATAGATAGGCAGTTTATTGGTAATACACCATCCTAACTGACCGGACGCATAACTGTGCAGCTCTAAGTTATCAACGATAGACTTCCCCTCTCGCAATACCTTCATATCTTGCAAAATATAATCCCTACTCTGTCGATGCGAAAACACCTCTTCTGTGGTAAATCCCACGATATCTTCGTGCTGACTCAACTGACAGCGTTTTAACAAGGTTTTGTTTGCCAGCTGATAACGCGCCTGCTCATCTTTCACAAAAAATACCACATTGGTCAAAGTATTCAGCAGCGGTAGTAATAATGAGACATTACCGATAAAAGCCTCACGGCTGTCAGGACGATAGACAGTCATACTCTGCTGCAATGACGTGGTAAGCATAGCAAGCGCGGTATCTTCTATTACATCTGTTATTACATCAGTCATCGCATCTCATCCCTGTCATATCAATTTTACATTCAGCCAAACATCCATAACTCGAAGGCTATGTCACGCTGGCGAACAGCACGCAAGAAAAATTTACCGCAGCAGCACGTGGCTATTAACGTATCGACTTTATTTCGAACTGACTATTTTATTGCCAATTTTTAGGCACAGACCTCTCTAGTGTACACCGAGCCACTATGCAGAAATACGCATTTATCCATGAAAAAACACCAAGACGCTCTCTCTAAAAAAGTCCACTCTATATATAGACCTCAGAAAATAACAACCAACTATTGGCTGTTAACTTAAAACCATTAGGTCTCATGCATAAAAAGCGGAATATAACTTTTTCACGGATGAATTAGGGCGTCAGTCATGTCTTCTATATTATTTAATTTTAAAATTATTGACTCTCATACGGGCGGTGAGCCCACTCGTATGGTCTATGACGGCTTTCCTGAACTCGTCGGCGACACTCTTCAAGATAAGCTGCAATACTTCAAACAAAACTTCGATCATCTACGCAAAAGTATCATCTTAGAGCCACGCGGCAATGATGTTCTTGTCGGTGCGTTACTCTTCCCTGCTACCAATCCTAAAGCCACAGCGAGCGTTATTTTCTTTAACAATGCTGGTTATTTAGGCATGTGCGGACACGGCACGATTGGCGTTATCGTCTCATTGGCTTATCAACGAAAGATATCGGCAGGCGTGCACTGGCTAGAGACTCCTGTCGGTCTGGTTAAAGCAACCTTACATGATGATGGCAGCTGTAGTGTACAAAACGTCCCTTCTTACCGTTATAAAAAACAAGTTGACGTTCACGTTCCTGAATTAGGGCTTATCCGTGGCGACATCGCTTGGGGTGGCAATTGGTTCTTTTTAGTCAGTGAGCATGGACAAGACATTCAAGCAAATAATGTCGAAAAATTGACTCAAGTAACCATGCAAATTAAGCAAGCATTAATCGCTCCTAATATCACCGGCAAAAACGGCGGCGAGATTGACCACATCGAGTTATTTGCCGATAGCGATGATGACCAAGTCGATAGTAAAAACTTCGTTTTATGTCCAGGTGCTGCTTATGACCGCTCACCCTGTGGCACCGGCACCAGTGCCAAGCTTGCCTGCCTTGCTGCTGACGACCTCTTAGCGCCTGGTCAAATCTGGCGCCAACAAAGTGTTGTTGGCAGTGTATTCACTGGCAGTTATCAATATGCAACTGAGCTCAATAATGCAGCTGGTACGGCTTATCCTGAGCAGACCATTATCCCAACGATTTGTGGTCATGCTTATGTTTGTGCTGAGACCACACTCATTGTGCAAGAAAATGATCCTTTTAAATGGGGAATTCCATCTTAGTTGATTCGTAGCATTATTTATTAAGCGAAATGATTTATTAGTGACATATATATTGATAAACGCGTAAACACTATTGAGAGTGCTTAATCAGAAGAACGTAATCGAGAAAAATTATGACTACCTCAA
The DNA here is from genome assembly GCF_013248965.1 of Psychrobacter okhotskensis. Lineage (GTDB taxonomy): Bacteria > Pseudomonadota > Gammaproteobacteria > Pseudomonadales > Moraxellaceae > Psychrobacter > Psychrobacter okhotskensis. The sequence goes on along the minus strand of NZ_JABRVQ010000010.1, from coordinate 98,928 downwards.
ACGTCGACTTACATATCATTGGTGGCGGCATTATCGGTCTAGCGGCTGCAGTGACGTTGCAAGCGCGAGGCGTAAAAGTCGCACTGCTGGACGCCAACGAAGTGGGTCAAGGTGCGTCATTTGGTAACGCCGGTCATATCGCTACCGAGCAAGTATTCCCCATTGCTGATGCCAGTATGCTCCGTCATGTACCCGCTATGTTATTGAATCCGACTGGACCGCTGCGCATAGACTGGCGCTATCTACCGCGTTTGTTGCCGTGGGCAATGCAGTTGCTCATGAATATGCGCCCTGAGCCATTTGAGCGGATTCATCAAGCGTTGTTAAGCTTAAATCAAAACAGCCTGCAAGCATGGCAAGGTTTTGCTGATCAGTGGCAATTAGGCGACTGGATACAAGTAAAGGGTTCGTTATTAACGGTTGAAAAGCCTAGTAGTCTTGAGCTATTAACAGCACACGGCAAGCGTCTCAATGACATTGATGTGAGAAATGAGCTGTTGAGCAAAGAGGATTTATTAGAGCGTGAGCCTGCCTTACAAGATAACCAATTAGCGGCGTTATTTTTCCCAAATACAGGACATATCACCAATTTAAAAGCTGTCATTAATCAGCTTCACAATACCTTTATACAATTGGGCGGTCATGTTATTGAACATTGTCGCGTCCTTGCAGCGACTAATGGTGCAGATGGTGTTCATTTAACCACCAGTCAAGGTGATATGACAGCGTCCAAAGTGATGCTATCAGCAGGCGCCCACTCTAAAGCCTTGGCCAAGCAACTAACAGGCGTCAACATACCTTTAGATACCGAACGTGGTTATCACTTAATGCTACCTCATGAAAGCGCGCGATTACAGATTCCCGTATCGAGTTTGGATCGGCGCTTTGTTATGACACCGATGCAAGAAGGCCTACGTTTGGCGGGTACGGTAGAGTACGCAGGACTTGATGCGCCTGCCAATATGCAGCGTGCGCAAATACTCTTACAACATGCGCAGCCTATGTTAAAAGCTCCGTTAGATGCTAGCGATAGCGTGTCATGGATGGGTTTTCGTCCATCGACCGCAGACTCCTTGCCAGTCATCGACAAAATCGAGCGCGTATTTTTAAGCTTTGGTCATCAGCATTTAGGTTTAACGCAAGCCGTCATTAGTGCGCAAATGATTGCAGAATACTATTTTGATGAAGACCATACTATCGATCCAAAACCGTATCAACTGGCTCGTTTTAAATAAGCTGCTTATTCAACGGTTATGAACCAAGCAAAAATCAACCGATTCATCATTGAATCATTACCCATTAAACCACCAACAATATCAACACCAATAAGGATAGTCTCATGAACATAAATGGAATTTTAGTCCCAATCGTCACCCCTTTCGACAATAACGGCGACGTTGATGCGCAAAAATTAACGACACTGGTCGAAGCTTTTATCGACAAAGGCGTAGCCGGTATCGTCGCTTGCGGTACCACAGGTGAGTACTATACGTTTTCGGCCGCAGAGCGCGAGCTCGTATTAACCACTATCGCTGCAGCCGCAAAAAATAAAGGCGCTGAAAATAAAGTCACTCTGATTGCTGGTATCAACAGCTTATCGACTGACCACTCTATTGAGCTTGCCGCACAAGCCAAAGCCTTAGGTTATGACGGCCTGATGCTGTCTGCCACCCCTTATAGCTTACCTGAGCAAGATGGCATCATCGCTCACTTCGAAAAAGTCGCGGATGCTAGTGAGCTGCCGATTATTATGTACAACTTCCCTGATCGTGTTGGCGTTGCCATTGAATTTGACACTGTTGCTCATCTAGCTAAGCATCCTAACATCGTCGGTGTAAAAGAAAGCAGCGGCGACTTTAGTCATGCGCTACGCATGCTGCAAGCTAATTTTGATGACTTTGATGTGGTTTGTGGCTGTGATGATCAGCCCGTTGATTTCTTCTTTTGGGGTGCAAAAAGCTGGATCGCAGGCGCAGCGAACGTCTTCCCAGCAGAACAAGTCGCATTATTTAACGCCACCCAGCAAGGCGACTGGGATAAGGCCAAGCAAATCATGAGTGAGATTTATCCTGCTATCCATTCTATGGAGTCTGGCAACTACAACCAAAAGGCCAAAGCGGGATGTTTAAAAGGCAGCATGGATGTCGGCTCAGTTCGCGTGCCACTAACTGACATGCCAGAAGACGAAAAAGCAGAGTTTTTAGCCTTACTGTCTAAATAGCACTCAGCTCAGCTTAGTAAAAACAATGTTAAGGATAACCCACGCTAAATTTGATGCCGTATTCAAATCTCGAATCGATGACATCAAACTTAGCAGATAAGGATTAGAAAAATGAGCGCCAAACAACAATCTACCAAACAACAAGTATTTGAGAAAGCAAAACAGCAGCAATTATGGGCGGGTCACTTAATAGCAGCGGATGGCTTATCAGACGCTACTTTGGACAATTACACGCCGATTGATAACAGTATTATCGGTCAAATTGCGTCAGGTACTAGCGATGATGTCGATACTGCCGTGCAAGTCGCTCGCGATGCTTTTGAAAACGGTGAATGGCGTCGTCTGGCTCCTGCTGAGCGCAAGGCTATTGTGCAGCGCTGGTGTGCACTCATGCATGAGCACGTCGAGGAGCTGGCAGCATTAGATTGTGTGGATGCGGGCAAGCCGATTACCGAATGCTTAAACACTGACATGCCAGCGACTATTGAAACTTTTGAATGGTATGCCGAGGCCGCTGATAAGGTATTTGGCAAAGTCGCGCCGACAGGTAACGCGGCTTTAGGACTTATCGTGCAAGAGCCCATTGGTGTCGTTGGTGCGGTATTACCTTGGAACTTCCCAGCCCAAATGTACGCTTGGAAAGTCGCCCCTGCTCTCATTATGGGCAACTCCGTTATTGTTAAACCTGCTGAGCTGACCTCTCTATCGGCTTATCGTTTAACCGAGCTTGCCTATGAAGCTGGCGTGCCCAGAGAAGCGCTGCAAATGGTCTGTGGCCTTGGTGAAAATGTCGGTGCCGCACTCGGTCAACATATGGATGTTGACATAGTGTCTTTCACTGGCTCAACTGAGGTCGGACGTCTGTTTTTACAATACTCAGCACAAAGTAATCTAAAAGAAATCGTCTTAGAATGCGGCGGTAAAAGCCCACAAATAGTCTTTGACGATGCTGTACTCGATGACGCTGCCATTAATGATATCCTATCAGCCGCGTTTTGGAATATGAGTGAAAATTGTAGCTGTGGTTCACGTCTGCTGGTACATAGTAGCCAAAAACAAGTGCTACTTGAGCAACTAAAAAACGGTCTAAAAGGTTGGAAGGTCGGCTCACCTTACGATCCTGATACTGCCATTGGTCCGATGATTGAAAAAGCCCATTTTGACAAAGTTTCACATTATTTACAGACTGCTAAAGAGGAAGGTGCAACGATCGTTGCAGGTGGCAACACTCGTGAAGATTTAGGCAGTGGCTGGTATATTGAACCGACTATTTTTGATGATGTTACAGCCGATATGACTTTGTTCAAGGAAGAAGTATTTGGTCCTTTGCTGGCGGTAACGAGTTTTGAGACCGAAGAAGAAGCCATCAAATTAGCCAATGAAACCAACTATGGGCTCGCCGCTTCTTTTTATACACAGAACATCAAGCGCGCTTATCGTGTTGCATCGTCTATTAAAGCGGGCACTGTTTCAATCAACGGTTTTTCAGAAGGTGATATCACGACGCCATTTGGCGGTTATAAACAATCAGGGTTTGGCGGTCGTGACAATGGTTTAGAAGCCTTATCGCAATATGCACAGACCAAGACTATCTGGTTAGTTAATTAACAAGCGTGTTCAGTCAGTACAGTCATAAATTAAAAAAACAGCTTAAATGATTTAAGCCTTTAGTCACATACTTACAGGGAAGTAAGGCCATGGAAGCGATTATTAATACCATCGTCGGCTATATATGGAGCGATGCGTTAGTTTATTTGGCACTCGGTGTCGGCATTTATTTTACCGTGATGACTCGCGGTGTCCAGTTTCGCTATCTCAAAGAGATGACTAGACTGTTGTTTGATAAGCAAACTTCAACCCAAGGTATTAGCTCTTTCCAAGCCTTTTGTATGGCGTTATCAGGTCGTATTGGGGTTGGTAATATCGCAGGGGTGGCCACCGCTATCGCAGCGGGTGGTCCAGGAGCGGTATTTTGGATGATTGTCATGGGCTTACTTGGCGGTGCGAGTGCTTTTATTGAGTCTACCCTTGCACAGGTTTATAAGCATACGGTCGATGATCAATATCGTGGCGGCTCGCCCTTCTATATCGAACGTGGTCTAAAGATGAAGCCATTCGCTATTCTAGTAGCAGCAGTCACTTGTCTTTCTTATGGTGTTTTGGTGCCGGGCGTGCAAGCCAACACCATTGCCGACTCTTTCAATACCGCCTTTAATATCCCACCCGTCATAACTGGTGCCATCATCGTTGCTCTATTGGCCTTTATTATCTTTGGCGGTGTCAAACGTATCGCCAGTTTTGCTGGCACGGTTGTGCCCTTTATGGCAATTGGCTATATTCTGTTGATGGTTATTGTCTTGGCCTTTAATGCCTCAAACCTACCTGCTATGTTCGCTCTTATTTTCAAAAGTGCGTTTGGTATGGATGCTGTCTTTGGCGGTATTGTTGGTTTAGCAATATCTTGGGGTGTGCGCCGTGCTGTATTCTCAAACGTTGCTGGTGCAGGCGAAGCTACTTTCAGCTCCGCTGCTGCAGAAGTCTCTCACCCTGCCAAACAAGGTTTGGTGCAAAGCTTTTCTATCTATGTTGATACGGTTCTCGTCTGTACTGCAACCGCGCTTATGATCTTGTCTACCGGCATGTATAACGTTATTCCTGCCGAAGGCTTGGTCTTAGTCGAAAACATGCCTGGCATTGCAGCTGGAACCGCATTTACTCAAGCCGCAGTATCAACGGTATTTAGTCAATTCGGTAGCGGTTTTGTTGCTATTGCTATCTTCTTATTTGCCTTTACTTGCTTGATTGCTTATTACTACATCGCTGAAACCACCCTAGTCTATTTGGATAGCAAGCTACGCTATCCAGTACTAAAGCCAATATTAAAAATTATATTCTTAATAATCTGCTTCACTGGTAGTATGCAATCAGTCGGTGTTATGTGGGCGCTAGGTGATATTGGTTTCGGCAGTATGTGTTACCTTAACTTCATCGCCATCGTCTTACTCAGCAAAACGGCGTTAAAAGTGTTAAAAGACTACGACGAGCAAATGAAGCTAGGACTCGATCCTGTCTTTGACCCTAGAAAAGCAGGCGTTGAAAACGCAGACTTTTGGATAGCTTATAGTGATAAACATGATAAGCGTTAAATATTAGCTAAATAATCGTAAATCTTTCACCTATCAGAGCCTTCTACATCATTATGATATGGAAGGCTTTTTTCTATAATCAAACCCATTCCCAAAAATCATCCATTCAATTTGATACCCTTGAATCGGTGGTTGTCTGTACCAAATAATGCTATTATTAGCAGCTAAATTTAAAATGAATAAATATGGCTATTGACGTCTTATTTACTCTTAATTACTTTTAAAAACTCACTTAAAGCATTGATAATAATAAATTTATTTTCTTAGCAGCTCATCTCCTTTCGATTGCATTAGTAAGAGTCCTCTATGGCATTTGTACACCTTGGCATTCACAGCGAATATTCAATTACCGATTCTATCGTGCGCATCAAGCCGCTTATCAAAGCTGCTGCCGCCGATAATCAATGTGCGCTGGCGTTAACTGATTTATCCAACCTTTATGCCACGGTGAAGTTCTATCGTGCCTGCCTAGGTGCTGGTATCAAACCGATTATCGGTAGCGAAGTCATCATGGAGAATGAGGACACGCGGCTAACCCTGCTAGCGATGGATAACGAGGGTTATCAAAACATTACCCGTATCGTCTCGCTTGGCTTCATTGAAGGACGCGCTGACGCTGCCAATCATGGTGTGCCTGTCATCAAACGCAGCCATATTTTAGAGCACGCAGCAGGTGTTATCGTTCTCTTCACCGAAAAATCAGATGTCGGTCAAGCGCTAGTCGGCTCTATGCCAGAAAAAGCTGATGAGCTGCTGACAGAATGGCAAGCACAGTTTGATGATCGCTTATACTTTGCCATCAAGCGTACCAATCGTTCAGGGGAAGACACCTTTATTCAGGCTGCTATCCACTCAGGTGCCAAACATAATATTCCTATTATTGCTCATAACGACGTACGCTTCTTAGAGCAAGACGATTTTGACGCCCATGAAGCACGCGTCTGTATCGCAGGCTCCTACGTGCTCGCTGACCAAAATCGTCCGCAAACCTATTCAGATGAGCAATATCTTAAAACCCAAGCACAGATGGAGCAGTTGTTTGATGATATTCCACAGGTTATTAATAATACTTTGCGTTTAGCAACCCGCTGTAATGTAACCTTGACCCTTGGTATTAACGTCCTGCCCGATTTTCCTGTCCCTGAAGGCGAAACGATTGAATCGTTTTTTCGCGCAGAGTCAATACGGGGCCTTAACAATCGATTAGATAAGCTATTTCCCGTTGAAGCACGTACTGATAACTGGAGCGATTTTCGCCAAAAGTATGATGAACGCTTAGAATATGAGCTGGAAGTTATCTTATCCATGGGCTTTCCCGGTTACTTCTTAATCGTGATGGACTTTATCCGCTGGGCAAAAGCCAATGGCGTACCCGTTGGACCCGGTCGTGGTTCTGGTGCAGGATCCTTGGTCGCTTATGCGTTAAACATTACCGACCTCGACCCTATCCATTACGACCTACTATTTGAGCGCTTCTTAAATCCTGAACGTGTCTCCATGCCCGATTTCGATATTGACTTTTGTATTGAAGGTCGTGACCGTGTTATTGATTATGTGGCGCAAACTTATGGGCGTGAAGCGGTCTCGCAAATTATAACCTTTGGTACCATGGCGGCAAAAGCAGTGGTACGAGATGTGGCGCGGGTACAAAGTAAATCGTACTTTCTTGCCAGCAAATTGTCTAAATTAATTCCAAAAACCCCCGGTATTACGCTCAGCCAAGCGCTCGAGCAAGAGCCACAGCTTAAAGACTTAATCTCCAATCCTGACAATATGGATTATGAAGATGCTATCGAAATTTGGGAGATGGCAATTAAGCTTGAAGGTGTCTGCCGAAACGTCGGTAAACATGCTGGTGGCGTACTAATCGCTCCGCATAAAATCACCGATTTTAGCGCCATTTATTGTGATGACGATGGTCACCGTGTTAGCCAGTTTGATAAAGATGATGTCGAAGCGGTTGGTCTGGTAAAGTTCGACTTTTTGGGTCTACGTAACTTAACCGTCATTAACGCTGCGGTAGAAAACATCAACTTGCGTCGTGCGAAAGAAGGCAAAGAAGCGTTGGTGTTAGAAGACTTGCCATTAGATGACAAAAAAGCCTACAAGCTCTTGCAAGATGCCAAGACTACTGCCGTCTTTCAGCTTGAAAGTATGGGTATGAAAAAGTATTTGGCGAAATTACAACCGACTAATATCGAAGATGTGATCGCCATGTGTGCGCTCTATCGTCCGGGTCCGCTCGATGCTGGCATGGTAGAGATGTATATTGATCGTAAACACGGTCGCGAGGAAGTCATCTATGACCATCCAAACCTTGAGCCAATATTAGAAAACACCAACGGCGTTATTGTCTATCAAGAACAGGTCATGCAAATCTCGCAGGTGATGGCAGGCTATAGCTTGGGCGGTGCGGATATGTTACGCCGGGCCATGGGTAAAAAGAAACCTGAAGAGATGGCCAAACAGCGCGATATTTTCGTCACTGGTGCAACCTCGCAAGGTATCGATGAAGTTACCTCAGGTGGCGTCTTTGATTTGATGGAAAAGTTTGCTGGTTACGGTTTTAACCGCTCGCATTCTGCCGCATATGGCGTGCTTGCTTATCAGACCGCTTATCTAAAGCAATACTACCCTGCCGAATTTATGGCAGCGGTATTGACATCAGATATGAACAACACCGACAACGTGGTGTTCTTTATCAACGACTGCCGTGAAAACTTTGATTTGACCGTCGTTAATCCATCGGTGAATCGTAGTGAATGGCATTTCGTCGCCGATACCCCGACCAATATCATTTATGGCTTGGGTGCGATTAAAGGCGTTGGCGAAGGTGCAGTTGAGTCTATCGTTGATGCGCGTCGCCGTGAAGGTCCGTTTAAAGATTTATATGACTTTTGCCGCCGAGTTGATATTAAAAAAGTCAATAAACGTACCCTTGAGGCATTAGTGAGTGCTGGGTGTTTTGATGACTTTGCGGCGACCCTACGTCCTGACTTACCAGCCGATGAAGCATACGAGATTCGTGGCGCGCTTATGAGTCAATTGCCAAGCGCCGTACAAGCCGCTGAGCAAGATCGCCAAAACAATGAGCTTGGCATGATGGATTTGTTTGGTGAAATGGACGGGGTGGTCGCAGCTCCGCCGTTGAAAATGACGCCAGAGCTGATTTGGGGAGACAAACACCGCCTTAAAGCTGAGAAGAATACTTTAGGTTTATATTTAACCGGACATCCTATTAATGAGTATTTGGATGAGATTAAACGCTACACCTCAGGCGCACGTCTCGATAAGCTAACGGACACTGGTTACAACGGTAGCTGCTATTTTGCAGGCTTAATTATCGATATCGCCAACTTTGGTAATCGTAATGTAATTATCTTAGATGACGGAACCTCAAGACTAGAAGTTAGCTGCTATGCTGAACGTTTTAACCGCGTCAAAGACCAGTTAAAGGTTGATGAAGTGGTCATCATCAAAGGCAGTATTCGAGAACGTGATGGTCGTCTGTTTGCGCGCCTTGATAATGCAATGAGCATGGTTGATGCACGCTTGCGCTGGCTGAAAAAAATCAGTATCAAAGTCCACGGCAGTGATATTAATCTGCTGACACGCTTGCAACCACTTCTTAAATCGGCGCAAGCGGATATCATACCTGCGCCACGCTTAGCTTATAACACTGATCAGGACGAACAAGAAGGCAATAGTAACAGTGCCGTTTACGACCCTGCAATGGGTGGCAGTTTGTACGATGAAGACGGCAATGACTTATTGGCGCTAGAAAATGACATCAATCAAGATGCGCTTCATCAAAATAGCAACAGCTATGCCAATAACGCTTTGAGCAATACAGACGACTCAATCAATGATAACTGTCTACCGCTGGGACTGAGTATTTATGAAGAGTATGGCATTGCTAATGTAGGGCTATCTGAGCATTGGCGCGTCTATCCTAATGATGACAACTTACAGCAGCTAAAAAGCATGATTAACGAAGAAAATATATATTTCCATTATAGTTAGCACTATAAATATAACGAATTAAAACCCCCATTCTGACCTTACTGGATATGTAATTATGACCGGAGCTGATGTTAAAAATAATATTATTAACAATGACTTAAATAATAGTTTAGACAATGACATTATTAATCATGAGCAATTTGAAGATATGCGTGATCTGTTTGAAGAAGATTTTGCAGAGTTGATACAGACTTATATTGCTGACAGTCAGCAGCGTACTGTAACCCTACGTGCGACACAAGCAGCCAATGATAATGCTAACGGTTTTGAAGCCGCTCATGCTCTTAAAGGAGCTAGTGCGAATATAGGTGCGACTCAATTGGTAGCGCTCAGTGATCAGTTGCAAGAATACTGCCGCGAGCGAAAGATTAACCAGCAAGCAGCTCTTATAGAAAACATATCATTGGCATTGCAGCACGCTGAACAAGAGATTAATAAAAGAATGAGTTACTAATGAGCACTTCTTCCTTACCAGCATCGCCTACCCCATCAATATCTACTGTTACTGATTACCTGTCTTGTTTGCAAGTTGTTATGGTCAATACCACCTTACCTGCTAACATCGGCTCAGCCGCACGCGCGATGCATACCATGGGATTATCTCGTTTGACAGTCGTTGATCCTAAGCTACCGATTGATGAAACCAGCGTCTCTCATGCAGCAGGCGGTAGTGAGCTGCTATCATCAGCTTTGATAGCGCCAACGCTAGAGTCTGCGATAGCAGATTGTCAGCTGGTCTTTGCCGCCAGTAGTCGCAGTCGTCATTTGCCGCGCCCTGTAGTAACGCCCACGCAAGCCGCCAAAATTATGTTCGATTTTATCGATAAGCAGTCCACTTTTTCTACTGATAAACCTAATATCGCCGTTTTGTTTGGTCGTGAAGATCGCGGTCTAACCAACGAAGAGCTGGCTTATGCAGATTACCATATTCAAATAGATGCCAATCCTGCCTATCCAGTGCTTAATGTGGCATCAGCTGTCCAAGTGATTGCCAGTTTTATCTTTTCTTACGCACAAACACATATTAAAACTGATAGCGAAGCCGATTATGATAAATTAGATGTGACTGATAGTCTAGAGACGATAGGACAACCTATGCTCAATACTTATACACGCCAGCAATGGGATGAGCCAGCGATTACTCAGCAGCAGTTGCAACAGCTTACTGAGCGTACCACCGCATTAATGGTTCAACGCAAATTGGCTGACAGTGAAAACTTAAAATCATTACCATCAAGACTGTCTCGACTTGGCTCACGTATCCAGCTCGATCAAAAAGAATACCAACTACTAAGCGCACTTATTGCCAAGCTTGCAAAAGACTAAATCTTCTAAGGCGCAAAGTTTGGGGCATTGAGTGTTTGGCATTATCAGCACTAGTACTGTTTTATAAGTCATATGGTTTAATAATAAAAAGGAGTTAACAGTGAACTGGACTGTTTATTTATCTGGAGAGATACACAGCGACTGGCGGCAGAAAATTATGCAAGGTGCGAAGGATTATGGTCTTGCTATTACCTTTACCTCCGCCGTGACTGAACACGAAGCCAGCGACGCAGCCGGTGATGTGCTTGGTAAAGAGGAAAATGGATTCTGGCGCGACCATCAGTCATCAAAGGTGAATGCGATTCGTACCAAAAATATGATTCAAAAATGTGATATTGCCATAATTCGCTTTGGTGATAAATACAAACAGTGGAACGCCGCCTTTGACGCGGGCTACTGCGCCGCTTTGGGTAAACCTTATATCACGCTACATGCTGAAGATATTATTCATCCGCTAAAAGAAGTGGATGCGGCTGCAATGGCATGGGCGCAAACGCCTGAACAGGTTGTCGAACTGCTAAAATATGTTACCAGTGACAGCTAAGTAACCTGTGCAAGTCGCCTATGTAAGTCACCTATGATTGTCTATAGAAAAATCGCCACTGCTTGGTGTTTATCTATAAACAATCTGTTTTAATTTATTATTCATCGCTATATTTTGTACTGCGAAACTGCTATAACTAAAGAGATTGTCATCAAAAATACGATAGGACGCTTTATGTCATTGCCATCCAAATTGTTCAAATCGCTTGCCAGCATCAAAAAAGACCTAAAAGAAGATATCGATGCGGTATTCACCCGCGATCCTGCAGCGCGTAATAGCTTGGAAGTCATCTTAACCTATCCTGGCATCCACGCGCTTATTTTGCATCGCGGGGCACATTATCTGTGGCAACATGAGCAAAAGCTCGCTGCTCGCGTTATTTCTTACGGTTCGCGTATCATCACAGGCATTGAAATTCATCCGGCTGCCAAAATTGGTAAGCGATTCTTTATCGATCATGGGGTTGGCGTGGTCATTGGTGAAACAGCAGAAATTGGTAATGACGTCACGCTTTATCATGGCGTCACCCTCGGCGGCGTCTCGCAAAATAATGGCAAGCGTCACCCAACCTTAGAAGATGGAGTGACAGTCGGGGCTGGTGCAAAAGTATTGGGCCCATTTACTGTGGGTAAGAATGCCAAAATCGGCTCCAATGCTGTGGTTGTCAAACCCGTCCCAGCAAATGCCACCATGGTCGGTAGTGCGGCTCGCATGATTTCGGACTATCATGATGAAAAAGGCAATCCGATCGCGACTAAGGTAAAGGACGCCAAACAGCAAGAAAAAGCCGCTCAAGCAGGTAAGATAAATCAAGGCAATCCAGACAATATTGAAAGCAATACTACCAGTGCTGCACGGGCCACAACCTTTCAGGCTTATGGTATCGACCCCTCTTCACAAGACCCAGTTGCTGAAGCATTTTCTAAAATGCTCGAACATATTCAGCAATCAGAAAATCGTCTTGATCAATTACAAGCAGCGATGTGCAAAATTGACCCTAAGTTTTGCGAAAAAGAATATGACAAACTATGCTTAAAAGACCTTGATGTGATTGGTCAAAGTGATATAGATAATGCGGACATTGAGCAGAAATAGTCATAAATTTTGATAGACTAAAGTGACTGTTTGTATTGTTTATAATGCTTCTTATGTTGCTTTTAATATTTACAAACAGTCATCACCAACACTTTTATCAGTCTAGTGCTTTTTTAATCCATTCTTTTAGCACGACTGCTTGATTGTGTTCTTCGTCTTTTGCGCCATAAACCAAAGTAACATTATGCTTTTTGAGCTGAGTTTTTACTTTATCTAAAAACGCATCTTTAATGTCATTATCTTCTAATTCTTTTTTATATGACTTTTTAAAATCGTTAAATTTATCTTTATCATGACCGAAACGCTCCCTGAGTTCATCTGAAGGCGCTATCTCCTTTGGCCACCAGCTAAAGCTTAAGTCTTCTTTTTTGATACCTCTAGGCCAAAGACGATCCACCAATATATTATATCCATCCTCTTCGCCTTTCTCAATATAGGCTCTTCGTATTTTAACTTCATACATAACGGTTAAATCCTTTTTTGTTCTGAATAGTTTGTCTGGCTATTCGGTAAGCCTTTGCGCCCAAAAGTGCAAACTAACCTGTCATTAATCTTAACATAACTATTGCGTGCCTAAAATGATCGATCAGACAGTAATAGTTCAAACTCTTCAAACAAATTTAATGATTTTACTGATCTGAGACAAGTCTTTAAGGTTCACTACTGAATAGTAAGACCTGGTGGCTTATACTTCTCATTATTCATAACTAAAAAACAGGAAAACTCATGGCTCGTTTACAAGACAAAGTAATCATTATCACTGGCGCGGCACAAGGTATGGGCGAGACTCATGCGCGTTTGTGTATGCAAGAAGGTGCGAAAGTGGTATTGACCGATATTAATTCTGATAAAGGCGAAGCGTTGGCAAAAGAGCTTGGTGATAACACCCTCTTTATCAAGCATGATGTCACCAATGAAGACGATTGGGCACAAGTCGTTAAAGCAACTCAAGAAAAATTTGGTCAAATCGATGTGTTGGTCAATAATGCAGGTATCACTACGCACAAATCTATCTTAGATACCTCAGTAGCAGACTATCGTAAGATTCTAGAGATTAACCAAGTGTCGGTCTTTTTAGGCATGAAAGCGGTTATTCCAACGATGAAATCCGCCAAACAAGGCTCTATCATCAATATCTCATCGATTAATGGCTTAGTTGGCGGCGCTATCGGTTATACCGATTCTAAATTTGCGGTACGTGGGATGACCAAAGCGGCAGCATTAGAGTGCGCCCCTCACGGCATTCGCGTGAACTCCATTCATCCAGGCGTCATTGCCACACCGATGATTATGCAAGGCGATAACAAAGATGCGGTTGAAGCTTTTGCCAAAACCATTCCAATGAGACGTGTGGCGCAGCCCGAAGAAGTCAGCGGCATGGTGCTATTCTTAGCGTCAGATGACTCTAGTTATTCAACCGGCTCAGAATTTATCGTTGATGGTGGGTTGACTGCGCAGTAAGACTTTTTACGCTAAACCATGTAAATTTGATAAAAGCTGGGCATATTGCTCAGCTTTTATTTTGAGATTTTTTCAGAAAAATATTAAGCCTTCGAACACGAAGCCTTTAATAACTTTTACTTGATTCTTGATAACATCTCAGCTGCTGCATTTGACCTCTTCAAAGCCCACTCAAAATCAATTCTTCAATCCCTGCTCTTTCATGCGTTTTAAAAGGATAGCGATCTGCCATGATTATCCATTGGTTCAAGCTTTTAGATGTTGTATTTCTGCTTAGGCTATTTTGATTATCATCTAATTTTATTAGTAAAATATCGATATCCATGGTGACTTGCTTTATGGATGTCTGAGCTTCTGTTAGACGCTGTCTGTTACACTCACTTTCAAAATTTTTAAAGGTCTGCTGCAACTGTTGTAACGGTATCGGCGACGTTAGTGAAATATAGACACATTGATTGGTATAGTCAGGTTTTGGGTGTTCCAGCGTCGCCGTAAAGTCAGGGTTTTGAAATGCCGTAGATAGCTGTATTTCGCCCAAAACGGCTAATTTTTTTCGGACACACGGTAAGTGTTTTTCAGCTTGATAATTGCTACCCAATGCCAATAGCACTGCCGTCACCGACTGTGTTTGCAGCAGTTCAGGCGCATACGTTTGTAAGCCATCAAGATTTAAATGAGTCAGTGCTTTATGCATTATCAGATTGGCTATTGTCGTTTGCCGCTGACTCAGTTGCTGATGCTTTAGCATAACGGGTGATTTGTACCCCAACGGCATCCGCTTGCTTGATTGCCGTCGGCTTGGCAATGCTTAACGTCACTTTATGACTCGCATATTTTTCCAGCAGCTTATCAGCGATTTGCCCGGCTAGGTGTTCAAGCAACTGTGCCTTAATCGCTTTGCACCATTCGCTCACATCATCACAGACCGCTTTGTAATTGAGCGCATCATGGACATCGTCTGAAACAGCAGCTTTACTAATATCTGTTTCAAGCGTTATATCAATTAGGAGCGGCTGCGTAATAGCGCGCTCCCACGCGTAAACACCAATGACTGCTTCTACTGTTAAGCCTTTGACAAATACCACATCAGATTCGGTATGAAACATGCGCTCATCCTTATTTATTAATTTTTGACTGAGCTTTTTAATTTAAGTCTTTCGCCCAAAATTTTATTTACTTTGTTTTTTTATTTACTCTGCTGCAATGCTTCTTCGCGCAAGCGCTCGGCTTTTAATGCTTTACTAGGGCGATGACGCCACAAGTCAATGCTGAATAATAACAGTCCTAGCCAAATCAAACCAAAAACGGCTAAACGGTTTAAGTCAAAAGGTTCTTTATAATAAAACACCGCCAAGAAGAAAATAAAGGTCGGCGTCAGATAATTCATAAAACTTAAAATACTATAAGCGACTAGCTTAGTCGATCTATTAAATAGTAATAGCGGTATCAGCGTAATGGGACCTGCTATCATAAGCAACCAAATATTTGGGGTAAACCAAAAACTCAGCTGGCTACTGACCACATCCGCTTGCCAAAACCACCAAATAAAGATGGGTACCAACATGGTCGTTTCAACAAACATTGCATCGACTGCGGTCAATGGCGTTTGGCGCTGAATCGTACCGTAAGTACTAAAGCTAAAGGCAAGAATGAGCGATAGCCATGGCAGACTACCGAGCATCACGACTTGAATGACCACAGACAATAGCGCAAAACCAATCGCGACCCATTGTAAAGGTCGCAGGCGCTCTTTGAATAAAATCATCGATAACGCCACGCCAACGAGCGGGCCAATAAAATACCCCAAGCTCGCCTCAAGTATCTGATCGTGATTGACCGCCCATACATAGGTGAGCCAATTGGTGGCGATAATAATACCTGACAAAAAGGTCAAGGCTATCCATTTTGGATTTTGTTTTAAGGTATTTATCCACTGCCAGCGTTTGGTCACGACCACAACGATGAGCAAACAGGCAAACGTCCAAACAATGCGATGACCGATGATTTCTGTCGCGTTATAAGCGGCCAATTGTTTAAAATATAAAGGAAATGCACCCCATATACAAAAAGCGATCAGCGCAGTGACGATACCACTTCTCGTAGTTTTGATTGGAACGACTGGTTTTTTGACGACATTTTGAGTAGTCATAAGGCAAGACAACTTAAATTAGAGCAAAGCGCGACCTCACCTAATGTTTATCAATAATGAAAACTTAGCGGTAAGAGCGCAGGGTTACTACATATAGGGTAGAAAGTAAAAAGCAATGCGTTAATACTATTAAAGTATCAACACATTGCTGACGATAACCACGTTGAAAATAACTTTTATATCAAGGTCAAGAAAGGCTAAAAAGCAGCCTTGCTGGCTTCATTAAATCCAGAAGTCAACATCTCAAAAGCCAATAATACTGCTTATCAAACTATTAGGGTTTTTAGCATTAGGCTACACCATTATCCACTTGAATAGACATACCGATTTGATTGGCAAGTTCAGCAAACCCTGGAAAACTGGTATTGACGGTCTCAACGCCTTCAATGGTAATCTGCTTGGATGCGCGTAAGCTGGCAACCGCAAAGCTCATAGCAATACGATGATCATGATGTGAGGTAATTTGACCGCCACCGAAGACTGGCTGGCTGTTATTAACCTCATTAACATCAACATTACTGCCCTTGCCTTCAATACCTTTACCTTCAATAATTAGACCATCTTCAGTCACGGTGCAATCGATACCAAGCGTTTGTAGACCGTCTGCCATCACGGCAATGCGATCTGATTCTTTAACGCGCAACTCTTTTGCACCCGTTAATACTGTACGACCTTGGGCACAGCTAGCAGCAATGAATAAGACTGGAAACTCATCAATCGCTAAAGGCACTAAGTATTCTGGAATCTCAATACCTTTTAGTTTTGAGCTACGAATCGTGATATCTGCTACTGGCTCACCGCCCACATGCGTCTCATGGCTTAGGCTAATATCAGCATTCATCAGTTGTAAGATATCGATAATACCCGTACGTGTCGGATTAATACCCACTTGCGTTAAGGTCAATTCGCTATCTTGACTAATAGCAGCGGCTACCATAAAGAAGGCCGCCGATGAGATATCCGCAGGGACAGCGATATCACCGCCTGTGAGCGTGCCACCCCCTTCAACGCTAATGCGATTGCCATCAACAGTCACAGGATAACCAAAGGCTGAGAGCATACGTTCGGTATGGTCACGGCTAACTTCAGGTTGAATGACAGTCGTTGTGCCTTTTGCCCACAGTCCAGCCAGCAATAAGCAAGACTTAACCTGTGCAGACGCGACTGGCATATCATACTCAGCCCCTTGCAGCGGCTGTCCGACACTATCACGACCAATGATACTTAGCGGCGCAGTACCGCTATGACCCGTACTTTGAATCACGGCACCCATGGCGCGCAATGGCGCTGCGACACGCTCCATAGGGCGCTTGTTTAAACTCGTATCACCGATCAACACACTATCAAATGCTTGTGCCGCCAAGATACCTGCCAGCAGCCGCATACTAGTACCCGAATTGCCCATATATAATGGCGTTTTGCTTGGCTTTAAACCATTCATACCAACGCCATGGATGGTCAATTTGCCTTTATCAGGGCCTTCAATGCTCACGCCCATATCACGAAAAGCTTGCAAGGTGGCAAGCGCATCTTCCCCTTCCAAAAATCCTGTGACATTGGTCACCCCTGTCGCAAGGCTACCGAGCATGATACTGCGATGCGAGATAGACTTGTCACCAGGAATGTTAATGGTGCCAGAGACGGTATTGCTGGGAGTAATATTATAAGAAGCTGACATGGCAGAAGTATCCGTATAAGGAGTGCTGGCTAACATATGGCCAAAATGTCGCCGTGCGGCTTGCGCGCGGCCCAAAAGTCCCATCAGGGCGGTTGAATCTTTATCAATAATAAGCTGACGCATGGTCTGTAAATAAACGCCATACTCGTCAAGAGCGCTTACGATGGCGCTTTGATTGGCAAAAAATATATCATGCCACATTTTAGGATCGCTGGCAGCAATACGGCTAAAGTCACGAAAGCCGCCCGCGGCATAACGAAACATATCTAAATTGTCATCATGGCTTGCCAGCTGCTCGACCAGATTAAACGCCAGCAAATGCGGCAAATGACTGGTATGCGCCAAAATAGAATCATGATGGTCAGCGGACATCGCCATCACTGAAGCGCCCACTGCTTCCCATAACTGCCGCAATCTAGCAATAGCGGCAGAATCCGTCGTTGGCAGCTCACATATAATCACGCTATGATTGACAAATAATGTGGCACGCCGCGCATGATACCCTGAATCTTCGGCACCAGCAATCGGATGCGCAGGTACCAATCCTGTCGGCAAAGCCCCAAATACTTCTTTGGCAGCTTCAATGATATTGACCTTGGTACTACAGACATCGGTAATGATGCAATCGGACACAAGCTGACCATTATCCATAGCGGATTTGATATCGACAAACACGGCTTTCACCGCTTGTACTGGTACGGCGATGACAATTAAGTCACTGCCTGATACCACGTCACTTAAGATAGCACTACCCGCATCTAGCAAACCATGCTGAATGGCTTCGTCGATGCTTGGCGCATGTCGATCTACCGCCACCAAGCGCGCGCTTAAACCATGGTCTTTGATGGCTTGGGCAAGGCTGGCACCGATAAGTCCGAGACCGATGACACAAACCTGCTTAAATAACGGCGGCTGGGTATTGATAGCGGACTGCCTATTATTATTTTGATCATTTTGAATGTTTTGCTGGCAACTCACGGCGTTTCTCTTTGAACAAACGAACGTCTTGTTAGGTGATATAAACTGACATTCATTTTATAAAGTTTAATTGTCTAATCATCAGTCAGTATAGAGCGTAGTGTATCAATCAGGCGCATATTGTCTTCTGCCACGCCTACCGTGATACGCAACCAAGTAGGCAAGCCATAGCCTACCAATGGCCGCACGATGACCCCTTGCTCAAGTAATGCTTGATTGATCGATAGCGCATTTTCATCGTCCATTTCTACCATGATAAAATTGGCATGCGACTTAACAAAACCCAACCCTAAAGCATCAAACTGCTTTTCTAACCAGCGCATTTGCTCTTCGTTGGTCAAGCGTACTTTTTCAATGAAATCTTGATCACCAAGTGCTGCTGCGGCGGCCGCCAGTCCAACACGACTGACATTAAATGGCTGACGGATACGGTTTAATAAATCCGCAACTGCTACCGAGCTTAGTGCATAGCCAACTCGCAGACCTGCTAATCCATACGCTTTGGAGAAGGTGCGAACGATGACCACATTATCAAAATCCTCGATTAGCGCTCTGTTATTACTCTCAGGACTGTACTCAATATAGGCTTCATCCAATACCACCAATACTGAGCTTGGCACACCTGCGACGAACTGACGCAGCGCTTTATGCTCAAGCTGTGTTCCGGTTGGGTTGTTAGGATTGGCAATAAAGACAATTTTGGTATTAGGATTGTCCTGAACCGCTTGGCTCATGGCGTTGAGATCATGACCAAAACGCTGCGCGGGCACTTCTACGCCCGTCGCGCCTTGCATTTTTGCTAGCATCGAATAAACCACAAAGGCATACTGGCTATAGACGATCGCGTCATCCGTACCCACAAAACTACGCGCCAAGATATCGAGCAAATCGTTAGAGCCATTGCCCAAGGTGATCTGATCGATATTCACATCATTAAAATCAGCCAATGCTTGCTTTAGGTAGTAACCATTACCATCAGGATAACGCGCCAGCTGACTAAGCTGCTCTGTCACTGCCAACGTCACTTGCGGTGAGCAGCCCATTGGATTCTCATTGCTAGCAAGCTTCACCACATCTGAGACGCCATATTCGCGCGTCAACTCTTCCACCGGCTTGCCTGTTTGATACGGAGCAAGCTCTAAGATACTGTCATAGGCAGGTATGAGCGGTGATAAATTTGACTCAGTCGATTGAGGTGTCTGCATGGTTTATCCTTAGAAGTGATGACGCATCTACGATTTATTGATACTAATGAGTAATTTAACGAGTCTTTCGAGCACAAACCAGCGCTGTAGAATTGCTTCAATTTAAAGTAGTTGATTCGATTTAAAAGAGCAACAAGGACAGATAGTTATAGTCGGTTCAATGCAAAAGTGGTACAAGGCAACCAAGCGTACAGCTATATTTAATACTTCAAGCAAGGTTAACGCTGTCACACTTTTATAGTGAATTGACTATAGCACGGCTTTTGGGTATGAACCCAACACACGTAAATCCTTCACTAACGGGCGAATATCATTGATGGCCGCACTGACATTTGGATCGTTGATATGACCGTCCATATCAATAAAGAAGACATAGGCCCATTTATTAGGACGTTCAGGACGCGTCTCAATACTGGTCATCGACACGCCATGATAAGACAAGGGCTTTAAGATTTCGATAAGCGCGCCCGCTTTGTCATGAGCTGAGACGACGATAGAGGTTTTATCCTGTCCTGATGGCGCAATCGCTTCGTGACCGATGATAAGGAAGCGTGTGGTGTTGCTTGGATTGTCTTCAATATTTGAGTAAAGCTTATGCAAGTCATACTCTGCGGCTGCGACATCCCCTGCAATTGCTGCTGAATGCCATTCATTTTTGAGTCGACGTGCGGCTTCACCATTGCTCGATACAGCGACACGCTCAACATTGGGATAATTGACATCGAGCCAATGACGGCACTGGGCTAGTGACTGCTGATGCGAATAAATACGGCTGAGACCGTCAAGCTTGGTGTGCTCAGCGACCAAGAAGTTTTGATGAATGGGCAGCTCAACTTCCCCAATTATCTTTAAGGTAGAAGACAAAAAGCCATCCAAAGTATGATTGACCACACCCTCTGATGAGTTTTCAACCGGCACAACGCCATACATTGCCGTCCCCGCTTCGACTTCACGGAATACATCAGTGATAGTCGTCATTGGTACGGTATCAGCCGCTTTACCAAAATGCTTGAGGGCGGCGGCATGAGTAAAGGTGCCAACTGGACCCAAAAAGGCAATACGTTGCGGCGCTTCTAGATCTAAGCACACCGACATAATTTCACGAAACAAACGGGCCATTTTTTCATCAGCGATTGGACCAGTATTACGTGCCATCACGGCTTTTAGTACTTGAGCTTCACGTTCTGGGCGATAAAAAATAGGATTGCTTTTTTCAGCCGCAGGACTTTTTGCTATGTGCTCTTTTTTGACCGTCGCCACTTGCTGAGCCAGTTTGGCACGGTTGTTGATCAGCGTTTGAATGTCGCAGTCTACGCTATCAATACTGTGGCGCAGCTGATCTAAAAACTCTTTTTCGCTTGAGTTATCGCTTGCGCTGCTTTTATTTAGGTTGTCCATTTTTTGCTCTGGTGACTGCTCACTCATTACCGCCCATCCTTTTTCTAATATTATTACTGAGTTTTATAACTGTTAATAATCACTGTTTTTATGTTTGCATATAATTATATTTATTGATAACTGAGTCCAACCATATTGATAGTCCCTGTTTGCTAAACCAGTTTATCAACATAGGCTGCTTTGCCCGCTTTATTCTAACGCTGCTCGCCGATACGGCTCATGGATTACTCTGTTAATACAACAGAAGATGTGCTGGCCGGCTCTACTATAACAAAAACTACGCGCAGTGCCCATTCGTAAATGCGTGTAAAGCATCGAACCGTCATAAATATTAGCACAGTTATCCAATTTGGCAGCCATGTACGGGGAACTATAATTGATTAAATTTAAAAGTAGTACAAGGCAACCGAGTGTAGAGGTATATTTAATACTTCAAACGGGGTTAACGCAGTAATACTTTTATAGTGGAATGACTATATGGCAGAACAGTGGCTCAAAACTATGTTACAGTTCAAAACTAATGGTAACTAGCACCACTAACAAAAGCATAAACACCTTTTAAATACATTTAATCTTTAGAACATAACCAATCTTTTAACACTTAAATACTTTTTAACACTTAACAATTTTAAAACACCACCCTGTTAATTGATTCATACAAGGATACCTGATGAGCGCATTACAACAGCTTCGCACCATGACCACCATTGTCGCTGATACTGGCGACCTTAGCGCTATTGCTCGCTTAAAACCTGTCGATGCGACCACCAATCCCAGTCTCATTACCAAAGCCCTTATTCATCCTGATAACCAGTCTATGCTCTCAGAGACGATGAGTCGCTATCAAGGTAACGTAGACGATGTCATTGATGCGCTCACTATCAAGATTGGCTGTAATATTTTAGAGCTAATCGAAGGGCGTGTCTCAACTGAGGTCGATGCGCGTTTGTCATATGACACCCAAGCGACGATTGATAAAGCCTTAGCATTTATGGAGGCCTATCAGCAAGCAGGGGTCGACTCAGAGCGTGTCCTCATTAAGATGGCGGCGACGTGGCAAGGCATTGAGGCCGCACGGTATCTAGAAACTCAGGGAATTCACTGCAATCTGACGTTATTATTCGGACAGCATCAAGCGATTGCCTGTGCTGACGCTGGCGTGACCCTCATATCACCCTTTGTTGGTCGTATTTTAGATTGGCAAAAACGCCAACAAAACCGTCAGAACGTGCCTGTCTCTGATGATATGGGTGTGCAATCGGTCAAGCTTATTTACCAATATTTCAAGCAACATGGCTACAACACGCAAGTAATGGGCGCAAGCTTTCGCTCTACTGAGCAAATATTGGCATTGGCAGGCTGTGATCTGTTGACCATTGCTCCCGATCTTATTGATGAGTTGGCAGCGATGGATATAGAAGTCCCTCGTCAGCTTTCACCAAGCATGTCGATGGCGTTAGATGATATGACTCGAGTAAGTTTGACGCAGGAAGAGTTCAGTCAAGCCTATCAAAAGGATACCGTTACCCAAGACTTGCTACCCAAGGGTATCGATGGCTTTATCGGTGCGCGTGATGAGCTTGCTCAGGCATTGGCTGCGATGCGCAGTTAGTCGTTACGATAACGCGCAGTTAAACACCGGCAAATAAAAGAGATTTGCCTGCTAATAGTAAGTTAGCTATTATAACCTACTTCAAATAACAAGAAGTAAGGCTTGATTATGAGACGGCTATCAGTGGTATTAGCAGGTAGTGCGCTAGCGATTAGTGCACATGCAGTAAACTGGATAGAGATATCTGAGACTGATTCTGGTTCGACTTTCAGCCTAGATTCCGACTCTATTGAAAGCTCTGATATCAATATCATAGATGAGCATCATGTCGAAAACATTTTGGCATCCATTCGTAGAACCTATCCGCCGCAGCTACAACAGACGGATAAAAAAGATAAAAAGAGCAAAAAAGAAAGCGCTATAGACCATAGCGATCAGCAATTATTGATATCTTGTAAAGATGCCAGTTACTATCGACGAGCCTACGTGAATTATGGCGCTGATAATAAAGTCATAAAATCTTGGCAATCAGACAAACCCATATTGACCACCAAGGATTTTAAAATTACAACGCCAAAAACGATCGGGCGCAAAATAGTAGAGCAAACTTGCGAACGTTATCAACAAGACAAATAAAAAATATCGATAGCAAAAAAGCGCGCTGACCTTATATCAGCGCGCTTTTTCTTTATGGTCAATTTAAAAATTAACGTTAAGCTTTTAGCACCGTATAAACAGGCACGGGGAACTCACCATGCAAGTCAACCAAGTCTAGCAGTACTAAAGCCCCGACCACAGTATGATCCGCTGATTGGCACAGCTCATAAGCGGTAGTCAACGTGCCGCCGGTTGCCAAAATATCATCGACCAACAATACTCGCTCAGAAGGCAGGTTATTTTGCATCTCAAGCGTGTCTTTACCGTATTCTAGCGCATAGGCCTTGTTGGCAACAGGCGGCGGCAACTTACCGGGTTTACGCAACAAAATCATCCCTTTACCCAAGCGACCTGCCAGCAAGCTGGCAAACACAAAGCCACGTGCCTCTACTGCACCCAAACAGTCCACTTCATCCATCAGCCCATCTGGCAATACCGCAAGCAGCGCATCAATCACCGCATTAATGTGACTGCGCAGTAACGGGGTAATATCATAAAAATCAATGCCGACTTTCGGGAAGTTTGGTACTGTGCGAATAACCTGCCAAAACGGATGGTCGGTATTGAGCGTATGAGACGGCTCAGTTTCAGTATTAGTAGATGTAGCGGCGGCGTTGACGCTCATAATAACCCTTATTTCATATGGCTTAGATGGTAATAAGTGACGGTGATAAATGACAGACATCACCGTGAAATTAGTAGCGATTACTATAACATAATTTGGTGTAATATAGCGGTCAAACGAGCAATGATAGACTCGTTTAAATCAACGAAATGCTCATATCAGACTTGATAAAAGCGCGGTTATCTCAATATACAAGTGTAAACTTAACTATTAAAACACCGGTTATATGCTAAACTACGGGCGTTTTTACCGTCCAAATATGAGCGTCAATGCTCAGTAGACGCGCTAAAGACACCCTGTAACACTGGTAATGATCGATAGGACTATTTATGAAACGTTATGAATGTATCGTCTGTGGCTGGATATACGATGAAGCACTTGGCTGTCCTGAAGAAGGGATTGCGCCTGGCACTAAGTGGGAAGACATCCCTGAAGACTGGATTTGCCCCGAGTGCGGTGTTGGCAAGCTTGATTTTGAGATGCTTGAGATTTAGTAGACGACTCTCTAATTAGGACACTTCATGACAAAATCCAATGATATCAATAACGCGCCATTGCCTAAGAGCACTGGAGAGGATGGGCTATACCCTACTCCTGACTGGCAACGATTTGGCAAACACCAATGGCGCGAATCAAACCTGAGCGAACACCTCCATCAAGCGATGATAGATATCGGTGATGGCATCGAGTTGTGTGTTGAGGCAGGCGGCAATCCCAATCACCCACCACTGTTGATGATTATGGGTCTTGGCTCGCAAATGATATTTTGGCCGAACAATTTTATCAAGCGCCTTATTGATGCCGGATTCTTTGTGATTCGCTTTGACAATCGGGATATTGGCTTGTCTTCTAAGGTGCAGATCGATGGTCTACCGCGTATCAGCCAACTAAAAATGATGATGCGTTTGCA
This sequence comes from Psychrobacter okhotskensis, assembly GCF_013248965.1. Lineage (GTDB taxonomy): Bacteria > Pseudomonadota > Gammaproteobacteria > Pseudomonadales > Moraxellaceae > Psychrobacter > Psychrobacter okhotskensis. The sequence continues at coordinate 73,960 of NZ_JABRVQ010000010.1, read as the reverse complement.
AACCGGATTGTCTAATAAAAGTACGCAGGTTGCTTATAATTTAACCGATATGGCCGAAGATACAGCGCGTTTGATTAAAGCATTGCAGCTGGGTAAGACCCACCTACTTGGTGCTTCTATGGGCGGTATGATTGCCCAAATTGTGGCGGCACGCTATCCAAGCCTAGTACAACGCATGGCCTTGATGTTTACCACCACCAATCGGGCATTCTTAAAGCCGCCCAAGCCTAAGCAGTTGTATACGCTTATCAATCGTCCTGAGAGTCATTCTGAGCGCGATATCGTGCGCCATAGTGTCTGGTTTATGAAGACAGTCGGCACCCCAGGACATGTCAACGTGCGCATGGTGCGTGAAATTGCTAAGTTACGTTATCAGCGCAACTTTCATCCGCTTGGCACTGTACAGCAGCTCAATGCTATCTTAGCATCAGGCTCTATTAGCCGGTTTAGTAAGCAAGTTAAAGCACCGACGATTGTGCTGCATGGTAGTGCAGATGGGCTGTTGCCTCCTTCGCAAGGACGCGTAGTCGCTAAGACTATTCCGAATGCCAAGTTTCATTTAATCGAAGGCATGGCACACGATATTCCAGAGTACTACCAACCTTATATGGTCGATTTAATCAGCAAGCACCTATTAGACCAGTAGTTTTATTTTTTGCCCATAAAAAAGAGCGTAAACCCTACTATTGATTTGTAGGTTTTACGCTCTTTTTTATGCTGGCTATTTTACGTCGATCTTTTCATTTAAACACGCCCTAATTTAAACACGCCCTAATCGCAACCGACACCCGTCCCTTCTTTATCAATACACATCTTATTGCCATTTTTTAAGTTACCAATCCACGCTTTGCCACTGGTAAAGGTAAAGGCGGGTCTGCCTTGGTAACTGTCACCACTCGATACACCGCTATTAGCAAAGCGAAAAGGAATCACCAGCTCACCGCCCAGATTGACAAAACCCCAATTATCATCGATACGCACGCCAGCCAAGCCTTCTGAAAAAGGGCGAGCATCATCAAATGAATAAGTAATCATCGTCACATTGTTTTCATCGACGAAACCCCATCGACCATCTTGCTGACGTGGTTGTAACGTCGTAAAACGATTGGGCACTGCTTGCCTAGATTGCGCTGGCGCTGTAGCAGAGCTATTATTAGCAGTTTGCTTCGAGGACAAAGGCTCATTATTACTGTTACTACCATTTGGATTGCTAGTGGCTTTGCCATTTTTATCCAACCAACTGGTCGCTTGATTTTTACGTACTTGCATCACACCGCCACGATAATCGTCAATATCACTGATTGACGCAGAAAACGACACGACGGTCTTATTCGCCGTATCGATAACCCCATAATTGCCATCTTTTTTGACCACGATACGTCCATCAGATACTGGGCGCGCCCAACCCTGACTTTCCTTTAGCATATCGTAGGTCGCAGGTATTACTTCACGGCCCTGCATATTAAGGTAGCCGACGTGACTATTGCGCAGCACGGGTAGCAAGCCACCAGCTATCTTATCTGCATCGACTTTTTGATAGCGTGATAAATCAACGACTTTTTTGCCTTTACTATTTAGCAACGCTACTGGTGCACCGAAGTCCTTTGTTGCTAGAAAATAACCGTTACTCGCGGTACAAGAGACATTTTTATAATAGCTTTTGGGAATTTTACAGCTGGCGGCGTGTGCAGTCGGCATCATAAATAACGCACTGATTAACAGGCTAATGGTAGCACCGTAGCGCGTTACTTTTAGCGGCGATCCAAATATCGGGGAAAGCGGCGCTTTTGATTGAGTCTGTCGATGCATAAATAAACCTAGGCTAAAAATAGTAGGAACTATATTGAGTGTTTTAAAAGAGCGATAAAAGATAGATTAGCAAATCATGGGCTTTGCGCCAATGCTATTCCTGTAAGGATGTGACTCGATGATATAAGCACTATTACATACAGTCATCATAAGAATAAATTATGTTTCAACCATTTCATTTTGGCTGTAAAACATCGACAATGTCGGTATCTGAATTATATCGTGCATACCCTAAACTTTCAGCAGATCGTTACCCATTTGCACGCGACCAAACTAAGGACAATCTATGGCTATTGCCGCTTCACGCTCTGCACCTATTGGCTTGGTCATTGGTTGCGTTATATTCGGTCTAGGCAGTCTAATCGTCGCGCACGTTGATATCGGCGGTTGGGCCATGTCGTTTTGGCGACTCGCTATCTCAGGAGTGGTCTTTGCTATTTTAGCTAGAGTCATGGGACAACGATTGCCACGTTCGAGACGCGCTATTTTTTATGGTCTATTATCAGGCGCATTTTTAGGGTTAGATTTGGCGCTTTGGCATGAGAGCATCTATGCCGTGGGGCCTGGTATTTCAACCTTACTTAATAGTTTGCAGATTTTCTTTTTGGCAGCGATTGGCTTTTTATATTTTAATGAACGACAATCTATTTTGCAGCTCATCAGCTTGTTTTTGGCGATGCTTGGCGTGGCGATGATAGGCAGCCCAGAGTTTGCGCAAAATACAGCAGCTACGTGGGGGTTTGTGACGGGCATTGTCTCAGGGGCGATGTTGGCTGCCTCAATGACTTTTATTCGTAAGACGCACGATACCGAACCCACGCCCATATTTATGCTGATGCAGCTGATCAGTATCGGCGGTGTGCTGGCGATGGTTATTCCGATGTTTGTGTTTGATATGGGCAATATCCTGCCCAATACGTGGTCTGAGATTGGCTGGGTGCTTATTTATGGTACCGTCATGCAGTGCTTAGCTTGGGGTCTGATTGCCTACTCTATTCCCAAGCTATCTTTGGCACTGACAGGGCTACTGCTACTAACTGAGCCGATTGCCGCCTTAGTGATTGACTATAGCTGGCTGGACAAACCGATTAATACCTTACAATGGAGCGGTGCGCTGTTGACGATGTTTGCCATTTACTTGGGTTCATTGAAGCCCAAGCCGCGCGCACTTCGTCGTTATCGATTTTTCGCACGGTTTTATAAGCGTAACTATAAATAAAGATCGCAGCAAATAACAATATTTATAAATCAGCGTCATCACAAATAAAAGCCACAATAATTATTGTGGCTTTTGCTTATCAATATATTAAGTTCTTTAATTTTATGATTAAAAAAATCAGTCTTTTTGACGACTAAACTTTTTGTCTATTAAATAAGGCATTAAGCACAATCGCAGCCAAGGTAGCCGTGCCGATACCACCCAAGTCAAAGCCGCCCAGATGCAAGCTAAAGTTACCTGTACCCATGATGACAGTAACAGCAGCGATGATAAGGTTGCTGTTTTTGCTAAAGTCGATATGGTTGTCTATCCAGATTTTGATCCCAGCGACAGTGATAAGTCCGAATACCACGATAGAAGCGCCACCCAATAATGCCGGTGGTATCGTTTGAATAATTGCGCCAAATTTTGGTGATAACCCAAGCAAGATAGCCACCAGTCCAGCGATGACAAAAATTGTGGTGCTATATACCTTAGTCACCGCCATGACGCCGATGTTTTCTGCATAAGTAGTGACGCCTGTGCCGCCAAAACCTGCTGAAAAAGTAGTCGCTAAGCCATCAGCGAAAAATGCCCGACCCATATAAGGGGTCACGCGCGCCTTGGTCATGCCTTCCACCGCTTTGAAATGTCCCAAGTTTTCAGCCACTAGAATAAAAGCCACGGGCGCTATTAAGATAATAGCACCCATCTCAAAACGTGGTGAATGGATACTTGGTAGACCAAACCATGAAGCAGCAGACACGCCGCTAAAATCAATGGGAATACCGAAGCCCATCACATTGGTCATCACAAAATAGGCGACGTATGACAATATTAAGCCCACCAGTAATAACAGCCGACGTAACATACCGCGCGTAAAAACAGCCACACCACTAATAAGCAATACAGTTAAGGTGGCCATCCAAGCATCAAACTGATTGGCAGACACCCCTTGTATAGTGACTGGTGCTAGGTTCAAACCAATAATCATGACGATGGCACCAGTGACGATAGGTGGCATCAAACGCTCAATCCAGCCTGTCCCAGTCTTCATGACCAGCAGCCCAATCAGTGCATAGATGATACCGCAAGCCATAATACCGCCCAAAGCGACATTCAAATTGTCATTAAAGCCTACGCCTGCATAAGCAGTGACAGCAATGACGGGACCAATAAAGGCGAAGCTTGAGCCTAAGTAACTGGGCATGCGCCCACCCGTGATCATAAAGAACATCACGGTACAAATACCGGACATCAAAATCGCTAGATTAGGATCAAAGCCCATTAATAATGGTGCAAGCACCGTCGCCCCAAACATGGCAAAAGTATGCTGCACACCCAGCAGTATACTTTTTGACGGTGGTAGATACTCATTGATACCGACCGGATCACGATCCAAATCACCACCATAAGGTCGCCATGTTGGAAACCAACGACCATTTTCAAAATCTGGGTTCTTTGGGTAGCTCGTAGCTGCTGCTGAATGAATGCCAGCCGCCTCTAAGGCGTTGCGAGTAGATAATGTATCAGCGCTGTTGTCTGATTGAGAGGAATGATCGGTGGGAGATGTCATGCACGCTTGTCCTATGTGGGCAAAGCCAATAATAGGCTAAATAACTGGATCAATAAAAAACTGAGCGAAAAAATATCAATAAATAGCGGGTTATAGCCAAAAACAATAGTGAAGCAAGGCTTTACACTATAGCACTTGTCATATGTCAGCTAATTCATTCATTTATGTTGCAAGGTCGCAAACCAAAAGTATTATTTGGTACGATAGCCATGTTATGCTAGAGGTATAGAGTCAGATACGTTCTACTTGAACCATCGTCTCGGTCATTTTTGACTGACCTATTTTAGCGATGACCTATTTTAGCGACAACTAACTTACAGGATGTTACATAAACGCTGGCTCCAAGCATCATAACGGAGTTTAGTAACAAATAAAAGTTATTATTCATTTGTCCCATATAGACATACATTCATAGACAACACCCCAAACTAAACACTTATCGGTGTTTGGTTTGAGGTGTTTATTATATTTTTCATGCCAGTGCTAAAGCCAATCGATAAGCCATGCTGAAGCACATAAAATTTTGGTGATTTATTATGATTAGTGTTTTTGATTTATTTAAAATTGGCATTGGCCCTTCAAGCTCACATACCGTCGGTCCGATGGTGGCAGCCAACTTGTTTTTGGAATCACTTCTGCAGCAAACAGAACTGACGGCTATAGACAGTATTGAGATTGAGTTGTATGGTTCCTTAGCAGCGACGGGCAAAGGCCATGCAACGGATACCGCCATCTTATTGGGACTGCTAGGACATACGCCTAGCACCATCGATACACGGCTAACCGGCAGCTACTTAGCGCCGATATTTTCGGAAAAAAAGCTGAATGTGTCAGGTACTCATTCGATTGTTTTTGATACCGAGCGTGACATTTATTGGTACGATGATACCGTCCTGCCCTATCACCCCAATGCCTTGACGCTCCGGGCGGTATTGGCCGATGGTACTCGTTATCAGCAAACCTATTATTCGGTTGGTGGTGGTTTCGTCATTAACGAAGAAGACGCCACTGATCCAGATGAAGACCATGCCAGCCCTACCATTGATAGCGTGCCCTATCCTTTCAATAACGCCGCAGAGCTATTAGAACAGTGTCGTCAAAACGGCTTGAGCATCAGTGAGTTGGTGCTGGCGAACGAGTGTCATTATCGTGAACAGACAGAAGTCTTTGCCTACTTAGATAGCATCTGGGACGTCATGCAAGACTGTGTCAAACAGGGCTGTGAAAATGGCGGTATTTTGCCAGGCGGTCTAGATGTCAGACGCCGCGCACAAGACTTATATTCACAGTTATGTGCGGAGAAGAACCAACCGATTGCAGAAACCGATAAATTGGCAGCGATGGATTGGGTTGACTTATATGCGCTCGCCGTCAACGAAGAGAACGCCAATGGCGGCAAAGTAGTCACCGCGCCTACCAACGGTGCCGCTGGCATCATACCAGCCGTCCTGCACTATTATCGTGACTTTTTGCCCAACTACGACCAAAGCGGCGTCTATAAGTTTTTGTTAAATGCTACTGCTATTGGCAGCCTTATCAAGCAAAACGCCTCTATCTCTGGCGCTGAGGTTGGCTGTCAAGGCGAAGTCGGCTCAGCATGTGCAATGGCGGCATCTGCCTTGGCTGAGATTATGGGCGGCGATCCTGCCAAATGCTTGAATGCCGCTGAGATTGGTATCGAGCATAACTTAGGTCTCACTTGCGATCCTATCGGTGGCTTGGTTCAGGTTCCTTGTATTGAACGCAATGCCATGGGCGCGGTAAAAGCGATCAACGCTGCCCGTCTTGCCTGTCGGGGTAATGGTCAGCACTTTGTCTCTTTAGATAAGGTGATTGAAACGATGAAAGTAACCGGCGCTGATATGTTAGATAAGTATAAAGAAACGGCTCGTGGTGGTCTGGCGGTTTATGCTGATAACCGTATTCCCACTGCGACTCATGGTGTCAGCGTAAAATATAGCCAATGCTAATAGCCGCTATCGACTGTTATTGTCATTATTGAATCAATGTTATGTCAAATTATCATTGAGTTGGCTTCGTTATTACAGTATTAAAAACAGCTCATACAAAAAGCCTCTAAATCATTAGAGGCTTTTTTATTTTACAAATTATTTGAACATAGACTATTTACTTGTTCAAAAATTCATAAGGTCATCTGATTACTCAGCAGTTTTTGAAACCACTTCATTTAAGATCCAGATAGGCTTAACTACGTTAGAGGCTTCGTCAGTTACCGCTTCTTGGCGTACATCTAAGATGTAGCGATAGTTTGGCTCATAAGTGAAACCTTGGATGTTACCATTCAAAGTAGTATAGTTTTTCTGATAAGTTTGACGATACTGTAAGCACTCTGATTCAACTTTGGTGCCATTAGCGGTGGTCAGGTCACAAACCGCTTTACGTGGGGCAATCTCTACTTCAAAACTTGGAATGTTAATAACTTTAACATTCATAGGTTGGCCTTCAACGACCATCGTACGCTCATTATCCATACCCATAGTAGAACAACCTGACAGGGCAAAAGTAGTCATCAACGCAGCAAGTGCTAATTTTTTCATTATTCAATCCTCAGTTAATTAATATTCATTATCGCCCGTTTGAACTCGTTTTAATCATTTATAGACGTTCAAAACGTAGTAGGCATTTAGGGCCATACTGGCAAAATCGATTGAGACAGCCAAATAACGCTAGTAATCGCTCAGCAGTATGGTCTATTGTTTACTGGAGCTAGTATATGTCGCAAACCGACTCATCCTCTATAACTGGTTTGTAAAGTAACGTCAGCTTTTGCAACTCATGTTAGTTAAACGTATTAAAAAACAGTCTAAGCCGATATTCATTTGACAACATAAAAAATGGCCGAAGTAAGCATTACTCCGACCATTTTTCAAAATCTACTTTTCGCTAATTAGCGTTTAGTACGATCATTAACTGCGATAATCAGCATTTATCTTGACATAATCGTAAGACAAATCGCAGGTATAAACCGTATCGCTAGCTTCGCCACGTGCCAGATCAATATGAATGGTAATCTCAGGACGACTCATGACGGTCTTGCCCGCGGCTTCTGTATAGTTGGGAGCAACACCACCATTTTGGCAAATCATCACCTCATCTAGATAAACATCGACTTGCTCGGTATCCAAATCTTCGATACCAGCATAACCCACTGCAGCAAGGATACGACCCCAGTTGGCATCACTAGCGAAGAACGCGGTCTTGACCAACGGAGAGTGCGCAACTGCATACGCCACATCGCAGCACTCTTGCGTCGTCTTGCCACCAGTGACTTTGACAGTCATAAACTTGGTAGCGCCTTCCCCATCACGTACGATTAACTGTGCTAGACGGACGAATACCTCAGTCAAAGCTGAAAATATAGTCTGATAATGCGGATGTTCTGGACTGTCAATCATATCAGCGCTGGCTGTACCGGTGGCAATCAATACACAACAGTCATTGGTCGAGGTATCACCATCGACAGTAATACGGTTAAAAGACTGCTCGTTAATGGCACTTAGCATCTCTTGTAATAAATCAGGCGCAATATTGGCATCGGTCGCCACATAGCCAAGCATGGTCGCCATATTTGGTCGTATCATGCCTGAGCCTTTTGACATGCCAGTAATATGATAGCTGCTACCCGCGACGTCAACTTTTTGGCTAGCAAGTTTGGGGATTGTGTCAGTGGTACGGATACCATTTGCAGCAGCCAGCCAATTATCAGCAGCTAAATGGGTAAGCGCCTTATCTAAGCCTGCGATGACCGCCTCGCTGTTTAGTGGCTCACCAATCACTCCAGTCGAAAACGGCAACACAGAACTGACATCCACGCCTGCTTTACTAGCTAGCGCTGTACAGATATCAACCGCGCGGCGTTTGCCATCTGCGCCCGTCCCAGCATTGGCATTGCCCGTATTGGTGACCAAATAGCGCGGACTGGCTTTAGCAAAATGCTCACGCAATACTCTTACTGGCGCAGCGCAAAAAGTGTTTTTAGTCGTGACCACGGCACTGGTTGCCGTCTCAGCAATCTCAATCACCACCAAATCATCACGATCTTTGTAGCGTACGCCTGCAGCAGTCGCACTTAACTTGATGCCATCGATAGGATAAATAATATCAGGTACTGCAACATTTCCAACAGCCATAGTGACTTCCTTACTTTCCAGTTTTTATGATTATAAATAGAATGTTATTTGTGAGTGTTCAACACGCCCTAGGGTTTGCTTAAGTTAAATGCTGACCAGATAGGCGCATGGTCAGAGGGTTTTTCCATGGCACGTAGCTCATAGCTGATACCGGCATCGACACAATCATCAACTAGATCTGAGGTGCACAAGATATGATCGATACGTAGACCACGTTTAGGGTCATCGTTGAAACCGCGGCTGCGGTAATCAAACCAGCTATACAACTCTGTACTCTCTGGATAGTGCAAACGATAAGTATCGGTCAACTCGCGTGACATTAGTGCTGCATACCAATCACGCTCTTCTGGCAAAAACGAGGTCTTTCTGTTTTTCAACCAACGTTTGGCATTAACTTCACCAATACCAATATCAATATCTTCTGGGGCAATATTCATATCACCCATGACGATGAGCGAGCGACCTTCTGTTATTAGGGTATCGATATATGCTATCAAATCGGCATAATAAGCACGTTTCATGGGAAATTTGGTCGGGTGGTCTTGGCTTTCACCTTGAGGGAAATAGCCATTGAGCACATCAACTTCACGACCGTCAAATTCATAACGCGCATGGATAAAACGCTTTTGTGCCTCAACGTCTTCACCAGGAAAGCCTTTTTGCACAAATATAGGCGCAACCTTGGACAATAACGCCACGCCATAATGTCCCTTCTGCCCAAAATACTCTACGTGGTAACCGAGGCTTTCTATGTTCTCTAGAGGAAATTGCTCATCGTGTACTTTGGTTTCTTGTAGACCCATTACATCAGGATCGATTACCTCACGCACCGCCTCTAGCTGATGTTGACGAGCGCGAATACCATTGATATTAAAACTGACAAAACGGGTCATAAACTATCCTATACTGATTGATGAAAAGACGGTGCTGATACGCGTATATAAATCACTATGATAACAGACGTAAGCAAGCCTGACTGTTGCGTGCCCTGATATCTTAAGCTAGAGTAGCTGTTATTAGGACGATGGCTATTAAATGAAAGCGAGCAAATTAACACTATTAAATCAAAGCGACCAAATCGTTGAGAGCAAATCAGGACGATCACACAACACTTATTAAAATAATTATTGAGCATTGTTATGACAACCACTATTAGCAATAAAGCCAACACCTTGCCAAAGACAAAAAAACAAATCACGCCATTATTTGCAAAAGACTACAACGTCTATATTAACCATACTGACGCTGGCGGTATAGTCTACCACGCCAATCATTTGGTGTTTTTTGAAAACTGCCGCCGCGATTGGTTTGGCCAGCTGGGTCTAAATGGGTATTTCTTACAGACTGATGAGGGTCAAGTACAGCATTTTGTGGTGAGTCAGGCAGACTTACAATATAAAAGAGCCATTCTGCTGGATGAAGTCATTAGTGTGCGTGTCGATAAAATCGAGTTAAAACCTGCCAGCATCGTTTTTTACCAGAGCATTCACCGTCATAGTCCAGACAAGGCCTCTACTGATAATAACCTTACCGATAACGCTTCTACCGATAGCGTCAAGAACAGTGCCAAGAACAACGCCAACGCCAATAATAGTTTATTAAGTAGTGGTAAAATCGTCATCGCTTGCGTGCAAAATCAAGTCAGAGCAGAGCCGGATGTTGCCGTTGCGAGCGCTGCACCAATGCGTCCAATTCGTGTGCCAAACAAACTGCGTGAGGCCTTACAAGAAGCGATTGATCAACCTATAAATACACAATGATGCCGACCTATGAGCGTTGATAATGACATGCCTATCGTTGAATTTAAAGACATCTGTGTCCATAGCCAGCGTATCACGCTAATCGATACTGGTGATAAACAGCCCACTATTAAGGCACAAACAAATAACTTGTCTGCCATCTATGATAAGTGGACGCGCAAATTCAGAAAAAACGCTTCTTCTAAGCAAATATTATCGACACCCAAAAGAGTCTTGATAAACAACGTTAGCGGTACATTATTAGCAGGTCAAGTGACCCTTTTGACAGGGTCTTCTGGTAGCGGCAAGTCCGTTTTACTGCGTGTGCTTGCAGGCTTACTGCCGATGAGCAGCGGTGAAGTCTATTTGCGTAATGATAAAGAGCTAAATAATAGAAGTGATAGTAGCAGTACTGGCAATAGCAGCGCTTATCATAGTATTTATAATACGCCGCCGCCTGAGTGGCGCGCGCGTATCGCCCTACTGGCTCAGCAGCCACAATTGCTAGAAGGCACGGTACTTGAGAATTTGCAAATACCCTATCGCCTACAAGCGCATCAACACCTTGACTTTGATATTGACTGGCATATCGCTCAGCTTGTTCAGCTCGAACGCCGCGCTGATTTTTTACAGCAAGCGGCCAGTTATTTATCTGGTGGCGAGCGCCAACTGGTCAACACTTTACGTCTTTTACAACTAAACCCACAAGTGCTGTTATTAGATGAGCCGACGGCGGCTTTAGACAGCGATACTTCAGCTCAGCTGGTATATTTACTGATTGACTGGTTACGCGGTGATGCCCAGCGCAGCGTATTATGGGTGACACATGATACGCAAGACATTATGCCATTAGCCGACAGACATTGGCACATGCAAGCAGGCGTCTTAACCGAAGTGAGCTAACATTATCATCAGCTTTCAGTTATTGCTGTTGTTGACAATAGTGACGGCATTTAGGGTCTGTTGAACATTCAAATGTGGAACTGGCAGTGGCTATTTTTTAAACAATACGCAGTGAAGTTTTTGACGCCTAGTCATTCTAGGTTAGATAATTTCGCCATGTATTGGCAAAAAATAGCCCTGCCCTGAAAGGCTGATACTGAAATCACCCCAAACGTTGTTGTAAACCTAGCTAAGGTCTCGACATTATCGTCGGTTTACGCCTGATTTGATAAAAGGTTTGGGACGATTTTAGCAATCAGCAGTCCTAATATTTGAATGTTCAACAGACCCTAATATTTATTGACCTACATCACACCTTAACTCCTTAAACCCCTTTGATAATGAGCCGCTATGAACGCGACGGACGATATGCAAATATTCCTCACCTATGGTGATATTGCGCTTGCCAGCAGTTTAATTATTATCGTGCTTATCATCTCTTGGCGACTGCGTTTAGCTTTAACCAAAACACTATTAACAGCTGCTATTCGCACCATCGTTCAGCTCAGCTTTATCGGTCTGATTTTGGCATGGATTTTTGCTCGTGAACAGTGGTACGAAGTCCTACTCATACTGACTATCATGACCGTAATCGCTGGTGCTGCAGCCAAAAATCGAGTCAAACGCAGCTACAAAGGTTTATTCACTGACACCTTGCTCGCTGTCAGTCTATCAGCCGTATTGGTCACCAGTATCGCAATCATGCTTATATTAAGAGTACAGCCGTGGTATACACCGCAATTCGTCATTCCCATATTAGGCTTAATATTAGGCAATTCTTTGACCGCCATCTCCTTGACCAGCAACCAGTTGATTGAGGCCTTTCATGAGCAGCAAGGACGTATTGAAACGATGTTGAGTCTCTCTGCCAGCCCGTTCGAAGCTGTGCATGAGCAGATAAGAGCCGCCATTATTAATGGCATGACCCCAACGCTAAACTCTATGCTGGTGGTTGGTATTGTCAGTCTACCAGGGATGATGACTGGGCAAATACTAGCGGGTGCAGATCCTACTCAAGCGGTACGCTATCAGATTATCACTATGTTCTTGATCTGTGTTAGTAGCACGTTGGGATGTACTATCAGTGCGTTACTGATTTACCGACGTTTTTTTAATAGCAAACAACAGTTTACCTTGCCTTAGTGACCATGCGTCTTATTTATCTTGCCTCAGATATAAATCTAATTATCTAATTTTTGTATGTACTGCTCAGTACTTGCATGCTAATATTGCCTACAATTAGATTCATGCTAATGTGTTACTCAAATGTATCATTATATTCTTTCTAGTTGATATAACAGGTAATTAATAAGACGTTTTTCGTACCAATCAGATCTTTTGGTATGGATTTACCCATACGGTTGCTTCGCTTATTTACCACTTTTTATCATGATATAAAACATATAATGGCAACAAAATCTTAGCAGCCAGTCAATAGATAAGGATGTTATCGCTCTCAGCGGCAAATGGTTCACGTCAGCGCTGATTTGTTTTATTGACACGGATATGACTGCTTTCTCACCAAACCTTAATCTATATTAAACCTCAAGGACGCTGACTATGACGTTAAATAAACCTTGGCTTGCCCAATATCCGGCAGGCATGCCGAAGTCGATCGATCCAGATAGATATGGCAGCATAGTAGAGCTATACGAAGAATGCTTTGATCGCTTCCGTATGCATCCCATGAGTATCTGTATGGGCGTCACCCATACGTATGACGACATTGATAAAGCGTCGCTCGCCGTTGCTGCATGGCTGCAAGCTCAAGGGTTACCTCAAGGTACGGTGGTTGCGCTCATGATGCCAAACGTCCCGCAATATTTGCCAACCATGATTGGTATTTTGCGCGCCGGTTATGTCTGTACGCCTGTCAATCCCCTATATACTGGTCGTGAGCTACGCCATCAATTGAATGACTCGGGTGCTCAGGTTATTTTTGTGGTTGATAACTTTGCCCAAGCGCTCGAGCAAGTTATCGACGAGACCAATATCAAGCGTATTGTCCTATCGAAAATGGGCGATATGATGGGTCTAAAAGGTATCTTAGTAAATACTATTATTCGTCAGGTTAAGCGTCTGGTACCCAAGTACAAGCTGAACGATCCTAAGCATGAAGTCACTAAGTTCCCTGACGTTCTTAAAAAAGGTAGAAACCTACCGCTACAAAAACCAAGAATGGCCTTGGACCAAAAAGCTTTTTTACAGTATACAGGCGGTACTACTGGTCTATCTAAAGGGGCGATTTTATCGCAGCGTAATATCGTGGCAGCTTCTATGCAATCAGAAGCATGGACACGCCCTATTACCTCGGAGATCAATGAAGTCTATATCAATATGGTCATGGCCTTACCGCTGTATCATATCTTTGCCTTTATGTTGAGTTTGCTCGGCATGCGCTCGGGCTATACCTTTATCTTGGTACCCAATCCACGTGATATCCCTGGATTTATCAAGACCTTGTCAAAACAACCGTTCCATATCTTCCCAGCGGTCAATACTCTATTTAAAGGATTGCTTGACAATCCAAACTTCAAAGATCTCAATTTTAGCTCATTGCGTATCTCACAAGCCGGTGGTATGGCAGCGACTGAGCAGACAGCGACACGCTGGCTTGAGACGACGGGCTGTGCGATGATTGAAGGTTGGGGCATGACTGAAGGTGTCGCGGTAGGCACCGCCAACGTCATTACAGATCGTAAATTTAACGGTACGATTGGTGTTCCCGTCCCTAGCGTCGATGTGATTGTCATCGATGATGAAGGCAATCGTGTGGGCGTCAACCAAGCTGGCGAGATGTGTGTCAAAGGTCCTAACGTAACCTTAGGCTATCTGAATAGAGACAGCAGTGATGACTTCACCAGTGACGGTTATTTCCGCACTGGCGATATCGTTAGCATGGACGAAAAAGGCTACTTTAGACTGTTAGACCGTAAAAAAGATATGATTTTGGTCTCAGGCTTCAACGTCTTCCCGAACGAAATTGAATCGGTCATGCTCGATTGTGAAGGTATTCTTGATTGCGCGGTCATTGGTATCCCTGATGATCATCAAGGCGAAGCGGTGAAAATCTATGTGGTACCAGAAGATAATAACGTCACCAAAAGTACCATTAAAGAGTTTGCATTGGATAATTTGACGGGCTATAAATGTCCACGTCATATCGAATTCGTCAGCGAGCTACCAAAGAGTAACGTTGGTAAAGTTTTACGTCAAAAACTGCGTGAAAAACATGACGCGGATCACCCTCAGTTATAAATAAACTGAACGCAGTCACATATATCTGCCCTATAAATTTGATTATAAAAAGCGCTTTACCTACAAGGTAAGGCGCTTTTTTTGCTCAACTATTCAAAACAGTATAGTGATGATTCTCATAAATTTGATTTAACGCCCTGTTTCTTACGCGTGAATGACGGTCATTAAAGTATGCTTCTGTTCAAAAAATACATCAAGATATTGTAACGCTAGTTTTAAAATAAGTGACTCAAATACCGTATTCCATAGCGTTGCCCTACTTCATTATATTTTTTTATGATATAGCACAGCTTATCCTAACTTATCTACCGCTTGTCGTTTTTTGACTTGCAACACAGATCACTCTATTTATCAAATTTATATATGTACTATGAAGTGCGCTTATCATAATATCGACTTCAGTTGTAGTTGTGTTAATGTGTTGCCAAAATATGTCAGTCGATGTTCTAAAGTTTTAATTGATAAGGTTTTTATTGAAAGTAACTTATAAGGGTTATTGAGACGTGACGATATTTTCTAAGTGACATTTTAATCGTTAAATGTACTTATTTGCCGTTTATCCTACAGAAGCCATCATTCTTTGTAGTTAAACAAAATTGTGTAAGGGCCACCGTATGTTAGCAGTCAGTTAATAGTTAGGATAGCACTCAGCACCGCGTTGATTACTACGCAATGATTTATGGTGTTGACAGGGATGTGACTACTTTCTTCTAAGACCTTAACTTATATTAATATTTAAGGACGCTAAATATGACCGTGAATAAACCTTGGCTTGCTCAATATCCTGCAAGTGTACCCAAGACCATCGATCCTGACCAATACGAAAACCTGATAGAACTTTATGAGGAATGCTTTGACCGCTTCCGTCCGCACCCCCTGTCTATCTGCATGGGTGTGACGCACACTTATGGAGACGTTGATAAGGCCTCACTAGCAGTTGCAGCATGGTTACAAGCGCAAGGCATTCCTAAAGGCAGTGTGGTTGCGCTCATGATGCCAAACGTCCCGCAATACTTGCCAACGATGATTGGTATTTTGCGCGCCGGTTATGTGTGTACCCCTATTAATCCGCTATATACGGGTCGTGAGCTGCGCCATCAATTGAATGATTCAGGTGCTCAAATTATCTTTGTGGTCGATAATTTTGCTCAAGCACTGGAGCAAGTCATCGATGAGACAGCCATCAAGCGTATTGTCCTATCAAAAATGGGCGACATGATGGGCCTTAAAGGTATCTTGGTCAATACAGTTATCCGTCAGGTAAAGCGCCTCGTACCCAAATATAAGCTTGATGATCCTAAGCACGAGGTAACCAAGTTCCCTGAGGTCCTTAAAAAAGGTAAAAACTTACCGTTTCAAAAGCAGAAGACCTCTTTAGAGCAAAAAGCTATCTTACAGTATACTGGCGGTACCACGGGACTGTCTAAAGGTGCTGTATTATCTCAGCGTAACGTGGTAGCAGCGGCGCTACAGTCAGAAGCATGGTATCGCCCTGTGACCTCAGAAATTAACGAAGTCTATATTAATATGGTCATGGCCTTGCCGCTGTATCATATTTTTGCCTTTATGCTAAGCCTACTGGGTATGCGTTCAGGCTATACCTTTATCTTGGTACCAAATCCGCGTGATATGCCGGGCTTTGTCAAAACCCTGTCAAAACAACCGTTCCATATTTTTCCTGCGGTTAATACCCTATTTAAAGGCCTGCTGGATCAACCAAGCTTTAAAGATCTCAATTTTAGCTCGTTACGTATTTCACAAGCTGGTGGTATGGCTGCTACTGAGCAGACTGCGAAACGCTGGTTAGAAGTGACTGGTTGCCCGATGGTTGAAGGTTGGGGGATGACTGAAGGTGTGGCCGCAGGTACGGCCAATGTCATCACTGACCGTAAGTTCAATGGTACTATCGGCATACCCGTACCTAGCGTTGACATCATTATTGTCGATGACAATGGTAAACGTGTAGGACTACACGAAGCGGGCGAGATGTGTATCAAAGGGCCGAATGTCACGTCAGGTTACTTTAATAAAGACAACAGCAATGACTTTACCAGCGACGGTTACTTCCGTACCGGCGATATTATTAGCATGGACGAAAAAGGCTACATTACCTTATTAGACCGTAAAAAAGACATGATTTTGGTCTCAGGCTTTAACGTCTTTCCGAATGAGATTGAGTCTGTCATGCTAGATTGTAAAGGTATTATTGACTGTGCAGTGATTGGTATTCCTGATGAACATCAAGGTGAGGCGGTCAAAATCTATATCGTTCCTACCGACAATAATGTCACTAAGAGCGATATCAAAGAGTTTGCGCTAGATAATTTGACTGGCTATAAATGTCCGCGTCATATCGAATTTGTGAGTGAATTGCCTAAAAGTAACGTTGGTAAAGTATTACGCCAAAAGTTACGTGAGCAGCATATGCTGGATAACCCACAAACGCTTTAGTCAAAATATCCAAAAAACGCGACGCTATTGCTGATATTGGTTTTTTGTAGCCTCTGTCTGCGCAGGCGCAGCAAGCAAAAAAATTGATATCAGCAGTGCGTGATGGTTCGATATTATTTTTCACTCACTATATAACGATTAAAACGAAGCTGTTTTATTTTTATTGCTAGGGTCTGTTGAACATTCAAATGTGGAACTGGCAGTGGCTATTTTTTAGACAATACGCAGTGAAATTTTTGACGCCTAGTCATTCTAGGTTAGATAATTTCGCCATGTATTGGCAAAAAATAGCCTTGCCCTGAAAGGCTGATACTAAAATCACCCTAAACGTTGTTATAAGCCTAGCTAAGGTCTCGACATTATCGTCGGTTTACGCCTAGTTTGGGACGATTTTAGCAATCAGCAGTCCTAATATTTGAATGTTCAACAGACCCTAAATTGCTATACCAGAAATTAGCGAAAAAAAGCCCTCTACAGATGATGTAGAGGGCTTTTTTCTGAATTTACTCTTACCAAAATTTACGTCAAGAAAAACATCATCAGCTGAACTTATTGAGCACTCGTAACGGCAAATGCTTCATGGCATGACCGACCACTGCCCAGGGCAAGCTAGGTACACAAGCTTCTTGAACGCCTGCTTCGATCGCAGCAACCATTGCTTTCGTACCCGTATCTACATCCACTTCAAACGGTAACGGCTTAGCGTTTTCGTTAATTTCCGTACGGATATAGCCTGGATAAATAGTAGAAACGTTAATCGGTAATTTGGTCAACAGCATATCAGCTCGGATGCCTTCTGCCAAATGAGCGAGCCCTGCTTTAGTCGCACCATAAGTGGTCAGGTGTCTCGGTAAACCGCGCATCGCCGACATACTTGATATGACGACCAAATGGCCGCTATTCTGGGCTCGAAAAATACTCATGGCCGCTTCACACTGCGCCAGTGCTGAGATAAAGTTAATTTCAACCGTACGGCGATTGGTCTCAAAGCGACCTTTACCAATACGGCGACTCTCACCGACACCTGCATTGACCACCACACGATCGATACCACCAAAGTCGGCGGCAAAAGCATCAAACACCTCAAAAACTGCATCGTAATTACTGACGTCTAATACGCGATATTCAACGCGAATATTGGGATAAGTGGTCATCAGTTCTGACTTCAAACGCTCTAAGCGCTCAGTACGGCGCGCACAGATAGCGAGGTTGTAGCCAAGCTTGGCAAACAGTCTCGCCATCCCCTCGCCTAAGCCGGAGCTGGCACCCGTGATTAAAATGGTCTTATCACGCCCTACTTGCTGCTTATTCAAGCCTTTAAGATAGCGTGCCGGTTGCACAGCACTCAATATCTGCTGCTGGCTTTGCTTAGTGGTTTTGGTAGCTAAGCCAATTAATTGATTTTTCATGACCAATCCTTTGTATAACGATAACGAAATAGCTTCGATACCTCATAAAACGGTACTTATGAGGTATTGAAATCAATTGCTTACATTTATATTCTAACAGCTGATGAGTAATCACTGAGTCATGGTTATGTATTTAGGCCAGTGTGTATGACTAAAAGAATAGTCTGGTCACCTATCGCCACGTCACGAAGCGTTTACCGTCGGCAAATAGATGACTATATTCATTGAGAGACATCAGGCGTGTGCTTTGATCTTTTAGCGTAAGAGAGGTTACCCCGGTATTGACCAAGCTTTTATTAAGCTGATACGCAGTCTGGCTACCTTGCTGCAACAGTTGTGCGGTGATAGCAGCGATCACACCGCCAGAGGTGAAGACCAGTACCGTACTGTGGCGATCTAAGTTTAAACTGGTGACTTGCGTGCGGATTTGCTCAAGCGCTTGTTGAGTACGGCTATTGAATTGTGACCAGCTCTCAAGATAGTCATGATCATTATCACCCGCATGCCAGCGCTGCATCGCCAGATCGAACAGCTCAGCTAAGCGCCGCGCTGGAACCTCTGCCTTGGCAATCTCAATAGCAATTGCCGATCTACTGGCAAAAGTAGGATCTGATTTAACCAACACGTCTTTGTGATTAAACTCATCAAACTGCGGAATGATGTAGCTGTCAGGCTCATTTATATCGAGTGCCGCTAAGAGAGGCGCATTATCATTACCATTATGGTTAATAGAGGTCTGGTAACTCTCCCAAAAGTGCCGCGCCGAGTCTTTTTGCCGTTCTAAACTGCCACTAAAAATAGCGTCAATGCGGCGCTGCGTCGTTGCATAGTGCTGGCCGAGCATCTGCGCTTGCATACTCCCTAATTCTGAGAGCTTATCATAATTCTTTTGCCCAAACGATGCTTGACCATGACGTGCCAGAAGGATGGTTGTCATAAATAATCCCTTGTTATTATATTCACTAAACGGCTGCTTTTAAGACAATTATTCGTCAGAAGCATCAGTACTCTTGGCAAAATAGCCTTTTGGCAAAATACCTTTGACCACCTTTTGTACAGGGCTCGGTAGCTGCTCAATCGTCGTAGCGTCGACCCCCATCTCTTTTAGGTGTGGCTGTACATGAGTGTTAAACAGTGCCTCACCTTCATACTGAGCAATCAGCTTAAGACATTTGGCGTGGAGAACGTGGACGATAAGCCAAAAATTCTTAAAGGCGGGATTACTTGTTTGCTTATGGTAGTAACGATAGTAAATTTGCTGCACGATACCCGCTAAGCGAAACAAGCCAAACACTTCATAAAAGGTCCAGTTGTCTACCGCTAACCCTGTCTGCTTCAAGTAATAGGCAACCACTTCGTCACGCGTCATCATGCCCTTTAAATGGGTGGGCTGACGGCGTGACTGTTGCATGACGATATTGTCATCTTCTTCAATCCAATACGCCAAGGCACTACCCAAATCCATTAAAGGATCACCAAGGGTCGCCATCTCCCAATCAAGCACACCAATGACTTTGGTCGGATCATCAGCTGCCAAAATGACATTATCAAAACGCCAGTCATTATGGATGATGCAGGTTTTGCTATCAGCAGGCGTATGCTTACCAAGCCACTGCCGTACTAGTGCAAAGCTTGGTACGTTGGGCGTTTTTGCTTTGACGTAGCGTTTATCCCAGCCGCTAACTTGGCGCTCACAATAGCCGTCACCGCGACCTAGCGTGACCAAATCTGGATGCTCTTTATAATCTACTTGATGCAATTCGACCAACGCATCGATGACATTGGTACACAATGCACGCGTTTGCTCAGGATCTAAATCGATGCCTTTTGGCAAATTGGCACGAGGAATGATGCCTTCCATGCGCTCCATGACATAAAAATCGGCACCGATCACAGCTTCATCGGTACATAACGCCACCATCTTTGGCACATAAGGATAGGCGTCTTTTAAGGCTTTTTGCACGGTATATTCGCGCACCATATCATGCGCTGACTTGGCCTTGGTGCCTTTTGGCGGACGACGTAGAATTAAATCTTGACCATCACCATCACCGCCGTATTGTAGTCGATACGTCCAGTTTGATGCGCCACCTGAGAACTGAGTGACTGTAGGCTCGCCTACCACGTCGACGCCTTGACCGCGAAGCCATTCACTGACTGCTTTGGCATCAAGCTCTTCACCTTCGCGTACGGCACCGCCTTTGTCTAGTACTTTATTATCAGTTGCCATGAGACATTCCTTATCATGTGGTCATTTATTTTTATAACAGATATGCGAGCCAGTTCTCAATTCAATTTATCTCATTCTTCTCGCTATTTTTGAAATGAGGACTCGCTCTAGTGATGAAAAATTCACTACTAAGTTGTTAATAGTGAATTCTTAATTAGCATTTTGATTGGCTTATTCTTGATAGTTGCGTGAGCAAATCAAAACTAACTCACACAACCGTTTGTTAAGATCAAACTTAAGACTAAGCTTTGTCAGATTTAGCAGAACGACTAAAGCCCTGACGTTTTAACTCTAATTTAGCAATCATGGTTTTATGTACTTCATCTGGACCATCTGCCAAACGTAGTACACGTGCTTGCGCGTAGAAATTCGGTAGCAAGGTATCTTGACACACGCCCATACCACCATGAATCTGAATCGCCATATCGACGACTTCTTGTAGCACAGTTGGCGCCACTACTTTAATAGCAGAGATTTCCGTCAATGCGGCTTTGGTACCCTGAGCATCCATTTTTTGGGCGGCGTACAATGTGAGCAAGCGTGCTTGGTCGATTTTGATACGGGCTTCGCTGATACGCTCAAAGTTACCACCCAATTGTAGTAATGGCTTACCAAAGGCAGTACGTGACATACCACGCTTGACCGCTAACTCAAGAGATTTTTCGGCAGCACCGATACAGCGCATGCAATGATGAATACGGCCTGGCCCTAGACGACCCTGTGCAATCTCAAAACCTTTACCAGGTCCACCAATAAAGTGGCTGACTGGCACACGCACATTCTCGAAGCTAATCTCACCATGGCCGTGCGGTGCATCATAATCACCAAACACTTTAAGCATACGTTTGATGTTCACACCTGGTGTGTTGACTGGCACAAGCACCATCGAATGCTGATGATGACGGTCTGCACTTTCATCCGCGGTATATGCCATCACAATCAAGACATCAACTGCTGGATCGCCAAGACCAGATGACCACCACTTGCTACCATTGATGACAATCTCATCACCATCTACTACGGCGGTTGCTTGCATATTGGTTGCATCACTTGACGCCACGTCAGGCTCAGTCATACAGAATACAGAGCGTGTCTTACCTTCTAGGATTGGGGTAAGCCACTTGTCTTGCTGCTCTTGAGTACCGTAGCGCCATAACAGCTCCATGTTACCGCTATCAGGTGCATTACAGTTAAACACATGAGGTGCTAGCAAACTACGACCAGTCAACTCTGCAATAGGCGCATAATCAGTGACTGACAGTCCTGCACCTAGTGTGTCATCTGGCAGGAATAAATTCCATAAGCCTTCTTCACGTGCTTGTTTGCGCAGGTTTTCGTAGGCTTCTGGCCATTCCCAGTTTTCCCAATTACCATCAGGGTTTTTCTTATGACAATCTTCCCAGAATTGGGCTTCGATAGGCTCAATATTCGTTTCGATAAACGCTTTGACTTTGGCATGCATGGCTTGACCATGTTCTGTTGCGGTAAACATTAAATTGTCGTTAGACATAAATGACTTCCTTTTCTTTATTGATTGTCTAAATCAAATGTTGATAAAAAGCTCTACTAGAGCTTTAGTGTACGCACGTATACTGTTTTCCGTGTGCTACATTTATAACACAGCAATTGTCAATAAACAGCAAAAAGGCGCGACCAGCTAGGCCACGCCTTTTACAAAATATAAACAATGTATCCAAAAACTTCTGAGCGCTGAAATACCATTATTTAACTATCATAATGATAACTAACATTATTTCAGAATATTTAGGCGGCTGTTCAAATCAAAACGTGCAAGTGCATCAGGTAATTTATCTACAGCCATGCTCAGTGTCGCTTCTGCTGCTTGAGCCAATCCTAGCTTTTCTGCTAACGTCGGCTTCTGACGTGAATAAAGTGCGTACACTTCGTTGTCTTCCATACGCTCTAAAATATAGCTGTCTGAAGTTTGTAGACTGTCAATTAAGTTAAGCTTTAACGCATCTTCGCCATACCAATGCTCACCCGTAGCTACTTTGGCAACATCGAGTTCTGGACGATACGTGTTAACGAAATGCTTAAATAGCTCATGCGTCTGCTCTAGCTCTTCTTGGTATTTGGCACGGTCTTCGGCATCATTTTCACCAAATACAGTCACCGTACGCTTGTAGTCACCAGCGGTAAACATCTCATAATCAACGTCATGGTTTTTTAGCCATTTATGAAAATTTGGCAATTGTGACACCACACCGATTGAACCAATGATAGCGAATGGTGCGGCTATTACCTTGTCTGCAACGCAGGCCATCATATAACCACCGCTCGCCGCCACCTTATCAACACAGACAGTCAATTTTAAGCCAGCATCCTTTAGGCGAACCAATTGCGCTGCGGCCAAACCATAACCGTGTACCAAACCGCCGCCTGATTCAAGACGGACGATAACTTCGTCACCTTTATTTGCGGTACTAATTAAAGTACTGATTTCTTCACGCAAATGTTTGACCGCAGTTGCTTTGATATCACCGTCAAAATCGAGCACAAAAACTTGTGCCTTATCATCGGTATTTTTTTTCTTATTTTTAGTTTTTGCTTTCAATGCTTGCTTGGCTTTTTTGGCCATGACTTTTTTGAACTGTTTGAGGGCAGCTTTGCCTTGGGTGGCTTCCATCAAATCTTCACGGCGCTGCTTTTGAGCATCATTCAAATGGCGTATTTTAAGCTCAACAGGGTTTTTAGGGGGATGAAATAGCATGGTTACAAATCCTCAAGTCAGTAAATATATTGATATGGCTGTTTTTATTAACGTGCGGTTGATATGTGCACACTAAGCGGCGTTTTCAAGCATGATGACAATATTTAACCCAATATAAATATCACTGAATAAATACCTCAGATACTTGCAGACTCCCGTTCTTTGATTGAACTCAGCCGGTTGTATAACAAAGGCAGATTAGGCATAATATGCGTTTATATCAAATTTTCTGCAGCCAACGTGATGACCATATGTCTTAATCGCGTTGTTTGTGTGTTTTTTTTGCAAATAGCTTGAAACGCACAACAATGGCTGCATTATTGTACTTCGAATTGGGCTGATAACTGGATAACCATATTATGACGCAAAGCACTATGACGCATAGCGAATACCGAGACGAGTATTGCGGAGCCGTAACCGAGAGCTTGCTTGAGCAAACCATTAGTATCGTAGGCTGGGTACATCGTCGTCGCGATCACGGTGGCGTAATTTTCTTAGACATGCGTGACCGCGCAGGTATCTTACAGGTCGTGGTCGACCCTGATACCCCAGAAGCTTTCGCAGCAGCTGATGCTGTACGTCCTGAATACGTGCTAAAGATAACTGGCCGTGTACGTCGCCGTTATGAAGGTACTGAAAATAATAATATGACCAGTGGCCAGATTGAGCTATTGGGCAAAGAAATTGAAGTACTGGCTAAGTCTGAAACGCCGCCATTCCCATTGAATGACGAAAAAACGACTGTATCTGAAGACCTGCGTCTAAAGTATCGTTATCTTGATATGCGTCGTCCGCAAATGCAAGAGCGTATGGTGTTCCGTGCCAAGGCAACGTCAGCGATTCGTCGTTATTTAGATGACCATGGTTTCTTGGATGTTGAGACGCCTATCTTGACTCGTGCAACGCCTGAAGGTGCGCGTGATTATCTTGTACCATCACGTACTCGTCCAGGTAACTTCTTTGCCCTGCCGCAGTCACCACAGCTATTTAAGCAATTATTGATGGTGTCAGGTTTTGACCGTTATTATCAAATTGCTAAATGCTTCCGTGATGAAGATTTACGTGCCGATCGTCAACCTGAATTTACTCAGGTTGATATTGAGACTTCTTTCTTAAATGAGGAAGAAATCATGAACATCAACGAAGGTCTTATCAAGCATTTGTTTAAGACAATGATGGACGTTGAGTTCAAGCAGTTCCCACGTATGACTTACGCAGAAGCCATGCGTGACTATGCATCAGACAAGCCTGACTTACGTATTCCTCTAAAGTTGGTTGACGTTGCAGATTTGATGAAAGACGTTGACTTCAAAGTATTTGCTGGCCCTGCAAACGATCCTAAAGGTCGTGTGGCTGCCCTACGTATCCCTGGTGGCGCATCATTAAGCCGTAAGCAGATCGATGCTTATACCAAGTTTGTTGGTATCTATGGCGCACGCGGTTTGGCTTATATCAAGGTCAATGACGCTAGCAGCATCAACAACGGTGTGGATAAAGAGTCAGGCCTACAGTCTCCAATTATCAAAAACATGACTGATGACGTACTTGTGAGCTTGATCGAGCGTACTGCTGCTGAAGATGGCGACATTATCTTCTTTGGTGCGGATAAAGCCAGTGTCGTGAATGATGCAATTGGTGCATTACGCCAAAAAATCGGTCTAGATCTTGAAATGACGACTTGTGAATGGGCCCCACTTTGGGTGACTGACTTCCCAATGTTTGAAGAGACTGACGATGGTCGTTGGACGTCAATGCATCATCCGTTCACTAAGCCTAAAGGCTCAGTTGAAGAATTGAAAAACAACCCAGAGTCTGCCCTTTCTATTGCTTATGACATGGTATTGAACGGTACTGAGATTGGTGGTGGTAGCTTACGTATCAATACTTACGATATGCAGCAAGCTGTACTTGAAGCTTTGGGTATTGGTGAGCAAGAAGCTGAAGACAAATTCGGTTTCTTACTTGATGCTTTAAAATTCGGTGCGCCACCGCATGGCGGTCTAGCATTTGGTTTGGATCGTTTGATTATGTTGATGGTAGGCGCAAGCTCTATCCGTGACGTTATCGCCTTCCCAAAAACCAAAACAGCTGATTGCCCATTGACTCAAGCTCCTGCTGGCGTTGATAGCAAACAACTACGTGAGCTTGGTATCCGTGTGCGCGAAAAAGCACAAGCTGATACCAGCAAGCCTGCTGAATAAATCGTTTGATGATGCGCGGTTGCTGTCTACAGTGCTTGTTACGTGATTCATTACCATGTGAGTGGTCATGAATCCGTATCATATTTTCAAAGTCGTGCCATTGTCTGTACTGCAGATGCTGGCACGTTTTGCCGCTTGGGTTATCATTAAGATACCCAGTTTAAGTATCATGCGTACCATTCAGATCAATATGGCGCTGATTACTCATACACTGTCTGAGCAGCAAAAGCGCGCATTGACCAAAGACATTATTTATCATCAATGTCTGACCAGTATTGAATCTATAAAAAGCTGGGCGATGCCACCTGAGTGGAGTATCGCTCAGATTCGTGATGTCCATAATAAAGACATTTTTTTAGAGGGTCTTGCCAATCCAAATGGCATGCTTGCTATCGTACCGCATCTCGGCACTTGGGAGATGATGAATGCTTGGCTCAACCAGTTTGGTGCGCCAACCATTATGTATAAGCCAGTTGACGGCAAATTCGCTAACGAGTTTATCCTTCAGGGTCGAGCGCGACTCAATGCCACTTTGGTACCTACTGATGGGAGCGGCGTCAAAGCCGTGTTTAAGACGCTCAAGCAAGGTGGTTTTAGTATTGTACTGCCCGACCACGTTCCAGAGCCATCAGGCGGCGTTGTCGTTCCGTTCTTTGGTATCAAAACATTGACCAGTACCCTTGCATCCAAATTGGCAAGCAAAACCAAATGTGCGCTGGTTGGCTTATCTTGTATTCGCCGTACCGATGGACGCGGTTTTGATATCTACTGCTACAAACTCGATGATCCAGCCTTGTATGACCGCAATGCTGAAGTGGCGACTCATGCTCTCAATCAGGCCATGGAGCGTATGATTACAGACAATTACAGTCATTATATGTGGGGCTATCGACGTTTTAAGCGTATACCAAACTTAGGCAATCCTTACCGAAAAGATAAAGAGACTTTAGCAGCCTTTATCCAATCTCACCATTCTAACGTTTCTAGTCGTTCTGCTAGCGATATCAACGATAGCATTAAAAATGACAACGTTAAAAGCGACAATGTTAAAAATAATAACACTAAGCTCGACAATCATTAGTCATCACTAACCTAACGTTGCACTATTTAGACGTACCATCAGTCACAGCTATGTTAATATTGGCTGAACTCTATATTTTTTTATTTTTATTAGTCCTTCATTTATCTGACTATTATCTCAATACGAGTGCATTATGACATCTGACGTAACTAAGACCTCATCTATAGGCCCTAAGCAAACCAGTACAAATGCTGCTGAACAGCGTTATATCATCTGTATGAAATGGGGTGACAAGTATGGTCCTGAATATGTCAATCGCTTATACAATATGGTCAGCAGACATTTGACTTTAGACTTTCAAATGCTCTGTCTCACCGATGACAGCACTGGTATTGACCCTGCCGTTCAATGCTATCCTATTCCTGAGCTTAATCTACCAGCTGGGCTACCTGAACGCGGCTGGAAAAAGCTTACTACCTTTAAAACTGAATTATATGGTCTAAAAGGTATCGCACTATTTTTAGATATTGATATTGTTATCGTCGATAATATAGATGGTTTTTTCACTTATGAAGCCAAGCATGATGATAGTGTCGTCATTATCCGTGACTGGAAAAAGCCATGGCGCATGGTGGGTAACAGCTCAGTGTACCGATTTAAAATTGGTCAAAACACCTACCCCAATTTGCTAAATAACTTTGAGCAAAACTTTGCTAAAATCAGCTCAGAAGTACGCCATGAACAGGCTTATCTATCAAACTATTTACGTGAACATCACCATTTAGAATACTGGAATAAGGAATGGTGCGTCAGCTTTAAATATCAGTGTATTGCACCCCTTCCTTTTAATTTGATACGAGCACCAAAACTTCCTGACGGCGCAAAAATCGTCATCTTCCACGGGGAGATTAATCCACCAGATGCGATAGCTGGAGACGGTGGTAAATGGTATCGTCATGTCAAGCCAAGCCCTTGGTTGAAGGAGCATTGGCAATGAGTTTAAATAAGAAACTATGCCAATAGATGCTGCAGGTTAAGTCATAACTTCTTGAAAACAATCAACCACCTATAACATTGGACTCTTCATGAATATCACCGTAGTAGGTACAGGTTATGTCGGATTATCTAACGCTATGTTGCTTGCACAACATAACGAGGTCATAGCTGTTGATATTGTTCCTGAAAGAGCTGACCTGCTTAACCTCAAGCAATCACCTCTTGAAGATAAAGATATTGAAGACTTCTTAGCCAATAAAAGCATTAACTTTAATGCAACTTTAGAGGCAAAAGTAGCATATAAACATGCTGATATCATAATTATTGCTACTCCAACCGATTATGACCCTGAGACAAATTTTTTTAACACCAAAAGTGTTGAATCAGTTATCGATGAGGTGCTCGCAGTCAATAAAAATGCATTAATCGTTATTAAATCTACGGTTCCTGTTGGATTCACCGAAAATCTAAAAGATCGTCTATCTACAAAAAACATTATATTTTCACCTGAATTTTTGAGAGAGGGTCAAGCTCTACATGATAACCTCTACCCTTCTCGAATTATTATCGGTGGTCAGCTAGAAAAAGCTAAGCAATTTGCTACGCTATTGCTTGAGGGTGCTATTAAAAAAGATGTTCCTATTCTTTATACTGAATCAACTGAGGCGGAAGCTATTAAGCTGTTTTCAAATACCTATCTCGCAATGCGTGTGGCTTACTTTAACGAACTCGATACTTATGCTCAAACTTACGGACTTGATACCAGACAAATTATTGAAGGTGTAGGGCTAGACCCACGTATTGGTAGTCATTACAACAACCCCTCATTTGGTTATGGTGGCTACTGCCTACCAAAAGATACCAAGCAGTTATTGGCCAATTACGATGAAGTTCCAAGCAATCTAATTAAAGCTATTGTTGACTCTAATAAGACTCGTAAAGACTTTATAGCCAATACTATAATTTCTAAAAACCCTAAGATCGTCGGTGTACATAGATTGACAATGAAAAGTGGCTCAGATAATTTTAGAGCTTCATCTATTCAAGGTGTGATGAAGCGAATCAAGGCCAAGGGAATTGAGGTAGTTGTATATGAGCCCGCTTTACAAGAAGATCTATTTTACAACTCAAGAGTCATTCGGGATCTAGAAGAATTTAAGTCTATCAGTGATATCATTGTCGCTAACCGTAGGGCAGATGAGCTAAATGACGTGGCTGATAAAGTATTTACCAGAGATTTATTTGGTAACGATCAATAGTTTTATTAAAAAGTAGACTGGAACTATAATTATACTTAATGCTTTTATATATACTAAACAATATATTTGATTGCCAAACTGTGAATAAAAGTCTATCTTATGAAACCTCCAAAGTATGTTGAAATTAAAGCCTTTAATAATTCATATTCTATTGTCAGATTTACACAGAAAAACGATTTAGTTAGCTATAAGGATTTGTCTGTCAATATAATAGCCTCTGGCCCTTCAATAAGTAATATGAATTATGACAAGGACTTTCTAGATAGCCCTACTATTTTTGTTAATGGCAGTATTACTCTACTCGAAAATTTTAACTTTGCTAAAATAATTGGCTATGTGATTAGTGATGATAGATTCATTAAACATAATCCCAAAATCATAGAGAATATATATTCTGGTCAACCCTTGTTCATTACTAAGCCAGTTCTATATTCGCTTGCAGAGAGCTTACCTGAACTCATAGAAAAATATCACGATTTTATTAATATAATCTACCCTGTAGATAGACCGTTACTTGTTAATAATAAAACTAGCCTTTTAAAGTCTCTTCCTATACTGGACAAAGTAGCTAAGAAAAAACTTTCTTTGAATAAGTTTAAAGACCATCAAGACTTTGTAATCGACTCTACAAGCTACCCTAAACCTATTGGCGTTTCTTTAAATATAGAAAATGGCTTTGTTGAAGCTGGCACGGTAGCTTTTGTCGCTGCCCAATTGGCTTATACTTTGGGAGCCAAACACATTAACTTATACGGCATTGACTTAATTAATAGCAGCCAACCTAGATTTTATGAAAGTAAAGATGAGGTTGCCCCTTGTAAACTTGATAAGGCCATCACCGATCGTATCGTACCCTCATTTGACTTGATGGGTAAAGTGTATAATCAGCATGGGGTTAAAGTTACTAATAAGTCTCCTGTATCTAAGGGTTTATTTAGAAACATATAGAACTTTAAAATAAACAAGAGGAGTGATGACTCAATGAAAGAGTTGTCTGGATGGAAAAGAAAAGCAGTTCTACTATTTGCTAGTGAAAAAAAGTTGGGTGCCAGCGAAGCTCTATCGAGTTACTCTAATAAATTCTATGCAGATATGAAAGCCAAAATCCTAACAGAAAACGAAGTTGAATTGGTAGAAGATGCTCACAAACCGCGTTTAAAAAATCTATCTGATCATCTTAATAAGGTCAAGGCAGAGTTTATTAATCAGCCAGAAATCTGTTTTTATCATGCCACATTAATTATTCTTTTACGCCGTGGATACAAACTGCAAGAAACTTTTAAAGAGTTTGAAAGGTTATGGGAGGCTGAGTCTGATTTTTTATTGAACAGTCTATCTTTACGCTGGATAGTATCTGCATGCGATACTTTTGTCGACCATTCAACGGATCCTCTACGCTCTGCGATTTTGCTCAATGTGACTACACTGGTAAATACACTTAAAGTATATGAAACGCAAACATACTTGTGCGGATTGAAAGACATAAAGACCACCCATGAGGAAAATATAAATGCTCTATATGCCGAGCATTTGACCTTATATAATGGGTTAACGTACTTCCGTATAGGTAAAGACGATACGCTTAGAAATATGCGAGAACGTTATGAGGGTTTTAAAAAGTTAGACCCGTTAGCAGCAAAAATTTTATTATTTGTATTTGATAAAGTTCAGGCCTTAGGCACCGCCTTTTCTTTAGTAAAAAGTTTACATAAAGATGAAAAATCACAATGGTGGGTATAAAAAACCTAGTAGAGAAACTCTGCCACCTTATTCATCTAATAGTTTATCAAATAACCATTCAATTTGTTTTTAACTTATCGAGAATTTTATGAGCGAATTAGTTCAAACCGACTCTATTACTAATGTTAGCGATAATCAAAGCTTCATTGTCTGCTGCTTTTATACTGCAAGCTATCAAGAGCATGCTATGCGTTTAAAGTCCTCTCTAGATGAGTTTAATATTAGCTACTACTTTAGTGAAGTTGAGGATGCGGGCTATTGGGAAGCTAACACATGTCTTAAACCACATTTTGTACTAGAGTGTTTAGACAAGTTCACAAACAAGGATATCTTGTATTTAGATGCAGATGCTATTGTTAAAAAACCGATTGACTACTTTAATGACATAACTGCAGATGTTGCATTTTATAAAACCAAAGGTATGCCAGGTATGTCGCACGACTACCTAGCTAGTACTATGTTCTTTAGAAACACTAAGCTAACCAAAGCGTTAGTAAAGCAATGGATCGCTGAGCAAGTAGATGGCAAAGAAACTCAGGTTGATCAAGACAGCCTTGATGAAGCAATGATTAAATTTGAAAATAAAATTTCAGTTGAGCCTTTACCTGCTGGCTACATCAAAATCTTTGATAAGGACTATGAGGGTGAGATATATATCGAGCAATATCAAGCCAGCCGCGGGCAAACTAAATTAAGACGTCAGAAAATTCGTCGTCGTAATAGAATAGCGGGTGTCGTTCTTATCGCTACCATTGGTATTGCCCTATATTCTGTGATTAATTAGATTCTTGATAAGAAGCTTCTTTGCTTAGTCTTGCAAATTCTTGCACAGCAACTGATTACGTAACTTCATATCAACTAAATTTTAAAAGATATTATATGCATATTCTCATTACAGGCGGAGCAGGCTTTATCGGGTCCGCTCTTATACGCTACTTAATCAAGAATACTGACCATCAGATTTTAAATATTGATAAATTAACCTATGCAGGAAACTTAGAATCACTGGTCGAAGTTGAAAGCAATCCCAACTATACTTTTCAAAAAATAGATATATGTGATGCGGCAGCTATCGAGCAGTCCTTTAGTGAATTCCAGCCTGATCTAATCATGCATCTTGCTGCTGAGTCACATGTTGATCGCTCAATTGATGGCCCTTCTGAATTTATAAACACTAATATCGTTGGTACATATACGCTTCTAGAAGCTAGTCGGAAGTACTGGCAAAGCTTAGACCAGCATAAGAAATCTCAATTTAGATTTCATCACATATCTACTGATGAAGTGTATGGGGATTTAGAAGGTACTACTGATTTATTTACTGAGTTGACTCCTTACGCTCCAAGCTCTCCCTACTCTGCCTCAAAAGCCAGTTCAGATCACTTGGTTCGTGTTTGGTATCGAACCTATGGTCTGCCTATTGTTATCACTAACTGCTCTAACAACTATGGCCCTTACCACTTTCCAGAAAAACTGATACCTCTAGTTATCTTGAACGCATTAGATGGAAAAGCACTCCCTATCTATGGTAAAGGTAACCAAATACGTGACTGGCTTTATGTTGAAGATCATGCAAAAGCACTTTATAAAGTTGTGACTGAAGGAGCTATTGGCGAAACTTATAATATTGGTGGCCACAATGAAATGCAGAATATTGAAGTCGTAAAAACGATTTGCCACATCTTAGATGAGTTAAAGCCTCAATCGAACAATCAATCTTATGAAGAATTAATTACTTTTGTTGAAGATCGTCCTGGGCATGATTTACGTTATGCTATTGATGCCTCCAAGATTAAGAATGATTTGGGTTGGACTCCAGTAGAAAGCTTTGAAAGTGGTATTCGTAAAACAGTTGAGTGGTATTTAAACAATTTAGATTGGTGTCGCCGTGTTCAAGATGGCAGCTATCAACGCGAAAGACTGGGAGTAAAAACTTAATGGCTACTAAAGGAATTATCTTAGCAGGTGGTTCAGGCACTCGACTCTATCCAATCACTCAAGGTGTCTCAAAACAGCTTTTGCCAATCTATGATAAACCGATGATCTATTATCCACTATCTGTCTTAATGCTAGCAGGCATTCGAGAGATACTGGTTATCAGTACACCCGAGGATATCGATGGGTTTAAGCGCTTGTTAGGAGACGGTAGCCAGTTAGGCATTGAAATTACATACAAAGTGCAGCCGAGCCCAGATGGGTTAGCACAAGCATTTATTATTGGTGAAGATTTTATCGGCGACAGTAACGTGTGTTTAGTACTGGGAGATAATATTTTTTATGGACCCGGTCTAACTCCCTTATTACGAAATGCGGTGAGTCAGAAGTCTGGGGCTACTGTATTTGGCTACCAGGTGAAAGATCCTGAACGTTTTGGAGTGGTCGAGTTTGATGACAATAAAAGAGCAATTTCAATAGAAGAAAAGCCTACCAACCCTAAGTCGAACTTCGCAGTGACTGGCCTATACTTTTATGACAATGATGTTATAGAGTTTGCTAAACAGGTAAAACCCTCAGATAGAGGTGAGCTTGAAATCACCACTATTAATCAAATGTATATGCGGCGTGGAGATCTAAAGGTTGAACTGCTAAGACGTGGCTTTGCTTGGTTAGACACAGGCACTCATGAAAGTTTAATTGAGGCTGGGATGTTCGTGCAAACCATTGAAAAGCGTCAAGGGTTCAAGATTGCTTGCTTAGAAGAAATTGCTTATCACAATGGCTGGCTAAAAAAAGAAGATTTAGAAAGAATTGGCAAGGCACTTAGCAAAAACAGCTATGGTCAATATTTATTAGACCTGGTGACACAATAATGAGTCATAAGATATTACATATAGGCTCAGCTGAAAAGTTTATGCCAAGTTTCATAGAGCTGGTAAAAGAGAACTTCGATTTTAATTGCCATGAGTTCTATTTGTCTAAAGGTATGGCTGAAAAAGACTTACCTCAATCAGATAACATATACTTACTTCCTAACAAAAAAAGACTGTCTAAGTTAAAGCATTATTCTCAGATTTTAATAAAGATGCATCAAGCCGACAAAGTAATACTGCATAGTCTGGTTGATATTAGCATCGTGAAACTACTGTTTTTATCTCCATGGCTACTAAAAAAGTGTTACTGGGTAATTTGGGGAAACGACTTATACACTTATAAATTTGACAAGCGCAATCGCAGATGGCGTGTCAGAGAAATATATAGACGACCTGTCATTAAGAAAATGGGCTATCTCGTTACCTATATGCAAGGTGATATCAATTTAGCTAGGGAGTGGTATGGCGCTCAGGGCGAGTATAAAGAGTGCTTAATGTATACCAGTAATATCTATAAATCAGTTGAAATTAAAAAGTCAGCCAATAGCCAGGTTAGCATTCAACTGGGAAACTCCGCTAATAGTACAAACAATCATATAGAGATAATTGAAAAACTAGCCCGATTTGAAGACAATAATTTTCGAGTATACACACCACTCTCCTATAGCGACCAAAATCATGCCAAAAAAGTTATTAAAATAGGAAATGAGTTGCTCGGCGATAAGTTTTATCCAATGACAGACTTCATGCCATTTGATGATTACCTAAAGTTTCAAGGTTCTGTCGATATTGGGATTTTTAATAACAGTAGACAGCAGGCATTAGGTAATATCATTACTTTACTAGGCCTGGGAAAAACAGTATATATGCGTGATGATACCAGCCAATGGAGATTATTTAAGGACAAAGGCTTAAAAATCTACAATATTCAAGATTTCAATAATATAAACTACCGTCACCATGAAAACAATGTTTTATTAGTTAAACAGTATTTTTCCAAAGAGACTTTAATTCAACAACTTACGGAACTTTTCTAAGATGGCTTATTTAAACTCTGAGCAATTAAGAGAGATGGGATTTAAGTCTCTTGGTAAAAATGTAAAAATTAGCGATAAAGCTAGTATTTATAATGCCGATCAAATTGAAATCGGTGATAACTCAAGAATTGATGACTTTTGTATCATATCTGGACATATCCAAATTGGTTCATACTGCCATATCACCCCTATGTGCTTACTAGCAGGTGGCATAAAAGGAATTCAACTTGAGGACTTTTGTACGCTTGCATATGGTGTTAAAGTTTTTTCACAGTCTGACGACTATAGCGGAGAGACAATGGTAAACTCTCTCATTCCAAAAAAATATAAGAATGAGAAAATGGAGAAGGTAACTCTTAAACGTCAAGTAATTGTGGGTGCTGGTAGTATTATTATGCCTGGTGTCACTATTGCTGAAGGCTGCTCAATTGGTGCTATGACGCTGGTTAATAAAAGCACAGAAGCATGGGGTATATACGTAGGAAACCCTGCTAGAAGAGTTAAAGATAGAAAGCAGGACTTACTACTATTAGAAAAGACATTTTTAGAAGAAGAAAGTATTAATGATTCCATTTAATAAACCCCCATATACTGGTAATGAAGACCAGTACGTTTTACAAGCCATGCGCAGTGAGAAAATGTCTGGTGATGGGGACTTTACTAAGCGCTGTCACTCTTGGTTTGAAAAAGAGCTTTCCTGTAAAAAAGCGCTGCTGACGCCGTCTTGTACTGCAGCATTAGAAATGGCTGCTCTTTTAATAGATATCCAGCCAGGTGATGAAGTGATTATGCCTAGCTACACCTTTGTTAGCACGGCAAATGCTTTTGTCTTACGTGGAGCGAAAGTGGTTTTTGTTGATGTCCGTCCTGATACGATGAATATCGATGAATCTAAAATAGAATCAGCCATCACTTCTAGAACCAAGGCTATTGTTCCTGTTCACTATGCAGGTGTTGCTTGTGAGATGGACACTATTATGGAACTAGCAAACCGCCATAATATCTATGTTATAGAAGATGCTGCCCAAGGCATGATGAGTACTTATAAAGGTCAGGCTTTAGGAACTATTGGACATATAGGCACTTATAGTTTTCATGAGACTAAGAACTATACAAGCGGTGGCGAAGGTGGCTTATTAATTATTAATGATGATCAGTTTAAAGAAAGAGCCGAGATAATTAGAGAAAAAGGCACCAACCGAAGTCAGTTTTTTAGAGGTATGGTAGATAAGTACTCGTGGGTTGATATTGGCAGTAGTTATCTGCCCAGTGATATTCAAGCCGCCTATCTTTGGGGACAGCTTGAAAAAGCTGATGAGATAAACAGTGCGCGTCTAGACTCTTGGTCGTATTACTACGATAACCTTAAAACACTTCAGTTAAAAGGTAAAATTGAACTAGCTACTATACCAAGCGGCTGTCAACATAATGCTCATATGTTTTATATTAAAGTATGTGACATGCAGACGCGCTCTGACTTAATAAGTCATTTAAAGGACTGCGGCATACTTGCTGTCTTTCACTACATACCTTTGCATACGTCAGTAGCTGGAGAAAAAAGTGGTAGGCTGCATGGAGAAGATACTTATACAACCAGTCACAGTGAAAGACTACTTAGATTACCAATTTATTATGGTATGACTCGTAATGAGCAGAAAAACGTTATACAAGCGATTCTTGATTTCTACTCTTAAATAACTATCTTTTTTTGCACTAATCTGAAATTAAAAACCCGCTCTATTTATTAAAAAAGCGGGTTTTTATATAGAATTATTTATACTCTATCTCTTAAAAATCTTTGATAACAACCCACTCTTCAATGGACGCGTTATCTTATTACCCTTATAACGCTTATGTGACTTCTTAGGTATTACACCAAACGGCTCTACACGATAGTTTTCTAAACTATAACCTGCATCTATAGCTTCTTGATAATAGGCATCAAATAAGTCGCTAAGTTCTTGTCTTGGATGAGGCATGATTTTTCCGTCAAACCAATGCTTCGCTCCCTCTTTTTCTAACCGTGGTATCGAATATTTGTGACTGAACTGCGTACCCATATCAGAATAATGAAGGATTTTTATATCTTTAATCTCTAAATCCTCACCATCGATACAGTTATAACTATCTATATAAGGAGTGATTAGCTCTGGATGCTCTTTAAACTGTTTCATCAGCTTGTTATGCCCTTCTGGATCAGCTTTTAACTGACTGACAGGCGTTAAAACCTTCTGAGATTTTTGGCAATCCCATACGCAAGTACAAAGACGGGCAATGGCATCCTTTGTTTTAGCCGCGACTACACCCTCACCTTGGATAGGGTGATTCCACAGTTCTTTTAAGTCGCTAAGCACAACCATATCGGCATCCATATAGATTGCACGGCCTTTAAAATCACAATACTCAGGGATTGCCCAGCGGAACCCCGAAAAAGGCGTTGCCCATTTTCGAGTATCCCATCCCTCGCCCTTTTCTGGGTTCGAATACCAAAAGCTGTCAGGATCACGAGAAAGCTGCATCCATACGATTTCAACCGCCATACTCGTGTGCTTTTTTATACTGTGATCTAGCACCATCATCTGCTCTAGATCACTATTGTTAGGATCGCAGCCAACAAACACTTTTACAATTTCATTACTCATAGGTTCTCCTGCCATATGTGGATGTTGTACAGTTTATCAGTACCAATAATTTTTTATTCTTTCCAGTTCTCTTTAACCCAACCTACTGGCAATATAAAGTGACGTAAATGACGTATTGGATGCTTAAGGTTTTTAGAGTCTTTTAGCTGTCTTAAATGGTCAGCAGCATTATCAGCAGATTTAGAGGTATATTGTCCATTGATAGCATTTGTCGGATACAAACCACCTGGGAAAATAACTATTCTGGCACCTTTAGGGATTTTAGGTGGGATAAAATAGTTTAGAGGGAAAGGTTGGCGACATTTACGTCTAAAATGAGCGACCCACTTTTTTGGAAATATCTTTACACCCCCCGGCACATTACGAGTCACAAAGCGTTGTTCAAAACGATATTTATCAGCAATACCTTGCGGATCTGCCTTAAATTTCTCTTGTAAAGAAACCATTGAACCCACTTGAAATCTAAAGCATGAGGTCTGTCCAAGTTTCTCTAAAGGATTACTTGGATTGTATGACAAGATAACGTCATCTGGCACACCATACTCAAAGAATGGATCAAGACTATCGACTATCACCACATCCAAATCTAAGAACAAAACAACACCTGTGACATCACCTAGCTTCTCACCCCACAAACGAGACTTGGGCCACTTGCCTAACGTATTAGTGGGCATAGTCACATCTAATAGCGGTAATTCCTGACATTCAATTTCAGGTCTGACATCGGTAGGGTCATCTGTAAAGCAGATAAAACGAAACGGTGGCGTAATATTTCGAGAAACCATGCCGTATAGCTTATTGGCATAATGAGCACCGTATTTTGTACCCCATTTAATACAAATAATTTGTTTGAGGTTTTTATTATCGGCTGTACTAGAATCTATTGGCATTGACTGCTCACTTTGATCGTATGAATAAATATGATGGCTATATTAGCACAAAAAAAAGACTGAACAATTATGTTCAGCCTTTTTGGTCTTTAAAGTAACTTTATTATCAGTCGATAAAACTTAACCAATCCATATACTGCTCATTACGGCCATGTACTACGTCAAAGTACAAGGTTTGCAATTTCTCAGTCAACGGACCACGGCCACCATTGCCGATAGTACGATCATCGTATTCACGAATTGGTGTGACCTCAGCTGCCGTACCAGTCATAAAGATTTCATCTGCTAAGTAGAACTCATCACGAGTGATACGGCGTTCAACGACTTTGATACCTAAGTCTTCAGCAAACTGAATAATAGTACGACGGGTGATACCATCTAGCGCGCCGCCACCTAAGTCCGGCGTATGCAGCACACCGTTTTTGACTAAGAATAAGTTCTCGCCAGCACCTTGGCAAACATAACCTTGCGGATCCATCAAGATGGCTTCGTCATAGCCGTTACGCGTGACTTCTTGATTGGCCATAATAGACACAGGATAGTTACTAGATGCTTTTGCTTTGCACATGGTCACATTGGTCATGTGATGCGTAAATGATGAGGTTTTTACACGAATACCATTTTTGATACCGTCTTCACCTAGGTATGCACCCCAATGCCATGCTGCGACCATCGCATTAACACTATTATCACGCGATGACAGACCCAGTTTTTCAGCACCAAACCAAATCAGCGGACGGATATAAGCTTCTGCTAAGTTATTTTGTTTGACCACATCTTTTTGTGCTTGTTCAAGTGCCGCTGCATCAAAAGGCACACTCATTTGAAAAATCTTTGCAGACCCTAACAAACGCTCAGTGTGTTCTTTTAGGCGAAAAATCGCCGTGCGGTTGTCAGCAGTCTGGTAAGCACGCACACCTTCAAATACTGCCATGCCATAATGTAGGCTATGCGTCAGTACATGGATTTTGGCATCTGGCTGTTCGATCATCGTGCCATTCATCCAAAGCTTGCCTTCTTGTGTTGCCATATTCATTTTATAGTCCTTATGCTAGCGCTGACGTCTAACTTTTTAAGTAGTTTTTGTTTAACAGTAATTATCAACATCATATGATAACACCACCGCATTCATTTTTATTGTTAAAAATATATCTTCGTTACTATCAATATCTAATACCATGTGTGGGCGATTATATCACTGGCTATATTAGTAAATAAAATCTTTTAGTTGTCCCCTAGTAGGTCATTATTTGTATAACCAATCCTATATAAAGCTGACCGATTGTCGGTCGCGCTAAAACATTATTATCTTCGAGGTTTTATGAATGCTATTCTGAGTCAACACCCATGAGATGCTGCCACTGGTCTTGTACCAGCGTGCGTGTCTCTTTCCATAGTGATTCGTCCACCAATAGTGACTGCTCTGACAATGCCAACTGATGGGTAGCCGCACGAATTCTGAGATAGGCATCGGTTAAATCTTGACAGACTTGCTCCTCCCAAATACCAAGCAGCGCCACTTCTTCAAAAATACGGACGTTGTCACTCCATTTGGTCAAGCTTCGATGCTCATGCGAATAAGCCAATACTGCAAATTGCGCCAAAAATTCAATGTCAATTATCCCACCGGCGTCTTGCTTGAGATGAAACTTACCTGCTTGCTGTTGCCATTGACTGGTCCCTAGATGTTTTTGCATCTTGATACGCATACTGGTGACCTCAGTACGTACCTGCTCTATGGTACGCGGTAGTGCCAATACATCTCGGCGGATATCACAAAAGCGTGCTGTTACGCGTCTGTCACCGCAAATCGCCCGTGCCCGTACCAATGCCTGATGCTCCCACGACCATGCCTTATCCATCTGATAGGTTTCAAAGGCATGACAAGATACCACCATCATGCCAGCATTCCCCGAAGGACGTAGACGCATGTCAATCTCATAAGCGCGACCATCTCGAGTTTGGGTGTTGAGATAGTTCATCAGCTTTTGTACCAAGCGCGCCGCAAACTTCATACCACTGACGGACTTTTCACCTGTGGTCATGCCCTGCTCTTTTATCTTATGTAAAAACACCAAATCTAAGTCTGATGAATATGACAATTCTAGCCCGCCAAGTTTGCCATAACCAATGATAGCAAAGCCGCAGTCCGCTTCGGTTACAGGATCGCCATCTTGTCCAATGGGATAGCCATAGCGTTTGACAATCTCTGCAAATGCTCGCTCTAGCGCCGCTTCCAACACCACTGCTGCTATATAAGTTAGAGAGTCTGACACCTTCATAATCGGACGTTCAGCCAATACGTCGCTGGCGGCGACAGCCAATACTTGGTTCTTTTTGAACAGTCGCAATACACTAAGCAGCTCTTCTTCGTCATTGGGCTCTACCCGCAATAACTGTTGTCGCAAAATATCACGCAGCTCGAGCTTGTCCGGCAGATGACGATAGCGCTGCTGTAAAAACGTATCTAGTAGCACAGGATAATGTGCCAATTCCTTGGCAATCCAAGGACTGGCGGATAACATCGGAATCAGCTCAATGGTGGCATTAGGGTTTTCGGCAATCATGACCAAATAGATAGAACGGCGGCAAATCGCTTCTAGCAAGGCAATCAGGCGTGGCAAGGCGGTATTGGCCAGCTGCTGCTGCTCTTGATGCGCCAGTAACGCATGGACAATCACAGGATACGCATCATCCAGGCGCTCTCTGGCTTCATCACTCAAGTTGGCGACCATCTTTGATTGCCAAAACTCTTGCAACTGCGCGCGGTTCTCTTCTGTCAATACTTGATCCAAACTGGCAATTTGTTCTTCAAGATGAGCTGGTTCGAGCTCGGTATCTTCTTTAGCGGGAACCTGACGTTCGGTCACCATGCGCTCAAAGGGCACATTGACATTGTTTCGATGACTGTTCAGTGTGTTGAGCAATGCCTGCCAATCTTCAAACCCAAGGGTAATGGCGAGATTGTGCTGCCAATAGTGGTCATGGGGTAAGCGCTGGGTCTGCTGATCATTGATGGCCTGAATGCCATGCTCAAGTCGACGCAAAAAGCGATAGGCCGCTTGCAGCTGCTCATAAGTTGACATCTCTAAATATTTGAGCTCATATAACGCCTGCATGGCTTGTAAACACGACTTAACCTGTAGCTGTGGATGCCGACCGCCATAAATCAATTGGAAAGCCTGTATGATAAACTCAATGTCTCGAATACCGCCTGCGCCCAGCTTAATATTATCCAAATCTTCACGCTGCGCCACTTGGTTCTGAATCAAAGACTTCATTTCTCTGAGCGCTGAAAAAGCACTGTAATCGACATAATAGCGAAAGACAAAAGGCCTAATGAGCGCTTGTATTCGGTCATAAAATGGCGAC
This sequence comes from Psychrobacter okhotskensis, assembly GCF_013248965.1. Taxonomy (GTDB): domain Bacteria; phylum Pseudomonadota; class Gammaproteobacteria; order Pseudomonadales; family Moraxellaceae; genus Psychrobacter; species Psychrobacter okhotskensis. The sequence goes on along the minus strand of NZ_JABRVQ010000010.1, from coordinate 32,498 downwards.
TCTATTTGTCCCACTACACGCGCCTTTAACCATGCAAAACGCTCCCATGCGCGCCCATGCAAGGAAAAATACTTTTGCAAGGCGGATAGATGAATAGCCAGATCGCTGCCATCACCCCACGGCCGCAAGCGCATATCGACACGAAACACAAAACCATCAGCGGTATTGTTATCCAATAGCTTGATAATCCCTTGACCAAGCCGGGTCATAAAACGCTTGTTATCGATGCTGCGAGTGCCTTTTGCTTTGTCACCATCGGTAGCGCCGCGGGCTTGATGAACAAAGATAAGATCGATATCACTCGATAAGTTCAGCTCGTGAGCACCAAGCTTACCCATCGCCATAATCGCCATGTCATCAGTTTGAACGTTGCCTTGCTCATTGATGAAGGTTGGCTTGCCATAGCGGGTCACCAGCTCCTGATAGGTATATTCCTTGGCGAACGAAATACAACCATCAGCAAACTCAGACAGCTCATCGGTCAATTGCTCGAGGGCAATCATACCGAGGGCATCTTGCCAAATCCAGCGCATCATCAGCAGCATGCGTAAGTGTCGTAGGCCACTCATGACCTTGGCTTCATTAGCCAGTTGGTAGTTTTCATCCAAGGTATAATCTTGTATCAGATCATCAATTTGCTGACGTGTTAAGGTATGATCAAGTGGATAACTGCGTAAAAATGTCTGACAGGAGGCGGTTCGGCTCTGCCAAATCTGATAAGCAAACTCACTCGCCGTCTGCAATACTTGGATTTGCGCCGATGTCGGTTGATAGTCGGTATTATTGGATGTGACAGATAGCATATAAATAACAACTCCTTGCAGCATAGACCACTAAGACTACGTGAACTTCCACTCTAAGTTTATTATTTTTTCTTACGAGGCAGTCACAGTATCAAGCAACTATCTTGCCGATGTCAATACTTGATACGAAACTGAGCACAGCGGTGAGCTGTAAAACCCCTTTATGACCAAGTCATTTATGACACGCACATGGTTATCTCGATTCAAGTCAAAGTCACGCAAGTAACATCAAAAAAAACCCCATAAGTTGAACACAACTTATGGGGGGTCATTTCACTTTAGGCGGGTTTTCTCAAATTATTAGCGCTCAATCAATGTACAAGAAAGCATGCACAATATTACAGGGCAAGCAAGTTACCTTGTGCTGTGATCACTGTTTTGTGAGAATACTCACTTCGTTCTGGACGCTCGATGACGCTCACTCTTTCGACATAATCGATAAACGACTGGGTATAGAGCAGCTTCGTGTCTTCCACCTTGGTTTTATCAGCAAAAATCGGACCTAGCGTCGTATAGCCATCACGACCTTCAGCAATATAATCATTGGTCACCATAGTATAGAGGTGGTTAAGATCAATTGGCGACCAAATACCAGTGGTACGGTCACGTACCTCGACCGCTTTTACACGCCTGCCTTTGGCTTGCGTCATATCTAAATCCCAGCGTAAACCAGCAGCATAAGGATGCGACCCTGACGAACCTTCATTATCCTTATGATTGGCGATAGCCTCTTCTAACGTATCGATGACTTGTTTGCCTGAAATATCCAGATTTACCAAAGTATTACCGAATGGTAGCAGCGTATAAGCGTCATTATAGGTTATGTCTCCAGCCTCGATAGTGCTGCGCACACCGCCTGCATTTTGTAAGGCGAAGTCTGCACGCAATGCACCATCTAAAAAGGCGCTGGCAACTATTTGTGCAATATCACTACCCCGAGCCGAACTTGCTGTATTTTCACAGCCGGCAATATCTTGCGCGCGCGTGGTGCCCGGCACACGCACCAAGCATAACGACTCTGTGGCACGTCCAAGCTTTTTAGACAAATTATCATCTAACAAATCAGTATAACTTTGCAGTACTGCCGCAGATTTAGAATCTTCCATATAAGGAATGATTAAATCTTTACTGAGTAAGTCAGACTTACCTGCTAATAGTTTTTGTAATACAAGCTGATTTTCGCCCTCACTTAGCGTGTGAAAGGCTGCGGTGGTCTCATCATACGTCTCAAACTTTTGTGACACAGGAATAACGGCCGACCCGCTACAACCTGTCACATCACCGTGTTTATCGAAACTAATGTCCATAAGCCCAATCGCCTTAGTGTATTCCCATGCTTGACCCACACAAACCGTTTTGCCCTCTTTATTTTTTAGTACTGTCGGATAGCTTCCTTGTGCACCAAAAGTATCATCCGCCGTCTTACCATAGCGAGTAAAATCCCCTAGCAAAGTATGTGAGTCGCCACCAATAATGACATCAACACCTGAGAGCGCAGTAGCCAATTTTTTGTCGTTTTCGTAAGTATAATGTGTGAGCAATACAATATGCTCAATCCCTTTGTTTTTTAACTCATTGATGTAGTTTTGGGCAGTGGTTGTTTCATCCAAAAACTCTGTTGTAGACAAAGGTCGCGATGAGTTTTGGGTTTTTCCTTTGATATCGATACCGATGATCCCAACCTTTACCCCTTCTTTTGTGGTTTTGATAGTATAAGGCTGAATATAGTCATCCACTTGGCTCAGTGCCAATGGGGTGCCAACTGCTGGCTTTACATTGGCGCTCAACACTGGCGTTTTGCACCCATTAGGGTTGCCCTCTGTGCCGTGTAACCTGTCTATAAAACGCTTGAGCCCTTCATCGCTCTCGTCAAATTCATGATTACCTAAAGCAAAAGCATCAAAGCAAATCGTATTCATCATGTCGGCATCGGCTGCACCTTTATAAAAACTAAAGTAACGTGTGCCGGTAATGGCATCGCCTGCATGTAACTTTAAAAAGTTTTTATCACTGTAAGTGGACTCAAAATCATCAAAAGCAGTTTTTAGACGGGCAAACCCACCGCGCTCGGCACGATAAGCAACCCCATCTAAGAAAAAGCTTTGCTCGCCTTCTGACTCTAGGTGAGAATGATGATCGTTAATATGAGCAATGGTAAGCGAGGTTGGAACAAACACAGATACATTGTCTGATGTATTGTCTGATGTATTGTTATCGTCGTCATTACAGCCTGTTATAAAAACCATAGCGGCAGCCATACCTGCCGTTAATACAGTTTTTGTAAAAAAATCACTCATCTCTTTACTCTCCCATTAATAGTCAATGATTGTTGCATGTTATTTCCTAGCTCTACTAAAAACCCGACATACTTAAAAAAGGCAGGCTTTGGGCCATAAGCTGATGCAAACTGGTCATCCATAGTGACAGTACGTAGCCGATGCCAGCACCTACCAAGACATCAGTTGGATAATGCAGACCCAATACGATGCGAGACAATGCAACTAAGATGGTAAACGGCAACATAATCGGCAGCAGCTCTGGATAATAACTGCCAAGCGTGGCCGTAAACAGTACTGCTTGTAATGTATGGCCTGATGGAAAACTAAAAACGTCCAATGGTCGCTCGCCCAGCACAATCACTTGATGCACTTGATAAGGTCTTGGGCGTACGGTTTTCAGCTTTAGTATTTTGTAGGTTACAAGACCGCCTGCACTAAGTAGTATGGTCACCACCAGTGGTAGTATCGCTGAGACACCATGTGCAGCCAAAGCAATGAATAGCATCACATACCAAAACCACCCATCCCCTAATCGACTGATACCCTTAAAAAAGGTGGCAATTAGGTAATTTGTTGAGTAACGATTTATGTGGATACATAAACTGGTATCCCACACGATGAATTGATTGAAGTAAATGGCCCATGCTGGGTTTTTGGGAGAAAAAGCATGTCGCTTGATTGACGAATTGGTTGTCTTATTTTTTGGTGGCTTGACACGATTACGTTTCATAGCTTATCCCCTCAAATCAGATCATGCCCGTTTATTCGCGAATACAACGGGCTCAGACAATGCATCTTGCGTTATCACTCCACTCCTTATTACAGACTGGCTGTTGATCACTAAATTTATCGTTTCTTCTTGCCTTCAGTTCCCGTAGATGCGGTGGCGCGCTTAGCGATGACATGATAAAACATGGCGAGCATCTGATTGGTAGGGCGTTGCCACGAAAAGCCAGAGACACCACTCACCGACTGTTTACCTTGCTGTTTTAATACCGTCAGTGAGGGTAAGTTTGCCACCATATCTATAAATGCTTGCTGCATGCCCAACGTGGCAAGCATTCCTTTATCTTTTGTCACCAACATGCCAGCCGCGGCATCATCAAACGCATAAACAGGCATACCACTGGCCATCGCTTCGACCACCACATTACCAAAGGTTTCGACCTGACTGGCAAACACAAAAGCATCTGCACTGGCATAGTGGTGTGATAGCGCTTGGCCTATTTGAGTACCTGCAAAAATAATATCCTCACCACCCTTTTTTGCCAGTGTCTCTAGCCGTGTGCGATCAGGACCATCTCCGACGACCACTAGCTTTACCGCACGTGTTGGCTGTGTACGCTTTAGCGCATAAAAACTTTGGATGACCAAGTCGATGCCTTTTTCTGGAGACAATCGGCTAACCACCATCAATACCGTATGCTGATGCCGTGCGCCCCACTGCTCTCTTAACGTGGCGCTTTGGTGCGCAGGATTGAATTGTACCAAATCGACACCTCGGCCCACTTCATACAACCGGTGAAAGCCGGTATCAGCTAACTCATTTAGAGTTTGCTTATTTGGTACACAAGTGGCTTGCGATGTATTATGAAACCATCGTAAATAAGCCATCAGCGGCGTTGATAGTATGCCTAAGCCAAAGTGTTTACTAAAATTATGAAACTGCGTGTGATAGCCTGTTGTGACGGGGATGTTTAGCTGTTTGGCCACCAGTAGAGCCGCAAAACCAAGCGGCCCCTCTGTAGCCACATGCACGATATCAGGCGTTAGTGCTTGGCACGCTTTTTTAATCTGAAAATAACAGGGCAACCCAAACTGTAGGCTTGAGTACTTAGGAATAGACATTCCGCCAACCTGAAGCTCATCTGTCACAAATGCTGGTGCCGTGGCGAAGTTATCTACTATTGATGGCTGAGCTGGCAGCGAGTTTGGTGCCTGCAGCGTGGTCGTGGTTTGATGAGGGAGCTGTTTTGGTTTGGGTCGAACCAAGCTGATTTTATGACCCATCTGAACCATTTGCATCATGAGACGCTGCAAGCTCATGGCCACACCGTTGACATCAGGCCACCACGTCTCAGTTACCAATAAAATATGCAGCGCGTCAGATCTGCGATGGTTTGATAGCTGCCATGACGTTGGTTCATCGGTGCTCGAAGGCTTATCAAGATCGGCTAAATATACATCGCCATTCGCTGCTATCGATGGTTCGTTAACATAGGTCTTTGTCGCCATACCATCAAAAATCATCATGAGCGTTGGCTCGTCATTGCAAGTTTTTGTCGTATTTATATCACTACACTACGTCAGTCACTTTACAGTTTGATGACATGCAAATATCAATGATGCCGTTCATCAGCATGACACCTTGAGAGACAAGATCGCCGCCCTAATGTGAGCAGCAGTTAGAGCTTGCCTCGATAGGCAAGGCAAGGTAGCATACTACTCTAGCATACTGATCAATAAGACCCTCTATGACAGCCAACAGCCAGCTATTGCTCATTACAGCCGATCCCAGTCATCCGCTTGCCCAGTTAGCATTGCGTTATGCTCGCGCTTATCTTAAGAGCACAGTCATGAATAATGAGACAGCGGATAGCGATGCTTCTAAAAAGAAGACTACCTTAAGTGTGTTTTTTTATGCAGATGGCGCCCACACCGCCAATCGCTTACGTTGGCAATCAGCCGAACAAATCGACCTCACTCAACAATGGCAAAATCTGGCTAAACAATATCAATTGCCATTACCTGTTTGCGTCAGCACTGCTCTCAGTCGCGGCGTCAGTGATAGCGAAAACGGTACACGCCATCAGCTCGAAGGAGACAATCTAGCAGCAGGATTTAGCTTGGTCGGGCTGAGTGAGCTGGCAATGATGATGCAAAGCAACTGTCGCCTCATACAATTCTAGCAGCGCATTATTAACAGCGACTTCTTTGACGACAACTGTTTGAGACCTCCACCCTTTGGAATAAACCATGAAATTACTGATTCAGCTGCGTACACCGACAGAAATGGCAAGTTATGAAGGTTGCGCCCTCGCTTTAACCTTGGCAACGTTTGGACACGACGTCCAGCTGTACTTAGATGCCCCTGTCTTTGGTTTATTAATGCAACCAACATCGCGTTTACATGGCATGATTCAATCGCTTGAGCTGTATGATATGCCAGCGGCGTGGCTACCTGCGGATGTATTTAGTGGATGGCTCACCGGTATGTTGCCGGCTGATTTGGCTAGTCAATTAACTTTGATGCCTGAGGTCATTGATTCCCAAGACTTTGAGCAAATACTCAATTTTTAATACCACAACGCTGTTTTTAATATCACAACGCTATCAAACGATAGTATTAGATGACGCAATTCTAGGGCGTGTTTTCATTTTAAAAATGAGATAAATTGCCATCAAACAAGAAAAATAGTGTAGATAATATCAAGATATTAACCAGCTATTTGATGATTTTTGGCAAGATTTAGCCATTTTTAGCCCATTTAGATGACTATCGAGTGAATTAAAGACACGCTCTAGCCAATCAAAATATAACCAGCAATCGGATCCATTATGGCCACCTTATACCAGTTACATAGCAGCATGGAAAAGCTCGAACGCAGCACAGAAGAGCTATCACGCACTTGGCACGCGGGCGACAGTATCCTCTTACTGGGCACGACTGTCGCTTTTATTGATTGGCTCAATGCCTCTTTAGGTGAAAATGATATCGATGGTATTGCGGGTATTTATGCGCTCTCCGATGATGTGGCACAGCTAACGCCGAACATAGTTACGCAGCTCAACCTAGCGGCCAAGCTAACCGGTCTGCTAACGGATGATGAATGGGTCACTCTGACTCAAGACAGCCAGTTTGATAAAGTGGTGACGGTTGCCTTATGACTAATGATGTCCTTAATACCGCTACCACGTCTGCTGAAACGGCAGATAATATTGCGCTCGATCAAGACGGCCATTTATGTGATCACACTATTTGGTCACCTGCGATTGCACAGCAGTTGGCAAATACGCTAGATGTCAATTTGACAGTGGAACATCTAGAGATTCTGCAACAAGTGCGAGCCTTTTTTACTAAGTTTAATCACGCGCCAGCGACAAGACCGCTCATTAAGTGGTTACAAAAGACCTTACCAGAGCACGATATTAGCAATCAAAAACTCCAGCAATTATTCAATACTGGCTTGGTCGCCCGTCATGTCAATCGTCTTGCTGGACTACCGAAGCCGCCTAATTGCTTATAAAGTAGCACTGATTGCTGCTCGCGTTCAGACGTTTAAAGCATGACTTTCAGTAAAAATCAATCAGTATATCAGCCGCTACTTTGGGTCATAAACCGTTAGCGTGTCATACCCAACACTGCGACCTTCATCACCCATAAAACCCTGCTGACGCCATATCTCATACAGACATATTGCCACGCTATTGGACAGATTCAAGCTGCGTGAATCTGCCAGCATAGGCAAGCGCAACCAATGATCAGCGCCGATACTTTCACGAATATCATCCGCCAATCCTGCTGTTTCAGAGCCGAATACTAAAGCAATATTGGGGGGCGATGTCAGCGCATCTTGCTCATTGTCAGCAACTTGCCCACTAAAATTATACTCATAAAATGGCTTGCTCAGCTTGGTGGTCAATGCTGTGATGACATGACAGTCCGATGCTATAAGCGCCTGCCTAGCAGCTGCCCAATCGTCATGTACTTGCAGATGGGCATACTCATGGTAATCCAATCCTGCACGGCGTAGTTTTTTGTCATCAAGCTCAAATCCTAATGGCTTAACCAAATGCAACTGCGCCCCACTATTGGCACATAAACGAATAATATTGCCAGTATTACTGGGCATTTTGGGTGCTACCAGCACGATATGAATAGTCATTATCACTCCATCAATTGTCTGAACATCATTATTTTAGTGCTATCGCCAATCCTATATAAACAGATTTAGCTATCGGGCTCGTTCAACCCACTACTGCTAGTAGCTTTTGCTAATGGATTCGCTCGTTGTCTTTATATAAAAATTACCTTGAATGGAATATATATGCCAAGCGTAATCAAAAGTTACAGTTTACTGGCAAAAATTACATTTTGATACTGGGCACAGATTTTAACTTTCTTTATTATGGCTTTACTGGATTGCGAGATAATATACACACATTGTTGTCGTATCCTGTAATCCTTCAGTGAGGCTTAAGCAAACTGCTTAGCATCGCTGTTGTTATTTATAACCACCTATCTATTTTGAGGAAATTATTATGAAAAAATTAATCATTGCATCTTTGACGGCTATGTTTGTATTGACTGGTTGCAACACTTTTAAAGGTCTAGGTCAAGACGTATCTAGCGCTGGCGATGCTGTAACTGGCGGTGCTCAAGACGTACAAAACAAAATCTAATTATTCATTTATTAGACTTGTTTTTAAAAGGCTTACCATTTGTTTGGTAAGCCTTTTTTTGCTTTGTTACATTATTTCTTTTAAGTAGTCATTTCAGAATATCTAAAATAAGCAGTTTTCTATTATAAGAACGCTCTTAATATTTGGTTGAGGTATCTGCTGCCTAATGCAGTCGGTTTTAGATACTGACGATCATCCACGAGTAACCCCTGCTTGATTAGTTTATTGATTTGCTCAGCGATACTGTCATAGCAAAGCCCTGTTCGAGCCTCAAACAATGCCCATGACACCCCAGCATGTAAACGTAGTGCATTGAGCATAAATTCGCTGACCAGCTCATCACTATCAATCTGCTGCCAACCAATCATTTTTGGGAAATTCTGGCTGGTGTTAGATGGGTCAGTAATATCTTGATAGTCGACATAATCCTTCGGTAAGCGTGACTTACTAAAACGATAAATACCTGATTCTGCTAATAACTCACTGCTTTGACCTTCATACTTTTCTAACGCTTTAAATGTATTTTCGCTTAATAGTGCCACTTGATTACCTGATTGCTTATTATCGCCTGAATCTTTATTATCACCTAATTCGTTATCATCTGACTTGTTATTAGCAACAGTCACCTTACCATGAGCACCTGCGCCAATCGCCAAATAATCACCAAACTGCCAATAATTGACATTGTGGCGGCACGGCTTATCGGAAGCGCCAGACCATGCCGACACTTCATAATTATCGTAGCCCAATTGCAGTAGCAATGCCTGACCGGCTTGCTCAATATCAGCGAGGCTGTCCTCATCTGGCAAAATAGGCTGATTGCGATAAAATACTGTGTTAGGCTCAATCGTTAGCTGATACCATGAGATATGGGTCGCGCCAGCAGTGTGTGCGGTTTGAATATCATTTAGTGCTTCGGTTAAACTTTGCTGCGGCAAGCCATGCATCAAGTCGACATTGACACGCTCAAACCCAGCACTCCGTGCCGCCTTAATGGCTGATAACGCTTGCTTGGGATCGTGTATGCGCCCGAGAGTTTTAAGCTTATCTGCAGCGAAGCTTTGCACGCCAATCGACAAGCGATTGATACCAACATCCAAATACTGAGCAAATGGCGCATGTTCAAGCGTACCCGGATTGGCTTCCATCGTAACCTCAATGTCATCTGCGAATATAAAACACGCACGCAAGCCAGCAAATAAACGCTGATACTGCGCAATCGGTAGTAGCGATGGCGTCCCACCGCCAATAAATATCGAGCCAATCTCACGTCCTTGAGTCAACGGCTGCTGCATTTGAGCATCCAATAACAACGCATCGACGTATTCGTCATACATCGATAGCTGACTGTTTACTGGTAGCTCATGCGAATTAAAATCGCAATACGGACACTTCTTTACACACCATGGAATATGAATGTAGAGGGCTAATGGAATATCCATCGCACTTATATCCGTCATATGATCATCGCTATTGATAATATTAACGTCATCACTCTCTTTTAAATGGCTTTCAGATTCAGTTTTGGGCATAGATAGACTTATTGATTATTGAGCTATTATTATACAGTCGGTTCACCATAGTTTAGATACAAGGAAGGCGCGTAAAAATAATACAAATAGTAGACTAAACGAGCCTGACACCGTATCTGACTTATGTAGGATTGACTATAGCTATAAAAAGTATCGCTAGGATAACGGTTAGAAGCCTTAATGAAAAGCATCATGACAACAAAATAACTCACAAAATCCATGTTAATACTGGCATCTGACAGGCAATATAATCGTTACTGATAAAAATTGGTTACTAGGGCGTGTTGAACATTCAAATATTAGGACTGCTGATAGATAAAATCGTCCCAAACCTTTTATCAAATCAGGCGTAAACCGACGATAATGTCGAGGCCTTAGCTAGGTTTACAACAACGTTTGGGGTGATTTTAGTATCAGCCTTTCAGGGCAGGGCTATTTTTTGCCAATACATGGCGAAATTGTCTAACCTAGAATGACTAGGCGTCAAAAATTTCACTGCGTATTGTCTAAAAAATAGCCACTGCCAGTGCCACATTTGAATGTTCAACAGACCCTAATAAACCATCGCTAATAATAAAGGAATACAAGATATGGCCTATTGGCTTATGAAATCAAACCCAAAGTTTTTTAGTATTCACGATTTGCAACGCTTAGGCACAGAAGGTTGGGATGGCGTGCGCAACTATCGAGCCCGTAACTTTATGCGCGATGATATGCAAGTCGGTGACAAGGTAAGGTGTTCTTTTATCACTCTAGCGCCAAGCCTTCTGGCGTTGCTGGTATCATGACCGTCAGTAAAGCCGGCTATCCGGACCCCACACAGTTTCATCCGGAACATCGTCACTACGACCCTATCGCCACCGAAGATGAGCCAAGATGGTATATGGTAGATGTCACCTTTGAGCAAGCGTTTATAGAAGTATTGCCCTTATTAGAACTCAAGTTTTTGCCTGCACTTGAGGATTCATTATTGCTTAGAAAGGGCTGTCAGCAGCTAACCGTCATTCCTCTAGAGCCCAAGCACTGGCACGCTATTATAGAGATGTCGGATCATATGGATTTATTGTGAGATGATTTATTGTCAGATGATGATCATCTTGGGCGGTAACTATTGGGTATACTTTCTCTGACATCAATTAACACTTATCCCTGCGCTCGTCGTTTAAATTTTGCTATATTTATTAGCAGATAACAACATCTCCATACTCAACAGTAATATCTCATCTTTTTATAACTATCATATTTCAATTATCAGGACTCGTTTATGAGCGCACCCAAACTAGTATTGTCTTTATTAACCGTTAGTATGCTTGGCCTAACACTGAGCGCTTGCGGCAGTGATGGCGATAAGGTCAAAGAAGAATACGACCGCGTAGAAGATCAGGTTAAAAACGAATACGATCGTATAGAAGACAAAGTCAAAGAAAAATATAAAGAAGCCGAAGATAAGCTGACTGATGACGAAAAAAGTATGGCAGAGATTTTAGAATCTGTGTTTTTACCAGAGGAATCATTTGATAATTTCTTAGACAAGCTCACTCCAGAAGGCGGACGAGGCGGCTTATATGTCGGACACTTCATCGAGCTAAACGACGGTGATAGTAATGACATCGATATTGGTGCGGTCTACTTCGATATCAGTGAGCAAGGTGCGGGTAGCGTCGATGGCAGCTTTAGTTATCAGCAGCAAGCTTGCCAAGAAAACAACGCTTTGGGCATCAACTCAGGGCTAAAAGTCGACAACTATATCGCTGGCAAAGTGACTGGTAGCCTCGATACCTTGGAGTTTTTGGACGTTAAATATGTCAGTGACTTAGGCTTAGAGACACCAAACTTGCTCACCACTTTTGCAGGTAGCTTTGAGGAAAAACAAGCGGGCTCACCGTGGAAAGGCAGTTTTGAATACCTAGATGGCTTAGGCGGGCAAAAACTGTCCAGCGGTGAGGACAATTGCAAAGTGACTTATACGTTAAGCGATCGCGCCAATTTTACCACTTATCCGCTCGATTATGACCTTGGTAAAATGAACCTCGATGTAACGGGCAATGGTAGCCAAAAAATCGTCACTTGGCAAAACCCCATCAATACTCAGCACCTATTGGTCAGTCAAATTGATGTTAATAAAGCCGAGTCTGGCGCTAATGGTTACGTGCAAAACTTAGTATTGAGCAATCGTGAGACCCAGTTTACACCTGTGATTCCTAATAGCTCAACCAACTACGCTATTGTAGTGCAAGCGTTTGATGCTAATAATAAGTTGATCGGCTATCAAGCAGTGGTACAAGATTTGCCAGAATCCCTGTAGGCCTAAGCCATGTAAAATTCTGGATATAGGCACAATGTTATATGAATCTAGGCACAATGTTATAAATGTTATAGATGTCGCTCAGCATTATAAAACCTTCCTAAAACGTTGACATACTTGTCTGGCTTCTTTACCATCCTATCTACTTATGACCTGTCAATCTATCACTTGAATTGACGGGTTATTTTTATTTAAGTGTCTTCACTTTTAGTATCATATTTTTATTCTAATACTTAGGGTCTGTTGAACATTCAAGTGTGGCACTGGCAGTGGCTATTTTTTAAACAATACGCAGTGAAATTTTTGACGCCTAGTCGTTCTAGGTTAGATAATTTCGCCATGTATTGGCAAAAAATAGCCCTGCCCTGAAAGGCTGATACTAAAATCACCCCAAACGTTGTTGTAAACCTAGCTAAGGTCTCGACATTATCGTCGGTTTACGCCTGATTTGATAAAAGGTTTGGGACGATTTTAGCAATCAGCAGTCCTAATATTTGAATGTTCAACAGACCCTAGTTTATATAGACTTTCTCGTCTTATTAATCGTCGCTACAACACTCCGGTTACTGTCTCGCTATTGAGTGGTTGATGGCAGTATTTGTCTATCAACACTAACCACCGTGAATCATAAAAAGTTGCTAATTATGGCGTTGCCAATATCCTTTACTGATTTTAAAAGCTACAGTTTACGCTTAGGCGTGCTCGCCTTACCCATCTTGATTACTCAGTTTTGCCAAGCGGCACTGGGTGTCGTCGATGCCATCATGGCAGGTCAGGTTTCTGCCCTTGATTTGGCGGCGGTCGCTGTTGGCTCTGGTATCTGGCTACCATTATTTTTATTAGCGACAGGTATTTTAATCGCCACTACCCCTCTCATTGGTGAAGCAATTGGACAAAATAAACACAGCCAAGTACCTCATATCACCCAGCAGTCTTTATGGACAGCAGGCGTCATCGGTATTCTTGGGTTCATTATTGTCAATCTTGCACCCAATGTTCTTGGTATCATGGGTGTCCCTGAGAATATCCAACCAATAGCGTCGCAATATTTACATGGGGTGTCGTTTGGTTTCCCTGCACTGGCGGTCTATGCCGTGCTACGTAGTTATTGTGAAGCGCTTGGGCGACCAGAGCCCGTGACCATCATTAGTATCATTGGCCTACTCGCTGATATCCCGCTCAACTATATCTTTATCCATGGTCTGTTTGGTATGCCAGAAATGGGCGGTGCAGGCTGCGGGGTCGCAACGGCACTGGTATTATGGATAAACGTCTTATTATTGGCCACTTATACCAGCTTTACTAAGCGCCAGCAATTTGCCAGCACGCGCTTCTTTTATGGTTTTGCGAGACCCAATCGCACGCAGATAACAAAACTGCTGAAGCTTGGCATTCCAATTGGTATCTCTATATTTTTTGAAGCCAGTCTGTTTAGCTTGGGCGCTCTTGTTATTAGTCCATTGGGTGAGCTGGCCACCGCGTCGCATCAAGTCGCATTAGCGGTAACCTCGCAGCTGTTTATGATACCGATATCCGTTGCCATGGCGTTGACTATTATGATATCGAATCGCTTTGGTGAAAAGAACCTACTCACGCTGCGCCATGTGCAAGCGACTGGTCTTATCTGGACTGTCCTGATTGCCTTCGTGTGTATGCTGGGTATTTGGCTGTTTCGCCCACAACTGGCAGCGGCGTTCACAGACAATGTAGAAGTCAGAGCACAAGCCATGCACCTCCTCATCTTTGCGCTTGCTTATCAACTATTTGATGGTTGGCAGGTCAATGTCGCGGGCATACTGCGCGGCATGCAAGACACCACAATACCAATGTGGGTCACGCTATTTTGCTATTGGTTGGTTGCCTTGCCCCTTGGCATCTATTTGGTGCGTTTCACCGATGTGGGCGCGCAAGGGTTTTGGATGGCCTTAATCACTGGTCTTTTCTTATCTTCGATTCTGCTCACCCTGCGTCTACGCTATCAACAAAAGCGCCTCAGGATACTTTGGGCTTAAAGTTGCTATAGTCGGTTCAATATAATTTAGATACAAGGAAGCCGAGCGAAAGTACTACAATTAGTAGACTAAGCAAGGCTGACACCATATCCAACTTATATAGGATTGACTATATCATTTTTATCTAATTTTAGTCTTTAGTAAGTAGCGTCTAGTAACCAGTACTGGCGCTACCTCGTCACATAGACTATGATAAATCATTAGCATTTCTTACTCACAAGAAAAGCTTACGTCAAAATATGTAAAATTTCTCAGTTAACAACTGTACATTGATTGCTCATTGCCGCGAATCTAGGTATCATTAGCAATTACTTAGACAATATTTCGTTACACTATTTCTCGAATTTAGTACAAGGCATTATAAAAATTATGGATATTGAAAAAATACGTACCCTAATCGCCCTCATGGAAGAAAGTGAACTGGTCAATTTAGAAATCAGTTCAGATGATGAGCATATTAGCCTAACGCGGCACTACGATACGCCAGCGCCAACCATGATGGCTGCGCCTGCTGCTGGAGTAGCACCTATCGCAGCTGACGCTAAACCGGCGGTAAAAGCTGGTAGCGTTGAGACGTCGCCAATGGTCGGTGTTTATTATTCAGCCCCTAGCCCGAATGATCCGCCGTTTGTGAAGGTCGGACAAAAAGTGCAAGCGGGCGATACGCTTGGTATTATCGAAGCCATGAAAATCATGAATCCCCTTGAAGCGACTCAAAGTGGTGTCGTTGACGAAATCTTGGTAGATAACTCTGAAGTCGTACAGTTTGGTCAGCCTATCATTCGCTATAAAGCGTAATAAGATTCGCCATACTTTACATCGTTATGATTGACATTGCGCTATTAGTCATCGCACCCCATCATTGCATTTGATGATGCCCATCGATGACTGATATAGCGACTGCATCATTAACTGCCGCTTCGACAAGGATGACCCCATGATAAAAAAACTGCTCATCGCCAATAGAGGTGAAATCGCTCTACGTATTGTTCGTGCCTGTAAAGCGCTAGGAATCGAAACTGTAGGCGTTTATTCAACAGCTGATGCTAACTTAATGCACCTGCGTTTCGTTGATGAAGCCATCTGTATCGGCAAACCCAATGCCAATCAAAGCTATCTTGATATTAATACTATTTTGACAGCAGCAGAAATCTCTGGTGCTGATGCTATCCATCCCGGCTATGGTTTTTTGTCTGAGAACGCTGAATTTGCAGAGCGTGTTGAAGAGGCAGGCTTAACCTTCGTCGGTCCTAATGCGGATCATATTCGCCTGATGGGTAACAAAGTCTCTGCTATTAATGCCATGAAAAAAGCAGGCGTCCCTACCGTACCTGGCTCTGTTGGAGCAGTGACGTTACATAATGCTGAAGAGCAAGCACGTAATATCGGTTTTCCACTGTTGATCAAGGCGGCCTCTGGTGGTGGTGGTCGTGGTATGCGAGTGGTTGAACGCTTTGAAGATATTATCGGTCAAGTACAGGCGGCAAAGCAAGAAGCTGAACTATGGTTTGGTGATGATACCGTCTATATGGAACGCTACCTACAAAATCCGCGCCACGTCGAAGTACAAGTACTGGGCGATGGTAATGGTAATGCAATCCATCTATATGACCGTGATTGTTCATTACAACGTCGTCACCAAAAAGTATTAGAAGAAGCCCCTGCCCCTGATATTCCTGATGATGTGCGTGAACCTATCTTAAGAGCGTGTGTCAAAGCTTGCGAGCTTGTTAAGTATCGCGGTGCTGGTACGTTTGAGTTTTTGTTTGAAAATAACGAGTTTTTCTTTATTGAGATGAACACTCGGGTACAGGTAGAGCATCCAGTTACCGAGATGATTACGGGTATTGATGTCGTCGTTGAGCAGCTAAAGATTGCGGCAGGTTATGGTTTGTCTTACCGTCAAAGCGAGATCGAAATTCAAGGTCACGCGATTGAGTGCCGTATAAATGCTGAAGATCCAGCGACCTTTATGCCTTGTCCGGGTACCGTCAATCAGTTGTTTGCGCCAAGTGGTGCTGGTGTTCGTTTTGACTCTCATCTCTATCCCGGCTACGAGATACCAACCTATTATGACTCGTTGATAGGCAAACTGATCTGTCATGGGCAAACTCGCCAGCAAGCGATTTCCAAGACGCTACACGCACTTGATGAATTGGTGATTGAAGGTATCAAAACCAATATACCGATGCACCGTGATGTGATTTTAGCGGATGATAAGTTTGTGCAAGAAGCACAAAACATCCACTATCTAGAAAGAGAATTATTGACCGCGCAGAAAGGCAAAGCAGCCTCTTAATTCACAACTTTCGTTTTCTGCAAAAATAAAGCGAACCGCTATTAGCATTGATATCCCCATTAAAGAACCCGCCATCTTAGTAGATAGCGGGTTCTTTAATGGGCTCATGTAAAATAAAAACCTTCTTTAGAGCTCAGTATATCAATATGACTTAATCAAAAATTATGGCAATACTCTATTGAAATTCATAAAGCATTCTTTGCCATCAGGGTCGGCGCACCACTGCATTTGGTTGCCATCATGGTTCAAAAACGCTATCAGCGCCTCATCTGTCTGGTCAACCTTATTACCTGAGCAGTCTACTTCATTATTGTCATACACCGTTCTAATGGCAATGACAGGCAAGCCCTCTTCGCGATGAGTGACCAAATAGCGACCGTACGTCCATTCTTTACCGCTGACCGCCCACATCTCATTGTCAGCACCAAAGTTATATAACTCGCGACATTGATTGGCGCGCGCAGCAGCATCTATCAAGTTGCTAGCGCTGTTCGGCTGAATATTTAGGACACGCTCTTCGCTTTGGGTAAGGATGCCACCATCTGTACCAGCGGTTATTTTTGGCTCGTCGCTTTTGCCATTTTGGGTATTAGCCAAAGCCGCTTGCCGAGCTTCTGCCTCTTTTGTCATGGTAATACTACTGTCTAAATCTATTTCCCATTGTCCAGCAATGGCAGGACTAATATGCGTCGTAATCGTCGGCTTACTAACTACTTCGCCATTCGCTGGCAAGGAGGCCAGAATAGAGGCCAATGTAAATGAAGCAAATGATATCGGTTCCATAATTAACCTTTTTATTTATAATAATAGAGTAATACGAACATTAGCGTAAGTCTTAGACACCAAAAACACAAGTAACATTATGCTATTGGCTTTTACCATTCGTCCAAGATCTTATCTAATGACACCTTACTTATCTTATCATAAGTTAAGTGATTGCTATCTCCGTGAGTTTCAACCACTCAAACAATAACGCCATGGCTCTCATTGACGAATCGCAAAGAATCATGACGTTATGAGTGTGCAGTATTAACGCTACGAGCGCACTATGTACTACTGTTAAGATATTAAGCGGTCGTAGTGCTGATTGCTTGTGCAAAGGCAGATAACGCGCCTTTTAGCATGGCTGATACCGTACTGCTACAGGTACCAATACCAGAATACACGTCCCCATCGACATTCAATTGAATATAAGCGGCAGCATTGGCATCGGTCTTATTGTCGCTATTGGTATCATCATCGATACCGTTACCATCACCATTAATATTGTTGTGCTGCGGATTGATGGCGTGCTCAGCATAATTGATGATGTGTAGCGACTTGCCAGTGTGCTGCGCTAGGCCATTGATAAATGAGGATAATGGGCCATTACCCGTACCATCAATAGTAATGATATCGTCATTCATCTGTACTTGACCGTTAAAATAAACCTGTCCGCCTTTATTGTTCACGCTGTAATCGAGTAGCTCAAAGCTACCTTGACGTAAATAGGTGTCTTCAAAGGTTTGTAAAATTTCATCATTTTGTAGTTCGCGCGCCACTGCTTCAGCCTGCTGCTGCACCACGCGGCTAAAGTCGATTTGCATCCAACGTGGTAAGTTAAAGCCATAGTTGCGTTGCAAGATATAAGCGACACCGCCTTTACCAGACTGGCTATTGATACGTACCACGTCTTGATAGCTGCGGCCAATGTGCGCCGGATCGATGGGTAGATAAGCCACATCCCAGACGTTATCGGTTTGGTCTTTGTGCTGCTCGTTATAATCGAGAGATTTTTTGATGGCATCTTGATGCGAGCCACTAAAGGCGGTAAAGACCAGTTCACCAACATAAGGATGACGTGGATGAAGCGGCAAGTTATTGCATTCGCTAACCACTTGGACGATTTCGCTCATATTGCTAAAATCAAGCTCAGGATCGATACCTTGGCTAAACAAGTTCATCGCCATTACCATGATATCCATGTTACCGGTACGCTCACCATTACCAAGCAACGTCCCTTCGATGCGATCTGCACCTGCAAGTACCCCTAGCTCGGCAGCCGCAACGGCACAGCCACGGTCATTGTGCGTATGCAGACTGACAATCACATGCTCGCGCATCGCAAGATGACGACAGAAATACTCAACCTGATCGGCAAAGACATTGGGCATAGACGCTTCAACGGTCGCGGGCAAGTTAAAAATTACTTCTTGACCGTTCTGCGGCTGCCAAACGTCACAAACGGCATCGCAGACTTCTACCGCAAATTCAGTCTCGGTCTGGCTAAAGCTTTCTGGCGAATATTGAAACACCCACTCTGTCTCAGGGTACTTTGCCGCGTATTCCTGCACTAGCTTGGCACCTGTGATAGCAATCTCTTTAATCTCAGCTTTGTTCTTGCCATAGACTTTTTCACGTTGGACGCGGCTGGTTGAATTATAGACATGAACCACCGCCCGTTTTGCGCCTTTTAACGACTCAAACGTACGCGCAATTAAGTGCTCACGTGCTTGTACCAAAACCTGTAACGTCACATCGTCAGGCACATGATTTTCTTCGATTAGTTTACGGGCAAAGTCAAATTCAACTTGCGCCGCGGATGGGAAACCAATCTCGATTTCTTTAAAACCCACATCAACCAAGGTCTCAAAAAAGCGCATTTTTTGTTCAATGGTCATTGGATCGATCAGAGCCTGATTACCATCACGCAGATCCACACTTGCCCATATTGGTGACTTTTCAATCGTTTTGCTTGGCCATGTGCGATCTGGCAGTGACGGCGCAAACGCAAATGGACGATACTTTTTATAATCAAAAGCGGTGCTTTTTGGTGTCATCTTAGCACTCGGCGTGGCTGCAGTGCGTGTGGCTTGGTCAGACATAATCAATCCTTAGATAATATGGAGATTTATATTTTAGCGGGTAAGGCTACTGATTAGATCCGTATTTTTCATACGAGATAACTAAAACTTATAGCCTAATAATAGCAAAGTTTATGAAATAGAAATCAGCTTTATTACATTATAATTGGAGTCAATTTAGTGAAATAATACGTTTTTATAGATATAATTAGATTATTTCACTAATGAGTAATTATGCCATGCCTAACAGTCGCCCTGAAAGCGCTATGTTGACTGATATTGATGAGACCGATAGGCGCTTATTATGCTTATTGCAGACTGAAGCGCGGATGAGCATTACCGAGCTTGCAGAACGGGTCAATTTATCCGCAACCCCTTGTGCACGCCGTATCAAGCGCTTAGAAGACACTGGCGTCATCACCGGCTATCATACCCAAATCGACGCGCAAAAGCTGGGTTACCCGCTCGCGGTATTCATCGCGGTCAGTATGGATCGTCATACGGCTGAACGCTTCAAAGAATTCGAATGCAAAGTTCAGAGTTTTGATGAAGTCATCAGTTGTAGCATCGTCACTGGACGTACAGAAGACTATTTGATCAAAGTGCGGGTACGCGATATGGCGCATTACGAAGAGTTTTTATTACACAGGCTCAATCGTATCGAAGGCGTCGCTCAAGTGCATACCAGTTTTGAGTTACGAGAAGTATTTAGTCGCAGCGTTATTTAACGGATCATTCGCGATTGGCGGCGAAAAAAGTAAATTAAAATCAGCCCAATGACCAAGCCTATAGCCGCTACTAGCAAGCCCGCGTTAAAGTTATCGTCCTGCCCCGCCAGCGCCACTGTGACTAATGGGCCAATAAACTGCCCTAGCGCATAGGCCAATGTCGCCAGACCCATCAATAAGTTTGAGTAGGCAGGGTTGATGTTTTTCATCAACGTGAGTGTCATCGATACCATACCGACGAAGGTTAAGCCTAGAATAATAGCATTGCCATATAGACCGACACTGCCTTCAACCCATATGGGCAGACACATTCCTAGCACTTGCAACAACGTTAAGCCCATCAAGGTTTTGGTTTCACCAATGCGCTTGGCAAGCGCACCCCAGAGGGGGTTTGACAACATCGCAAAAATACCAACGACTAGCCAAATCAGTAGTCCAGCATAGGTTTGTGTCGTTAAGCGCTGCGCTGCCATGACAGGCAAAAATGTCGCAGACGTAATATAACCAAAGCCTGCTAGCAAATAGCTGGCGGACAATAACACAATCGACTTGGTATGACCGGCCACAGCTTCATACAACGACCGTTTAAAATTAACATAAGTCTGCAATATTGATGAGCGTTGATAATCACGCGGTAATTCGGTTGGGTGCGAAGGGCTTGGTCTTATAGCAAATAATAGCCATAACAACGGTAAACTGCTGATACCAGCGCTTAGCCAAATGACATCGAAATGATAGCCTAGCGTCAAAAGCCATAAAGTAAGGATAGCGGAGGCACTAATCCCCACCCCAATACCAGCATAATGTAAGGCTGAGAGTACAGAGCGGCGCGCGTGACTAAAGCGTTGGATGACCAATGATGAACTCAAAATCATCGCAACCCCGCTTGCGATACCAGAGAGCAGACGAATGACATACCATGTATTTAGCGACATCTCTGGCACCATGAGCAGCATCGTCGTGACAATGCTGACCATCGTCCAGAGTATCAACATCAGCCATGTCAAGCGCTGAGGCACAAACATGGCGATGAGCGCACCGATGAAATAGCCAATATAATTGATTGACGCCAGCCAGCCAGCAATGCTCGTCGAGAGTGACAGTTGCACCATGATATCGGGCAAGGTCGCAGTGAACAAAAAGCGTCCATAACCCATCACCACTGCCAAGCAGTAAAGACCGATGCACGCGATGGCGGTTTCATTGGTAATAGTTGATAGCGCACGGCTTTTGAAAGCAGTCATCATGACAGAGCCAGCTTGTGGCGGTTAGCACACAATCCATTGTATTAAACAGTGTGAATGATTCAAAAGCAGTGTCTGATCAATAATCAATAACACGATTGAAACTTAAGACACTTGCAGTGTGGTTGAGGTGTTCGACTGACCCTCTGTCTGTCCTAGCATTTGTACCCGCTGATCACTAAACATATCCATATCAGGCGCCAGCGTGCGCATAAAACGGTCAAAATAGAGCATCTGCTTGGTTAATAAGGCAAAATCACGCGGGAAATGAATACCGTGACGCTTACCGACATCTACAATCTCTAGCATCATTTGATTCAATTCATCGGCCTGCTCTTTACTATTGAAAGGCACACCGCTGGTAAAGGCTTTGTCTTCTGCCATGATGGTCTTCATCATACGCTGCAAGTCATTACCCAGTGCCACTACATCGACCTGATTGCCGCCATGGGTCATCTCCATATCAATCATATGGCGTGCCATCGCTTGGTAGTCGTTGTCCTGCATCGCTTGCATCATACCCATACAGGCGCGCCAACTCTCCGCTTTTAATTTCCCAACGATACCAAAATCCAAAAAGCCAATACGACCATCGGTTAGCAGCATCAAATTACCCGCATGCAAATCAGCGTGAAAGCTATTGCATAACATTAGACTGGCAAACCAAGTATTCAAGGTATCTGCCATTACTTGTGCCGGATCAGCACAATATTGACGCATTACCGACTCATCGACCATGGAGACGCCGTATAAGCGGCTCATGGTTAGCACGCGCTTGGTCGTCAGCGCCTCATAGACCGCTGGCGCCACCACGCGGGTATTTCCTGATACTGCTAAGAACTGCTGAAAATCACGGATGTTTTGCGCCTCAGCGATAAAGTCCGTCTCAGCCAGCATACGCAAACGAATTTCATCAATAATGGGTGCAATACTGGCAAACTTCATCGATGGCATGAGTAGCTCAACTAACTTAGTGGCGCCATGCAATACACCCAAATCTGTCTGCATGATGGTCTCAACGCCCGGCTTTTGCACCTTTAATACTACCTCATCGCCATTATGCAAACGAGCGGCATGAACTTGAGCGATGGAGGCTGAGGCTAATGGTTCTGGGTCGATATGAGCAAACTTATCATCCAGCGTCATGCCATCAACAGCTAGCTCTTCATTCAATACGTTTTCGATATAGGCGTAGGATAAAGGCGTGGTTTGATCCAAACAGCTCTGAAATGCTTTGACATAGTCACGTGGAAACAATGACGGCGTACTAGCGATAAATTGGCCGATTTTAATATAGGTCGTGCCCAACTGCTCAAAGGTTTCTTTTAGCAGCATGGCATCTGGCTTCTCACCTTTGGCTACTCTGAGCGCAGACAGACCAGCGACACTCGCTGTCTGGCGAACACGATTGACGACATTAAAAGTATGTTTTAATAAATGCGGACGATGAATTTTCATAAGAAACAACTATGGTAATAAAAGGAATATTTGGGGATAGAGAGTTGCAACAGCTCAATATCGAGCCATTGCTAATGACTGATACAAATGGGGCATTGTGGATCTTGACGATAGCCCATCAGCCTTTGCTGCATTTGACTACCATCCCATATTAGCAGCTTGTTTGTCAGTGGATTTTTGGTTAATCCTAGATACTGCAAGGCAGCATTGGCTTGCAAATTTCCCATGATGGCAGTGGTACTGGCAAGTACGCCCGAGTTGGCACAAGTACGCTCATCCGCTACGGCATCAACGGCTACTGAACCAAACACACAATGATAGCAGCCAGTATGAAGATGTGGCTCATATAACGCCAACTGCCCTTGCATCGCAATCGCTGAGGCAGATAATAATGGAATCTGGTAGCGCACGCTAATACGATTAATAATATCACGGGTGGCAAAATTATCGGTACAGTCTAGGAGCAAATCAGGCTTAGCGACTGCTATATCGAGCAACTCATAAGCATTGTCTTCACTCAATCGAGCCACTGTACCACGCGCACGAATTAAAGGATTAATGCGTGTTAACATTTGCGCCGCTGTTAGCGCCTTGGGTTTGCCAATGTCGTCAGGTAAAAACAGCGTCTGACGTTGCAGATTACTGGCTTCAATCTCATCATCATCAATCAGATGAACGTATCCAAGTCCTGCACGGACTAAGGTCTCAGAGGCCGGGCAACCTAGCCCGCCTGCGCCAATCATAACGACGCGCGATGCTTTTAAGCGTAATTGAGCATCGATATCCCAGCCATCAAGTAGTATCTGCCGCGCATAACGCAGCAGCTCTTCATCCAACAACTGCCCTGCATTTAATGAATGCGACATAGCCATTTAAAACCTATTATTAAAAAACTGTTAAAAAAATCCAACTATTAAATTTGCCCTAGCGTTACACGATCGTTACCACCAAGGTCTTGCACAGTATGGACAGCATTAAAGCCATTGTCCAAAAATAACTGACGTACTGCCGCTCCTTGATCAAAGCCATGCTCAATCGCCAGTAGCCCACCTTTGAGTAAATATTGTGGTGCTTGCTGAACGATATATTCTATATCGGCAAGACCATGATTGGGGGCACTTAACGCACTAATCGGCTCGGCAATCAACCTTGCTAAATGCTCGTCTTCTTCATCGATATAAGGCGGATTAGAGACAATCACATCGAATAATTGCTCGTCTTGAGTGGGCAGCTCGTCATACCAGCTGCTTTGTAAAAACTCAATATTGCTGACATCATTAATAGCTGCATTGTGCTTAGCAATTTTCAATGCTTCTTGCGATAAATCAACCGCGACCGTTTGCCAATTATCAGACTTTAACTCATGCGCCAAACTAATGGCGATACAGCCTGAGCCAGTACCTAAGTCTAGTAGCCGCTTTGGTTTATTATTACCGACGCTTTTTGGCTGAGACTGTATCCAATTTAAAACTTGCTCAACCAAAACCTCAGTATCAGGTCGAGGAATTAAAGTATGCTCATTAACGGTAAAATTAAGCGACCAAAATTCCTGACGACCCGTCAGATAAGCCAACGGTGTGCCCTGCTTCATTTTAGCTACGCCCGCATTGAATTGCTCAAGCTCACTGTCAGACAATTGATAATCTTCATCAGTGATTAAAAATATGGCAGGCTTGTTAATGACATGCAACAACCAATCCGTTAGCCAAAATGACGGCAACGGATTATTTGCATCGCCATTCGTCAGTTGCTGAATATTATGCTTTATTTGACGAATGGTCGACGCTGTCATAGAACACTCTTAAAATTACTAGTTAATGAATAATACCGTTAAACTGATGATAATTTACTACCTTAGTTACTCTGAGGCACGCGGTGGTTCCTTGGTATCTGTCAAACTAGGGTTTACCTTGCTTAATGAGGACTTACCACCACTATTGCTATCGCCACCATCGCCATCGCCATAAATATCATCGTTATCACCAATAACAATATGCTTATCGACAAAGTAAATCAGTGCCAAAATCGGAATACCAATCGCAAAGGTAAACATAAAAAAGAAGGGGTAACTGGTACTATCAACGATAGCGCCAGAGTATCCGCCTATTACTTTTGGGAGTAGCACCATGAGCGATGAAAATATCGAATACTGTACTGCTGTAAAACGAATAGAAGTAAGCGCTGACAAAAAAGCAATAAATACCGCACTAGCAAGACCAGCAGCGAGGTTATCTAAAATCACTGCTAGATACATATAAGGCAAGCTACCGGGATGATAAGTCAGCAGTATAAAAAGTAAATTGGTCACGCAAGCAAGGATGGCGCCAACCATCATCGCCCGCATGATACGCATTTTTTGTGCCAATATACCGCCCAAAAAACCACCAGCAATAGCCATGACCACACCAACGAGCTTGACTGCATTGGCGATGTCCACTTTGGTAAATTGCATGTCTTGATAGAATACGTTTGAGATAACCCCTGCGACGATATCAGAGATGCGATAAAGTCCAATCAATGCTAACAATAATAAGGCTTTCATGCCATAGCGACGAAAGAAATCCACTATAGGCTCAATCCAAGTGGTATAAGCAAACTCCTGCTTTACTAGCTTGGCTTTGACCAAGCAGTAGCCGATGAATAAGGCTGCTGCTAGACTCATAAGCATGCGTATGACTTGTACTAAAAATTTTGAAAATACATCTTCAGTCTCAGGTAATATTAACCCTGCGTTGGCAAAAACAAACACAAACCCTACTATGGATATAGCAAAGACAAGTACCAAACGCATATAATCAGACGTTTTACGTTCGACGACTACTTTCTGGCTTATGGGCTCATGTATTATCAAGGTCGTAATAATACCAACACCCATGACACCTGCCATAATCCAGTAAGTATTACGCCACGCCTCATAACTGTACAGTGCCTCGGTCGAACCAAAATAATCTGCTAAATATAACGCCCCTGCTCCTGCGACTATCATGCCGATACGATAGCCTGTCACGTACATGGCAGACAGTACCGCTTGCAGATTTGGCGGAGCCAGCTCAATCCGATAAGCATCAATGACGATATCTTGTGTCGCTGATGAGAACCCTAACAACACCGCACCTACTGCCATCAATACTAAGCTACCCTCAACAGCAGGGTTGACGTTTGCCATCATGCAAATCGCTATGATAATCAAAATCTGTGACACTAAAATCCAGCTTCGACGGCGACCCAACCATTTGGTCAAAAAAGGCACAGGCAAAGCATCAATCAATGGCGCCCAAATAAACTTAAAAGCATAGCCTAATGCTGCCCAACTAAACATAGTAACGACAGTACGGTCAATACCTGCTTCACGCAGCCACAATGACAGACTAGAGAAAATAAGTAAGATAGGTATGCCAGCGACAAAGCCCAAAAACAGCATGATAATCGCTCGACGATCAAGATAAGCTTTTAAGGTTTCACTTAGTGATTTTTTGGCGACTGGAGGATTAGGGGGAATAGATTGGACAGCAGACATAATAGCTCACCGAAACTTGAGACAAAAAACACAACTACGCACAATTTTTATCAATCATTTATAGCAAAAACCCGCTATCAGCTGTCGCTAACAAGGATTGATAAAAATTGCTCAGCGTTGCACAAAACGAGCATTACCACAAAATTCAATTATGGTACTTGAGAACGCTTACCTTGACTAGATATTTTTGCATTAACTTATCATAGACAGCACTTCGTCAAAAATGCTATTTCACAGTCGCCACATGGAATGTGATAGTCTGCAATGAAGGGTAAATTTATCCTGATTTTTTCTTATGCTTCTTATGATGTTAAAAATAAGTAAATAAGTAAGTCGTTAACTATTAACCTATTTGTATATAAAAAGAATGAAATCAACGCGAGTGGCGTTATTGATAAGGGGGAATGGCGTTTACAGCATATTGAGTAGGACAAAAAATTAAAACCGCTTATGATTGGTTATTTAAAACTTATGATTCTTATATATCAGTTTTATAAATACATGGTACTTAGTTATGCTTCACGTATAGGCATACATATATCAGCAAGCTTCACTACTAATAAACGTCACTTCTAAAAATTACCATAGCTAGCTATTTTTCCTTTCTCTCACTACCGCCCAGGATTTATTCAATGTCCAACTCGACCCCCAGCTCAGCTGACAAAAATGCGACCCCAGACGCTGCACGTTGCCCTATCGATCATGAAAGCAATAACAATAATGGTGCCGCCACTAACACAACTTATGACCAAGGTGATGATAAAGGTCCGACGATTCATAGTGAAAACGTAGACCATACGCATGCGCCGCAGCGCCCTAGTATGGGCGGCTGTCCTGTCATGCATCAAGCACACACTACTGCTGCTTCTACAGCAATTGATTGGTGGCCGAACAGCTTGAACTTGGATATTTTGCATCAGCAGGATAATAAGACCAATCCGATGGATCCTGACTTTGACTATGCGGCAGCCTTTAAGCAATTAGATTTAGAAGCCGTCAAGCAAGACCTAAAAGATTTGATGACTGAATCGTAGGACTGGTGGCCAGCAGATTGAGGGCATTATGGTGGTTTGATGATTCGTATGGCATGGCATTCGGCTGGTACGTATCGTAGTGCTGATGGCCGCGGCGGCTCCAACACTGGTAATCAACGCTTTGCGCCATTGAACAGCTGGCCTGACAACGTCAACTTAGACAAAGCGCGTCGCTTACTATGGCCTATCAAGAAAAAATACGGCAATAAACTGTCTTGGGCTGACTTAATGATTTTGGCAGGCAACATGGCCTATGAGTCAATGGGCTTTAAAACCCTAGGTTTCGCTGGTGGTCGTGCTGACATCTGGCATCCAGAAAAAGATATCTACTGGGGCTCTGAGCGTGAATGGCTCGCCGCTACAGAAAACCGTTACGATAGCGATGAAGATCGTGCGTCACTCGAAAACCCATTAGCAGCGGTGCAAATGGGCTTGATTTATGTCAACCCTGAAGGGGTCGATGGCAACCCTGACCCGCTCAAAACAGCGCAAGATATGCGTACGACCTTTGCTCGTATGTCGATGAACGATGAAGAAACCGTGGCGTTGACCGCTGGTGGTCATACCGTTGGTAAATGTCATGGTAATGGTGATGCGACGATATTAGAAGATGAGCCAGAAGCAGCTGATGTCGCCGAACAAGGCTTAGGCTGGCGCAATCCTAAAGGTAGTGGCAATGCAGGCGATACGGTATCGAGCGGTATCGAAGGTGCATGGACGACCAATCCTACCCAATGGGATTACAATTATTTTGAGTTACTCTTAGGTCATAACTGGGAGCTAACCAAAAGCCCAGCAGGCGCTTGGCAATGGGAGCCTACCGATATTCGTGAAGAAGATCGCCCATTAGATGCGCATGACTCAAGCGTACGCCGCAACCCAATCATGACCGATGCCGATATGGCGCTAAAAAAAGACCCTATCTATCGTGAAATTTCAGAGAAATTCCATCAAGATCCAGAGTACTTCGATGAGGTCTTTGCCAAAGCGTGGTTCAAACTAACGCATCGTGATTTAGGTCCAAAAGCTCGCTACTTAGGCGCAGACGTGCCAAGCGAGGACTTCATATGGCAGGATATCGTTCCTAAAGGCAATACTGACTTAACCGCTGATGATATTGCAGCTTTAAAATCGCAAATATTAGACAGTGACTTGAGCCGCCGAGAGTTGATTATCACTGCTTGGGATAGCGCCCGAACCTTCCGTGCCTCAGACTATCGCGGCGGTGCCAATGGTGCGCGTATTCGCCTTGCCCCGCAAAAAGACTGGGCAGGCAATGAGCCTGAGCAATTGCAACGTGTGCTCGAGACGTTAACCAGCATCCAGTCTGGCTTTGATAAAGACGTTAGCTTGGCAGACCTTATTGTGTTGAGTGGTAACGCCGCTCTTGAACAGGCAGCTAATGATGCCGGCGTAGACATTACAGTACCGTTTAACCCAGGTCGCGGTGATGCTGACGCATCAATGACCGATGCGGAATCTTTTGCAGATTTGGAGCCCTTACACGACGGCTATCGTAATTGGGTTCAAGGCGACTACGCGGTATCACCTGAAGAGATGCTGCTGGATCGCACTCAGTTGATGGGCTTAACTGCTCCTGAGATGGTGGTATTGATTGGTGGTATGCGCGTTCTCGATACCAACCATGGTCAGAGTCAACATGGCGTCTTTACTGAGCGTGCTGGCGTGCTTACCAATGACTTCTTCGTTAATCTGACGGATATGAATAACACTTGGCATCCTATCAAAACCAGCGACGACGTTCGTAACACCTCTAACCTTTATGAAGTACGCGAACGTGGCACTGGAAAAACGAAATGGCAAGCGAGCCGTGTGGACTTAGTGTTTGGCTCCAACTCTATACTACGCGCTTATGCTGAGCTATACGCGCAGGATGACAATTTAGAGAAGTTCGTTCATGACTTCGTCGGCGCTTGGAGTAAAGTAATGAACGCCGATCGTTTTGATATCGCTGACTAACCTTCTGTGCTCAGTTTGACATGTTCACTAAGGTTTGCCTTAATAATTAAATCCAAACTTTACAAACAGCTATCTTTTAGAAGGTAGCTGTTTTTTTTGAATAATGCACTTTTATTGAAATTTCAAAACTCGCTAGCAATTAGATTACAATTTCTATATTCCCAATTATTATTAATTGATAGCTATTTATTATATACAAGAATAATAGATTTGATTTACACTGGTCGCTTACGGCATATTCGTAGGTTTTTACTTTTATATACAGACAGGGTTTGTATATTTATACAATAGGATTCAGTTATGGCAATCGACGTAGTGGTCAATCAGCGGCACTTGCAAATTCAGCTCAAGCAGTTGGAGACGGTGTGGCATACGGTGATTAATGGCTATAACTTAAGCCAAGCGGCGACAGTACTGCACACCAGTCAATCAAGCTTATCCAAGCATATCGCAGCGCTTGAAAACCAACTAAAAACTGAAGTATTCGTGCGTCAAGGCAAGCGTTTGACCGGTCTGACGACCATGGGCACAGCGCTCATGCCGCATATCGAGTCTATCTTTGTTGAAATCCGTACGATTGAGAATCTAAGCCTCGACTTTAACAACCCCAATGTCGGTACCTTAACCATTGCCACTACTCATACGCAGGCACGTTATGTATTGCCGCAAGTGGTCAAAGAATTTAAAGAACGTTTTCCTAAAGTGAATTTAATCTTGCAACAGGCTGATCCTGAGACCATCGCCCAGATGGTGATACGCGGGCAAGCTGACATCGGTATTGCAACCGAGTCGTTGCTCCATAATAACTATCTGCGCTGTTATCGCTATTATGACTGGACGCATCGCGTTATTGTGCCAAGCGATCATGAGCTTGCCAGTCACGAGTCTATTGATTTGCCGACCCTCGCCAGCTATCCAATTGTTACCTATCATGGTGGTTTTACCGGACGCGGTGCGATTGATAAAACCTTTACGGATGCAGGTCTTGAGCCAGATATTGTTTTAGCAGCGCTCGATGCTGATGTAATTAGCACTTATGTTGGTCTTGGTTTAGGCATTGGTATTATAGCCGAGATGGCTTTTGAGCCAAGCCATTATCAGAACTTAACGGCGATTCCGGTGGATCATTTCGGGCGCTTTACCAGTTGGATGGCGGTACGGGATGATGCAGAAATCCGCCAATACGGGCGCGCTTTTATGGAATTATGCCAAAAGCAATTTAATCCAGAATAGGCTATCTGCTTAATCATTGTTTTTACCCTCGCTGTAAACATTTTAATAAATATCAGACAGTACAGACTGACGGCATCGTGATCAATAGATAGCGATGCCGTTAATTTTTATGCCTAAAAAGACGTGCCTTCAATAAGAACCAACACGACTAAATGGACTAAAAGCGGCTAAATAGTCTAATCTGTACACGCTATTAGATTATTAAGATTTGTTATCGTTCTAACTTTTGACCTTGATATTGCCCGCAACTGCCCCATCATATTAACTATTAAACGGGTAGCACATCGCAACCTTACACCACTAGCAACGATGAACTGGCCTTGTTGTACGTTCAATATTGTTTCGACATGAAAAGCCACTATTTATTTAGAGTTTGTTGCACATTCACAACTTGTTGCACATTCACAAATAAGCACTGCTGCCGTTTATCCTTACCACCCTCAAATACAAATATAATAATGTCGTTAAAAAGCGGCGTTAGAAACACAGGTGATCTATGAGTAACACAATTCCTTTATCCTTTTTAGACTTAGCCCCCGTTCCTGAGGGTAACACTATCGCTGAAGGTATCGCCCAGACGGTTGAGACCGCACAGCTTGCAGAAAAAGTCGGCTTAAACCGTTATTGGATGGCAGAACATCACAATATGCCCGGTATTGCGAGTGCAGCAACCTCGGTGCTGCTAGCGCATATTGGTAGTCAAACCAAGCGAATACGTATTGGCGCAGGCGGCGTGATGCTTCCTAACCATGCACCGCTCGTGATCGCTGAGCAATTCGGCACATTACAAGCGTTATATGGCGACCGTATTGACTTAGGCTTAGGCCGCGCTCCTGGTACAGATGGGGCGACTTTTCAGGCGCTACGTCGGCAGATGAGCGACGCTGAACGCTTCCCGCAAGACGTGCAAGAATTAATGTACTTCTTAGGAAATTCAACTGACAACAGTCCTGTGCAAGCATTCCCTGGCGCCAAATCAAACATTCCTATCTGGATACTCGGATCTTCACTTTTTGGAGCGACCTTGGCCGCACATTTAGGACTGCCTTACGTGTTCGCCTCGCATTTTGCGCCGCAAATGCTCAGTCAAGCTATCACAACTTACCGCGAGCAGTTCAAGCCGTCAGCCTATTTAGACAAGCCTTATGTGATGGTGGCAGCGAACTTACTACTGGCTGATGACGATGCAACTGCCCATTATCACTTTACCTCAGCACAGCAGAGCTTTGTGCGTTTACGCCGAGGTGAAACAGGGCAAATGCCAAAACCAACCCACGATATGGATAGTATTTGGAGTCAAGCAGAGAAGATGATGGTAGACAACGCGCTATCGATCTCGTTCATCGGCTCTGTTGAAACGGTCAAGCCCAAATTGGCTAATTTTTTGGCCCAATATGAGCCAGATGAGTTGATTGTAACGGCCAACGTTCATAATCAAGCAGCGCGTTTGCGTTCACTTGAACTTACACCTGAGCTAAACTTGTTTACTTTACAATCGGCAGCGGCACTTGCATAATTATTGATAACTTTTAATGAGATTATGGTCATGGAACCCTCTGCTTTTATTGGTTCATCAATATTTTTGTACATCGCAGCATTTATCGCCGTGATGGTACTGGGTGGTTATCTGACGTATCATACTACTGCAAAACGGAAACGGCAGCGAAAAGATAAGCGCGATAGAGATAATTTAAATTAATGCACTCTGATTTAATGTCTTAGATTAACACACCAAGTGCAACGCTAATTAATATTATAGAACGCCTGCATAGGCGTTTTAAACCCTAAGCGTTTTCTTGGTCTGTTATTTAGTTTGTTCTCAATGTCC
>NZ_JABRVQ010000009.1 GCF_013248965.1 Psychrobacter okhotskensis | reverse complement strand
GCCAATAATTCTAGCTATTTCACTCATGCCTTTTTTAGCTTGCAATAGCGCTGATATTTGATATCTTTGCTCTTGGGTAAGATGTGTATAGTGTTTCATAACGTTCTGATATGTAGGAGTTGAAGTTTGAAATGCAACACGGCACATCTTACTCTTCAACTCATTCTTTTAAAACGTTGCACTTCTTATTTGAATCTAGGATGCATTAGATAACTGTCCTTGTGATGTAATATGGATTAATGATGACTTTGAAGAAATGTATACTTATTACCTATGTGTAAATATGGATTTTAAAATAGAAGACAGTATTTCAGAGTTTATAAAATTAAAAGTAAAAGAGAAAAATTTAATATTATCCAATATGACAGTAACAGGTTTTTCTAAAGGAGGTTCTGCTGCGCTTTATTATGGGTTGAAATTAAATATAAGTAATATACTTGTAACAGTGCCACAAATTTATATTGGAAGTTATATAAACAAAAATTGGCATAGAACCGCTCTACATATGATGGGTGCTGATTATTCATCAGTAGACATACAGTTTATTAACAATTTACTACCAAGACTGTTGAAGAGTGATACCGAGTTAGAAAAAAACATATACTTAATAACTTCCGAGGCGGATAACCAATATAAGGAACATTTAGAGCCTAACTTGAACGATTTAATGAAATATAAAAATTTTAACCTAATTAAAAGTTATTCTTTGTTCGTAAGAGAACATAATCAGGTCACTAGTCATCATACTTCATTGGTTCTAAGTATCTTATATGCTTTAGCTTCGGACGCAATACCAAGGTTTAACGATGGGAATGTTAATTTTTTCGGTTCTCAACCTATAAAAAAATCTAAAGCAAGCCTTAATCCTATAATAGATTTAAAAATTATAAATATCCAAAATGATAAGTTGTTTATTGAAGGCGTTGGTATAGTTGAAGGCGTGGATGTTGAGGATTATCAAGATATAAATTATGAGTTAATATTTAAAGGAAAATCTAATTTCATAAAAAAATTAGCAAAAGCTCATAGGCCTAACCTAACAAGAGGTTACTTTAAAAAAGAAATAGTTATTTATGATAAGTGTTGGTTCAGTACATATCAGCATTTAGGTTTAGATGTCTCTGATTTAACAGAAGGTTCCTATGAGCTTTATATTAAAATAAAGGTCAAGGGTAGTGAAGTTATAACAAAAATGACCTCTTCAGTAAAAATTGAATATTCTGATAATAATTTTAGCTTTAATTCCGATTTTAAAGGTAATGTATTTATAGTTAAGAGAAAATAAATTGATAAAATAAACTTTTAGGTATGTAACTAAGGTTAACAGTTATAGAAAATACTTCATAACTATATTAGGAAAAAATAATGTTAGATAGTAAGAATAGCAAATTATATCGAAAAATGAGAAAGTTAAAAAAAGATCCAAAAGTGTTTATTGAGGATTCTTTAAAAAAACGTAAATCTCAAATATCAAAATTAATTCCTCAAAAAAAAGAGAGTGAAAATAGCTTTACGATAATATCAGCTGTATATAACGTTGAAAAATACTTGAATGATTATTTTGAGAGTCTCATAAACCAAACCATAGAGTTTGAAAGGAGTATCCAAATCATCCTAGTTGATGATGGTTCTACTGATAATTCTGCATATATTATAAAAAAATGGCAGGAAAAATATCCTAAAAATATAATATATTTGCATAAAGAGAATGGAGGTCAAGCATCTGCTCGAAATCTAGGCCTTTCACATGCAAAATTTAATTGGATAACTTTTATAGATCCTGATGATTTTATATCTCTGTCTTATTTTGAATTAATAAATAATAAAATAGTTAGTAATACGAGTATTAATATGCTTGTTACTAATCTTGTTTTTTATAATGAAGGTCAAGTTAATATAAAAGATTCCCATCCGCTTAGATTTAGATTTAAAAATGAAGCTCCTATACCAGCTAGTGAGCTTGATAATAATATAAACCTTTCAGCTTCTGCAACAATATTTAAGTTAGATGATATTAAAAATAATGATTTAAGATTTAACTCGAGTATTAAACCTAATTTTGAAGATGGTAAGTTTATAGCGGATTATTTACTAAATATAAATGAGGGAAAAGTATTATTTGTAGAGGAATCTGTATATTTCTATCGTAAAAGAGAAGATGGCACGTCAACTTTAGACACATCATGGAGCAAAAAAGAACGCTACTACGATGTTTTTGTACATGGTTTTATTCCAATGTTAAAAATGTATAAGGAACAGTTGGGTTTTATACCTAAAAATATACAGAAAACAGCTTTATATGATATGAGTTGGTATGTTCAATATTTAATCAATAGTCCTGAAAGACTAGGCTTTTTGGATGAAAACCAAAGGCAAGAATTCTACCAATTATTTTTAAAAGTATTTGAATATATAGACGAAAGTACAATATTAAGCTTTAATATGGCAGGTGTTTGGTTTTTTCAGAAAGTTGGTATGATGGGTGCTTTCAAAAATAAAAATACACCTTTTAAGATTGCTTATATAACTGATATCGATAAAGAGAAAAAGCAAATATTAGTCAATACGTTTATGCATAATGAAGGTGTTTTATCGTTTAGAATTAATAAAAAGGATGTTATCCCTACTTATCATAAAACGATAATTCACAGTTTTAATGATAGACCTTTTGTTTATGAATCACGCAGTTGGATATCATATGATAGTTATAATGATAAATTTGATGCTTTTATTGATACACAAAGACCGAGTCTGTCTCTTAAAAACCGTCATTTTAAAAATGGTATAGACATACGTAGTGTGAAAGAAGCTTTTACTCCTTCAAAAAAATATATATCTGATGGCAGTTGGCTTTTAATGGACAGAGAAACTAAAGCAGATGATAATGCTGAGCATTTATATAGGTACCTTAGAGATAAGCATCCTGAAAGAGTCTATTATTTTGCATTGCGAAGTGATTCAGGAGATTGGACGCGTTTAAAGCAAGATGGATTTAATTTAGTTGATTTTGGTACAGAGAGTTTTGAGCTACATCTTCGTAAATCTTCTAAAATTATAAGTAGTCATTTAGAAAAACATATTAATGATTATTTTGGTGATCAATACGAATACAGTAAGCAGTTTATATTCCTGCAACACGGTGTGACAAAAGATGATCTATCTTCTTGGATTAACTCTAAAAAGAATATTCAACTTTTAATTACTACTACATTTCCTGAATATAATTCTTTTGTAGATAAAGATAGTAGTTATAAGCTGACTGAAAAGGAAGTCGTTCTAACTGGCTTTCCTAGACATGATAGCTTATTAGTGAGTAATAGCCGAGATAGCAAAATCATATTAATTATGCCTACTTGGCGTAATAATATTGTAGGTCAAATAACAGGTATTGGAAGTAATACTCGCACAATTAATAAATATTTTATGCAGACGAATTATGCTAAACATTGGCATAGTCTTGTGCACAGCAAGGAGCTACGAAATTTAGTCGAAATATATAACTATCAAGTCATTTTTGCCCCTCATGCCAATATTGAGCCATATGTATCAATGTTTGAATTGCCTAGCTACATCGATGTATGGCAATCTAGTACAGCTGAGATGAGTATGCAGCAACTCTTTCAACAATCAAAACTAATGATCACAGATTATTCTTCAGTAGCATTTGAGATGGGCCTGTTGAGTAAGACTACCCTCTACTATCAGTTTGATAAAGATGAAGTGTTCTCTGGTAGTCATACTTACCAAAAAGGTTATTTCGATTATGAAAAAGATGGTTTTGGTCCAGTTGTTACTACTGAAGAGGAGTTATTAAAAAATTTAGAGGTTGTTCTGAAGAATAATGGAGAGCCATTAGAACCATACGCCACTAGAATACAAGATACGTTTGCCTATCGAGATACCAATAACTGCGAACGTGTTTATCAAGCTATTATGGCGTTAGATCAACCAGAAACTAAAGAGCTAGACCTTGACATACTTTATGATATGACTGTTTCTGCCAACGATAACGAAGTATGGGACTTGGCAGAGTCACGTAGTCTGCTACTTATCGAACATGGTGACGAAGCTCAGATAGGAGAGGCGCAGGAAGTCTTGAATAAAGCTCTATTTAATCAAAATAAATTTACGGAACTCTTTACCGCATTAGAATCGGATAATAGAAGTCAAGATGAGATCAATTATTGGAAAGCAAAGGTAGCGTATGCGACTACCAACTGGCAAGAGGTAATTAATCTGTCGAGCTCTATGAGAGCATTAGATGAAGAGCTTAAATTTATGCTACTGTTTAGCTATGCTAAAACAGGCAAAATTACTGAGTTTGAAAAACTTAAAAAAGAGATACAAGAAAACCAATTAAATGAAGCACAGTCTCTTATAGTACAAGCTTGGTCTTTACGTCTTTATAAGCAGTGGCAAGCCATTATTGATCTGTTAAAAAATGAGCTGTCAAAATTCGATCTCGAAAATCTGATAGAGTACCAACCAGAAACTTTAATGGCACAGGCTTATCGTCATCTATCGGACTTTGAGCAAGCGCATCAGCAATTAGCTAGTTTTGAGCGTCATACAAAAAATAATCCAAGGTGTCGAATAGAAATCGCTCGTCTGGCTTATTCTAGAGATAACTACGATAAATGTATTGCTCAATATAATGCAACGGTAAATGGTGATATTGGTATTTTGCCCCAAACAGCAATACAGAAATATATACTATCTCTCTGGGGCATGGGTAATTTTGATTCATTGATGGAGCTGTTGCCAGAAATGATAAGTATGTACCCTCACAATGATGAGTTTAGATTGACATATGTAAGGGTGCTAGCGGAGAGATCACAGTGGCAAGAACTGCTTGAACAGGCATCTACGCTTATACAAGAAAGTAAGGAAAAACTCGTCTATCCACTAACATTAGCTAGATATAGACTGGGCCTAATTGATGAAGCTTACGAAAATGCTGTAAAACCTACTATAGAGCATTCTTATGAGTATTGGCGTTTGGTAGCAGAGATTGCTTTATTGCTAGAAGATACTGACTTGGCTAAATATTGTTACAAGGGTATGATAGCCATATATCCAGCATACGATAGCTCATATAATTGGAGCCGATTCGATAGTCTGAAATGTTAGTCCAGTTTGAAAGTGTGTGAATAAAAAAGCTAGGCGTACGCCTAGCTTTTTTATTCAAAAGATTAATGTCTGCTAGTAGATAGTCAAAGAAATATATGAAAGGATATTTTTACAATGAAGTTACACAAGCGTAAGTTTAAAAAGCTGAAAAACAATCCAGGAGTTTTCTTTAGGGATTATTTTAATAAGCGTTATCCTGTTACTAATACTGAGCTTGGAGTAGATGAGGCAGTTGAAACTGCCTTTGTAGAGTATTCTAATATCAATACTGTCGATATACCTCAGGATATGATTATAGACGTTGTATTCACTTGGGTAGATAATACTGATAAAACGTGGCAAGAGAAGTATGAGTATTATGAGGCTAACAGTAAACGTGGAAATATCGGTCAGTATGCTACTGATAGGGCACGTTTTGATAATCATAATGAGCTATTTTATTCAGTCAAAGCAGTCAAGAAATATTTACCTTGGGTTAGAAACATATATATTATTACCGACAACCAATTACCAAGCTGGCTAAATAAAGTAAAAGGAGTTACTGTAGTCGATCATACCGAGATTATCGACTCTCAATATTTACCTACTTTTAATTCGCATGTGATAGAAGCCTTTCTTTATCGTATTCCTAACTTGTCAGAAGATTTCATCTACTTTAACGATGATGTTTTCGTCGCAAAAGAGTTACCTAAAGAGCACTTTTTCTCAGCAAATAATATCAGCTCATTATTTGTCTCAACTAAGAATTTATATGATATGCAGCGCAAAGGAGTGGAAACGCCTACGCTTAAGGCTTCATTAAGAAGTATTGAGTTACTTAAAAGACATTATCCGTATAATATTAAGAATCCGCTTGTCCATACCTATTTTCCATTAAAAAAATCAGGATATGAAAAAACATGGCAACTGTTTGAAAAAGAAATAAAAGCCTTTTTACCTAATCGGTTCCGTGGTCATAATGATCTTAATATGGCCTCTTTTTTAGTACCTTGGCTATTGTACTGCGAATCTAAAGCTATTGAAAAGGTTGATATTTGTTACTATTTTAATATACGCTCAAGACATGCTGTTACTCGCTATGAAAAACTATTAAAGTTAAAAAAACAAAATGCTTCACCACATTCGTTTTGCGCCAATGATTTTAAAAGTGAGGGGGCAAATAAACTCCCTGACTATCAGGAGCGTTTGATGACTATGTTGGAGCGTTATTATAAATAATCCTTTCTTTACATAAGTAACTGCTATTTGTCCAAATAGTAATTATAGTTATTTATGGCATAGAACGCTGTTTGTTTGCTTGTTTGTTTTAGTTCTGATGTATCTGAGCACAAATCTTTATAGAAAGGACTTCCCAATACCGTAACTGCTTTGCCTCTTAGCAAAGCCTCAAACCCACCCAGTGACGTAATCGTATATACGTGATCGATGGTCTCTAATGCATCGACCAAATGAATAGACTGGGTAAGGATAAGACAATCTAACTCAGTGAGTGCGCTGACAACAGAGGGGTCATTAAGCGTCATTGGGTGTGGTTTTACGATAATCTGTGCAGCAGGGTTTTCTTCAATAGCTTTATTGACCACATCAAGCAGCGTAACACCAATACCACCACCGTATTTTAATGAGTCATCATGGGACACTTGGCCTAATACTAAAATTCGCTTTTTACTTTTTTCGCCATATATCGGTGAGACATCGACATAAGGCTGATGATTGTATTTGCTCACGCGATGCGCGACGTAATAATCGAGCATCTCTTGTGCTAGTGTCTCATCATAGCCATCCTGCTCAAAATCAAAGTTTGCTATGAGATCAGTCAAATCGTTTGGACGCGTGGTATCAAAGTAGGGCGCTTGACTGTCCATCACGATAGATAATGGCGGCGCACCACTTTCATCATCAGGGCCAGAACGAATAAATCCATCTTCTACAAAGAAGATATCTAGACCTTGCTCGCGTATATACTCAATAAAATAATCAGGTGCTTTATAACCCCAGATATAAATAACTGGATTAACGCGATTGATAAATGGCTTCAACCACAGCTCAAAGTAGCATTGATTGAAGTGCCGTTGTATTTGGATATGTGACGACTCTAATACCCAGCCACCGACCAAATCCTGCCATGGCAGCATACCGACGACTAACGCTAAACGCTGGTTTGGCTGCCGATACTGTTTATAATAGCCTAATAATAGTGGCTTGATGTAAGTGCTAAATTTCATAATATGGTGGCTGGCTTAGTTTAATAGCGAAAGGGCAGATAGTCATGATTGGGGCATTTACGTTGGCAATGTTTTGTGGTTCCCAGTATAGTTGCATTTACGAGTAAAAACGAATACCTACTTCGAAAAATAATTGCTTCGAAAAACAATGAGACGTTATTATGAAAAATAAAATATTAGTCACAGGTGGTGCTGGATATATTGGTTCGCACACTTGTATAGCTTTACATCAAGCAGGCTACGACATAGTGGTATACGACAATCTATCCAATAGTAGCCGCGAAGCAGTAAATCGTGTCTCTAGTCTTATCGGTCAGCCCATTGAGTTTATCGAAGGCGATATTCGCGATGCTGAGTCACTTAGACAAG
The DNA here is from genome assembly GCF_013248965.1 of Psychrobacter okhotskensis. GTDB lineage: Bacteria > Pseudomonadota > Gammaproteobacteria > Pseudomonadales > Moraxellaceae > Psychrobacter > Psychrobacter okhotskensis. The sequence continues at coordinate 112,546 of NZ_JABRVQ010000009.1, read as the reverse complement.
TATTTGCAGAGCATCAGTTTTTTGGTGTGATTCATTTTGCGGGGTTAAAGGCGGTTGGTGAATCCGTTGCGCAACCTCTAAAGTATTACGACAATAACGTTAGTGGTACGATTACCTTACTAGAGGTCATGGCAGAGTACGATGTCAAAAATCTTGTTTTTTCATCGTCAGCAACGGTTTATGGTGACCCTGAAAGGCTGCCTATTGACGAGAATTCACCGCGTTCTTGTACCAATCCTTATGGGCAAAGTAAACTGACGGTCGAGCATATTCTAGAAGACTTAGCGGTATCCGATGAAAGCTGGAATCTCATCCCTTTGAGATATTTTAATCCGGTAGGTGCACATCCTTCAGGGCAGATTGGCGAAGACCCCAATGATATCCCAAATAACTTAATGCCTTATATTTCTCAAGTAGCCGTCGGTAAGCTTGAAAAACTCAGTATCTTTGGTAATGACTATTCAACTGTCGATGGTACTGGTGTTCGTGATTTTATTCATGTTACTGATCTGGCTCAAGGCCATGTTGCCGCACTTAGTTACTTAGAGCAGCAAGCAGTTCCAGTAGGATTTTTACCAATTAATCTTGGTACCGGTAAAGGTACTTCGGTTTTAGAGTTGGTCACTGCTTTTTCTGAAGTATCTGGGGAAGATATTCCTTATCAGTTTGCAGACCGCCGCGCTGGTGATATTGCCAGCTGCTATGCCAGTGCTGATAAAGCGAAAGATCTGTTAAAGTGGCAAGCTGAATTATCAATTACTGAGATGTGCCAAGACACGTGGCGTTGGCAGAGTATGAATCCGAACGGCTATAACGCCACTTAGATTTTATAAAATATTCTTTTTTAATCTTTCCTTTTTAAGACAGTTTAAACATTATGACAAAAATTACCCACGCCGTTATTCCCGTCGCAGGCTTTGGTACCCGTATGCTACCGCTATCTAAATCCGTGCCCAAAGAGCTGTTACCACTTGGTAATCGCCCCGCTATTCATTATGTGGTTGAAGAGGCGATAGCAGCCGGTATCAAACATATTGTTTTGGTCGGGCATGCACAAAAAAGCGCGATTGAAAACTACTTTGATATCAATGCTGAATTGGATAATCAATTGCGTGCTAAAGATAAAGACGCGTTAGCCGATAGCTTAAACTGGTTACCAGACGATGTAACGGTGTCTATGATACGTCAAGGTAAACCGCTAGGTTTGGGACATGCGGTACTCGCTGCGCGCCCCGTTATTGGTGAGCATGATTTTGCCGTATTATTGCCCGACGTGGTACTCGATCCTTTTACGGGTGATATGACTGCTGATAACTTAGCTTTTATGATTGATGCTTTTGCTAAAGACAGTCATTCACAGATATTGGTAGATAAAGTGGCGGATGAAGACGTGCATAAATACGGTATCGCCCAATTACATGAAGCGTTTAGTGATGCAAGCGATATCGATGATAAAACAGAGGTTAATGCTAGCTTTAAAGTCGCTGGCTTTGTAGAAAAACCTAGCTTAGCAGATGCACCTTCACGCTTAGCAGTGGTTGGTCGTTATGTGTTTAGCAATCAAATCTTTGATTATTTGGTAAATACCAAAGCGTCGGTTGGCGGTGAGATTCAGCTGACCGATGCGATTGATGCGCTGATTAGCGAATACGGGGTCAATGTGACGACCATGCGCGGCGATAGTTATGATGCAGGCGATATGCGCTCATATATGCAGGCTTTTATCTATTTTGCCCAGCAGCAATTAGCAGAAGATGAATAGCTGATGGCTGAGATAAAGGACGATAAGCGTTATAGCAGTGCTCGCAGCTCTCAATATTGGCAGCAGTTGCAAAGTCTGGCTAAGCAGCCGTGGTCATTGGCAGCTTTGTTTGCGCAAGATGATGAGCGTGCGACGCGTTTTAGCAGGCAAGCGGGTGCGCTATATATGGACTATAGCAAGCAGTGTATTGACGAGACAGTATTAGCTAATCTGTTGAGTCTTGCTACTAGTTGTGATTTATCGGCTCGTATTAAAGCGCTATTACAAGGCGCGATGGTCAATACCAGTGAAGCGCGTGCCGCCTTGCATACAGCGCTACGTCTCCCAGAAACAGCAACGCTACAGCTTGATGGTCAAGATGTCGTCGCGGATGTGCATCAGAGTCTTTCGCAAGTAGCCAGATTATCTGAGCGTGTCCGTAGTGGTACATGGCGCGGGTTTTCGGGTAAGGCGATTACTGATGTGGTGAATATTGGCGTTGGTGGCTCTGATCTTGGGCCACTGATGGCGACTGCGGCGCTCGATGAATGGGCGGATACCGATATTGAAGTACATTTCGTCTCAAACATGGATGGTACTCAGCTTGATAACTTGCTGAAGCACTTAAACCCTGAAACGACTTTGTTTATTATCTCATCTAAATCCTTCGGTACTATTGATACCTTATCTAATGCTAAGACGGCATTGTCATGGTTGCTTGCCACCGCCAAGCTGCGCGCTGGTACGGAAGACAGTGTGTTACGTCGCCACTTTATTGGTATATCTGCTAATAGTGAAAAAATGAGTGCTTGGGGTATTCATCCTGAGCATCAGCTGCAGCTTTGGGAATGGGTCGGTGGTCGCTTTTCTTTATGGTCGGCGATTGGTCTTGCTATTGCCATTCGTATCGGTATGGCAGGGTTTAAAGCGTTATTAGCGGGTGCGCATAGTATGGATGAGCACTTTGCACAGGCCGATTTTGCAGAAAACTTGCCAGTATTATTAGGCTTGCTTGCTGTTTGGAACAGTACTTTTTTACAGGTAAATGCTCATACCGTATTGCCTTATGATGGTCGTCTCAGCTATTTGCCAAGCTACCTAACCCAGCTTGAGATGGAGAGTAATGGTAAGTCGGTCACTCAGCACGGTGATCATATTGATTATGATACTTGTCCGATTCTGTGGGGCGAGATTGGCTCTAACGCGCAGCATGCTTTTTATCAGTTGCTACATCAAGGTACACAGCAGGTATCGTGTGACTTTATTGCTTGTGTGCGCCGTTATAGTGGTCAATCGCAAAACGCGCCATTACAGCAGCAGCATGAGCTGTCGCTAGCCAATTGTTTGGCACAAAGCCGAGTATTGGCCTTTGGTAATGCAGCGCTCCAAGAGTCCGAGGTGCAAGTAGCGTCTGCTGCGGAAAAATATAAATACTACCGTGGCAATCAGCCGTCAACCACGCTACTGATCGACGAGCTAACGCCGCATAGCTTAGGGGCTTTGGTTGCGCTCTATGAACACAAGGTCTATGTCATGGCCAGCATTTGGGATATTAACCCGTTTGATCAGTGGGGTGTCGAGATGGGCAAGCAAATGGCAGAGTCCGTGCATCAAGCCATGCAGAAAGAAACCGAGGGTCAATTTGATACCTCTACCGATCAGCTGCTACAACACATTAGACAGTTGTCTTAATACGACTGCCGATAGTAATAAAGTCAAAAGGATAGTTCATGAGCGCTGATTCTATAAACGATAATACGCCTAAATATACGCATGCATTTACAGCACAACGTATGAGAAGCAAGCCAGTTTGTGTACTTGTTGGCCATAGTATTGAAGCCATTACCAGTGCGGTAGTGCTGGCAAGCTTAGGTCAGCGCGTGCATCTTTATGCAGATATTGAGCTATTGACGCAGCAAATAAAACAGTATGGCTTTGAGCATCATTTGCAAGCGCTATGGCAGATGTATGAGCAGCAGCAGGTTATTAGCAGTCAAGCATTACCAGATAGCGCCGACACGTTGATTCATTACTATGAAAGGGCAAATTTTAGTGATAGTCGTCATATCAATGAGAGCAATGAGGACAGTGAACGTGGCGAAGCAAGCAACGTTGCACTTTATTGGTTGTTTTTAGACAGTATCAAGCCAGTATGGGCAGAAGACAATTGGATTACTGCATTCAATCACAGTCATCAGCAGTCGCTACCTGTGCTAATGAGCGGTATTGAAAAACTAGGAGTTGTCTCAGCACTGGCTCAGCGTTTGCAGCGTGCATGGGTCTACTATGTGCCGTTTGTATTTTTGCAGGACGGTGATGCTTATAGCTCGATGCTGAACCCTTCATTGTGGTTGCTTGGTGAAAAAACCGCCAACAGTAGCCACCATCTAAATATACTGCAGCCTTTAATGCAGCACGCACGCGCCGCCCATCACGCTGATATCGCAACCATAGAGTTTGCCCGTAGCAGTATTATGGCGATGCTGGCGACGCGAGTGAGTTTTATGAATGAGATGTCACGCTTGGCGGACAGTCAACAGGTCGATATCAAACAAGTCAGTCGTATCATGGGGCTAGACGCGCGCGTTGGTAGCAGTTATCTGCAAGCGGGTTGGGGATTTGGCGGTAACACTCTACCGACTGAGCTTGCTAAGTTGCAGCAGTCTAGCCAAACGCACAGTTTAGATATGCCACTGTTGCAGTCAGTCATGCACATCAACGAAGACCAAAAAGAGCTGATATTCCGTAAATTTTGGCAATATTTTGATGGTTTTATCGATAATAAAACGGTGATGGTTTGGGGCGGTAGTTATAAATCAGGATCGGGACGTACCGCAGGCTCAGCCATACATCCATTACTAGCATTGCTGTGGTCTTATAATATTCGTACTTTGGTCTATAGCGATAAAGCTCAAGATGAGCTTGCCGCGCTTTATCAGCAGCAACCATTACTTAAATTAATGGCTGATCCTTATGGTCAAATCGATGATGCTCAGGCTATCTTTATTGTCAGTTGGTCGCCACGAGATCAGCTAGATATTGCCAAAATCAATCAGCAAGCGATGCCAATATTTGATGCGCAAAATGCACTGACACGCTCGCAGATAGATAGTTTAGTGGGTGACTATTTGGGTATTGGTCGGTCTAAATATAGTCAGTGAAAAGTAATATTGATACATGACGCACTACTGATACCAATTTTTCTTGCTGGCTGTGCCTACGCAGACAGAGGCGACAAAAAATTGATATCAGCAATACCGTCGCGTTTTTAGGGTATTTTGACTATAGCGCTATTCAAGTTTTTCTGTTATTTAAAAAGCTCGTTGATAATTATCAGCTAGCTTTTTTTTGGCTTTAATTAGGGCGTATTAAATCGTATTCGTTTACGCTGGTACAGCACCTTGCACCGCTAGCCACTGCTGAATCTCTCGAGTTTTAATCGTTAGCAATTCTTTATCACCACGACTTTCGATATTAAGCCTGATTAGTGGCTCGGTATTGGAGGTACGTAGATTAAAGCGCCACTCATCAAAGTTTAGGCTTAAGCCATCAAGCAGCGACTTGCTTGGGTTCTTAACGCTAAACTTATCCTCGATAGCGCTAATGATAGTTGGCGCATCATTTGTGGTGAGACGAAAATTAAGCTCGCCCGAGCTGGGATAAGCTGCAATATAGCCAGTGACCAACTCAGACAGCGTCTTACCCGTGATGGATAATAGCTCAATCGTTAGCAGCCACGGAATCATACCGCTATCGCAGTAGAAGAAGTCGCGGAAATAATGATGGGCGGACATCTCACCGCCATAGACCGCGCCAGAGTCACGCATCACTTGCTTAATAAATGAATGTCCAGACTTACTGATAACCGCCTTGCCGTTATGTTCTTTAATCACCGCTTCAGTGTTATATATCACGCGAGGATCATAGACGATTGACTCGTTTGGGTGTTTATTTAAAAAGGCTTGCGCGAGCATTCCAACGATGTAGCTACCATCGATAAATTCACCATGTTCATCGAATAAAAAGCAGCGGTCAAAATCGCCATCAAAGGCAATACCAAGATCGGCTTTGTTTTTCAAAACGGCTTGCTGAGTCGCTACTCTGTTGGCTTCAATCATAGGATTGGGGATGCCATTGGGGAAGCTGCCGTCTGGCGTATGATGCAGTTTAATCACTTCAATGGGTGCGCCTGCTTGTGCCAGCTTGTCAATTAATAAATCAACCACGGGGCCTGCACTACCATTGCCTGAGTTAATAACCAGTTTCAGCGGTTTTAATTTATCGGTATCTATAAAGCTGATGACGTGATTAACATAAGCACTTTTATCATTCAATAATTGCAACGTTCCTGATTGGTTTTCAGTGGTAAATTGCCCAGATTCTGCCAATGCTTGAATCTCTGCTAAACCATCATCGGCGCTAATGGGTTTTGAATGTTCTTTGACCAGTTTTAAGCCATTATAATTGATAGGATTATGACTGGCAGTGACTTCGATGCCGCCTAATGCTTGATAGTGACTGGTGGCAAAATACACTTCTTCGGTACCGCTCATGCCTAAATCAATGACATCAACACCCGCATCTAGCATACCTTTGATGGTCGCTTGTTTTAATTGCTCGCTTGAATGGCGAATATCGCTACCGATAACAATGGCAGGTTTTAAGTTTTTTAGTTCAGTTGTGGCATCTACGGCGTGATAACGCTGAGATGAAATCTGCGCAAAGGCGCGACCAATACGGTAAGCAATGGCTTCATTCAGATTTACCCCAAGCTCACCGCGAATATCATAGGCTTTAAATGAATCGATAATAATAGGATTGAATTCAGTCGCTGGCTGGTAGTTAGTGGTCGCAGACGTAGACATAATGATAAAATTCCTTGCGCGTGAGCGGTGGTAAAATAATAAATTAGATAGCACAATTATAGGCTATTAAGCGTTCAATGCTACACTAATGACTAAATCGTTATGAAGTTAACGTGATTCTATTCCATAACAACGATAAGTATAAGAGCACCCTTTATGAGTATCATAGAAAACAAAATCGCAGCACCCGAACCTGTGCAAGGCACGCCAAAAGCAAGCGGGCAGCTTGATGATTTGTTGACACTGATGGCAAGATTGCGCGCCGACTGTCCATGGGATAAAAAGCAAAGCAATCATAGCCTCATTCCTTATGCTATCGAAGAAGCTTATGAGCTCGGCGAAGCGGTACAAAGCGATGATGATGAAGATATCAAAGGCGAGCTTGGTGATGTGCTGCTGCAAGTGGTTTTTCATTGCCAGATGTACGCGGAGCAAGGGCGCTTTGATATGGGCGATGTCATTACTACTTTACAAGAAAAGTTGATTCGCCGTCATCCGCATGTGTTTGAGGCTGAAAGTCTTGAAGATGACGTGGCGGTAAAAGCTCGTTGGGATGAGATTAAGGCAGAGGAGCAGCAAGCGCGCGAGGCACGTGGTAAACCCAAACGTCGTCTAGACAATACCAAAGCGGGCAGTGCGCTCATGCAGGCGCAGGATGTACAAAAGCAGGCATCAAAACTTGGATTTGATTGGGAAGGCGTAGCAGGAGCGTTTGAAAAACTTGAGGAAGAAATTAGTGAGTTAAAGGCTGAACTGACAGAGAACTCTAAAACAGATAAGTCTAAAGAAGCTGATAAATATGACATAAGCAAAGCCAATATTAGAGAGATTGAAAAAGAGCTGGGCGATTGCATGTTTGCGCTGGTCAACGTGGCGCGTAAATTGAACCTTGATGCTGAGACAGCGACCCTTACTTGTGTGCATAAATTCAAATCACGTTTTGGCTATATTGAGGAGCATTTGGCTGCGGCTGGCAAGCGTTTAGAAGACAGCGATATAACAGAAATGGATGCATTATGGGAAGCGGCGAAACGATATGAACGATCGTCATGAACGCTTATCATAAAGTCTCGTTTGCTGGGTTTACCAGTTTGAACAGCTTAATATCTAGCGCTGCTTGTTGTCTAGCCTTGATTATCCTGACTTTTAGCAATGCACACGCCGCGCCCTGTTTTGATAATCCACAAAGCGCTTATGCGTACCTTTTAGCACAAGAGAATGCTAAAACTCAAGCGCGCGATCAATCTACCGTCAATATCAATCGTGCTAGTGAAGGTGAGCTCGTTTCATTAAACGGGATTGGTAGTAGTAAAGCCCAAGCGATTATTTTATATCGCGACATGTTTGGCGATTTTAAGAGCGTTGATGGGTTAGCAAAGGTTAAAGGTATTGGCGTAAAAACGATTGAGAAAAATCGAGCCCGTTTACGCGTGCAAGATTAATAGCATTATTTTGCATTAATTAATCCCAATATTGACAAAATAGCACGTAACTAAATGTCATAACGCACCTACCACGCGCAAAATTTGTTAAACTAGCAGTTACATCCGCCTGATAAACGCTGTGTTGATCAGGGGTGGTTAAAGAATACCGGCGAGGAGTAGATGCATGGCCGAGCGTGCCGCCAAGCAGTTAGAACTGAATAAATCTGAATTACCCAATTCCATTACTGAAGTAATTGCCACCTTAACCCGAGCAGGGTTTGACGCCTATATCGTCGGCGGCGGTGTGCGTGACACTTTATTGGGTTTGCGCCCAAAAGACTTTGACGCTGTCACTGATGCCAAGCCGCATGAGATCAAAGACGTCTTTGGTAAGCGCTGCCGCATTATCGGTCGCCGCTTTCAGTTGGCGCATGTGTATTCAGGTCGTGAGCTGATCGAAGTCGCTACCTTTCGTGGTCCGCCCACCAGCAGTGGTACCACCAATCAAGACGGTATGATTCTGCGTGATAACGTTTGGGGCGATATCCAACAAGACTTCTCTCGTCGTGATTTTTCGATCAATGCGCTTTATTATCAGCCACTAAAAGGTGTGGTGCATGATTTTTGCGGTGCGCTTGAAGACATTGATAATAGAATCATTCGCCTATTAGGCCATGCGCCCGTTCGTATCGAAGAAGATCCGGTAAGACTATTGCGGGCGTTACGTTTTAAAGCCAAGCTCGGTTTTGAGTTTGATGACGAGTTAGCCGATCAGTTTCATGATGGTAACTGGGCGCTGCTTGAGCAAATATCACCGCATCGCCTCTATGATGAAACGCAAAAGATGTTTACCGGTGGTTATTTGGTGCCATTATTACCGCTATTATTTGAGTCGGGCGCGATTGATAGTTTAATTATTTATCCGCCTTCTGAGCCTAGCGCTTTAGTGAAACAAGTGGCCATTAATACTGACAAACGCATTGCAGCGGGCAAAAGTATCAATCCAGCATTTTTCTATGCAGCCATATTATGGGAAAACTATCTGCATCAGTTAGAAAAAGCTAAAAAGCGCAATATGCCATTTGCTGAAGCGCAGATGCATGCGGCTGGCAAGGTCATTGACCGTCAACGTATTAAAACCGCTATTCCTAAATTTGCTGAGCAATTTATCCGTGATATTTGGATATTGCAGCCAAAACTTGCAGCCCCGCGTAGCAAGCAAATTGTCCAGCTCTCTGAGCATCCTCGCTTCCGTGCAGGCTTTGACTTTTTATTATTGCGTGAGCAGTGCGGTGATGCTGAGCATCCATTATCAGAATCGACCAACGACATGGGCGACTGGTGGCAAACTTATCAAACCTTGTCTGTATCAGAGCAGGAACAAGCGATTGATGAGTTTGATGAAAATATTCGTCGCGGCGCCTATAAAAAAGGGCAGCGTGGTGGACGCGGACGTAATCGTCAAAAGCCAGAATCAAATACAGCCGATGAGTCGGTATCTAATCAACAAAACACTAAGCGTAGCAAAGCCAATGGCAGGACTGAAAAGCATGGCACTGAAAAAAATGGCAATGAGCAGAACATGGTGAACGATGCGTCAAATATCCCATCACGTCGTCGCCGGGCCGCCAGCCAGTCTACAGATGCTAAGCAATCTGACAGCAGTAAAGACACAGGTTATAACGCGCAGCAGGTCAAACAAGACAGTAATGAGCTTGCTCAGCTACAGCAGTTGTCTCTTGCTAGTAGCGGTAACCAAGCGGCAAATAAGCGCCATCATTCCAAGCCTGCGCCATTGTTTGTGATCGAGCATGAAAAAGTCGTGCCGCCATTACAAAAGCAGCTAGCAAGTGCTGATAAGCCTAAGCCTCGTCAAGAGTCCGTGCAGAAAAAAGCAGTGATGTCGAGTCCAACAGCTGAGAAAGATCTACCTAGTCAGAATGCTAATTTTGATAGTAAAGCTGATCGCTCAAATAAGGCTCAGCAACCTAAGGATAAACAACCAGAGGTTACGTCACCCGCAGCCAATAGTTATCCGACCCGTTCAGTGGCAAGGTCACCGGCGCTAGTCAGTATGAATAACGAGCCGATACCGCATAAGCGTCGTCGCCGTGAGCCTACGGTAGACGTTGATAATAGTGCAAGCACGGCAGAAAAGTCGCCAACTAGCGATAACGGACAAAATGCTAAGCAATACGCGAAGAAAGCGCCTAAGCCAGCTGCTCAACCTGCTAGTAATGCTAATACTAAAGCTGAGAAAACGGTAGAGCATGTAGAAGCTTCGCCAGAAAACAAGACAGGAACTAATAAAGCGACTACGCCTGCGAAAGCTAAGAGATCAGCTAAAACGACAGGGTCAAAGTCTGCCAATAGCAAGACAGTTACTAGTAAAGCAAATGACAAGGTTAATGGCAATAAGGCAACTGACACTAAAGTAACGGATAATAAAGGCCCTGTACCATCGAAACGCCGTCGTCGTCAGCCCAGTACCGATAATGTCTAGTATTGATAAACGACCTTAACCGATATTGATGATGGTGATGAACCGCAGGTTTTAGAGTAAAGTGCTCATGATAAAAAATCACTTTAATAAAAGTGCTAAGTGTCATAATAAAACACCTGACGAGACGGACAAGGCGACTTGGGTTAGCTGTTATGTGGGCTTAGGTAGCAATCTAACCAATGAATTAGGCTCGCCGGTAGAGCACTTACAGCAGGCATTGCAAGGGTTGCGAGAGCATGAGCAAATACGTGAGGTTCGAGTATCCTCATTTTATGCCTCAGCGCCTATGGGGCCACAAGACCAGCCCGACTTTGTTAATGCTGTCGCTGGTTTTAAGACAATATTGCCGCCTTTTGAGTTGCTTGCATTTTGCCAGCAGCTAGAAGAGCACGCTAAGCGGGCACGCTTACGTCATTGGGGTGAGCGTAGTTTGGACGTTGATATCTTATTGTATGGCGACATACAACTTGCGGAGCCGCAGCTGACCATACCGCACGCTGGACTGCTTGAGCGTAATTTTGTCCTGATACCGCTGCGAGAGCTCGCGCCAAAGCTGACGATTGCAGGAAAACCGATAGACAGCTATCCGCAAAGTCATGATCGGACAGGCTTACAATTATTATCGAGCGACTGATAATGCTTATAATCACAGGCACGATGATGATTAGAAGTGTTGATAATTAAAGATATTGATAATTAGAGACATTGATAATTAGAGACATTGATAATTAGAGACATTGATAATTAAAGATATTGATAATTAGAGACATTGATAATTAAAGATATTGATAATTAGAAACATTGATAAATAAAGGCATTGCAGATTAATTGAGAATCATATGACGACGTTATCTACTTTAAAAAAATTCAAAAGAGAAGGCACCAAGTTTACTTGCTTAACGTGCTATGACTCGATGTTTGCACGCATGATGGACAAGGCGCAGATCGATACTATTTTGATTGGTGATAGCTTGGGTATGGTGGTACAAGGCCACGACTCAACGTTGCCCGTGACCGTTGATGATATGGCTTATCATACAGCCAATATTGCCCGTAGTAATCAGCATGCTCTGATTTTAGCTGACCTACCATTTATGAGTTATGTGACGTTGCCAGAAGCGATCGCTAATAGTCGCAAGTTGATGCAAGCAGGCGCGCATGTCATAAAGATTGAAGGTGGTAGTGAGCTTTGTGATTTGGTCACGACCTTAGCGCAAGCAGGCACGCCTACTTGTGTCCATCTTGGCTTGACTCCGCAATCGGTCAACGTTTTTGGCGGCTATAAAATCCAAGGTCGCGGTGATGAAGCGGCTGATAAATTGTTGGCGGACGCCAAAGCGGTCGTTGCTGCAGGCGCTGCCTTGCTCGTATTAGAATGTGTACCTGCTGAGCTCGCCAAAGCCGTAACAGAAGCGGTTACAGCACCGGTGATTGGCATTGGCGCTGGTGCAGATACGGATGGTCAAGTGTTGGTCATGCATGACATGCTGGGTATGGTGCATGGACGCGTGCCGCGCTTTGTCCATGACTTTTTAACTGATGAGCGTAACAGTGCGCGCAGTATTGAAGGCGCCTTTGCCCTTTATCAGCAGTCAGTACGCGAAGGCAGTTTCCCAACAGAGCAGCACCAATTTAGCTAGTCTGTAGCGCTAGTATTAATAAGTCTTTTGGTTTTTACGATTATCAGTAGAAGAATATTTAACGATGCCAATCATTTATCAGCAGATTTTAGAGTTGCGCGCCGCGCTACAGCCTTATCGTGGTCAAAGAAATGATAAGCCAGATAGCGCTCAGCGTATTGCCTTAGTACCAACGATGGGCAACCTGCATGAAGGTCATCTTGAGCTGGTCAGCATTGCTAAACAGCATGCCGATATCGTGGTGGTAAGTATTTTTGTCAATCCTACCCAGTTTGGGGAAGGAGAGGACTTTGAGAGTTATCCACGCACATTAGATGAAGATGTCGCCAAGCTAGCAACAGTTGGTACGGACTATGTCTTTGCCCCAAGTATCGCTGAGATGTACCCAGTAATGCCGCCACCGACCTCTGTTCTTGCTGGCGGCATTACCACGCAATTATGTGGTCAATCGCGCCCTGGGCACTTTGATGGTGTGGGCATTGTTGTCTCCAAGTTATTTAATATCGTGCAACCTGGTGTGGCAGTATTTGGACAAAAAGATTACCAGCAATTAGCCATCATTAAGCAACTGGTGCGTGATTTAAGCTATCCCATTGAGATTGTTGGTGCGCCTATTGTGCGTGCTGCTGACGGCTTGGCGCTATCTTCGCGCAATCAATACTTGAGCGCAGCTGAGCGAGAAACAGCCCCCGTGCTTCATGCAGAGCTGCAACGTCTAGCACAGCAGTTAATGAGTAATAAACTGAGTATGCCAGAATTTGAAGCGTTACTTGCAGAGACGTCTCAGCGTATTAGTAACGCTGGCTTCAACATTGACTATCTAGAAGTAAAAACAGATGCGCTGAAATCGGTCATTAATGATGCCGAAGTTTTTAATGTGGAAAACGAGAATTTGATTATCCTCGTCGCGGCTTGGCTAGGGCGGGCACGCTTGTTGGACAACCAAGTAGTAACGGTACATTAACCGTTATGACACAGTAATTTGACGGATGCAATGGACAGGGTAACGGATCATGGATGCCAGTAACGATAAAAGCGACAGTAAAAAAAACAGTAAAAGCAACGAGAAAGCAGAGCAGAAAATGCTTGCTGCCCCGAACGATGAGCGGCTAAGTATTTTAGTCGTATCGGGTCGTTCCGGCTCGGGTAAAACGTCTGTATTAAATATCTTAGAAGATTTGGGTTATTATTCTATTGATAATCTACCCTTGTCGTTAGTGCCTGATGCTGCTAAGAAACTGGTCAGCGATAGTGGTATTAAGCGTATCGCCCTTGGTGTGGATATTCGGACGCCGCGCGCTGATTTGTCTAACTTTGCAGCGACCCATGCTATCCTAAAACAGACTTATGGTAAGCAGGCTGTTGAAGTGCTATATGTGACCGCGCAAGAGAGCACTTTGGTCGCACGCTTTAATGCGACGCGCCGTGTCCATCCGTTAATGTCACAAGATATTGACAGTGATAATGCTCGGCATATTGCTTTTAATCTACCGGCCGCGATCAAAAAAGAGGTTGAGCTGTTAGAACCTATTGCCAGCCATGCCGATATCAAAATTGATACTAGTATGCTGAATATCCATCAGCTCAAAGACACACTGCGTGCTTATGTCGGTATGGACAATCAAATTGTCATTAATTTGCTGTCTTTTGGCTTTAAGTACGGTAACCCAGTGGATGCTGACTTTATATTTGATGTTAGGATTTTGCCAAATCCACACTGGAATCCTGAGCTACGCGCCTTGACTGGTCTTGACTCTGAAGTCGACGCATTCTTTGCAGATTATCCAGAAGTGGCTGAGATGACCGATGATCTCGATAAATTTTTAAGTCGTTGGCTGCCCGACTTTTTACACAATAACCGCCATACGGTGACAGTAGCGATTGGCTGCACGGGCGGTAAGCACCGCTCCGTATTTATTACCGATATCTTACAGCGACGTCTGGCTGCTGCAATGCCGCAAGGCGTGAAAGTTGTAGCGAAACATCGCGAAAAAAGTCGTTGGTAGTGATTATCAATGGCTAAAGAATCTATTCATTTTATTATTTTGGAACGCTTTTATGATTGACTGGTCAGAACATGATATGCGCGTCTCGCGCACAGAACTCAAAAAATCCCATGAGCGCTTGCAACAATTATCGATACCCCTCGCCAGCTTGTCGAAAAAACAGCTCAAAAACTTGCCAGCCAGTGATTATTTTATGGCGGAGTTGATGGCATTAGCAGACATTACCAGTGCCAATGCGCGTATTAGACAGACCAAGCGCGTCGGTAAATTGATCAGCGAAGAAAACCGCCATGAATTGGTAAAAGCCTTATTCGACGCTTACTTTCCAAAAGAACAAGTCTCTAAAATAGAAAGCTGGTCTGAACGTCTAAATATCAATGACGAAGGCACGCTAAAGCAGTTTGTCAAACAATATAAAGTCTCTGAGCGTAATAGCCTGTATCAATTATTGCTTTGGATTGAATACGCCAAGCACACGCAGGATGATGAGCTGATGCTGGAGTCTAAAGCAGATTTGGCCAGCTATATCCGCGAAGTGACCATCTTATCGGATTTAAAAGGCTAGTTATTCTATAACTGCTAATAGCACTATCGCGATTATCTGCACAACTGCTGATGACTGTGCTAAAAAATAAGCTTATCAACATTCAAACACAAAAAAGCCAATCGTTAATGATTGGCTTTTTTAGTACAGCGTTAATACGGTTTAATTAAATATAATTAACGCTTATTTTTTCTCAGCGCGTGCTTTATCGACTAAGTAATCAACCACTTTAGGTACTTTGGCATCTTCACCAGTGACGACATATTTGCCTTGTACCACAACGGCTGGTACACCAGACAGCTGATAGCGCTTAGCGCCTGCTTGTGAGCGACCGATTTTGGTACCTACAGCAAATGAGTTATAAAGGCTATTGAATTTCTTTTCATTGACGCCTTGGGCTGCGTACCATTTGCTTAATGAGGCTTGATCAAACAGCTTTTTGCCATCTTTATGAATCGCATCAAAGAGCGCATCATGGGTTTTATTTTCATAGCCTAACAGCTGAGCGGCATAAAAACCACGGGCACTGGCTTCCCAAACAGGGTTGAGCGCTGCTGGAGTTTTGAAGAAAGCCACATCTTTGTCTTTATTTTTTGCCCATTTTTCCATATGAGGATTAAGCGTGTTACAGTGCGGGCAACCATACCAAAAAAACTCACGGACAATGATAGCATCACCGTTGATTTTTTCTGGATTGTCTAGCACGCGATAGTCTTTTCCGGCGACATAATCGGCTGCTTGGGCGCCCATGCTGGCTATTCCAATAGCAAAAGTCAGACCAGTCAATGCAATGACACGTTTCATACTTTTTCCTTGAGGGGTAGAGGCTGAGAGTTTTTAGGATTTTCTATAGGTTTGATAATATAAATGACAAAGCGTCTAGTATAATCAACCTATATCAGAGTACCGACTATAATAACGTAAAACAGGTATGGTTGTGAACCCGATTCTTAACTAACGGTTGTAAAGCTGTGAGCTATTATTTAAGGTATCTTACTTAACAGTACCTATGACTCTTATGACTAAAAATTTTATCATATAACGTTTGCAAAGAGGCTTTTTAGATATCGGTTACCATCAAGTTAGCACTGCGCTATAGACATGATATGTAAGTATTTTCTGCTTTTACTCACAATCGGTGACGATGTACTCACGACAAAACTGGCGCTCGCATGCTAATATTAAGGGTATAATTCTGTACTGTATCCGATAATAACTCTAAAGGAAAACGCTATGAGCTCAGCTTTATCTTCTTCGCCTGCTTTGAATGATCAAGCGAACAGCCGTTTCGATACTGCTAATATTGTTGCTAATGATACTATTTCTAACGATACGGCTGCCACGATAAATGTAGATCCTAGCGAAGTCGACAAGTTCAATAAACTGGCGAGCGAATGGTGGAGTAATACGGGCGCGTTTGCGACCTTGCATGAAATCAACCCACTGCGCCTGAACTGGATAGAAGAAAATGTTAAGCGCGGCTATCAAAATAGCGATGATAGTACAAACGCTAATAAGACTGCAGAGATGGGGTTGACGGGCAAAAAAGTGCTCGATGTCGGTTGCGGCGGTGGCATATTATCTGAATCGATGGCACGTCGCGGTGCTGATGTGACCGGTATCGACCTAGGGACTGAAAACCTAAAGGCGGCGACGATTCATGCAGAGCAAAGTGGTTTAGACAAGACGCTTCGTTATCAGCATATCCCAGTAGAAGATTTGGCCAAAACCCATGCGGGTCAGTTTGATGTGGTGACCTGTATGGAAATGCTTGAGCATGTGCCTGATCCAAGCTCGATTGTGCAAGCTTGTTTTGCCCTATTAGCGCCTGGTGGTGTTTGTGTGCTATCGACGATTAACCGCAATCCTAAGTCATATCTGTTTGCTATCGTGGGCGCCGAATACGTATTGCGTTTACTGGATCGTGGCACCCATGACTATGCCAAATTTATCACGCCTGCTGAGCTTGATAAGATGGCGGTTACTGCTGGATTTACGCGCCAAGATATTACCGGACTACATTATAATCCACTGACTAAGCGCTATTGGCTGGCACAAAATGTCGATGTCAACTATATGATAGCGGTACAAAAACCAATGGCTTAATAGCTTAACTAATTGCCTACTGTCCCATCATTAATGCGCCAAACACCTCACCAATTAAAAGAGTATGCCTTATGAGCCAATTCGTCAAAGCCGTTTTATTTGACCTTGATGGGACGCTAATCGATACCGCTGCCGACTTCGTACGGATTATTGCTAAAATGAGCCGCGAAAATGATTGGCAAGCCCCACCTGAAGCACTTATTCGAGAGCAAGTCTCTGCTGGTGCGTCAGCCATGGTCAAGCTTATGCTGCATCAAAACGGTCAAGACAGTGTCAGCGAAGAAGCTTTACTTGGCTTTCGCCAGCAGTTTTTAGATGATTATGGAGCAGAGATTTGTGTAGACAGCTGTGTATTTAGCGAACTAGAAGAGGTCCTGACCACGCTTGAGAAAAAAGGTGTGCCTTGGGGTATTGTGACCAATAAGCCACGTTATCTAGCAGAGCAGCTGTTACAGAAAATGCAGTTGGATGAGCGCTGTGCTGCCTTGGTCTGTCCTGAAGATGTATCGCGCCCTAAGCCTGATCCAGAGCCGATGTATATGGCATTAGAAAAACTTGGTATCCCTCGCGGCGCTGCTGGTTGCGTGCTCTATGTAGGGGATCATATACGCGATATCGATGCTGGCAATGCCGCTGGTATGTCAACAATTTTGGCCGCTTATGGCTATATTCCGCCGCAAGATCAAAAAAACCTTAAGAAGTGGGGCGCTGATTATATTACGGATACCCCTGAGCAGTTGAATAAGCTATTACTGTCTTCTGGTAAGTTTGAATATTTATAACTAAAACACTTATCAATAAATCAGTCATAAAAAAGCATTTACAACCAAATATCTTATAAATATGTAATCTTAAATATTTGCTCGTAAACGCGCATCTCTGAAAATAAACGCTTTTGAATGCAAATACCTCTAATAATAAATAATACGCAGTGAGTCATACTATGAGTGACAATGTTAAACAGTCAGCGACCGAGCAGAATCATCAAGCAGCCGCGCAAAATCCTAGACAGCCTTTAACGCACGACGATATTCGTCAGTTTGTGCCACCTGTTGACTGTTTAGACGGCAAGACTATCTTGGTCACAGGGGCAGGTGATGGTATTGGGCGCGTCGCCGCTTTAACCTACGCCCGTTATGGTGCTACGGTACTATTATTGGGTCGCACAAGTAGCAAACTTGAATACGTCTATGATGAGATTGAGAGCTTGGGTGGCAAGCAGCCAGCCATGCTACCGATGAATTTAGAAGGCGCAACTTACGCAGATATGCAGCAGTTAGAAGGCCTGATTAATAAAGAAGTGGGTCAGCTCGATGGTATCTTACATAATGCTGGCATGCTTGGACAATTGACGCCGCTTGAGATGTATGACGTCGATACCTTTGCCCAAGTGATGAAGGTCAATTTTACGGCGACTTTTATGCTCACGCAAGCGTTATTACCGCTATTAAAAGATGCTGATCATGGCTCTATCGTCTTTACGTCTAGCACGGTTGGTACCCATCCTCGTGCATTTTGGGGCGCTTATGCACTCTCCAAGCAAGCCGTCGAAGGGATGAATGATATCTTTACTCAAGAGACGCAAAATACCACGAATTTGCGGTTTAACTGTATCAATCCTGGTGGAACGCGTACCAATATGCGCGCTCATGCTTATCCTGGTGAGAACCCTATGTCTCTCAAAACACCTGAGGATATTATGGCAGGTTATGTATGTCTGATGAGTGACGCCAGCATTGGGGTGCGCGGGCAAGTGGTGGATTTACAACCAAAAGATTAGCTAAGCTATGATAACCTGAGAGATATGTTTTAATTGACTTTTAAGCATTGAAAATAGTGTCAATTAGCCCCATCTATTTGTTCTTAAAGACTTTTATCTTATAAGATATTAATAATAATAGACAAAAAGGATAAGATTATGGCTGGTGGTTGGTCAAGAGATGGCGCTGAACACGAACAGATGGATGCAACGGTAAATGATGCGTTAGATCGTGTGCGTAGTGCGATACCTAAAGGTGATAGTGCAGAGTTTTGTGATGAGTGTGGCAATCCTATTCCAGAAGCGCGGCGCCTAGCTTTACCGGGTGTACAGCATTGTGTCAGTTGCCAAAGCGAACTTGAACAAGAGGCGAGAGCAGCTGAGCTGTTTAATCGTCGCGGCAGTAAAGACAGCCAATTGCGCTAATTTGTAAAATCGAATCAATAAAAAAAGACCACCGTTGCTATTTTACTTAGCAACGGTGGTCTTTTTTGTGAGTGTGGCATTTTTTGAAAGGTAGTCTTTTTATAGGTAACTAGAGTCTGTCTTCAAGCACCAGCGCCATCAGCTGCTGGTCATAAGCCTGCCAATCATCTTTACTAAGACTGATGGTTGACCTAACGTTGTCTATCGGCAAATCATTATCGGTCTGCAAAATGACTTCTAATCGGCTATCGATGTGGGCGCTCGTCGTGGTGATAGTCAAGCTGTCAGGTGTAAAGTTAATCTTTAACCAGCCGTCAGAGGTATGAACCATGCCTTTAATACGTTGCCAGTTAGGCAATTTTAACAACCATTCTTGTAAACCATCAGCGTTAAATACGTAATGTGCAGGCAAGCGCCAGCCCCCTAACAGCATGTCTTGTTGTTGTTCGTGATAGCGGTAGGGGAGCTCAGTATCTGCCGCTATGCCGTCATGACTTTCATTGTTTTGTATAGCTTGATTAGACATCAAGCCAGTAAGTGGCTGTCTAGTAAGTGGTTGTAAGGAAATGCGAATCTGATTAGGCTGGCTTTTATTGGTAGCGCGTTGCCGAGAGATGGTATGGCTTGGTTTGGTCAGCTGTGCTATCAGCATTGATAAGGCGGTATTCAAAGCAGTTATCTTATTTGAGCGATCATCCACGGTGTGAGGCTCAGATTCTGTCCAGATAGTGGTCACGTCAGGATTGAGCCGTGTTATCCATTCTTGTAACGCCTGCCTCTCATTTTCACTCAGCTGCATATAGCGATTGATCACCAAGACATCAGCGTCACGGACATGCGCTTGAAAACCATCGTGCGAGCGATACTTTTGTTGTTGCCATTGCCCGCCACTTAGCACCGTTATTACAGCCTGCATATTGAGTGCTGTTTGCCAATGTGGCGCGCTCAGTTGTTGTATCAACTCGCGTGGGTGTGCCAATCCGGTGGGTTCTATAATAAGGCGCTGCGGACGATGATCGCTAAGCAGGCGGGTAATCGCAATCTGTAGGGGCAGCTGACTGGTGCAACAAATACAGCCACCACTGACCTCGCGAATGGCAATGCTGCCTGTATCAACGTTGTTCTCTTGTGCGCTTGCTAGCAGCGCGCCATCAATGCCAATACGTCCAAACTCGTTAATCAATAGAGCCCAGCGCTCATCGGCGGGCTTGCTAGAGAGTAGCTGGTTGATGACGGTAGTTTTACCCGCACCCAAAAACCCTGTCACCAAGGTGCAGGGTATGTTTTGAATCATGGTAGATGTGGTCAAAGCCATTGTCGTCTAAACTATCGTCATAAGTGGGTGTAAAGCAGCAACTATAAAGTAAATACTATTCACTTTTTGCTGTTTCAACTTCAGCTTCGTCAGGAACGAACACATAGCCTACACCCCAAACGGTTTGGATGTAACGCGCTTGTGACGGGTTGTCTTCAATGAGGCGGCGTAGGCGTGAGACTTGTACATCGATAGAACGCTCCATCGCACCCCATTCACGACCACGGGCAAGATTCATCAATTTATCGCGAGTTAATGGCTCACGTGGATGCTGAACCAATGCTTTTAATACTGAAAATTCACCGGTCGTTAAGGTAACTACATTGCCATCACGTTTAAGCGTACGAGTCGATAAATCAAGCGTCCATGGACCAAATTCAACCACTTCTAGCTGATGACTTGGTGCACCCGGTAGCTCGCGATTTTGACGACGTAATACGGCTTTGATACGAGCAAGCAGCTCTTTTGGATTAAAGGGTTTAGGCAGATAATCATCCGCACCCGCTTCAAGACCAGCGATACGATCGGCGTCGCCACCTTTGGCCGTCAGCATGATGATTGGAATATCGCCATTGTCTTCACGCAGCCGCTTACAGATACTAATGCCATCTTCGCCCGGTAGCATCAAATCCAGTACGACTAAAGAGAAAAGCTCGCGTTGCATCAACTTATCCATCTGACTGCCATCATGGGCAGTACGAACGACGAAGCCATCATCTTCTAGAAAGCGTTGTAATAAAGAACGCAGACGAGCATCATCATCGACCACTAAGATACGCTGAGTTAAAGTATCGGGGCTGTTATTATCAGGCATACAGGCATCCTCTTATAAAAATTATTATTAGTAGAAAGTTTCAGCAAAAACGTTGTCGTTATTTAATCATTAATCTATTAGGTATTAATGAAACCTCGTAAAATTAAAGACTTCTGTTCAATATTTCAGCGCGTAGTAATATTTGCGCTATTGATACTTTAGTGTATAAGATTGCACTGCCAATTGCATCACCCATCGGCATAAATGCTGTATGCGTTTGTTTAACAAGGCTACAGAACTTAGCATAGCAGCCAATTTAGGGTAGAAAACAGCAGATAAATAAGGAAAAGATAAAAAGGATTTTTATTCATGCAGCTTTTGCTATAATGCCAAACACCATTTATCAACGATTGATACGTCTATGAGTAGCACTGATACCTTAACGCCATCTCAAACCTCGACAAATGCACAGGTTTTGGATGCAACCACACACGCGAATATTCACGACAAGCTTGCTCGCGCGCTTGGCATTAAGACTGCTCAAGTCAATGCGTTTGTCAAACTTTACGATGAAGGCGCGACCGTTCCTTTCATTGCGCGTTACCGCAAAGAAAAAACCCAAAACCTTGACGATGCGCAGCTGCGTGCTTTAGAGAAGTCTCTCAATTATGAGCGCGACATGGCAACGCGTCGCCTCAAAATTACTGAGCTGCTCAGCACGCAGGGCAATTTGACTGACGAGCTACAGACGCGTATCGATAACGCGACGTCCAAGCTTGAGCTTGAAGACATCTACTTGCCTTATCGTCCACGTCGCCGTTCACCAGCTGCCAAAGCACGTGCTGCTGGTCTCGACGTTGCTGCTCAGGCGGTACTGACGCAAGAGATTACCCCAACAGAGGCACTGGCTGACTATCAAGCGCCATCTAGCATCTCTGACGACAGCGGTAACGAGATTGAAGTCGACTTTAGCGATATCGATAAGCAATTGGCGGGCGTGCAAGCCATCATCGTTGATGAGTGGACACAAGCACTAGACTTGCTAGATAATTTACGTAGTGGTTTTGCCAAAACGGCGAGTATCGTATCTGCGGTTGCTAGCGAAGAAAAACGCGAAGTCGGTGAGAAATTCAAAGATTATTTTGAACATAGTGAAAGCCTTGCGCGTCTGCCAAACCATCGTTTATTAGCAATGCTACGTGGTCGCCAAGAGAATGTTTTGGGTCTCAAAATCGAAGGCGAAGATGCCCCCTTTATCGAAAAAACTATCAAGCATTTCGATGTTAATGCCAAAGCACCTGACGCGCGCCGTGAGTTTTTAACAGAAGCCGCTAGTAGCTTATGGAAAGAAAAATGGCGTCCGCATATCGAGCATCGCTTATTGACGGAAAAACGCCTAACTGCTGAAGCTGACGCGATTGATGTGTTTGCCAATAATTTACAGCATTTACTCATGTCAGCACCTGCTGGTCGTAAAGTGATTTTAGGTGTGGATCCCGGCATCCGCCATGGCGTTAAAATGGCGATTGTCGATGCCCAAGGCCATGTCATGCTAGACAGCGAAGACAAGCCTGTCGTCGCAACCGTTTATCCATTCGCCCCTGATAATAAGATGGATGAAGCCAAAAAAGTCATTGATGAATTATTAAGTACTTACAACGTCGATCTAGTCGCTATCGGTAACGGTACGGCGAGCCGTGAAACAGATGCGATGATTAAAGAGATTTTGGCCGCCAATTCTGAATTAAAAGCCAAAGCGGTTATCGTTAATGAATCAGGCGCTTCTGTCTATTCAGCCAGTGAGCTGGCCACTGATGAGCTTGGTAATTTAGACGTATCTGTACGCGGTGCGGTTTCTATCGCTCGTCGCTTGCAAGATCCGTTATCAGAGCTGGTCAAAGTAGATCCAAAAGCCATTGGTGTTGGTCAATATCAACATGATGTCAACCAAAACCAGTTGGCTGATAGCTTGGATAAAGTGACCCAAGATAGCGTGAACGCGGTTGGGGTTGATGTGAATACGGCAAGTCCTGCTATCTTGGCGCATATTGCGGGTTTGAATAAAAATGTCGCCCAGCAAATCGTCACTTATCGTAAAGAGCACGGCGCATTTGATAGCCGTGAGGCGCTCAAAAACGTTCCGCGTTTAGGTGCTAAGACCTTTGAGCAGGCAGCAGGCTTCTTACGCATACATGGTGGTAGTAATCCACTTGACGCGACTGGTGTGCATCCAGAAAGCTATGCGCTGGTCGATAGCTTACTGGCGCAAACCGGTAAAGCATTGCCAGAAGTCATCGGTAACGACGGTGTACTAAACACGCTCGACACCACTGCACTAGCGGCAAATGATGATAATATCAGTGTCAAAGCTATCATCGAAGAGCTTGCCAAGCCTGCACGTGACCCACGTCCTGAGTTTAAAACGGCTAATTTCCGTGAAGACGTTAATAGCATTAAAGATTTAAGCGAAGGCATGCAGCTAGAAGGTGTGGTTACTAACGTGACAGCCTTTGGTTGCTTCGTTGATGTCGGTGTCCATCAAGATGGTCTCGTGCATATCTCACAGATGGCCAATGACTTCGTTGCCGATCCGATGAATCGCGTCAAGCCGGGCGATATTGTCTCAGTGCGTGTCATCTCTATCGACGAAAAGCGTGGTCGCATTGGTTTTAGTATGAAGCCTGAATCTGAAAAGCCCGCGCGTCCAGCAGCAAAGTCGACTGCAGAAGGTACAGGTAATGATGAGAAAGCCAGTCGTCCACGTAGTAATCAGGCAAATAGCAATCGCCCAAATAACAGCCGTCCAGCAGCGGATAAGCGTCCGTCAAAACCGCGCGGTAATCGTCAAGATAAAGACAGCGCCAATAACCGCAGCAAAGCGCCTAAAGCTGAAAAAGTAGAAGCACCTAGCAAAATGGGTACATTGGGTGCATTGTTGCAAGAAGCGGGCGTCACTAAAACTAAGAAGTAATGGGTTTGGTCAGTTTCTTAAGTTAGTTCTAAATAATTAACAGAAATAACCAATAAAAAAGGCAGCCTAATGGCTGCCTTTTTTATTGGAAATATATTTGAGAAATACTTTAGCTATAGTCAAAATTTTTTAAAAACACGACGGTATTGCTGATATCAATTTTTTGTCGCCTCTGTCTGCGCAGGCACAGCAAGCAAGAAAAATTGATATCAGCAGTCTAATATTTAAAGATTCGTTCAACAGACTCTAAGGTGCTGTAGTAAATAAATATTACTGCTTTTATTAGTTAACAGAAGCGCTTATACCGTATTATAGATTTTCTGTTGCTTCTTGGGGAGTTTGTTATAGCTCTTCTTGTGATTCTGACGAAGCTTCTTCTTCCAGCATTGATTCTTCATCTAGCATATCTTCTTGTGACATATCTTCTTGTAGGTCTTTTTGTGGCATTGCTTCTTCTGAATCTTGCATGGCTTGTTGTTGCGCTTGCTGCATAGCCTGTTGCTCAGGAGCCATCTGTTGTTGAGTGGCGTTGCTATTTACGCTTGCTCTTGAGATGCGCTGGGTTTCGTTAATCTGAACCGAGTTAGATGGATTTGGTACTGATACATTGGCTGAATTTTCAGCTTCAGTCTCAAGTGTGGTAGTAGCAGCATTTTGCATATCTGCTTGTGCAGTATCAGCAGGTGCAGCCATAGCCAAGCTTGGAATAGTGAGCATAGCGCCAATCAGTAATGATAAAGGTAGAGTACGGTTTTTCATCAGTTTATTCCTCAGTTTGCATTCTCATAGCGTCAGCTCAAAGTATTTCAAACTTGACGCTTATTTGCATGATTTCGTATAGCACAAATTAATGGTGTATTTTGAATCTATATATTTAATATATTTAACATTCAATGTGTAGATAAAACAAAATCATGATAACCATTTGTTGATTATCATGATTGGTGTGGATAAAGAGTTTTATAAAATAATCTAATAAAACTCTAAGCAAGAGAATAGCAACTAAGCGATTATTATTTCAGTAGTACATAGATTAAAAATCTAACAGACATGCGCTCGCAGGTGACTTTGTGCAACTATTGTATTCTTATTGTCAGGCAAATATATAAAGTTTCTTTACCTTAGCTTTAAACACAGTGACTATTAAATATAGTCATTCCACTATAAAAGTATTACTGCGTTAACCTCGTTTGAAGTACTAAATATACATCTACACTCGGTGGCCTTGTACTACTTTTAAATTAAATCAACTATAAGAATATAATTTACTTGCATCCAAGATTTTTTTTGTAAAAAAATTATTCAACGATGACATATCTACCAGTATTGGGATCGATAACGCGCTGCTGTAAATCGCTATCAGGAACGCGGATGACAGGGAAGGTCTGACTGATTTCAGTATTATCAATCACTTCAGCATCTGCTACCTCGCCAACGATTACAGTACGCCCAGCATCTTCTACCGCAATGGCCGTACCATTTGCTGTATTAACGCGTTTAATTTGATCTTGTGGTGCGATGATGACTTCTTTTACTTTATATTTAGCAGGACGAATAACACGAGTCGTTTCGATAATAACGGGTTCTATACTACGCTCTTCAGTAATGGCAACTTCCGCTTCTAACGCTTCACTTTCCACAGCTTCAGACATAATTGGTGTAGGGAACTTGGCGCCAAAATGATTGTCGCACTGTTGCATACTTAAACGCACAGGATTGCCGTTTTTATCCATGTAGACGTTGACTGGCATATCAGCGGCGATAGCAACATATTTGCCGACCAAAGCGCCGGATACGCCATAGCGACCATTCGATTGTCCCACGCCTAAATCACAAGCACCTGCTGAATAATTGTTAGCATTTAAGTTATTGCTGTCGACGACACTCTGTGGAATCATGACTTCAGATAAGCGCATCTTTTTGACAGAGGCTTCACCAGCTTGGCGTTTGGGGTTTTGATAGGTATAAGGGCTATAAAACTTGGCTGAGCCATCTTGGACAGCAGTGACGCATTCGTCGTAACTGTCATAGCCTACGTTACCGTGATTATCGGTTGTCATTGCAGCATTTGCATGGCTCGCAAGCATGGTTAGACCTGATGTAATAACAGCAACGGTCAATATATTCAATTTCATGGTTACATCCTTTTAATGATTAATAAATGTGTTTGAATTAGTATTATTTCTTATATGGCTTATTTTTATATCAAGTTATTAGGGCGTGTCCTCAATTCAAGCGCTTGTATCTGAATGGGCTAAAAATGGCTAAATTTTGCCAAACATCGTCAAATAGCTGATTAATATCCCGATATTATTTGCACTATTTTCCTCGTTTGACGGCAGTTTATCTCACTTTTATGACCATTTTTAAAATGAAGACACACCCTAGTAAAACCAATTAGTTTTTAATAAATAACGTCATAATTTTTGATTCGACGTTTCTGCTTTAATTTTTTATTTTAACGTTTTTAATACTACGTCAGTTGCTAAGACATGGCTGTGACATCAGGCTAAGGATGTGTAGCGTAATGTATAAAAAAAGAGAAAACTGGCAACATTGTTCACCAAAAACGTACGTTATTATTATTCATTAACATCTGCTTGAAAATTTTAAAGAGTTTGTCCATAAAAAAACCGTACCTTGTTACCAAGATACGGTTATTAAAAATACGATCATTAAAAATACGGCTATTCAGATTTTAGTCTTCGTTTATTGACAGTTTGTTAAGTGTCATCTGTAAAGGCTAACCATCGACTACCTCAAAGCTAAGACCTGCATGCGCTTCTAAACGTGTTAGCAGCTTATCACCCATAGCGGCTGCTGGCGTCCAAAACCCGCCACCGACATCATCTTTGCTAATATCTTGCGCTAAGCATAAGGCTGCTTGTGCCAGCATGCGTGACGTACTGCCATAACCAGGATCTTTATCGCCCGTTACTTTGGTGTTGATGGTGTCTTTATTGGCAGTTTTTCCAAAGAGACGAATATCGTAGTAACCGTTATCTTGGTCAGACTTCGACGGCCCAGAGCCAGCTTTTGGTAAGACATGCTTGGACAGCAATTCGCGGCTTGGCTTAATCATCATCGCGGTGGCAAATCCTAACAGTCCAGCGCTCAGTGCATAACTTGACAGTTTGCCTTTTACCCCATCTTTCATCCACATCGCTTCGTCATACTTAAAGTCGCGACCATATTTGTAGCCAAGCAGTTGGTTGCTGCGATGTACAATACGAGTGTTGATGCTTGCCATTACAAACGGGGCCAACCAGCGTTTGTGCTCATTATCGTATTCTGGCTTACTGACATTGGCTTGGCGCACGCTAGGCGCATCTTTATCATCATTGAGCAGATAAGGGTTTGCCACTTGCTTACGACGTGATTTATCTTTTCCTACTTCTTCAAAAATAGTCGCCATTGAGGCAACCGTACCACCAGATAAGCCACCTTTCGCCGCTTTTACGCGCATATGAATGACATCACAAGTGCTATCGAACTGAGCTTCTGCCTGCTGCTGGGTAAAATAAACGCCTAAATCTGACGGAATAGAGTCGAAGCCACAGGAATTGACGATACGAGCACCGCTTTGTTTGGCAGTCTCTTGGTATTTGTCCATCATATCTTTAATAAAGATGGCTTCACCGGTAAGGTCGACATAATCAGTGCCATTTTCGGCGCAAGATTTGACCAACGCCTCGCCATATCTTAAGTAAGGGCCAACGGTTGAGATGATGACTTGCGCCTGCTTGGTCATCTCATCTAGGCTAGCAGCGTCTTTACTATTAGCGATAATAATATCTACTTTGCTCTCAAGCTTGGACTGTAATTCGTTAAGCTTGTCTTCGTCACGACCTGCTATCGCCCACGTGACGTTGGAGCTATCCTTATTTTTGGCATTAGACAAAAAGCTTGTTAAATAATGAGCAGTAATCTGTCCAACAAAACTGGTCGCTCCGTATAAAATAATGGCGTAAGGGCGCTGGTTACTGTTGGTTTGTTTATTATCATCTGCTGCATTCGTATTCTTTGACGTATCCATATTATTAGCCATATTTATTGTCCTTAATAAGTGTTTTTCTGCATAATTTAATGCTAGAGCCGATCCATTATAAAAGTGTTGCAGCATTAACCTTGCTTGAAGTAGGGTCTATACATCTGCATTCGATTGCTTCGTACCATTTTTAGATTGAAGCGACTATAAATGAGTGATGGGAATAAAAAAAGATCCATATTTACATATCGTTAAATGGATTCTAAGTCGTCAATCTATTCTAAGGCATAATAATGGTAAGTAGGAACCAGTTACTGTGAACTGTTATGGTTTATAGTAAATTATAGGGTGAAAATGCTCGGAGTTGAGTGATATCTCACCATCTCTACACATAAGTGCTGCAAAGCCAAGCAAAAATGTCTAAATATTAAGATTTGCTACAAAGATTACATAACCTACCGACATTATTACTAAAATGAACGTTTTTTGGCGAAAAATATTGCTAATCTATCCCCGTACACAGTTGTAAATAGTATTAAAAAAACAACAACTTAAATGGACATTAGATGAAGTAAGACGAATATTAGCAACGATCGCGTTTTAGATCTGCTATTTGTCTTTCTATCTGATTTTTGATAATTATTGAGGAGAAGGTTATGTTTCGCTGGGCTATTATATTTGCAGTAATCGCACTGATTGCAAGTTTCTTAGGGTTTGGTGGTGTCGCTGGACTGTCTGCAAACTTTGCCTACATTCTATTAGCATTGGCGGTGATTTTGTTTATCGTCGCATTTGTTAGCCGTAAAATGTAGCAGTGAATTTGAATAAATAAACGTTATCAAGCAAAAAAGTCCTCAATTGAGGACTTTTTTTATGGAAACTCTTCGCTAATCAATTTACTACCTACTTTACTAATTGTTTTGCTCTAGATATTAAGCCACTGAACATGACTTAATAAAGAATACGTCCAAATGTATTACAAGCGTTTGGGTTGAATAATATGTTCCATTCGTTTGGCCAAACGAATATCAAGACTGGTGATACCGCCCGTATCATGCGTGGTTAGGCGTACGTCTACAACATTATAAACATTGTGCCATTCAGGGTGATGTTCGAGCGCTTCGGCATGAAATGCGGCTTGGTTCATAAAACTGATGGCCTCAATAAAGTCATTAAATTCATAGCTTTTAATAATGCTGTTGCCGTCACGCTGCCAGCCAGCTAAGTCTTCTAGCTGTAAGTCAATTTGTTTGTCAGATAAACTACTCATGGTGGTCTCCCTTATTATTATGTTGGATGATTTGGTCGAGTTTTTATTAACTTTCATTATTTAATGGATTGATAAAAATTCTAATAAGTGCGCTAGCAACTTTATACTCTAAATAGGACAAAAAACCCACCTATATTCGATATCTTGTCATATATTTAAAAATAAATACATGATTGCAGACAGCAAATAAATAGGAGGGTAGTGTGGTAGCAATTGTTAGATCTTAATATAGTTAACCCTATATAGTAGGCTCTAAATAAAATAGGTACAAAGTGTCATAACGCGGAACTGAGACAAATTTTCCTTGCTTGCTGTGTCTACGCTGACAGAGGCTGCAAAAAATGTGTCTCAGTTCCGCTGTCTTATTTTTGAATTGAACGGACTATAAGAGGAGCCAGTTATACCAAATCTTGATACTCGGGATGCTTGCTTATATAAGAGGCAACAAATGAGCATTGTGGTACGACTTTTTTACCCTGTTCGCGTGCATAGTTCAAGGCATGTTTGACCAGACCAGAACCAACACCGCGCCCGCCCAATTCTTGCGGTACGATAGTATGGTCGTAGATTAGTTTATCATCGTGTTCCTGATAGCTGAGATAGCCAGTATGACCATCAATTGAGGTCTCAAAACGTTTAGCTTGGTCATCATGGACAATATCTAATGGTTTTTTTTCAGTATTATCGTTCATATATCACTCCATTATTATGATTTTTCTAAAAGGCTAATTTGTCGTTTTTATATTATGGGACATTATCCGTTGTTACACCAGTCATGTACGACTGCTTATGGTAAACACAGATAGGTAAAATGTTACCGTTAATATTATATGAGCGCTACAGACAAAGTTTTTACCATAATTTTTATAACATTTACTTGGAATAAAATAAGGCTTGTTGCACGACAGGTGGCAGATATTTGCTTAAGCCGCGCATAAGTGGTTCATCTTTTGGCGTTGTAACATTACTTGTATGCGCTGGCACGTTAGATTGCGCTTGCAAATGTGCCTGCCACTCTTCTGCACTTGGTTTGCTAAAATGCTTGATACGACCCAGTACTTGTTTGAATTGGCGACCAAACCGACCCGTGTTATAAGACAAGCCATACTTTTGGCATATTGCCTGTACTTGGGGCGCGATACGCGCGTAATGGCGAGCAGGCATATCAGGGAAGATATGATGCTCGATCTGATGTGACAAGTTACCCGTTAAAAGGTGAAACCATTTGCTGCCTTGAATGTTACTAGAGCCAAGGATTTGGCGCACATACCAGTCGCCTTTGCTTTCATTATCAGCCAGATGGGTATAGATATGCGCCTGTTCGGTAAAGTGACCACAAAATATTACTGCCCACGTCCAAATATTGCGAGCGACATTGGCTGTAAGGTTACCACTCAGCGTCGTCATCGCACTACGGCGACCGAAAGCTAAGCCAGCCAGCGTCGGAAAAACAAGATGATCTTTGCCCACTTGCCGGGCGATTTTACTCAGTAACGCATGAGACTTTGGCTGCATGATCTCTGTTAGCTGTGGCGACTCTGCATATTCGTCAACGCTGATTTGGATGTCATGAAAAGCCACCGCCCACTCAAATCCCAATGCCAATATCATGGTCTTCAGTAAATTATAACGGTCGCTTGGCGTCCAAGGCTGTTCATCAGTTACCCGAATCAAATGATAACCAACGTCGTGATCGCGCCCAACAATATTCGTATAAGTATGATGCAGGTAGTTATGCGAATGCTGCCAGAGCGGCGCTGGACAAACGATGTCCCAATCAAACTGCTTACTATTCAGATGCGGATGCTGCATCCAGTCATATTGACCATGCATGACATTATGACCAAGCTCCATATTATTTAAAATTTTGCTAAAACTTAATAGGGAAGTGCCCAGTAACCAAGTGACTACTCTACTTTGTCGTGATGACAGTCGACCTGACACAGCGAGTAGACCACGGGCCAGTATTTCACTATAGACGACGGTGCTATAAACGCGCTGAATATAGCGAGCGTCATCAGCGCCCAGTGAGTCCATCACGCTCTGATACAGCGTGTTTAGCTCAGCAGCCAAGGCTTCTGTACGCGCTGTTGGTAATTGTGCGCCGCTCAGGGTTGGATATAAACCTTGTTTTGGCGATAGATTCGTTAAACCAGCAAATGTAGGCACGGCAGACTGGGCGGTGAACATAGGCGGTAATAAGCGCATAAATAGTCCTTAACCGAGACTGCTTAGGGTGTCAGACGACAGCGCCGGTTTTATGATTCAAGTGGGCTTTAGCATATAATATGCTAAAGCGTTAAGCTATCTAAATCTGGTACAAGTTGCTGTATTTTATTTAGTTTACTTAGGGCATGTCCTCAATCTGAACGAACCTGCCTAAATGGTCTAAAAATGGCTAAATCTTGCCAAACTGCGTCAAATAGCTAGTCAATATCTCGATATTATCTGCGCTACTTTCCTTATTTACCTGCACTTTATCTCATTTTTATCGCCATTTTCAAAATGAGAACACGCCCTAATTAATCAGTAATAATAACAAGAAAATCGTATTTAATTTTGAGTTTGCAAGGTTTTTTCTACACTATAAACCGTGAGTGGAGGCGTACCAACACCTAATAGCTATCTAATAAAAGAAGCCTGCTTTATACATCCAAAATGACGTCTGTCATCGGGATATTGATACAGGTCTGAATAGATTCAACACCATGACTGCTTAGCTTGCCCGTTTGGATATTTTTGACGACACCGCTGATTTTTTGGCAGCGACACAGTTGACAGATTCCTTGTCTACAACCATAGCTCAGTCTGATACCTGCTTGCTCCGCGCCCAAGAGTAAAGTGGTGCCACTACTAAACTGCTGCTGTCGTCCACGTAAATAGACCGTTTGCACTGCTATATCAGCCGTTTCCTCATTTGTACCAAGGCTCATATCAGAATCAGGCAATGCAGTGCCAAACCGTTCGACAATCACGTTATCTCGCAGCGAGCGCTTAGGTGCTAGAGTGTGGTTATCTGAAGGCAGGCTTAACGTCTCTAGAGCACGGTAGAGCCCTGCCAATAACGAGGATGAGCCGCAGGCGAATATCGTTGACTCTGCTAGTGACAACGGCAGCAGTGATAAGGTGTCTACGTCTAAGTGTCGCGAGCCTGCTAGCTGGCTACTGTAGTTATTTGGGTCAGCGGTATTCACCATATAGTAAGCAAAATAGGGATAGGCAGTTGCTAAGTGTTGCCAGTAAGCTTGGAAAGGTGATTTTGCCAATGACGTACGGTGATAATATAACAAAGTGACAGTGCGGCTTTGTGCTAATGCTTGGGTAATCAATCCTAACATCGGGGTAATACCGCTACCACCAGCGATAAATAATAATGGCGATTGCTTAGAGCATGATGGCTCGATTTTCTGTTCGGCTAATTCTGCTGATGTGTCTGCCAAGGTAAAATCACCGCTTGGCAAGCTACTATTAAATACCGTACCAAGTAGCGCTTGTTTGGTCAGATAGTCTGAAACCAATCCTTGCGGTTTGATGGCAATGGTAACGGTATCGCGTAGATACTTACTGGCACTGTCATTGTCATTGTCATTGTCATTGTCATTGGCGGCATTTTCAGCGTTACTATCAAAGATAGCGTCGTGCAAATCTGCTGACTGCGGAAACATCCCCACTAGTGAGTAGCTGCGCAGATGGTTGATACCTTCGATAGGCACGGTCAGATGAATATGTTGCCCGCCGTGCCAGCCATCATCGATAGTAAATGCTAGACGTTTAAAGGCCCAATTGGCTTCAAATTTTAGGGCGACCAATTCTTCGCTAATCACCTGTCGCGCGATAAGGCGTAGTTTGGGCGTGGTCAACGACCAAAACGGATGCAGGCGCGACCCAATAAAATCAACGAACGCACGTTGGATAATCTCAGGGCGGTAGCCGGTCGTCATAGAATACCTTTTATCATATGCTTTTCAATCATTGTAAAGTCGTGCGTTTGACTGCTCACTTAACTGCTTTTGCCGTCGCTTTTATCAGCGCTTATACATATTAGAACAGATAAAAAAACTCTACAATTATTAAAATATTTTATTAAGAATATCTAATATCTTAACGGCTATTCATTAATTTTGCGAAAAATTTGCTGCAACTTTTTGTGAGGTTTATAAAACAGAAGCGTATCAGGGTAATATGATTATTGTTCAAATTAGAGCTTATACTGACTATTATAGGCTGCATTTAAGCAAATAATCTTGTGCTTATAGGCGTAAAAATATGAAATCGATGCCAAAGCGTGCTAAAAGCTGCTAAAGCCATCTACCAGCTTGCAGGGTATGCGCCACAATGCGATAATGGCCTATAATTTGTAACCCTGATTTTGAGGCGCAGCATGCTTGGCATCATTGCTAAGTCTGATTTGTTGGCCTCTTCTATGCAGTCTATCGGAGTGTTAATGGCTCAATATATTTACACGATGAACAACGTGTCAAAACTTGTTCCACCTAAGCGTGAAATCCTAAAGAACATCAACCTATCTTTTTTCCCTGGTGCCAAAATCGGTGTACTCGGTATCAATGGGTCTGGTAAATCAACCTTGCTACGCATCATGGCGGGCGTAGATACAGAGTTTAGCGGCGAAGCACGCGCGCAAACGGGCACCAAGATTGGCTATCTGCCGCAGGAACCACAGCTTGATGACAGTAAAGATGTCCGTGGTAATGTCGAAGATGGTATGCGTGAAGCCTTAGATGCGCTGGCACGCCTTGATGCGATTTATGCAGAATACGCTGAACCAGATGCAGACTTTGATAAGCTTGCTGAAGAGCAAGGCAAGATGGAAGACATCATCCAAGCATGGGATGCGCATAACTTAAATACCCAGCTTGAAAAAGCGGCTGATGCATTGCGTCTACCGCCTTGGGATGCTGACGTTAGCAAACTGTCTGGTGGTGAAAAACGCCGTGTGGCACTATGCCGTTTACTATTGTCACGCCCAGATATGCTGTTACTTGACGAACCGACCAACCATTTGGACGCCGAATCTGTCGCATGGCTTGAGCAGTTCTTGCAGAACTACAGCGGTACTATCGTTGCCATTACCCATGATCGCTATTTCTTGGATAATGTCGCGCAGTGGATTTTGGAGCTTGACCGTGGCCATGGCTATCCGTATGAAGGCAACTATACTGAGTGGCTAGAGCAAAAGAATACCCGTCTAGAGCAGCAGAATAAGCAAGAAGAGTCCTTTGCTAAAGCGCTGAAAAAAGAGCTTGAGTGGATTCGTAAAAACCAAAAAGGCCAACAAGCCAAGTCTAAATCTCGTGTACAACGCTTTGAAGAGTTGAACTCAACAGAGTTCCAACAGCGCAACGAGACGGCTGAGATTTACATTCCACCTGGTCCACGTTTGGGTAACAAGGTTATTGAGATTAATGACATCTCTAAATCATTTGGCGATCGCTTGCTCTATGAAAACCTAAGTTTTAACGTCCCAGCAGGTGCTATCGTTGGTATCATTGGTCCAAATGGGGCGGGTAAAACCACACTATTTAACATGATTACTGAACGTGATACGCCAGATACTGGAACCGTTGATTTGGGTGAAAGTGTCAAAGTCGCTTATGTTGGTCAGGTACGTGACAACTTAGACGACAGTAAAACCGTTTGGGAAGAAGTGTCTGACGGTCTTGATATTATTACGGTTGGCGATTACACCACACCAAGTCGTGCTTATATCGGTCGCTTTAACTTTAAAGGCTCAGACCAGCAAAAACACGTTGGTCAATTATCAGGTGGTGAGCGTAACCGCTTGCAGCTTGCTAAGACACTAAAACAGGGTGCAAACGTCTTGCTCCTTGATGAACCATCAAACGATTTGGATATCGAAACCTTACGTGCGCTAGAGGATGCAATTCAAGTATTCCCAGGCACGGTCATGGTCGTCTCGCATGATCGCTGGTTCCTTGACCGTATCGCCACCCATATTTTGGCGTTCGAAGAAGAAGGTCCAATTTGGTTCGATGGTAACTACTCTGAGTTTGAGACTTATCGTAAAAAGACCATGGGTGATGCTGCCACTCCTAAGCGTATGAAGTATAAAAAGATTTCTACCTAGCATAGTTGCTTCAAGGCTACTGAAAAGCTAGCTATTTAGAAAATTGAAATTGCACTTCACTTGTTCATATAAGCAATAAAAAAGACCTCTAATGAATTAGAGGTCTTTTTTTGTTCAATATAATTAACGTTATTGCTGATATCAGTTTTTTGTCGCCTCTGTCTGCGCAGGCACAGCAAGTAAGAAAAATGGATATCAGCAGAGTGCGTGATGGTTCGATACTACTTTTCACTGACTATAGATGATAGCTGGCTATAAATTAACGCTTGCGCCCAAATTTACGCTGCTTTTTATTGCTAATCTCAGTAATCGCATGAGTGATTTCCTCTTCATCTAAGCTGGCCACTTGCTGTAATATTTGCATCATATCAGGGCTGAGCACGTATTTGGCATGATGGGCAATGTCGTTGATACGCTGATCAAAAGTCAACACACCCGTCTCATCATCTTTTTGCAAATAATCTAGACGGGTCAAGGCACTAATAAAGCTGGTGAATAAGGCGCGGTCAAAGAAATCAGGAATATCATCAGCATATAAGACGGACAAGCGCTGCCCAAGTAGATGACACAAATCAACCACTTCGTTTTCGGTCAAATTGCCCGAGCCTTGCTGAGCCAAAAGCGCAAGCGTCATAAAGTAACGCTCAAGGCTTTGTTCGACAGGCGTCGCGAGTACCTGTAGCTGCTGATAGCATTTACTATTAGACTCAGGAACGCTAAGCACACCATCGCCCAACTCGACGATCAGTCCATGACTGAGCAGGTTATCCACTTTTTTATTGAGCGTTTCGGCTAGGCCATGCGCTGGGTAGTATAAAAACAGCTCACTTTGTAAAAACGGATATAACTGCTCGGCAATGCTATTGAGACGACTGCGTTCGATACGACCGTTACGGGCAACCAAAGCGGCTAGGAATGACAGCAGAATAAAGACATGCAAAATGTTATTACGGAAGTAGCTGAGCAGGGCGGCTTGTTTGCCAGCGACTTGAATGATATCCCCTAAAATATGCGGGATACGCTCGATAAGCTTGAGCTTAACCCCATAATCGATGATTTGCTGTGGTGACATATCAGTGACCACCGTATCATCAGAGTAGGGCAACTGCTGAGCCAGACCTTGATATAGGGCGATTTGCTCACGGCAGATCTCTTCATCGAGCGCCGCTTTTGGTGCTGATAGCAGGACTAATGACAATAGTGACACCGGAGTGACGACGGCGGCTTTATTGATATGCTGCATCACTTTGACGCCGATGTTATCGACCATCGCGCCGGTTTTTTCATCGAGTGGGGTATCCGTGCGATCACTAGGTAAGCTGTTGGCGGGTACATCAAATTTTTGCATAAAGTCGCTAAGGTGTAGCGGTGTGCCAAAGCTCAAATGCACGTTACCAAAGATACGCTCAATCTTACGCCCAACTTTGAGTAAGCCTATTAACGACTCAGATTCTTTTGGCTTGCCTTTTAGCTCACCAACATAGGTGCCGCCTTCCATGATGCGCTCATAACCGATATAAGTCGGGATGAAGACTACTGGCTTATTGGTTTGGCGTAACTGACTGTGTACCGTCATGGCCAGCATACCCATCTTCGGTGGTAATAGACGCCCTGAGCGTGAGCGCCCGCCTTCGATGAAGTATTCAATTGGGGTATTACGGGTAATAAGCGTATGCATATACTCACGGAGTACGGCGGTATAAAGCGCATTACCACGGAAGCTTCGACGAATATAAAACGCCACCGCGCCGCGCAATAGTGGGCCTAAGATGGGCACATCTAAGTTATCACCTGCTGCAACATAAGGAATGCTCAGGCCACGTTTATAAATGACATAAGACAGTAGAAGGTAATCGACATGACTACGATGACAAGGGACATATACCAGCTCGTAGTCGGTGGCAAGCTCGCGTACACGCTCGAAGTGATGGACTTCTACACCGTCATAGAGCTGCGTCCATAGCCATGTCAAAAATTTATAAAAACCGCGTATGATAGAGTGCGAGTAGTCATTGACCATCTCGTTTGCATAGCCCTTGGCAAGGATACGGGCATCACGAACATTGGTGCCTGACGCTGTGGCCTCAGCTTCTATCGCATGCTTAATCGCTGGTGAATATATCAGCTTATCCACCAAGTTGCGCCTGTCTGATAAATCAGGACCAAGCATACTGGCCCGCTGTTTATCTAGGTAAATATTAAGCTGTTGTTGTAGCATGCGCACCAACTCACGATTGCCATCGGCAGCCGCGACTAACGCATAATTCGCTACGGTAGTGGTCTCATTTGTGCTATCAGCAGTTGAATGGCTCGAATCAGTTGAATCAGTGGCAGTAGAATCAAAGACAGCGGGGCCTTCTCCATGACCTTGGAGATTGTCATTGATAAGGGTGCGCAAGTCTTGCGGTGGGTGGAACTGGACAAAGGTATCGCGTCCCATCACTCCGATATTAAATAACTGCTTGGTGATGCTAGGGTCTTCCCAGTTATCAGCGGTCAATAGCTTAAAGAGGGAGTCTTCTTTTTCGGGTGCGCGTCCCCACAGGATAGAGACGGGCACTAAACGAACCTTTAACTCTGGATGCTGTAAAACGGCAGACACCAAGCGTGATAGTCGTGGCGACAGCTGGCTGTCTTTAGAATGTGGATGGTGCAAAAATATAATGGCCGCGTTTTCTTTAATGTTATGGGCGACATCATTCACCCCGACCAATGCTGGTGGTAGGTTGTGCTCTTGCGTCTGCAAGTCGATCAAAATACTGTTGGAGCGCGAATAATCTTGCAGCACATAAAATCTGAGCGTCTGATCATCCGTATCAAACTCCGGCAATTCGCCCAACAGCTTCGGCTTAACGGCGACATCGAGTAGCTGACCCGATACCTTACGATAGAGCTGATTGATGGGCGCATTCGAGTAAGGCTTGGTAACGACTGGCTCGCCGTCAGTTATTGCATCGTTGTCTGTCGCTGACTGGCTATCGGCCGTGACTGGCGCTTTAAAAATCCGTTTTTTTAGGAACTTATTCTTTAAGAAACTGGGTATCATAATGGGTATCAAAATTAGTGAAATGTATTACTCTTATGATGCCATAAAAGCCATCAAAGCGATATATTATGTCTGTATATACTGCTAATATTAATACGAATCGGTAATTATTTTGTGAGTGAAATGCCGCTTAAAAGGCTCAATTATTTGAAGTCTAAAGGCTTTAGCGTAATAATATAATAGCGTCAGCGAGCATGAATGAATATTCAGACCAGTCTGTACACGCACTCACTGCTGTTAAACAAATCTCCTTCAAACAACCAAAAGTTCAACGCCTATGACTCCTGCTATCCAACTTGCCAAACAGCGCGGCCTTGATTATCAGCTGCACGAATATACTCACGACAG
This sequence comes from Psychrobacter okhotskensis, assembly GCF_013248965.1. Lineage (GTDB taxonomy): Bacteria > Pseudomonadota > Gammaproteobacteria > Pseudomonadales > Moraxellaceae > Psychrobacter > Psychrobacter okhotskensis. The sequence continues at coordinate 73,734 of NZ_JABRVQ010000009.1, read as the reverse complement.
TAGTGCCGCATCTTATGGCTTAGAAGCTGCCGAAAAGCTGGGCGTGGAGGTAAAACAAGTATTCAAAACCTTGGTGGTGTCGACTGACCATGGCTCGCTAGCTGTGGCTATCTTGCCCGTTGATAGAACTTTAAATTTCAAAAAAATGGCCAAAGCGCTGTCTGCTAATAAAATGCTGATATGCAAAAAAGTACAGATGGCAGACCCTAAGCAAGTCGAACGTAGCACAGGTTACGTACTGGGCGGGGTCAGTCCGTTGGGACAAAAGAAGCGCTTAGCGACTATTATAGACAGTTCAGCTGAGCAGCAGCCAACCATTTATGTGAGTGCGGGGCGTCGCGGCTTAGAGATTGAACTGCCACCGATACAATTGGCCGCCACCCTTGACGCACGTTTTGCCGCCATCACTGATGAATAATGGTTAGGTTCGTGCTGACCAAGCACACTCATTTTTTATCCGTTTTCCATGCTTTTTAATGTACTTATTTTTTTAAGATATTTATATTTTTAAGGTGCTTATATTTTTAAGGTAATTATATTCTAAGGATAGTCTCATGCCACATTTAACCATTCAAGTCACGCCCAATGTCAGTATCCCTCATGCAGAATCCTTGCTTAAGTCTTTGAACAAAGCGCTTTGGGATAGTGGACATTTTGGCAAGCCGACGGATATCAAAGCACGCATCATACCTATTGAGACATTTTTGGTGGGTGTTGAAGACGACGAACAGGCATATGGCTTTGTTTATGCGCATCTAAAAATCATGACCGGTCGTGATGAGGTCATACGCCATCAGCTTGCTGAGCTATTAACGGCTACCATAGAAGAGGTGTTAGATACCGAGCAATCAGAGCGCGTAGGCATACAAATCTGTGTTGAGGTGGAAGAAATCAGCGCGATTTATCATAAGAAAATGCTAGGTGACTAGGGCGTATTGAATACTTACAAATACTCGCACAGTGACTCGCTAGCATACTTAGGTAAGACAATCACTTCAACGCTATAACCTGCGGTGCGACCTTGAGTGGCCATCAGATTACGAGCAATGCGCAATCGATACTTGCCAGTGGCAGGCAAGCAGCCTTGATAAATGATACCGCCTTTGGTGCCATCTTGTGTGCCATTCGGCATATGCAGTACGCCGACATTGGCAGTCTCTGGGGTGCCGGTAAGGGGCGCAATATTAATAATGGCATATTGCCTGCTGCTGGCATCAAAGCGATACCAGCGCTCGTTTTCATTAGGCTTAAGCTGTCCCGTCACTGTACTACTAAGCGCGCCTTTGGCAAAACGAATCGGGGTGTCACTATTTTTAGCCAACGCACTGTGTGCGCTAACGCCTATTAATGTGGCACTAAGCAACAGCGTTTTTAGCACTTGCGCGGTTGTTAAAGTAGTTTTATTTTTAACCAAAAACATCGTACCTCCTAACTGACTTTGTTATTTATCTACTATAGTCAGTGAAAAGTAATATCGGCACCTCACGCACTGCTGATATCCATTTTTCTTGCTTGCTGTGCCTGCGCAGACAGAGGCGACAAAAAATTGATATCAGCAATACCATAGCCATTTTTAGCCCATTTAGATACAAGCGTTTGAAGTGAGGACACCCCCTAGTTAAGCATAAAAAAGCGCCTAATAAATAGGCGCTTTTTTTATTAATAATCAAGTAACTCGTACAGTCTTAGTCATGATTTTAGTCTAAGAAAGCAAAGTTTTCGATTTTCATGGCAGTCATGCTTTCGCTTGGTGCCACCATACCTTCGGCGTGGCCTGAGGTACGTGGTAGAATCTTATCAAAATAGAACTCAGCCGTTTGGATTTTAGCTTTGTAGAATTCTGGTGACTCAGTGCCGCCATTTTTTAGCTTGTCATAAGCGACAGCCGCCATACGCGCCCAGTGGTAACCCATCATGACATAGCCTGAGTACATCAAGAAATCTTCTGATGCGGCTGAGATGATTTCACGGTCTTTACGTGCCATTAGCATCAAGCGTACGGTTAGGGTGTTCCACTCAGCACAAAGCTTGGTCAATGCCCAAACGAATTTACGCATGTCTTTATCAAGTGCGTACTCGCCACACCATTTCATGATGCTTGAGGTGTAATCACGGATGATTTTACCTTTAGACTGCAAGATAACCTTACGACCTAACAAATCAAGTGCCTGTACGCCAGTGGTACCTTCGTACATAGTGGCAATACGTGCATCACGAGCGATCAGCTCCATGCCCCATTCTTTGATATAGCCGTGACCGCCATATATCTGCTGACCATGCTTGGCCGCTTCGATACCTAGCTCGGTTAAAAAGCCTTTTAGGATAGGCGTATAGAAGCCTAATTTGTCATCCCACTTTTCAAACTCAGCATCATCACCGTTGGCAACGCCTTGCGACATTTTGTCGGCATAACGCGCTGAGTGATAAATCATTGAGCGACCGCCTTCAGCAAAGGCTTTTTGCGTCAATAGCATACGACGAACGTCAGCGTGATGAATGATAGCATCGGCTACTTTTTCAGGATCTTTGGTCCCTGACAACGTACGCATTGAACGACGATCTTTCGCATACGGTAGGGCGTTTTGGAAAGACAGCTCAGTGTGTGCCAAACCTTGGATACCAGTACCGATACGGGCGGTGTTCATAAAGGTGAACATGGCTTTTAGGCCTTTGTTCGGCTCACCGATGAGATAACCTAACGCGCCGTCGAAGTTCAGTACACAAGTCGCTGATGAGCTGATACCCATTTTGTGCTCGATAGAGCCACAAGTAACGCCATTGCGCTCGCCTGCTTCGCCATCGGCATTTGGCAAGAATTTTGGTACGATAAATAATGAGATACCACGAGTGCCTTCTGGCGCATCTGGTAGGCGTGCTAAGACGATATGGACGATATTGTCAGTCAAGTCGTGCTCACCACTTGAGATGAAAATCTTAGTACCGCTAAGCTTGTAGCTGCCGTCTTCTTGTGGAATCGCTTTTGACTTTACTTGTCCTAAATCGGTACCACACTGCGGCTCAGTCAAGCACATCGTACCTGCCCACGTGCCTTCAACCAATTTATGCAGGTACGTTTCTTTTTGCTCATCAGTACCGTATTGCATGATGGTATTGATACAACCTGTCGATAGGCCAGGATACATTGCCCACGGCCAGTTCGCCGTACCCATCATTTCAGACTTAATGAGGTTGATTGACATAGGCAAGTTCATACCGCCGTACTCTTCAGGGTACGAAATACCTTGCCAGCCGCCGTCTACAAACTGATCGTAAGCTTCTTTAAAGCCTTTAGGGGTAGTGACAACACCCTCTTCAAAATGACAGCCTTCTGCATCTGCTGGCTGGTACAAAGGGGCTAAGACATTTTCAGAGAAGTCAGCAAAGCTTTGCAAAATCATATCGACCGTTTCAGGATCAGCATTTGCGCCGTTGTCTAAATCTTTGTAATGCGTCTGAAAGTCGAAAACATCATTTATTAAAAACTTGATATCACGTAAAGGTGCTTTGTAAGTTAACATAGTTGGTCTCTTTGGTTGGTTCACTGTCATAGCACTAGGATTCAAACCTAAGTGTATTCAAGTGAATGTTTGCTTATTTTTTGTGGCAAATGAATGATCTTATGGAGGATCGATGGGACTTATGAATAAATTCTTGTCCGCTATAGGTATGGTCAAGCGTTACTTAATAAAAGTCAACTACTATGACGGTGATACGAGTATAAGACTTCTACAGCCACAAATATATAACGTATAACTAATATTCATAATTCGTAAAATTATACATCAAATTAAGTTATAAGTTAATAAGGCGGTATTTAAATTGGCAGTACTTGTGCGTCATGAATAATTTTTATATAAACCGCATGTAAATTAATAGCAAATAAGTACCGCGCCATTAATCCAAGAAATCTCAAAAACCATTTAAGAAATATCGATCGACTATCGACAGAATAAGGAAAGCGAGTTATGAGCGCACCAAAGCGCAAGGCAGGTCTGGTATCTTGGTTGACAACCCTATTTGCCTATATTAAGTCTTTAATTTCAGGTGAGCTGACGCATCTGTTAACGGTTAACCGCAGTAAAAGACCGTGGCATATGCCGATTATCGCCGCTATTGCGATTAGCTTTCCCGTATTCGTTGGTGCTTATTTTGACGCCTTATCCTCAGGTATCAAGGCCTCGTTGGGGGCGATGATTATCCTTAATTTGCCATTGTCAGGCACGCTACCGTATCGTCTGGTGACGATTATGGCGTGGGGCTTTGCCATAGTGATGAGCTTTGCGCTTGGACTGATCGCTCAGCAGATACCTGTGCTGCGCCTGCCTGTATTTGCGCTACTTGCCTTTACTATTGTCATGTTGGGTCGCTATTATCAGCAGCCACCACCAGCAGGGTTGTTTGTCATGATGGCGGGAGCAATCGCCTTATTCATACCTGTGCCATTAGCGCAAGTATTGTCAGCGACAGGGCTGGTGATGTTGGGTAGTGGCATCTCGATGTTGCTCGCGCTGCTTTATAGTCTGTTTTTGTTAGCCACGCGTCCTATAGTGCCTGCGCCGCTTTATACCTATGAGCCGGACATGATTAGCGACAGCCTTATTGTGACCAGCTTTGTGAGCTTGGCGTTGGCAATCGCAGTATTGCTAAAGATGCCATATCCCTATTGGGCGGCCATGAGCTGCTTTATCATCATTCAAGGTATGCAGCTACGCACGATGTGGATCAAACAAGTGCATCGCTTGCTCGGTACGTTGGTCGGAATGGCAGTGGCAGGTTGGATGCTATCGTGGGGGCTGTCGATATGGGGCGTTGCGATAGCAGTGCTGCTCATGATGCTCTGTATCGAGGCGTTGGTTGATCGTCATTATGGCTTGGCGGTGGTATTTATCACCCCATTAACCATATTTATCGCTGAATATGGCAGCATGTCGCTGTTGCAGCCCGTGGCTGAGGAAGTCATTCGTGTGCGCATGCTTGATACCACGATTGGCTGCGTCGTCGGTCTTAGCGGTGGTCTGGCGATTCATTCAAACCGTTTGCGCGTACCGTTACGCCAGATAGAAAACTGGATGCTGGCGCGTTTTAGTCAAACAACGAAACACTAAATCAACACCATAAATTCAAAGCATATGAGAGAGCCTTATAATTCTGCTGTTCACACACAAGCCACTAAATGGTCGTGTAAGTCATTTGACGTTGAGGGCTTTAGTGGCTTGCACTACATCGATACTGTGACCCGTCCAACGCTCAAAACTTAAGGCGGCTTGACCGATAAGCATGCCGTAGCCGTCTGATATTTGCGCACCACGTGCCGCGAAATGCTCCAAGAACGGTAGCGTGCGACCGTACATCATGTCGTAAGCATAGTGACCGTGTAGGGTGTCGCTCAGTGGCAAAGTCTCACCTGATAGACCAATCGATGTGGCATTAATAATAATATCGAACTGTCCGCGCAGCTCGCTAGTGGTACAAGCGGTAATCTGCTGCTGACTAATAGAGGTACTGGCGGCGCTAAGCTCGCTGACTAAGTCACAGGCTTTGCTCACTGTGCGATTGGCAATTGTCAGGGTTCCGATACCTGCTTGAATCAGGGGTAGTATCACCCCGCGTGCCGCACCGCCCGCGCCAATGAGGGCAACGCGTGCACCCTCTAGCGGCCAACCCAAGCTACTGATATGATTGACCAATCCTTGCCCATCAGTATTGTCGCCGTATAGTGCCTCTGCTATTGGCGCGCCGCTTTTTAATAGCGCTTTATTGAGCAGAATCGTATTGACCGCACCAGCGACTTTGGCGTGCTCTGATAAGCCACCACGTGCCTGACAGCACGCATAAGCGACTTGTTTAAAAGGAACCGTCACGTTAGCACCCACACCGCCACCATGAAAAAACGCCTCAATAACCGCCATAAAACTGGCTGCCTCATCGGGACAATACTGGCGCTGATAGCTAATTTCAATCCCTGCCTGCGCGGCGAACTGGGTATGGATTGCAGGGGATTTGCTGTGGGCAATCGGATTGCCAATAACGATAAAGTGCTGGGTCATAAATAGTCCGCTGGCAGTAAGGGCATGGAGTGGTCAGATTGGTAAGCATTCAAACCCACTCATCATAAGGGATAACGTTATGTTTGACAAATGGAGCGGTTAAGGAATAAATACACGATTAAACACAGCGTTTTAAGACGTGAGGTCTTTAACAAATCTGTACTGTCTGGGAGCGGTATCCGTAACCTAAAGGGTAGTCAAGCGTTCAGCAGTTGGGTAAACTAGTGAGCATAAAAATCGATATCAATAGACGCCAGGAACTGCTAGGTTACAACCAAGCTTTTTAATAACAACATTCTTCATTATCAGTGGCACATCTGCCAGCTCGTTAATACTATTTTGAGACCAATCTAAAAGTGTGAGTAAATTGTCCATGTTGAATAATAACCTACAGACCTTGATGGTCAGTATGATAATGGCAGTTGGCGTGACGTTGAGTGGCTGTGATAGCACCAAAGAAGACGCCCAAAATCCAGAGGCCAGTGCGGCAAGCACTAGCGAGCAGAGCGCTGCGAATACCTCTACGCAAACCACTCCGACCAAAACCGCCGACTTAGATGGTGCCACTGCTCAGCAAGGCATACCAGTAAAATATGAGGTTGCGTCGTGGAGCGCTGCCCCAGTAGACCCGCTTACGGTTGATGCGTTGGATGATATCAAGTCGACCTTTGGTAAAGTGGTCAGCACGGACGAAAACAGCCTAGACTACGCCAGTAATTCGGCCTCTAAGTATCGCTTTATGGATACCGATGCGCCTTATTTAGACCTTATCGACTCCGAAAAATATCTGGAGCTTGGCTGGTATTATGCCAATCCAACCGACTCAAAAAAAGAAAAAGAGCTGAGTCAAAACCATGCCAAAAAATCCTATATGCTAGCGCGTCAGCTGATGGGTGATGAGGGCGGAAAATTAATCGCTGATATGCTGGGCGGTCAAATTATTAAGAATAAAACCGTCGGTGGACAAAAAATAGAGCTGGCGAAATGTGAGTTTTACAGCTGTATGCTGGTGCTGAATAAAGCCGATGCGCAAACAGACAATAGCTAAACGGTGGCCGCCATTATGCCGCCGTCCAACAGCTGGCTACGTCTGCAACCTTTAAGCGCGGCTAGCGATGACGAAGCAGAGACAGCATTAACAGTCGTAACCACACTGCCTTTAGACAATCGCGGACTGGCATACGGTGATGGCTTTTTTACCACTATGGGCGTCATCGATGGACGGATACTGTGGTCGAGCTATCATCAGCAGCGTCTGGACTCTCATGCCAGTGCCTTGCATCTCGATATCGATAGCCGAGCACTGTTAGCTACCTTGCATAGACAGGCCAAGCACTTGCAGCAAGGCATGCTTAAGCTTATCGTCACCCGCGCGGTGCAAGATGTCCTTGGTTATGGTTATACGCCAAGCACGTCCGGCAGTGCGTGTGAGATCTGGCTCAAGTCTTCCGCCATGCCTCTCGCCACTGCTGAGCAGATGTCTTTACCTGATGGGTGCTTAGTGCCTGTGCAACCAGTGGCTTCTGCCATTTGTTTGTCTTCTCAAATTGCTTGCTTACCGCCACCGCTGGCCGGACTCAAAAGCTTAAATCGCCTCGATACTGTGCTGGCAAGCGCCGAGCTGCAACGCATCAAAGCCCAAGAATTGACGTCCCATTCATTACAAACCAAGCATTTACCAGCCAATACAGAGCCAAATATTGGCGAAGGTCTGCTGCGTGATATGAGCGGGCAGTGGGTTGAAGGAACGATGAGTAATGTGTTCTATCAATTATCAGAATCGCCATTCGCAAAATCGTCCAATCCTTCACATCCTCAAAACAACGGCAACTATCTGAGCACTGGTCAATGGTACACGCCGTCGATGGCACAATCGGGCGTCGCTGGCGTGATGCGGCAAGCGCTCATCGATGGGCTATCCAGCACAGAACAGCCAGTCATTATCAGATCGTTATCAGATGAAGATTTGCCGCAGTTAAGCCAACTGTTCTTTTGCAATGCGTTACGCGGTATTATGCCGATGAGCAGTCTGACGTTATTGTCGGGTGAAGTGGTGGGTTTTAAAAGTCAAAAAATATCGGCTAAATAAAGCTATTTATTCTCGCGCAAAAATATTAAATTTGGTGTCAATAAAATCATCGGGATATAAAACAACCTCTTCATTACGATACATATCTTGCGCTCTTAATAGTGCTTCTTGCTCGTTCTCTGCATCAACTTCTACGATATTGCTGAGTGTTTCCACAATTTCTATCTGAAAAACTCTATTCAATTTCTTATCTGTTTTCATCATCGCTATTCCCAATATATCTTTATCAAAATTTCTTTATTATTCATATAGCCTAGGTTAGCAAAAGCGCTTAAAAAGAAGTGATCGTCTTTTGTTACGTAGCCTTGTGCGATAAGGAAAATCGATCAATGATAGTGATTTGATAAGGAGAGAAATCAATGGAATACGTCTACGAAGATAAACGAATCCCCTTACAAATCCGTCGATTATTAATTTTTGATGAGATTTGCAAATTAGCAAAAAAACAACCTGATGAAATTATTCACTTATCGAGATTCACTGAGTTATCGCTCGGTGTTATGTATTTGAAAGACTTTAAAAAGTTTATCGCGTTTGGCGGCGTGTTTGAGTACGCAGAAACAAAAGAAGAAGTTATCGAGCAACGTATTAGAGTTTTTCCTAACGACGAACCAGTCACGCGTGCACTGACAGTCAATTTAAAGCAGTTTACTAAACCTGCTTGCACAGCTATCCAGCTGGTCTGGTATTGGAATAACTACGTTAAAAATAGAATGCACGCTTACGTCGATTATCGTGAAGAAGTGTTTTTTCGGATTAATGATGAAATTGATTCAGACTACCCACCGCATAAGTTTCATGACCGTTTAGTTGCAACGGCACGTTTACCTTTATGGGACGATAGAGACGAGTTAATCGCAGACGTCTACCGTGATAATAAAGGACAACCGAGGCCTGAGCGCTTTAATGAGAAACGTTTAATATAATTTAAGGGACTTAGAAATAAATCGTATCTGATTAAAGGTTATTTAACAGGAGATAATAAATGCGTACTACCTATGAAGAAAAAAGAATTCCGCTACAAATCCGCCGCTTAATGCTATTTAATGAGGTATGTCATAAAGCAAAAAAACATCCTGATGAAATCGTCCACTTAGCTGGTTATTCGAAGATAGCATTCAGTATTATCTATTCTAAGAAAGATAAAAAATATACAGCATTTGGTGGTGAGTTTAAGTACGCGCATACACGTCAAGAAGTCATAGAGCAAGGCTTGGATAAGCTACCTCATGATGACACTGTGATGTGTGCGCTTATGGTCAAAAGACAGGCTTTTACCAAAGCTGCTCGTACACCACTAGGACTATTAATAGGATAGAATAAACATGTAAAAAACAGAACTTATATGTGTCTTGAAGGCAATGTAAGAAGTTTTTTTAAAGTAAATGATGAGTTGGAAATGGATTATCCTCCGCACAAATTCTATGGAAAATTAGCGGCAAGCGCAGATTTACCCCTTTGGGATAATAAAAGCGTTTAATATAATTTTCGATAATGCCCATGACCGATAAATTCAACAATGCCTTTATCGCGCAACACTTGTAATTGCTGACGAATTTTATCTTTGATATGGTTGTTTTCAGGATGTTTGAGCCGCAGCTCATCAGCAAAAGCATAAACTTGATTGAGAGAAAAACTGTCATCGAGTCGGTCGATACATTGCCAGACATCGAGTGTCCAACCACGTGAAGCCATAGATTGCTTGCGTAGAAATAAAGTCTTTTGGAACTGTTGAGTGACATTTTCACGCGGTATAGCTTGTTGGTCTTTGACCAAAAATACTTTGCCCGATTCGGGTACTTGGCGTAAGTCAATATTGCAACCAACCCAACCTGCTCGTTTTGCCGTCACTGATAAGGGTTTACGCTTAACAATAATATCGGGTGTAAAGAAATGCTTGGGAATAATCAGAAAGTTATTGACGGTGTATTCTTTTGAGTAGGTTAAAAAGAAGAAGCTGGGATTGTTCTTACTATTGATACGCTCAATCATCGTCTTATAAGCACCATCATTGACAACATTGCTTAACTTGGCTTTTTTACTTTTTAACTCATATTGCTCATTACAATTTTCGCAATAAAAATCAGCAACAGGTTTGTTATTAGCAAACTCAGCTAGCGACTGGGCGCTACAATTGGTGCAGTAACTATTTTCTTTTACCCATGCTTCACTGAGTACACGAACTTTTTGAGGTTCAGAGTGATAGTTTTTAGCAAGACTTTGGTTAAAATGTAGGTTCATAAGATATTTTCATTATTAATAGATAAGCTGAGAATACTGAAAAAAACGCCTAAGTATTAAGCCATATAAACTGCTATCAATAGCAAGATAATTCATAAGCTAAGCAAATACCATTGAAAAGCGCACGGTTCAGTGCTAAATTCTAGCAAACTTCTGCCTCGCGAGTTGCCATGAGCACGCCCACACCTGAAACGCCTCCTGAACGTCCTAATGATACCCCATCCAATAAGCAAGCGGGAACTGTTGACGAGCGTGTTGCTAGCACGCCATCAGATGCTAGACCAGTCGTCGACGAGGCGGCAGTAGAGGACGTACCGGCAACAGATGTCTCGCTCATCAGCGGCAACAGTAAACCGCGTAAATATAAAGCAGACAATCAGTCGTTCTTTATGCAGCGCGGTTATCAAGTCTTGCTCGTGCTTGGGCTGATTGCCGCGTTTTTCTTAGTGATGGTCTATCAGACGTTGTTTGGACGGATTGAGCAGCCGCAGCAAATGGTGACGATTGAGTCAGGTCAGACCTATTACGGCTTATTGCCGCAGTGGCAACAGCAGATTCCACTTTTTTCTGCCAGCATTGCCAAGCTCTATATCAAGTCGCAAGTGGACGCGCCATTACATGCCGGTATTTATCAATTACCAGAGAACCCAACCATCGCTGAGGCGCTGCAAGTGCTCGCGCAAGGGGCTAAAGCAGCGATGGTAAAAGTGCAAATTATCGAAGGCAAAACGTCTAAAGATCTATATCAAACGCTACGTGATAATAACACTATCAAAAAAGAAGTGCTGACAGTGAATGGCGCTAATGCTAGCAATGCTAGTATCGCGCAGGCTTTAGATTTGGCAGGTATATTGCCAGACAGCGTGACCAATAGTAACGACCCTATCGTCAATCATAATCTTGAGGGTTGGTTTGCGCCTGATACTTATTATTACGGCGAGGGCACCAGCGACAAGCAGGTATTGACAGATTTGTACAAGCGTCAGCAGCAGGCATTGACCAAAGCATGGGAAAATCGTGCGCCTGACCTGCCTTATAAGAGTCCTTATGAAGCGCTGGTTATGGCCTCTATTATCGAAAAAGAAACCAGTGTGGCAGAAGAGCGTCCTTTAGTCTCTGCGGTTTTTAAAAACCGCTTGGATAAAGGCATGCGCATGCAGACCGATCCGACCATTATCTATGGTATGGGCAGCCGCTATGATGGCAATATTCGCCGTAAAGACATCGACGAAAAGACCTCGTATAACACCTATCAAATTGATGGTTTGCCGCCCACACCGATAGCCTTGCCTTCTGCGGCTTCTATCGAAGCAACCTTACATCCGGCGGATAGTGATGCGTTGTATTTTGTGGCGACAGGCAACGGTGGGCACAAATTCACCAATAGCTTGGCTGAGCACAATCAGGCGGTAAAAGAATACCTGAGCGTGATGCGTGAAAAGCGCTCGCAAACGCCGCCGTCATAAGCCAGTATGTACCGAAGAGCCACGCCCATTCTCATCAATGACATAAGGTCATAGTATGTCAGCATCTATAGCAGCCAACTTAGCATACAGCAGCCCAGCTCAAGCCACGCCTGAGATTACAGATACCGCGCCCATGCAAGGGCGCTTTATTAGCTTTGAAGGTACCGAAGGCGTTGGCAAGACCACCGCTATCGAGCAGTTATGTGCGCGACTAGAGGCGCATGGTATCGACTATCTGCGTACCCGTGAGCCGGGTGGTAGCCCGTTTGCAGAGCAGTTGCGCGCTATTTTGCTAGACCCTGATACCAAAATTAATGATAATACTGAGCTGCTACTGATGTTTGCGGCGCGCTGTGACCATCTGCAACAAGTAATTTTGCCCGCATTACAGCGTGGTAAATGGGTGATATGCGATCGATTTACCGACTCTACCATTGCCTATCAGGGCTTTGGACGTGCGCATGGTGATGAGGAGGTACGAGCCAAAATTGACAGCCTTATCGGTCAGTTTGTTACCCAGTTGCCCGAGCTGACTCTATGGTTGGATTTGCCAGTATTAGAAGGCATGGCGCGGGCGGGTAAACGTAGCGCTGCCGATCGTTTTGAGCAGCAGGCGGCGGCGTTTTTTACTCGGGTGCATAAAGGTTTCAGTGTCCTTGCTGGCGAGCAGCCTGAGCGTATCCAGCGTATCGACGCCTCAGGCAGTGCTGACGAAGTAAGTGTGCGAGTATGGCAAACGGTTGCGACACGATTTCATCTTAGCTAGAGCGTGTCTTCAATTTATTCGATAGTCATCTAAATGGGCTAAAAATGTCTAAATCTTGCCAAACATCGTCAAATAGCGCCCTATAAAAAAGCCCTCATAATCATTATGAGGGCTTTTTATTTGCTCGTTAGCTTTTCAGACAATAGCGTTATGGTTTATCCGCAGCCTTTTTTGCCGCATCCTTTATCTTCACATCACTATTGGTATTGTCATGATCTGAGTCAGGTAGGCGATTAGGGTCGAGCGCACCACTTTTCATCTTCGGCGCATTACCATTACCGTTTGTACCACTATTGCTAGTAGTCGGCTTAGCAGTCTTGGATGTTGCCGTTGAATTATCAGACATCACGCCTTTATTAGAGGGGCTGTTAAAAGACTCTTTAGCTTCTATGTCCTGATTTTCATTGGTTTCAGCCTTTGTGGTTTCCTTTACAGCATCACTCTTTGCCGCCGCCGCTTTGATACTGGCATTATTAGTGCTGTTAGAGGCACTCTTGTCACTGTCTTTATCAGTCGCGACGGCTAGCTCTTGTTCTGGCGTATCAGCGATCTCTTCCACCATCTCTTTTTCTTTACGCTTTTCAGGCGCTTTAGAGTTGGCTTCAAAGCTGGCATCTGCAGCAGCGCGTGCTTGCTCTTGCTTTGGCGTGACGTCTACTGGCTTTGGCTGTACCTCATCATCAACGACCAAAGAAATCAGCTTGCGATCGCGCGGTACTGATCCTTCGAATTTGTCCGTGATGACGTGCAGCTTGCCTTCTTTGTCTAGCGTATAGAGCGGCACGAATTGCTTATTGTCAGCTTTATACTGCTCAAAGCTATAGCTGTCCGTAATATTGGTGATTTTAATACGGGCTTTTCTGGACAGCATACTGGCAAGCTTGGTGTAGGTGACATCTTTGCCAAACAGCCACTGTGAATGGAAGTTACCTTGCTTATCGTCGCGCTCACTTTTAACTTTTTCGTCGCTGAACTTGAGGCGATAAAGCTTACGTTCACCGAACTCATGACGGTAATGAATCTCAGACAAGGTATTCATCTCTTTATCCATACTCATGGCAAATAAATGACCAATACCAATGAGGTCAAGATGATGGTCGGCGTGATCAGAGATGGGGTTGCCAAAATAGGTGCGCAGACCACTCATACGCGCGCGCGCGATGTTGGTATAGTTGTTATGAGCGACGATGACATCGAAGCCTTGCTCTTTTAATGAGGTGGCGACGAGCAGGGCAATTGGGTTGGAGCCGACGATCAGGATACCGTTGGTCTCAGGCTCACGGACACCAAGCAGGTTACCTACCATTTTTGCGCCCAAGCCCTGAATCATGACCGTACCAATAATGACCAAAAATACCAATGGCACTAGCAGTTCAACGCCTTGGATATCATATTCTTGCAAGCGAATCGCAAACAGAGATGAGATAGCGGCAGCGACGATACCGCGTGGTCCAATCCAGCTAATCATTAACTTTTCATTGGTCTTTAAGTTAGAGCCAATGGACGAGGCCCATACTGATAATGGACGCGCGATGAACATCACGATAGCCAGTAATACTAGACCCGCAAAACCAACCTGCAGTAGACTTTCAAGCTCAACACGAGCCGCAAGAATGATAAATAATACTGAAACTAATAAAATGGTTAACGATTCATTAAACTCTAAAATCGTATCGCGCGGGAATTTTGGCCAGTTGGCGAGGGCAACGCCTAATACAGTGACGGTCAGTAGACCCGACTCATGCTCTAAATGGTTTGAGACTGAAAATAATACCAAAACAAAGGCAAGGGTAAAGACATTGCGCAAAAACTCAGGAATCATATGCCGACGCATGAGGAACGCCAGTACCCAAGCACCCGCCATACCTAGCGCGGTTGCAAGTACCACGATTTTGGCAAACAGTAAGATACTACTGGCTTCGCCGCCTGAGATAATATACTCGTAGACCAATACCACGGCGATAGCGCCGATGGGGTCGATGATAATGCCTTCCCATTTCAGGATATTGGAGATGGTCTTGTTGGGTCGCACACTACGCAGTAGCGGCATAATTACCGTTGGCCCCGTCACACAGACCAGTGCACCGAACAGCAACGCAATCAGTGGATCGACATCGAACAATAGATAAGTCGACAGCGCCACGATAGCAATGGTGATCAGTACCCCGACTGATACCAGCATCTGCACGACCGAGCCGTGTTGTTTGATTTCATCGAACTCTAGCGTTAGCGAGCCTTCGAATAAAATAATCGCCACCCCCAAAGAGATAAACGGGAACATCAGCTCGCCCAACACCAAGTCAGGGTCGAATACGCCGAGCACTGGGCCAACGATAATACCAATAAGTAATAAAAATAAAATGGATGGTTGCTTTAAATACCAAGCCAACCATTGGGCGGCAATGCCAATCCCAACCACGCCGGATAATAATAGGGCGGTATCCATAAATTAATCCTTTTATAATCTTGTGATGCTGTATAGCTATTAAAATAGGTCATCGTTAGCCGTCAAAAACCTTTTGTAACGGCAAATTAATAATAACCATAGCCATCATGAATCATGGATGATATATATACTATATAGTAACAAAGACAAAAGTGTCTCAAGCTAAATACACCAATGCTAGAAACACAAAAGATGGAAAATAAAGGCGATAAAAGCCAAATTGCTTGGCGTTCTGTAAATAACACCTTATTATAGCTGACTATTGTTTGCTAAATAATTTATTAGGTTTGTTATCATATCATGATTTTATTTTATATATGTCAAGGGTCTGTCTGCCGTGATAGCCACGCGCCATCGTTCTGCGCTGACACACGAGTAGGTAACGGCACTATTAATATCAATATCAAAGATTACAAAAAATGAGAAGATAGTATGACGTCATATTAAAACGGCTTATATTTGCCATCATGGTCAGGCGCTACTACATAAACTCGCAGACAAGTAGTAAACTGACCAGCAGTCAGGACTATTCCTATAAATTTAGACAAGCTTGCTATCGTTGAATTCAAATAACCTTGATATAAGGGAGCTGAATGCAGGCTATACCTTAGTATGGTTAACGAGGATGACGATGTAGCGGGTTTATATGGATTTGGCTATATCTATTATGGCGATAATAGCGATAATATTGTTGCTAACAATAATAATCACTCATATGGAGACAATATGCCTATCAATATGTTTCAAGCACAATCTACTATTCGTATGCAGCGTTGGTTACAACGCAGTACTTTGGCACTGGCTATCGGCACGGTAATGGCGACAGGTATTAATGTAGCCACTATGTCTCAGGTACAAGCAGCGGTCACCACTGCTGACTTCTCTGACTTAGTACAGCAAGTGACGCCAGCGGTGGCACGAGTCAATGTCACCAAAACGGTCAGTGAAGATGAGCTTGCCAAAGCACAAACCGCCGAGCTGTTACGTCAGTTCTTCGGAGATCGCTTACGTATTCCGGATCAAGCAGCGACGCCTGCGATTGAACACGCTTATGGCACCGCTTTTTTTGTCACCACCGATGGTTATATGTTGACCAATCACCATGTGGTTGCTGGTGCAGACAAAATCACCGTGACCCTTAATGACAGAACAGAGCTGGATGTGACCTTGGTGGGTAGCGATGAGCGCTCAGATGTGGCGGTGCTCAAAGTCACAGGCAATCAGTTCCCAGCCTTACCGATTGGTGATTCAGACAGTCTAAAGGTAGGTGAGCCGGTATTGGCGATAGGGTCGCCCTTTGGTTTTGATTATTCGGCATCCGCAGGTATCGTCAGTGCCAAGTCGCGCAGCTTTTCACGTGAGACCAGCGTGCCCTTTATCCAAACTGATGTGGCATTAAATCCGGGTAACTCAGGCGGGCCATTATTTAATCAGCGCGGCGAAGTCATCGGTATCAACTCACGTATCTTTAGTGGTACGGGCGGTTATATGGGCTTGTCGTTCTCAATTCCTATTGATGCGGCGATGGATATCTACGAGCAGCTCAAAACCAATGGCGAAGTCGCACGTGCCTATATGGGTATTTATCCTCAAGACATCGATCGTAATTTAGCGGAAGCGTATAATTTAGCGCGTCCACAGGGCGCACTACTTACCCGCGTCTCACCAGACTCGCCCGCCCAAACATCAGGTCTACAAGCAGGCGACATCATTTTGCAATACAATAATGTGCAGATTATGCGTGCTGCAGATTTATTGAACCTGATCAATCGAGCGCGACCCAATGATCCGTTCAGCGCCCAGATTCAGCGTGATGGCAAGCAAATGCTCGTAAAAGGCAAGCTCACTTATGCGCCAAATGATGTCAGGGCACAAAGCGGCTCGCAGCAAGATGATGAGGTGCAATTAGGCTTACGTCTGCGCAATTTGACCCCAGATGAGCAAGCAGAGCTGGCAGTGGACAATAAAACAGGGATATTGGTCACGACCGTTGACCCGACAGGCTTAGCCGCGCGCTCGGGCATTTTGGCGGGCGATATTATTACTAATTTTCACCAAAAGCCTATTGCCAAGGTCACTGATTTTTCTAGTGCTATCTCCTCACTTCCCAAAAAGGGTGTGGTAACGATTGAAGTCATGCGCCAAGGCATCCCTGGTATTATTGGCCTGCGTATTGAATAGTTATCATATAGTCAATCGACTATGCTTAAATGACGTATCTCGATAAGCATTGATAATTATACTTGTCTATCATAGAGCTCGACCTCTATAATGGCTGATTTTTTTATCGATTGGTTTTGATGAGTTGCTGTTGCTCAATTTAACGGTGAGCAAGTCACATTGATTTGGACATTGGTTTGATTGACCAACATCGATTTGATTGCGCGCCCAACGGCACAAACGACTATTCATACCTTTATATATAGCTAGGTAATTATGACTGACCACGCTTTTTATACGCTTAGCATCACTATAGCAGCAGCCTTGCTAGCGTATATCATATTGTGGTCAGGATTACAGACATTCAATGCCAATCCCACAAAACGCTTTTGGCGTATTTGGTCAAAGTTGTTGCTATATTACGCTGCCTATACCATGCCTTTTTGGGCACTGTTATTGATTATTGGGCGAGTACAACAAGTGACACCCATGCTGGCACAATTGTCACCGAATGCCATGTTGATGGCTGTCATTGCCATGGGTCTGTATTTTTATACGGTGGTTGTGCAGCCCAATCGTTTGCGTTTGCAGCATCATGCTGTTGATTTGGGCTTAACAACTCCGCTTACGGTGGCGGTATTAGCCGATTTGCGCATTGGTTTATATAGTGGCAAACCGCGTCATATCAGCAAGCTGGTCGCTACCATCAATGCCTTGTCAGCAGATGCGGTATTGATCACAGGTGATTGGCTCTATTATCCAAGCGCCGATTTGGTCGGGCAGTTGATGCTATTTAAAGGGGTAAATAAGCCCGTTTATACGGTCATGAGTACCTCGGATTTGCGTTATCAGTCGATCAATACTACCAAGCAAGGTCAGCCATTGTTAGAAGACACCTTGGCCAATGCTTTTGACGTACTGGATATCAACTATATCGGGCAGCAATGTACGTCGTTGCCGCTTAAATGTGCTCGAACTGGCAACGGTCGATTGATAGCAAATCAAGCAAGTTATATAAAAGGCCATCCAGATACCAGCACGCAAAAATATCTACAGGACAATCCAGTCGTGGCCATACTTTGCGGCTGGCAAGATATCCCGAAACAATTGAACGATGATGACACTTTGAATGTGCCTAATAAAGCTGTGCTGAGTGCTGAAATTGAGCAGGCAACTAAACCTGTCATTATTCTTGCGTCACGATTTGATAGTATTAGCGACTTACCAAAATCGTTGCAGCCCCGACCTTTATTGATTACCGGTGCGGCCAAAGCAATACAGAAAAACATATTAACGGCGCAAAAAAAGCAAGACATTCGCCGTATAGGCAAGCAGTCGTCATTATTGGATAACAGTCGCATGGGTAAGCAGCGCGGCTTATACCAGCATGGTAGCGCGCAGATATTTGTCAGTAGTGGAGTGGGCACCCGAGGGTTACCTTTTCGCTGGTATCGTCCGACCATCGATGTGTTGACGATTCGTTAAAATAATTCAAAAGCATTTATCCCGCTTGCATAATTACGCTAAACTAACTATTTATCAATGTTCAGTAAGCCCTAAACAGTAAGCCTTAAATAATAAGGTCTATAAGTAGCCGCCCTTGTGTCTATGTTGCATAACATTAGCGCTAAACAGCGCTTGGAATAGCGCGCAAATAGATAGGGTATATCTGGACTGAGCATTAATTGACTGATAGCGGTTAAATCAAAATATGCTACACTAGTAGGCGTTTTTATTATGATTGATAGATAGCATCGGCAATGGACAAAAATAATGTCCATGCGGATAGATATACACATGATTCTATAATGAGAATGTCACTATCATCTGTATATAAATGCCCAGTATGAACATCATGCAATAGCTACCATTGATCTGGTTATTAATGTAAAAATAGACATTGGCGATTGCAAACGATGGATCATGTGACAGCTTGAATAAAGCTAGGACAATACAACAGTAAGGCACAGTTATGAGCACAGCATATGACGAGATTAAAACCCGACTACAAGGCTCTATGGTGGCCTTGGTAACGCCCATGCATCCTGACGGCACGGTCGATTATAAACGTCTGGCCGACCTCATAGACTGGCAGATCGAGCAGGGCACCCATTGCCTCGTTGCCGTGGGCACCACTGGCGAATCAGCGACTTTGTCGATGCAAGAGCATAGCGATGTGATTCGCTACTTTGTGCAGCACGTCAAAGGCCGTGTACCAGTGATAGCGGGTACAGGCGCGAATAATACGACTGAAGCCATCAAGCTCACCCAAGATGCGGCAGATGCTGGTGCAGACTGTGCATTATTGGTCGCTCCTTACTACAATAAGCCGCCACAAGAAGGCTTGTATCAGCATTATAAAGCGATTGCCCAAGCCGTAAAGATCCCGCAGATGCTCTATAACGTACCAGGGCGTACTGTAGTTGATATCGCGCAGAATACGGTTGAGCGTTTGGCTGATATCGATAATATCGTGGCGATTAAAGACGCGACTGGCTCAGTTGCTCGTGGTGAGCAGTTGATTAAAGCGGTTGGCGACCGTATCGTTGTGCTATCTGGCGATGATGGTACGGCGCTTGATTTGATGCAGATGGGTGCCAAAGGTAATATTTCGGTAACGGCTAACGTCGCGCCAAAAGCGATGAGCGAAACGTTTTCGGCAGCGCTACGCGGCGACCTTGATACCGCCAATAAAGCGCATGATGTGATTAAACACTTACACCGTGATTTGTTTATTGAATCTAGTCCCATTCCAGCAAAATATGCGTTACATAAGATGGGTATGATAGATACTGGTATTCGTCTGCCGTTGGTATGGTTGGCAGAACAACATCATGCCGCCATTGATGAAGCGTTGGTTCGTGCGAATTTACGATAAGTATTGACGATTGAATGGTTAAACACTAAGGCCTACATTATTATTAATGATTTAGGGCTTAGTGAGTCACTTAACGGTAACGATAAGTCAGTCGCCCAAATAAGCAAAAATTGCTAACTCAGAGAGATAATATGATGAAAGTATCATCAAGCCCTACCAAAACATTTCCTGCTATGATGGTTTTGATATTGGGTAGCACCTTAGTATTAAGTGGCTGTCAAATGACCAAAGGTTTTCTTGGTAAGCGCGATAATGGCAGCTTAGAATATCAAGAAAGCAAAAAGCTTGCGCCTCTAGAGCTACCGGTTGCTCAGGAGCCATCACCTTTTGTACCGTTATACGCCACCCCAAATGCAGGTGCCAATACACTCACCTTACAGAACGAAGCGGGTAAGCAGTATCAATTACCTAAGCCGCAACGCGCTGTTGCCGTGAGCGAGTCATCAAACTAAACACTGTGTTTCCCTATTTATACCGCTGACTTTTTACTATGGTTATTTATGATCTAATAGATTAATGAATGACGTCGTACAGAGTCCAGCGGTCGCTGCGCGTTTTTACCACATAAGCTTGAACGAACAGGAACTCCATAATGCAAAAGCAACAACTGCTATATAAAGGCAAAGCCAAATCTGTCTATGAAACAGAAGACAACGATCTTTTGATTTTACACTTCCGTGATGACACCTCGGCGCTCGATGGTAAGCGTATCGAACAGTTAGCACGTAAGGGCGTAGTTAATAACCGCTTTAATGCTTTTATTATGCAAAAATTGGCTGACGCTGGTATTGAAACGCATTTTGAAAAGCAGCTATCTGAAGACGAAGTATTGGTCAAGCGCCTAGATATGATTCCCGTTGAGTGCGTCGTACGTAACTTTGCAGCGGGCAGTTTGGTGCGCCGTTTAGGCCTAGAAGAAGGGCAAGCATTGACGCCGCCTACTTATGAGCTGTTTTATAAAGATGATGCGCTTGGCGATCCGATGGTTAATGAGTCACTATCGATTTCTCTTGGGTGGGCAACTCAAGCACAGCTTGCGAGCATGGAAGCGCTGACGCATCAAGTCAATGAGGTGCTAACAGCACTGTTTGCAGTTGGCGATTTAATACTGGTCGATTTCAAATTAGAGTTTGGTGTATTCCACGACCGTATCGTTTTGGGTGATGAGTTCTCACCAGATGGCTGCCGTATTTGGGACAAAAACACCAAGAAGAAATTGGATAAAGACCGTTTCCGTCAATCATTAGGCGATGTTATCGAAGCTTACGAAGAAGTGGCCAACCGTATTGGTGTGCCACTTAGCTAAGTCGTAAATGTCTAGCGCAACACAAAAAAACTGAGCCATGTGCTCAGTTTTTTATGTCATCATATTAATGATGGTTCCCTAGTGAGGACTTAAACCTTCGGCTGTAGGCTAATGGTATCAACGTTTCAAATCGCTGAAATAGTCACAGTGTACCTCATGGTGTGTACTTACCATACATATTCTATCGTGATTGATGCGCTATATAGGTATCGAACTGTTTGGCTTTGCTTACTCAAAATTTTTCACTAATCTTATTTATAGCGTTTTTTCTGATGAACGATTCATCATCATTGGTTAACTTCAATAGCAAGTCTTTTGGTATGTTTTTATTATAGACGAGTCTATTTCTGACAGAGGCGTCTTTATCATCTGCCAATACCTCAAATATTTCTCTAGTTATTTTGTTTTTCATAGCAATATTCCCTCTAACGGTAGGACTGTCATCGTACGTCAACGTTTCAAGAACTTCTATTGGAACTGTTTTATTTAGAGCTACCCACTCGCGCATAGTTGGGTAGTGACGTATTATTTCAAACCACGTTTCCAATGCTGCACACTCGTTAATCGCTCTTCCATAATCTTGGGTGTGGTCACTTGTTCTGAGTAAGAGAAACTCTTCAGCTGATGTAATCATTAAAACTTACCTTCTGTAGCTCTTTCCAAATTATAAATTTATCACAAATCCTTCGTTACTGTGTTTAGTTAAGAACTCATAAAAACTGTTAAAGGTATACCCCAACGGAACCAGTTATTTTGCCCCTCAAACCTATTAACAAACCACTTAAAATAGACTAGATTTGTGGAACTACTCAAAACAGACTGCGATTTTTATCTGTTTATCAATAATACTTAATGACGAAACCCTCTTTATCCATAAGTATTGATGCTTACCACGCACTATTAATATTAGCCTTCCGACCACAGATTTATAGTCTAACTCGTATAAAAAATCAAACATAGCGCCAACATTGTCTTCAATATTTTATCTTACTTTTATGCTAATTTATTAATATTTGGTCATGTCAATTAGATGATAAAAATAAGAAAAGGTTTTGCTAATGTCTACTGCTTCATCAACTGTTTTAGACCCTAGTTGGTTTACTCGACCAACCTGTGTGGTCGCCGCTGATTTGATTGGCAAAGTACTGTGTAGAAAGTTAACGGATACCGATGGCACAGTGAAAATCTTGCGCATGCGTATCTCAGAAACCGAAGCCTATATCGGTAAGGACGACCCTGCTTGTCATTCGCATGCGGGTAGCCGAACGGCTCGTACTGAAATTATGTATGCGCAAGGCGGCATGTTTTACGTCTATCTGACTTACGGTGTGCATCATATGCTCAATCTGGTCAGCGGTGGAGAAGAGTCTCCTGAGTCAGTATTAATACGGGCTGGATTTTTGACCGACGATAGTGATCGTTTGATAGAAGAACAATTCCTGAGTACGAATAAGCAACTTACTCATCCAACCCAGCTGGCAGGTCCTGGCAAATTAACGAAGCGCTTACAAATTGATCGCGCGTTAAATGGCAAATCTATCAGTGTGGAGTCAGCAGTTTGGCTCGAAGATGATGGCTGTCAGCCACCGGTATCGCTGCGTCCTCGTATCGGCATTGACTACGCTGGCGATGCCAAAAACTGGCTATTGCGCTATATCTGGAGCGACCATCCTTCACTGTCAAAAAAATAAAACGATGGCTACTCTCTGATGGTAATAGAGCTGCTCTTTCATACTAATAGATAAAACAAAGGGTAACACTATGTACAAATTGACAGTTTTTGTTCCCGAAGCAGCATTAGAGCCAGTTAAGTCTGCTTTGTTTGCAGCAGGCGCTGGTACGATTGGCAATTACGAGTGCTGCTGCTGGCAAGTACAAGGGGTGGGGCAGTTTATGCCGCTGGCAGGCAGTGATCCGCATATTGGCGCGCAAGATAAGCTCGAAAAAGTTGATGAGTGGCGAGTTGAGATGGTGGTTGCTACTGCTAATATTGCTCAAGTCATTGAAGCACTAAAGCAGGCGCACCCTTATGAGACGCCTGCCTATGATGTCATCGAAGTGCTAGACTTTTGAGCTTTAAAGGTAGGTTATTAGCAGTGGTTTAGGCTTATTTTATCTTAATTACTTGATAGCCTGGATAGCCAAGTTCTATTTTATAATCTTTACTACCACGTGTGGCCTTTACCTTTATTTTGCTAACGCCTCTTTTATATTTGACGTCTTTGACACGGTAGCCCATATTACTGACTTTATTGGCGGCTCGTTGTTCGATAGCTGGTTGATAAAGCTCTTTATCAACGTTTTTGATAGCTTTTTTATGCTTCTTATAGACTTTACTGTCTTTATAAACGTCCTCGTAAAGGTCGCCGTACGCATTGTAGCCGGGGGCAGTGACGCAACCTGTCGTTATCATTAACGCTGTGACCATAGCGGTGGCAATGGTTGGCTTTGGTAGGGTTGTGATATTCATAATATCCTCTTATCAAGTTCAAGTTTTTTGACAGTGTTATAAAAAATGGCCAAACAAACCAAGGGCTGGCTTATTTGACCTTAGGCATCAATCGGTTAACGATGCCACAATGTTACTTTTAGACGCACTAAAGCAGACTTGGCATTACTTTTCCATAAACTGCGATACATTGTCTGAAATCTATCAATTGAACCTATGCAAATTTAACTGGATTACTGTTTTCACTGACATTGGCTTTATCAGTATCACCAGTTGTTTTTATATTTGTCTTTGTTTTTATACTTATTGTTCTTTTTGTATTTACCTTTATTTTTATACTTACCTTTTTTATCATAGTCGTGCTTATCGTAATCACGGTCGTTATCATACCTGTCATCGTCGCGTTTTTTCGACCAGTCTTGCCTGTTTGAGCTGATAAGCCTTAAATCAGGGTAGGTATACTTGAGCTCGTAGGCTTGATTGTTCTTTTTGGCATAGGCTGTGAGCAATCGATTACCGCGATAACTGTCAGATCTGATGTCCGTGACCTGATACCCTTTACGACGTAAATCGTTGCGCAGCTGTTGGCTAACGCGGTTATAGTTAGCATTGCTGTAACCCTTATCACCGCGATAGACGGACTGATTGTCATAGCCTGGACCAACGACGGTACAACCGACCATCGTGCCTAGCAAGGTAAGCGAAAGGCCTGCAGACATCGCTGTCTTCAATGAAAATAGCTGCAAAATCTTCATGATAAAATCTCCTACGATATTTTTGGACTTAGATTAATAATTACCGGATTGCTTTTCACATCGAACAGCGTCATGTGGTTGATGTCTATGTCACTTGGTAGCCTTTATAAATGCAGAAGTAATAATTGCATGACTAACTGACTTTCTTATTTATCTGATGGCTAGAAACATTTTCTTACATTATCTATGATAAGACACAAAACTTGATGTTAAGTGTCATTTGCGTTAATAAGTTGTAATTGCCCGTTTAATGATATATCGCTTAATTGATCACTTAGCTAACAAAGCAGCATATCTCTGAATGGTAGCGATGAAAAGGAACCATAAATGCTATTCAAGCTTATTTTGTTTTCAGCTTTTGCAGGTATAACCGTGTTTATAGGCGGTTTATTGGCCAATGTTTTTGACCACCATGTCACAGACAGCCCAGTCAAATATGAATTTATTCATACCTCGATGTCGTTCGGTGCGGGTATTATTTTATCGGCATTGGCATTCGTTTTATTGCCAAAGGGTATGGAGGTATTGAGTGTTTGGGGTGTCACAGGCTCATTTTTATCAGGGGCCATCCTGTTTATGCTGCTAGATCGTAAGCTGGCTGAATCGAATAGTCAGCAGGCAACCTTACTCGCTATGATGATGGACTTTGTACCGGAGTCCATCGCGCTAGGAGCGGTATTCGCGATTGAACCGCAGCTGTCGCTATTATTAGCATTGTTTATTGGACTGCAAAACCTTCCAGAGTCATTCAATGCCTTTCGTGATATGGTGCAGAGCGGTTTTAGTGTTAAAAGGACGTTGACCATCTTTTTTGGACTCAGTTTTTTTGGCGTTATATCTGCGCTGATCGGGCATTTTTTATTGAGCGAGCATCCTAATCTTACCGCCCATCTTATGATTCTTGCGAGTGGGGGTATTTTATATCTACTTATCCAAGATATCATTCCTGCCAGTAAGCTGGATAAGAGTTATCTGACCTCGCTTGGGGCAACGCTCGGCTTTTTGGTCGGTATTTTTGGGGAAATGCTGATTTGAAAATAGCAATAAAATCGTTATCAGGTTCTCGTGTAAGCATATGCTTACACACAATGACGTTTACGCGACTTAACATCGGAGTGAGAATTAGGCATTATACATACACGGCATAAGGGAATGTAACTCAAGGATTGAGTTGACCGCATTAAGGATAATGATTCGTTTACTAGCGTCAGGATGATAATAGTGAACGAAGAAAGGATACATAACCTTTGCTAGTAGCATTATTAATGCTAATAACGGTAGTAAACAGGGCAGGATGCCCGATATCGCAACACACTGAACGTTATGCAAGGATGCATAGATTACAGTCGTGATAGGTAACATGGATGGTTAACAATAAAACCGCATAACAATCAATTGCTATGCGGTTTTATCGTGTCTAGAGCTTAAGAATTTTTTATTCAACCTTTTTTAGATACGTTATTGAGTAGTGTATAAAGCGTTAAATGGCTGCTAACAAAAAAACCGCATAAGATTTATGCGGTTTTTTGACTTATTAGATCATCGAATTAAATCATCAATAGCATTGTTCGCTATTTGACTGATAACTTAGTATTTGTTTTCGCGACGCCAGTCATCTACTTCACGTTCAGCATCTTCTTTTGCATGGCCATAACGCTCTTGTACACGACCGACCAGCTTATCGCGGCTACCTTCGATATGGGTTAAATCATCATCAGTCAGATCAGCCCATTTTTGTTTTACTGAGCCTTTCACTTGGTTCCATTCGCCTTTTAGAGTATGTTCGTTCATTGTTATATTCCTTTTTTGATTATTTGTTTATCCAGACATTTATCCCATCTGGCCTTTCTTAACATTTTATTCAGTAGCTTTTTTCTAATAACCGTTTTACTTGATAAGCTCTTGTTTAATAAGAACTCGTCGAGTCGTTATAAAAAATTTATAAAAACAAGCTAGCTGATGTCTCTAATATAGGCGTCAAGAATTCGGCTGTCTGTATGCGCAATGTTTAGAGTGTTACTTCATGATAGCAATCTGCATGGCTATGTTATGGAGACCATCTTTGTGTAATAAAGCAAGGGTTTTATCAGTGCAATAGGTAAATGAATTAAGAAAGGGTTTATTGAAAAATAAAAATGAGCGTGCTTTCTCAATAACGCGAACCCTATATTCGTATAGGCAAATAAAAAACAGGCGCGATTAATAAAATGGCGTCTGCTTTTTACTGTGGTTATTAATCGATTTAGGCTACTTAGCCAAATAATCTTGATAACGTTTTGTTAATTTCTTTAAGCGTATGCGGTCGCTAATTAACGAAAATAGTGGCGAGGCATTGGTCTTAGGTGTTTTTCCTTGCCCTATGCGTTGTAGCTGACGCTTAATGACCGCCATGGTGGCGATAGCGCTCAAGGTTTTGTCTTTCCAGCGTACGGCTGGGTCGTGCGCACTTAGTTGCTCATTGTGTTGCCAATCATTGGGCAAAGATGGGTTCATGGCGAGCGCAGTGCCCATGCCGACGATATCGATACCTTGAGCCAATACGGATTCTGCTACCGCTAAACGCCTGACCCCACCAGTAGTCATCATCGGCATGCTGGCCACTTGTGCAATCTCGGCGGCGAACGTTAAAAAGTAGGCTTCTCGCTGTAAGGTTCTACCATCTGCCGTTGTACCTTGCATCGCCGGACTCTCATAGCTGCCACCCGACAGTTCAACCAAATCAACACCAAGCCCGCGCATCGCTAAAACAACAGCTTTGGCATCATCAGCATCAAAGCCACCACGTTGAAAATCAGCCGAATTTAATTTGACTGATACCGCAAAGCTAGGGGCGACTTGGGAACGGACGGCTTTAATCACCGAAATTAATAAGCGCATACGATTCTCGATTGAACCGCCAAATTCATCAGTGCGCTTATTGGTCAACGGCGATAAAAACTGTGATATCAAGTAACCATGAGCCCCGTGAATTTGCACACCATCGAAGCCCGCTTGTTCAGCTTTGACAGCGGTATCGACGAAGCGTTGAACCAGCTGCTCAATATCCTCGTGGGTCATGGCACGAGGCTTGCCAAACAGATGAGAGTGCTTTCCTAAATCAAGGGAAACGTCAGAAGGTGACAACACATCGCCTCCCATCGCTGCATAGACTTGGCGACCCGGATGATTGATTTGCATCCAAATGTGGCTATGGTTCTTTTTAACCGTTTGCGCCCATGCTTGAAAGGGTGCTAAATCACTGTCTTTTTCTAATACGATGCCACCAGGTCCCGTCATTGCTCGGCCATCAACCATAACATTACCAGTAATCAGTAACCCAGTACCGCCTTCCGCCCAGCGTTGGTATAGGCGCAAAATAGTAGGACCGGGGATTTGCCCTTTATCTGCCATGTTTTCTTCCATAGCGGCTTTGGCTAAGCGGTTTGGCAGCACAGCGCCACATGGCAAGGTAAAAGGAGAGAAAACGGCTGATGTCATAATAAATCCTAAGTATCGTCAATTCTATATAAGTCGATTCTATATAAATGACGTGCAGTGTCAGGCTTGCTCAGTCTGTTATTGCTAAGACTTAGCGAGCCTTTCTTGTATCCAACTTATCTTGAAACGACTGCATGTGGTTTTGGGGAGGTTTTTATAACCCTCTTTTTCTAAAAACTTTGTACTAAAAATTTAAGCTATAGACTTATAGTTTAAATGACTATAGTCTTATAGTCGATGTAGTAATTATTCCTGTAAGTCATTTTAAAATATAAATCGAGGTCAACATTGAAGGCAAATGCTAAAACAGACTTCATCAGTGCAGATGACAGTGCAACAACTGAAACAAAGCGTGAGCTGGCAAAAGCCAAGACACGACGCGCGCTCCTAAAAAGTGCCTTGCAGCTCTATCGTGTGGAAGGTGCTTGTGGCATGAGTATGAATAAAGTGGCCAAGGGCGCAGGCATCGCGCAGCCGAGTTTTTACAATCATTTTGCGAGCTTAGAGGCGCTGCAACAAGAGCTGGGTGCTCAGCTTAAGGAGAACTATTTATCGCCCATGCGTATGGCGTGGATTGATATGCTAAAGGATTATCCTAGATTAACTAAAGCGCAGTTCAATGAGCGTTGTCAGCACTGCTTAAATATGATTTTTGATGCAGCATTTCAGAATATTGCTTTATTTCAGCGTTTGCTCGAAGACCGTCTGCGCTTTGCCCCAAGTATAAAAGAGCAAGATTTATTGAATGAATGTTTATTAACTAGCGATTCAAAAAATCCAGCCCAAGAAAATAACAGCCTATTGGATAAGGGTTTAGGCAATTTAATGACCGAAATACAAGAAGAGTGGACGGCAATATTTATAAAAGGATTGTCCTTATCTGGATGTTCTTTTGAACGATCAGAAGTCAATCTTTGTGTCGATATCGCCGCCGCTCAAGTCCATGAATTAATAATTGGCTGTCATCAACAGCGTTATAGCAGACAGCAAGCTATCTCGATGTTAAGCACAAATTTCGATGCGCTTTTTAGTCAATTCTTTACCACAGAATGGCAAGAAATGAGCGGCTAATCATCAAGGCAGTCCAATTTATAAAAAGATTTAAACGGAATTTACATAGTAAAAACGCGGATAAAAAATAATAGGGAGCGCGACGATGAGTAATGAGCCAACCAAAAATAATGAACAAACCCATTTTAGAACTTGCAACTTATGTGAAGCGATGTGCGGTATCGTCATCAAACACGATGGCGATAAGGTGCTATCGATTAAAGGCGATAAAGATGACCCTTTTTCGCAAGGTTATATTTGCCCGAAAGCGACGGCTTTGCAAGATTTGCATGAAGATCCTGATCGCTTGCGTCAACCCGTTGAGAGAACGGCGAATGGCTGGAAGGAAATCAGCTGGCCTGAAGCGCTAGATAAAGTAGCAGCGGGCATCCAAACGGTACAAAAAAAATATGGTAAAAATGCGCTCGGTATCTATCTGGGCAACCCCAACGTGCATAACCTAGGCGGGATGTTAACCGTTAAGCACTTATTAACCAGTATAAAGACGCGCAGTCGTTTTTCTGCCACCTCAATCGACCAACTACCGCATCATATCGTCTGCATGCATCTCTTTGGTCATATGCTGCGCATCCCAGTACCCGATGTCAATCGTACCCAGTATATGCTGATTATTGGCGGCAATCCGCTGGCATCTAACGGCAGTATTATGACTGCCCCCAATATGCGCCAGAAGCTAAAAGATATCAAAGCCCGTGATGGCAAGGTGGTGGTGATTGATCCAAGGCGCACAGAAACGGCAGATATTGCTAGCGAGCACCATTTTATTCGTCCAGCGACCGATGTCTTATTACTGCTAGCAATGCTCAACGAAATCTATCTACAAGGCTATGCGGATAAGGCACAGATTGATAATAGGGCGGCGGCTCTAACGCCAGAAATTTCACGACTCGCAGACTTTGCTAAAGACTATAGTGCACAGTCGGTTGCCAGTATTACGGGTATCACTGCGTCTGAAATCAAACGCCTCGTCAAAGAGTTTTGTGAAGCAGAAAGTTCGGTCTGCTACGGTCGCATGGGCGTATCGGTACAAGAGTTTGGCTTATTAAGCCAGTATTTGATTATGGCGATTAATATCGTCAGCGGTCGCTTAGATGAAGTAGGTGGTCTGATGTTCCCTAATCCGGCGGTCGATGTGGTGAATAACTCTGGCCCCGGCTATTTAGGTAAGCGCCACAGCCGCGTCAGCAATTTGCCTGATTTTAATGGCGATTACCCCGTGGTTGCGATGGCAGATGAGATGCTCGTGGAAGGCGAAGGACAGCTAAAAGGCTTTATCACTGTCGCAGGCAACCCGGTGCTCAGCACTCCGAACGGTGAAAAACTAGATGAAGCTTTAGCAAAGTTGGACTTTATGGTTTCATTTGATTATTTCGTGACAGAAACCAGTCGCCACGCCAATATTATTTTGCCACCCGTATCACCGCTAGAGCGTGATCATTATGACGTCACCTTTAATGGTTTTGCGGTGCACAACGTCGCTAAATACTCTCCAGCGTTATTTGCTAAGCAAAAAGACGCCAAACACGATTGGCAAATCTACCTAGAATTAGCAGAGCGACTGGATAAAAAAGCCCCTTTGGCGACCAAAATTGAGCGTCGATTGGTAAAGGCGCTAGGGCCAAAAGTAATACTCGATCAAGGCTTAAAGCGTGGGCCTTATTACCATATGAGTTTGAGGAAACTAAAGAAACATCCCCATGGTATGGATCTTGGGCCACTAAAAACGATGCTGCCGCAAGCGTTAAAACATAAAGACCAGCAGATTCATCTTAACGTTGATTTTTATCAGGCGGATCTAGAGCGTGTACAAGATATGATGGAGCAATATAATGATAAACAGATTCTATTGATTGGTCGTCGCCATGTGCGTAGCAACAACTCGTGGCTACACAATAGCCATCGTTTGGTCAAAGGCAAACCACGCTGTACCCTGATGCTGCATCCTGAAACAGCGGAAAACTATGGTATTAAAGATGGTCAAGAGGTGAAAGTTACCTCGCGCGTTGGTCACGTGACGATCGTCGCAGAAGTGACTGATGAGCTGATGCCGGGCGTGGTTAGTATTCCTCATGGTTGGGGTCATGGGCGCAAAGGCGTGAAGCAGAAAATCGCGCAAGCGCATGCTGGCGTTAGTGTTAACGACTTGACGGACGATACGTTAATCGATCAGCTAAGTGGTAATGCAGCGGTCAATGGTGTACCAGTACAGCTAGAAGCAATCGAGCTAGAAGGGGTTGATTTGAACACGACTGATGCTAAGGTTGAATCTACTAGTGCGGCATAAAATAACTTTAAAAATTTTAGTTTAAATGAAGAAGGTACTTATATTAGTGCCTTTTTTTATACTTTTAGACCAATAAAATCAAAATCTACCTGCGGCGTCTCGCCTTGCATCAATAAACTAATAGCCTTCGCAGAACCGCAAGCATGAGTCCAACCAAGCGTACCATGCCCCGTATTTAGCCATAAATTATCAAAAGTCGCGTGCGTATTATGACTGCCATGCCGCACTTGACCACTATGTGCGCGCCCAATTAATGGCACATTAGAAGGGGTCATCGGGCGTAATCCTGTCCAATATTGCACAGAATTGGCAATGATACCTTTCGGGAATAGTTGCTGCACACGGCGAGTAATCGCTTCACAGCGGGTACTATTTAAGTCCAAATTATAGCCGTTAAATTCAGCCGTTCCTGCGACGCGTAATTTATCGCCAAGGCGTGAGGTTACTAACTTAAACTCATCATCAATAAGACTGACAAAAGGAGCGAGATGCGGGGCGCGAGGATTGATTTGATAAGTGGCTGAGTAGCCTTTGGCTGGAAATATGGGTGCGTGTATTCCCAAAGGTTTTAGTAATGACACGCTATAGCTACCGAGGGCTAATACATGGCTATCAGCACTAAAAGTTTGCGCGTTTTCACCCTTGGGACGAATGGTAATACTATGGATATGTGGACTGGTAGAGTTGGCATCTGCGTTTAACGCCAACACTTCCGTATCATATAAGAATTGCACGCCAGCATCGGCGCAACGCTCAGCTAGACGCTGAGTAAATAAGTGCGCGTTACCCGATTCATCATGGCTGGTATAGGTTGCGCCCGTGAGCTTATGGGCAATAGGGTAGAGTGCTGGCTCCAAACTGACCGCGTTATTAATGTCGACGACATGGCGCTCACAGCCCAGCGCTTGCATACGCTCTGTTGGCGCAATAGCAGCGTCAAACTCTGCTTGGTTGGTATAAAAATGCATGATGCCGCGCGTTTGCTGCTCATAATTGATACCGATGTCAGCACGTAGTTGCTGCAAAGCATCGCGTGAATACAGACCCAAGCGCACCATTTGTACCAGATTGGCATCGGCTCGTTCAGCACGACATTCTTGCAAAAATTGCATCGCCCATTTGAGCTGTGCCTTATCAGCACGCAAGCGATAGAGCAATGGTGCGTCCTCGCGAAACAGCCATTTAAGCGCCTTCATTGGTGTGGCAGGATTCGCCCAAGGGGTCGCATGCGAAACCGATATCTGCCCACCATTGGCAAAGGAGGTTTGCATACCTGCTGCCGACTCACGCTCAATCACGGTTACATCGTAGCCTGCTTGGCAAAGATACCAGGCGCTGGTTACGCCCACCACACCCGCTCCGAGTACCGCAATATGGGTCATAGATTGCTCTGTTGCGTTTTTAGTAAAAGTGCTTTAAATAGTGCTTACTGTTTTGGTTATTTGGCGTTACTTTTGGCGCGCCACATCCGCTTGTAGTGCTGGCGGTAAGTCTAATATCGTAAGCTCGCTATCGGCCAAATGCTCAGGACGGGCAACCACTAATGCCTCAAAGCCTTCGGCAGTGGCAATCGCATTGACTATCTGAATTTTCTCTAGCTTGTCACCTGCGGCTGGCACGTCACCTATGCCGCTGACATAATGCAAAAATGCTTTTGGTGCTGCTTTAAAGTAAATGCGAGCGATGACTTCTTGACCAAGATAACAGCCTTTATCGTAGTCCATACCGCCGCGCTGATGCAGACGCAGCTCTTGTGGTTGAAACTGGGCCTGCGTTGCTGACACGATCCAATAATTGCCGTTTTCAATACTACACTGCATCCACGCTTGCGTATCTTCAGCATTATTATGATCATCCTTATGACTAAAAGTCGGCTCATCAGCGAGCACACAAGGATAAATCGGCGTTGGCGCGCTCGTATCGAACTTTGAAAAGGCACCAAACTTTTTTAAATGCGATTGTAGCGACTCTGCGCAATCCCCACTAACAACCACGTCGTAATGTTTCTCTGCTTGTTTTTTAATCCAAATGCCAAACTCAATACGACCTTTTAAATTGCTAAGCGCCGCTGCTTGATAGCTAAGCCCGAGCTTGGTGACATCACAAGTTAACTGACCCTGTAAGAATTTTTCGGCATCCTCGCCTTGAATGGTTAGTTGAGAAAATTGTGGCAGCGTTGAAGCGTTCGAAGTTTGAGTCATTGTTATTATCCTATTTATAAGCGTGCATGTATCAATATATGGTCACTAAAACGCAAGGGTTAAAGAGGGGTAGCGAAGTTTTTACCATTTGCAGACAAGATGGTCCAAAAGTCATTACGGCTAAAGAAGAGTACCACAAAAAACCCTGTGATAAAAAACGTCCTATCCAATCGCTAAGTTAAGGTATAAATAGGGCTGAGCACCCCATTTTCAAGTGCACAAATTGGTTAAAAGTAGCGAGTTACGATACAATGTGATATCTAGGCTGAGGTCTATGCTGGGTCTAGAATAAACCTAAATGATGATGGCTGCCGAGGAAATTATGAGCTTACCCAATTGCCCAAAATGTGATGCTGAATATACGTATGAAGATGGCGCGTTACTGGTATGTCCCATGTGCGCTCATGAATGGACGGTAGCGGAGACGGATGCAGCGCAAGCTGAAGACCAAGACGCGGTCATTCGTGATGCAGTTGGTAACGAGCTGCAAGATGGCGATGCTGTGACTGTCATCAAAGACTTAAAAGTCAAAGGCTCATCACTCGTCATCAAAGTAGGCACTAAGGCCAAAAGCATTCGCCTATTGCCAGATGCCACCGATGGTCATGATATCGACTGTAAATTGGATGGCTATGGCCCCATGAAGCTTAAGTCTTCCGTCGTTAAAAAAGCTTAGGGCGTGTCTAGTGTGTAGGATGTTTTAGACCAGCGTATGTTGCTAAGCTCGTCCAATAAGGCGGGTTTTCTGGGATGCTCACTGAACCTTGTTTGCCATTTATCAACTAATGGTTGCCACACCGCGATACCCGATGGCAAGTCATTTATCATACGCTGAATATCTTGTGCCAGCTCCTTATACGCTTTACGCCCATTTATACTCTCTATCATTTGTGTCCAGCGCTGGGCATAAAATGCGATGAGCCAAGGCGCATCTATATCAATAATCTGCGCTTGGTATTGTTTTAGCAGCTTGGCATTAGGATGGCATTTTAGCAAAGCGACCAAGGCTTCGGTCTGTTTTTCTAACCCATAAATCTGTGCTAGCATTTCAAGTTTAGAGTTTGTAACAATAAAAAGTGGTTTGGTTTGAGACTCACTCTTTTTTATCGACTGTTTTAGGCGCTCTTGTTCGGCACTGATAACTTGCTGCCATTCATCAGGCTGATAAGTCTCGCGCCATTGTTTATAGTAGGGCTCATCAATCATAGAGCCTCTATCAAAAGCTAAGGCTTTGCAATTTTGACGAATAATGGCTGTTGTATCTGCATCTACTGATAGATGATCTGTTTGTGTCAAAATGTCTACCAACTGCTTTTGCCACTCGGTAACGGTACCGGCATGACCATTTTCTTCTGCGATGGTAATGCCTTTATGGAGTAAGCTCAAGACAATATCTAACGCGCCCAAATCTAAAGCGCGCTTTATTAATAAGTGACGAATACTAGGCAAATAAGCAAATTCAGCCAATACGTCATTAACTTGCTCATTAGCAATATTTTGATTGACGAGCGATTTTTGGTTCTGTTCAGGGGCTTGTAAATGAGCCAGTAGTGCAATTTTAAGCATCACTAAACCCTCAAGCTGATGGTCGCCATATCTTGAGGATTTTTCCGTCTCGATATGCTCGTTTAAGAGTATCACTGCAGGGTACCAATCTTGCTTGGCAATATATAAATCAAAAGCCACACGCGCAGGCTGACAGTCCAACCCCGTTTCGTTGATATTACCAGCCCTTTGCCACTCATTAACTTGTTGCTGTACCTCTTGCAGCAACGCTTTATCTGCTAAGTCGATAGTATAAAAACTCAAAACATCGCGCCAACTGGGGCAGTAGTCTATGTCATAGTTGCGCTTACCTTTATTTTGGTCTTGAGCCAATCCAAATACTATGCGACCGAACTTGGCAAATCCTGTATAGAGTCCTTGACTGACATCAATCTCTGGATACTCTTCACTGATAGCGATTAATTGTTCAAGCCAGTATAAGATACAAGCGATTTGATATTGAGGTTGGTTGCCAAACTGTGCAAATAAGTGCTCAAACTTGGTGTTCTCTTCATCAAAGTCGCTTTCGTATTCATAGTCATAGTCGTAACTATCATGGCAGTTATAATATTTATTATCGATGTCTAAAATCGTATTGATTTGCCGACGCATGGAGGTTATGACTTTAGGGTCGCGCGTTACACTAATAGCACTACCGACATTGTCAGCAACACTAGCAGCAACCTTACTATCCTGATACGCGCTTGACCAAATGACTAGTTCATCTAACATATTAGGATGGTGTAACAGGCATTGCTGGATAAAGCCTCTAAGTGCTGGCATGTCCAGAGACTGTAGTAGCGCTTCACTGTCTATTATAGAGATGTCGTCTAACCCGCCATTTGCTATAATAGCGCTATTTTCTTTTATAAGCGCTTGACCGCTTTTAAGCAGCTCACGAATACATAACAGCGTGGCACCTAGATGCTTGCAATAATCGTCATAAGGACATGAGCAGTGCATCGCCTCAATGGCCATATCACCATCAGGCATTTGAGTAAGCTCTACTTGTACTCGATAGCGATCAGTACCATAGACAGTAGCTGACCACTGTTGCTGTTTGCCAGCAGCGATAGCATCGGCAGTTATTTTTTGTCCTATTAACTGCCTAACGCTGTTCGTATTTTTATAGTCAATACCACGCTCAATGATGATGGGTAAAAATAATCGCTCAAGCCGTGAGAGCTTACCTAGCGCCATCGTTATCTCCTCACTAATTTATCTATTGATTCGCTCAATTATAAACCGAATATAGCATTTAGTGAGTACTTGTAGTGAGTACTTGAAATACAGTGATTAACCAACAATTTTGCCAAACTTAAGCAGCCGTGAAGTGATTGAACCTTTGGTACGTTGATGCTGTTCAACTAAGTTAGCTATAGAATTACCCTCATCAAAAGCTGCTATAAGCTGCTGGTCTTCTTCGTCAGTCCAAGGCAAACCAGCATTAGCAGGCAGTTTGGCTTTGCGCTCATCGTATCTGATTCGACTTTCAAGCGCAGGGATAGTCGCTTGCAAAGCTCGTTGAATGTCGCTATTCAAGCATAAGCTACTGTTGGCTAAAGGTTCATCCGATAGTGGGTTAATGCCATCTATAAGCGCTTGGATAATGTTTATAGCTTCTTGATTATTCATTAGCGCAAGGGGCTGCGTGTTTGTAGTATCCTTATCTATAGTGTCCATGTTTGCTTACTCCGTTATCAACAAAAGTTTGTGGTGCTGTTTTACTATAGACTAAGTAGCAGTAATTTAGCAAAGTTAAATTCGATTACGATTTGCTACCTTTTTTTGATAAATACTACTTTTATTCACTACTTATAACTATTCATAACCACGAATATTTAGAATATCGCAGCAATTATTTATTGTGAAAATTGCCTGCTACTGTGTTTTTTCGTGAGTAAGATTTAAGAGCGACGCGATAATCGCTACAATGGGCTATCAATTTTAAACTCTAATAGCTAAAGGTAATAATTATGAGCACTAAAAATGAACAACTTTTTGCCCAAGCTCGCAAGCATATTCCCGGTGGCGTCAACTCGCCCGTCCGTGCCTTTGCAGGGGTCGGTGGTACGCCCATCTTCATGCACCGTGCCAATGGTAGCAAGATTTATGACACCGAAGACAATGCGTATATCGATTATGTCGGCTCGTGGGGTCCCATGATTTTGGGTCATGCGCATCCAAAAGTCATCGATGCGGTCAAAAAAGCGGCCGATGATGGTCTCAGCTTTGGTACGCCAACGCCGTTTGAAACGACGGTAGCTGATAAGATTTGCGAAATCGTTCCGAGCGTTGAGATGATTCGTATGACCAGCTCTGGCACAGAAGCGACCATGAGTGCGATTCGTTTAGCGCGCGGGTTTACTGAGCGAGACAAAATCGTCAAATTTGAAGGTTGTTACCATGGACATTCAGACAGCTTATTGGTAAAAGCAGGCTCAGGTATGCTTGATATCGGTGAGCCAACGTCAAAAGGCGTGCCAGCAGACTTCGCTAAGCACACGATTACGATTCCTTATAATGACCCACAAGCGATTAAAGATTGCTTTGAAAAATGGGGTGATGAAATTGCCTGCGTTATCTTGGAGCCGATCGCTGGCAATATGAATATGGTCATTCCGAGCCAAGAGTTTCATGATACCTTGCGTGCAGAGTGTACTGCCAACGGTTCAGTGCTTATCTTTGATGAAGTTATGACGGGCTTTCGTGTTGGACTTGGCGGTGCACAAGCGCATTTCGGTATCGACCCTGACCTAACTTGCTTTGGTAAAATTATCGGTGCAGGCTTGCCCGTTGGCGCTTTCGGTGGTAAAAAAGACATTATGTCGTGTATTGCGCCACTCGGCGGTGTCTATCAAGCCGGCACATTATCAGGCAACCCACTGGCGATGCGTGCCGGTATTGCTATGTTTGAAGACTTAACGGCAGACGGGTTTTATGATGAATTAGCAGCGAAAGTAGACCATCTAGTTGATGGTTTCCAAGCAGCTGCGGACAAACATGGCATTAATATGCGTACCAATAAATTGGGCGGCATGTTTGGCATGTTCTTTGTCAAAGACAGTGCAACCGAAACGCCAAAGAATTTTGATGATGTGACAGAGTGCGATATGACCGTGTTTAATACCTTCTTTCACGGTATGCTCGATCGCGGTATTTATCTGGCACCCTCTGCTTATGAGGCGGGTTTTATGTCTATCAAACATAGCGAAGCAGACATTGAAGCGTCAATCAAAGCCGCTGATGAGATATTTGCAGAAATGGCCAAAGCATAATCTAAATATTCATCGTTTTAAAAACTCAAAGTTTTAAATTTTAAAAATAAAAACCAGCTACTGTGCTGGTTTTTTTTGTGACAAAATTTTAGCGAGTCTTATGGGTGTTTGCAATTAACTTTGAGTGCTGATCATCGTAAAAAATGGTTGGCAGCCAAAAGATACTGTCATTATCCTATATATAAAACAGACAGTAAGCTGTGCTATTCTAAAACCAACGATAATGACTGAGCAAGGACGCGACCTAATGAGTAATAGCTTTGAAAATAACTCGCCTAGCGCCACGGTTCCTCCATTGTGGCAAGCCGCCTATGAGCAATATGGACTAAAAAATAACTTGGATGTGTTAGAAGGTAAGCACAATCTGCTGGATTTACTACAACCAAAAATTGAGCAGCATAGTGAGTCGGTGGCTTTTAGTATGGGAGCAGCCACAGTAACCTTTGCCCAACTAGATATTGCTAGCCGCCGTTTTGCTGCCTTTCTACAAGCAGAAAATATCGAAAAAGGGGCACGAATTGCCGTACAGCTGCCAAATATATTGCAGTACGCGGTGGCATTGCTCGGTTGTCTACGGGCAGGCGCGGTATTGGTCAATGTCAATCCGATGTATACCCATTATGAATTGGCGCATCAGCTGACTGACTCTCAAGCCTGCGGATTGATCGTCCTTGATGGGATGACAGCCGCTTACGATCAGCTCGATGAAGAGGTAAAAGCGCAATTATCCTTGGTCGTACATTGTTCCGTAGACCCCAATGCCGAACCTGCCGATAACGATATCGCCTTACTGACGCGCATCGACCAGACAGCAAACACAACTAATAGCCAAGCCAACAGTGTTCGCACAACCACAGACGATAGCGCTACAAACAGTACTTCAGCACAGGGTGTCAGCTTTGCCCACATTATGAGTGCATGCCACGCTGAGCAATATAAGCCCGTTACTATCACGCGCGAAGATTTAGCCTTGTTACAGTATACGGGCGGCACGACTGGCAAGCCAAAAGGCGCGATGCTCACACACTATAATGTGATGGCCAATGTCAGTCAGTGTTATGCGATGTTTGGCAGTGCGATTGAAACAGGTCGCAGTGAGCAGATTAAAATACTCAATCCGCTACCGCTGTACCATATTTTCTCATTCACCGTTTGTGGTCTGCTCGGCATCTATGGTGGTTGGGAAGACATACTGGTCACCAACCCGCGTGATATTGGTGGGCTGGTCAAGACCATCGAGCAGCATCGTCCGCATGTCATTCCGTCGGTCAATACCTTATTCATTGGGATGCTGCATCATCCAAAATTTGCTAGCCTTGATTTTAGTCGCTTGGCCTTATCTATCGGGGGCGGCACCGCGATTATCAAAGCAGTGTCTGATCAATGGCAACAAGTCACTGGCATGATTATCAACGAAGGTTATGGCATGTCGGAGACCGCGCCAGTTATCTCTTTTAACCCACCAGGTATAGATGGTTTTAATGGTAGCGTCGGTCTACCGCTCGCTATGATGGATATCAAAATCATAGACGACAATGGCTCAGCATGTGCTATCGGAACGCGGGGAGAAGTCGGTATCAAAGGGCCACAAGTAATGCAGGGTTATTGGCGCCAAGACAATAGCGATACCTTTACTAATGATGGCTACTTTAAATCAGGTGATATTGGGCTACTGAATAAACAGGGCTTTTTGACCCTCGTTGATCGTAAGAAAGACATGATATTGGTGTCAGGCTTTAACGTGTATCCTAACGAAGTAGAAGCAGCGTTGACTGAGCATCCAAAAGTGCTCGAGGTGGCGGTCATCGGAATTGAAGATGCGCATAGCGGTGAAGTACCCAAAGCTTTTGTAGTAAAAAAAGATTCGAGCTTAACGGCTGAGGAGCTGGCAGCCTTTGCCAGTGAACGTATGACTGGCTATAAACGCCCGCAGTCCTACGAGTTTATCGATGAGTTGCCTAAGACAGCAGTCGGTAAAATATTGCGTAAATCCTTACGCTAAATCAGCGTTTTATTAAAGCTAAAAAACGGGTCTGCTATTTTAGCAGCCCAGTTTTTATATTTTCTCTATAACAATCATCTGCCTAGCTTTAGCGCGCTTTATCAAACTTGCGATCTTTTAAACTTACATTACCGCGTAGCACGTCGCTATACATACGAAAATCGCTGGCAAAGCTTTTTAGCGGAAATTTAAAAGAGGCGGGCTTGTTTTTCTCAAAAAAGAAATGCCCGACCCAAGCACAAGCGTAGCCTGCAGCGATGCCTTTGAGTAATGGTTTTGGCGAACGGGTTTTGACCGACTTTGCCAAGCCTAATAAGCCAAAACTACTGCCTGCAAAATGCAGTCGTCGGCATGCCATATTTTGATGTTCATCCAAATAAAAATCATAAAAGTTTGGCTTCGTTGGACTGACCGTCTTCATGATGTCTTTTTTGGCCGTGCCGATAGTAGCAGCGTCGGTATATTTCGTAGTGTTTTGTGTGGCAACTTGATTCATTTTTAGCTTCCTTGCTAATCGTCTATCGAAAACAGGCATTAGGGCAAATCATTGAGAGATTTTTTAATTCATTAAAACTTATGCTTGATAAGTAAGTGTTTGTTCTTTATTACAATATTCATGATTTTTAATGTAGCAAATCGCCATGAGTAACACAAGCGTCAAGTGTGGGCTACTTGTCTGTGTTGTCATCGGGTACTAGCCAAGGTTGCGTCTTACTTGCCACTATTTGGCATAAATGCTTTAATGGCAAAACTCGCTGTGTTTCGCTCAGTGAGCTGTGTTTTTTATCTATCCGTTTTCTTATTTTTCAGCAAATATCCTATCCTTTTTATCTAACACGGTAACGATATATCCTATGCCTAATAACTACCTAGCAAACCCACCGATCGCCGATGATGAAATGATGGCAGCCATTGATATTGGTTCCAACAGCTTTCATTTAGCCATTGCCCGTCTTGACCACGGTGAGGTACGAAAAGTGGTTTCGATGTCCGAAAAGGTGCAGTTGGCAGCAGGATTGGATGAGAATAATATATTGGGCGCGGCGGCTGAACAGCGAGGACTTGAATGTCTAAGTCGGTTTGTGGCGCGTCTTGATTCAGTACCACCTGAGCGTATTCGTGTGGTGGCGACCAATGCCTTGCGCCAAGCTAAGAATGCCAATGACTTTATCACTCGGGCCAATAAAATCTTACCCAAGCCGATCGAAATCATCGCTGGACGAGAAGAGGCGCGTCTAATTTATTTGGGCGTCTCGCACACCAACGCCAGTAGCGATAAGCGTTTGGTCATCGATATCGGCGGTGGCTCGACCGAGTTCATCATTGGTCAAGAGTTCGATCCGCTATTGACCGAAAGTTTACAGATGGGCTGTGTTGCCTTTACCAAAAAATATTTTGATGACGGGCAAATTACCAAAGAAGCGTTTAACAATGCGATATCAGGCGCGCGCAAAGAAGTATTAGCGATTAATGGTCGCTACCAAAAAACCGGTTGGAGTAGTGTGGTTGGCTCTAGTGGCACGATTAAGGCGGTGCGTAACGTCCTCGTCTCTAAAGGCTGGGCGGATGAGCAAGAACGCATTACTTATAAAGGCGTCAAAAAACTAGAAAAATTATTGATTAAGATTGGCAATGTCAATGACATTGAATTAGAAGGCGTCAAGGAGCATCGTAAAGCCGTCTTCCCCGCAGGCGTGGCGGTGCTACGGGCGGTGATGAAGGTGCTGGGCATTGAGACCATTGTTTACTCAGATGGCGCGCTACGCGAAGGCGTTATGTATGACATGTTGGGGCGCTTTGCCAGTGAAGACGTGCGTGACCGTAGTGTGCTGGCACTTATTAAACGCTACTCAGGCGATAAAAAACAAGCCAAACAAGTAGTAAGAACCAGTCGCAATTTGTTTGAACAGGTGAAGGCGAAGCTATCACTCAGTAGCGACGATGGCGATTTGCTCAGGCGGGCAGCGTTTTTGCATGAAATAGGCCTAGCCATTAGCCACAGTAGCTACCACAAGCACAGCGCATATTTACTTGAACATTCTGATATTCCTGGGTTTTCACAAGTCGATCAAAAGCGTATGGCGCAGCTGATGCTCAATCATCGCCGCAAGCTCAAATCGGATATGTTAGAGCAGACTGGTACTATTGGCGGTGATTCGCTGGTGTATTTATGCTTATTGTTACGGTTAGCCGTACTCGCGCATCACAGCCGTAGCGATAACGAACTACCAACGTTGCAGCTTCAAGTCGTTGATACCAACTGTTGGCAAATCACAGTGACGGATAACAATGAGCATTATGCGTTCTTATTATCAGATTTACATAATGAGGTGGAGCAGTTTGCCAAGTGGGGTGTGACGTTAACTGTGCTTGAGGCATAAGTGCTGAGCGCTAGCATTGAGTCGTTACTATTGTGATGAGTAAGCTACAGATTAACGTAACAAAAGCGGCTTTGTCAGTAATGTCATGGCATTTAAGATGTGCTACTATAGCTCCTACTGAGTTTACAACTGTACTTTTATTATCTACAAACCGATAACGATGCTATTGTTAAATATAATTATTAAAGGGAAAGGTCTATGAGCACTGTCTGGGATAGTGTGCAGCTTGCACGGCACGCCAAGCGTCCATTATTTATGGACTATGTTAATCAGCTGTTTACCGAATTTGATGAATTGCATGGCGATCGTGCGTTTGCCGATGACAAAGCGATTCTGGGTGGCCTTGCGCGCTTTGACGGTATGCCAGTGATGGTTATCGGTCAGCATCGAGGTCGCAGCACGCGCGAGCGTATCGCCCATAACTTTGGTATGGCCAATCCTGAAGGCTATCGCAAAGTCATTCGCTTGGTAAAGATGGCGGAACGTTTTAATATTCCGGTGATGACCTTTGTTGATACCCAAGGCGCCTATCCGGGTATTGGTGCCGAAGAGCGCGGGCAGGCGCAAGCCATTGCTGAGAGTATTGCGGTTTTTTCTAGCCTAAAAGTGCCGATTATCGTGACCATTATCGGTGAAGGTGGCTCAGGTGGCGCGTTAGCGATTGGCGTTGGGGATAAGGTCAATATGCTACAGAATAGCATTTACTCAGTTATTTCTCCGGAAGGCTGTGCCTCTATCCTGTGGAAAACAGCCGAAAAAGCGCAGGATGCCAGTGAAGCCTTAAAATTAAATGCCATTAATCTCTATCAAATGGGCTTAATTGATGCAGTGATTGATGAAGGCGAGGGCGCTCATATTCAGCCACAACCAGTCATGACGGCTTTGAAAGCGCTGATTGCTGAGCAGTTAGATGAGATTAAGGATTTGGATGCGCAGGAGCGTTGTGAGCTGCGTTATGAGAAGCTAAAAACCTTTAACTCGGAGGTAATGTTGCCTGCTTAATAGGCTAACATTGTGCTTTTTTAGATTTGGCTTGTTTAGAGTAAGGTCAATTTATTATTGAGCACCTATTCAGTATTTAACGCTCAGCTTTTGATATTAGATAGTTATCCTTAATGTTAAAACAAAAAATGCTAAAATAAAAACGTGTCATTTTATGGCGCGTTTTTTTGTGCCAACAAACTTCTGCATTAATAACGTATATATAGTCAGTGAAAAGTAATATCGAACCATCATGCGCTGCTGATATCAATTTTTCTTGCTTGCCGTGCCTGCGCAGACAGAGGCGATAAAAAATTGATATCAGCAATACCGTCGCGTTTTTAGGATATTTTAACCATAACAACTTAATAGATAAGATGAATTATGACCAGTAGTGCAATCCTCCAATATACTATTGAGCCAATAGCTGAGCTGCCAATTGACACTCATTTGGCTGAGGCGTTATTGAGCAGTTTGGCTAATTATGCTGAACAGCTACATGGTCACCGTCTTTGGCTGGCTTGTAGTGGTGGTCGCGATTCCTTGGCATTAGCGGCGTTATGTGTGCAGCTCTATCGACACGGTAAATTGCCATTTTTGCCGCAATTACTGCATGTTAATCATGGTCTACAAGTGGACAGTGGCATCTGGGCGAAGCATGTGGCGAAATGGGCGGAGGCTCAAGAGATACCTTGTCGGATTTTATCAGCGCAAGTAGACGGTCATGATGAGCAAGCCGCTAGGCAAGCGCGCTATGACGTTATGCGAGCGCAACTCAATCAAGACGATGTGTTGCTCTTAGCGCATCATGCCGATGACCAAGCAGAAACGGTACTGATGCGGTTGATTCAAGGCGCTGGGGTGAATGGCTTGTCGGGTATGCAGCCATGGCATCTACAGACGCAAGGTAGGCGGCGAAATATATTGTGGCGACCTTGGCTGACCGTCCAGCGTACCAGTATTAGTGCCTATGCTCAGCGTCTGAAATTGCCCTATATCGACGACCCGACCAATGA
Organism: Psychrobacter okhotskensis; assembly: GCF_013248965.1. Classification (GTDB taxonomy): domain Bacteria; phylum Pseudomonadota; class Gammaproteobacteria; order Pseudomonadales; family Moraxellaceae; genus Psychrobacter; species Psychrobacter okhotskensis. Next base: position 28,895 of record NZ_JABRVQ010000009.1, on the reverse strand, counting down.
CGCTGGCGACAATGTACGTAGCGGATTACGTCGAGACATTATGCCAGTATTAGCAAAATATAACCCCAACGTCATTGATAACATTGCTCGTAGTGCGCAGCTACTAAGTGACGCGCAAGCGACGGTCAGCGCTCAAGCAGAACAAGACATGCAGCAAACGGCTATTACCTCGTTACAACTGCCACCTGCACAGCGAGTGCTAGATATCGACGAGCTGCAGAAACTACCACTTTACCGGCAGCGCCAATTACTGCACTGTTGGCTAGCTCAAGATGAGCCATTACCGCCGGCTAAGCAGTTAGTTGATGAGGTACTAAACCTAGTTGAGCGTAATGATAATGATCACCAAACGGCACTTTTTTGGCAAGGTCGCACACAGTCTTATAGCATTCGGCGCTACCGCCAGCAGCTTTATCGGCTGAGCAATGAGTGGCTGACATGGCTGAATATGCCGCTTGATGAACAAACTCAACCGTTAGCGCCAGCCAATTTATCTAGCAATATTAGCACTGGCGTATTTGATGATAATTTGGTATCGATTTGTTTACGAACGAGTGCTGATTTTACATGGCAGTTGCAGATATTACCTCAGGTATTGGCACAGTTATTAGACAATACAAAAGGTGAGCATGCGTTACAGACAGTAGTGAAGCCAGTATTTAATATAAGAGCATTAGATCGCAAGCAGCGTGTGCAAACGGCATTGGCGTCGCGTCCGCAATCCGGTAAAAAGCTGTATCAAACCTTGGGTATCCCTTCATGGATGCGTGAGAGTTTAATGGTTATTAGTGCAGTGTGCACTTATGATGAAGAATTGCCATTATTGCTAGTATCACCGTTTGAAAGTTGGGTGTTAGGGACTGATAAGTCATCAACAGCCATTAGAAATGATAGTAGTATTTTAGACAGTGCTATCGGAAGTGTTCTAAGTGTAAATAATTTTTTGTGATAAATTTTACTCATTCTGAGTTAAGAAGTTAGATTATTTTTTTCTTACCATTTTGATATCTGTAATTTTAGTACCTTCGTAGCATTCTTCACTATTATCTCCAGTATAGACAAAACCGAATTTTTTATAAAAATCGATAGCTGCTGTATTAGATTCTAGTACCCATAAATAAAAGTGGGTATTGATATTAGACTCTAAGATGTCTTGCAACGACGTCTTCATTAACTCAGTTCCTATACCTAGCCTCTGATATTCTGGTAAAACATACAAAGTCGTAATTTCATAGCTATTATTTTTATTAAAATATCCAATAAATCCTAAGCTTTTATGGTTAGTATCATGTGCTACCCACACAACGACATCGTGATGAACGATTAACGCTTGCCACATTTCTGTTTTTTCGAATAGGTTGTTTTTGTTGCTAATATAAGACTCTGGTAGCAAACCTAAGTAGGCGGCACCCCAACTCTCAAAGTGCATGTTAGCAATATCTGTAAAGTCGTCTAGATTGCCTCTACGCACAAAATACATCGTTTACTCCAAAAAACTTAAAAATAGTTTGAAAATGACATTTCTCAATTTACTAACTAAGCTATGAAAGAGTCTGTGATAATTTAGTAGTTGAATAGGATTTTAGGCTAATAATGAGCTCGGGAATTTATCAAACGGTCGTAGTAGCAGTATGGTAAACTGAGTGTCATTTTAAATACCATTATGTTACTTTGATTGCCTTTGAAATTTTTGAGTAGGAGACACACATGTCAGTATTAGATAATAAGAAAATCAGTTTTGTCGGTGGCGGAAATATGGCGCAGGCCTTGATTAGCGGTCTTGTAAGCTGCGGCATTAAGCCCAGTCTGATTACCGTGGCTGATCCTAGCGGCGACGCGCGCGAGCAACTAGCCGCTAAGGGATTAAACACTGTAGATCCAACCGCTAATCCAACCGCCGCTATTACCGATGCTGATATTGTCGTACTGGCAGTAAAACCGCAAGTGATGAAACCAGTCGTCAGCGCTTTTGCAGATGTATTGGACAAGCAGCTAGTGATTTCGGTGGCAGCTGGCTTGTCGACGGATATTTTGTCTGGCATGCTAGGCGGCTATCGCAATATCGTGCGCGCAATGCCAAATACACCTGCCATGATTCAGATGGGGGCGACGGGCCTTTATGGTACGGATGATATCTCTACTGAACAAAAGCAATTAGCCACTGCAGTAATGGAAGCCTCTGGTCTGGTCATGTGGGTTGGTGACGAAGAGCATATGCACGCGGTAACGGCAGTTTCAGGCTCAGCACCAGCCTATGTATTTTATTTTATTGAATCGATGGTTGATGGTGCAGTCGCCTTAGGGTTGGATAAAGAGCAAGCCTCAGCATTGGCCATGCAAACCATGTTGGGCGCTGCAAAAATGGCAATGGATAGCGATGATGTACCTGCCGAGTTACGCCGCAAAGTTACTTCACCGAACGGTACGACTCAAGCCGCTATTGAGTCGATGCAAGCCAATGAGATTGGTCGTCAAATCGGCGAAGCCATGCAAGCCTGTTATGATCGTAGTCAAGCGCTTAGCGAAGAGATGAAGTAATACCAATAGCCAGCAGATACAACCAGCCACTTTGTGAGTGGCTGTCATCATAAATGGTTAATACTGGTCTCGATTATTCGTCTTTTATTACTTTTATTGTTATTAGCGTACAAGCCCATTGAGTAGCACTTCATGAACAACCTGTTATTTCAAATTTTTGATTTGGTCACCACTTTCGCTATGATGTTGGTGTTTATCCGTTTTATGCTGCAGTTTGCAGGGATGGATGCCAGCAATCCGATGATTGCACCGGCTTACAAGGCGACTCATATCGTCGATGTGTTTGGGCGTATTTTTCCTACTGTTGCGCACGGTCGCATCAGTATTGCCGCGATTGTGTTGATGTTTTTGATTCGTCTGATTGATATCTCTGGAAAAGCCGCGTTGACCCACAAAGGCATCGCGCCTGTGCCGCTATTTTTTACAGGTACCATAAGTTTAGTATTAGACTTTTTACGCATGTGTCGCTATTTAGTGATCGGTTCTATTATTGTGAGCTGGATTGTCGTGTTTACTAAATCTGAGCATCCTATTATTGGTATCATCATTAATTTGGCTGAGCCGATTTTAGCGCCTTTTCGCCGCATCACGCCAAACTTAGGCATGATTGATTTATCACCGATGGTTGCATTTTTTGCCTTTTATTTGCTTGAGATATTTATCGGTGGTTTGGCATCGAGCTTTATGCCAATGTTGGGCTAATAAAGTAAAGACAGAAAAGTAAGAACAGAGTCAAAAAAAGACGCTCTATTAATACAGAGCGTCTTTTTTTATTTATCGTTTATAGATTATTCTGAAAGTCTATAAAACGGTTGGGTATCAGTTGGGCTTCTGCATTCTCAGGGTGCGGTGCATCGGCGGCGCGCAAGGTTTGAGTAATCCAGTTATCGGCTGCCTTGACGGCATCAATGAGCGCGTCGCCTATTGCTAGACGTCCAGCGATAAAGCTAGCCAGCGAGCAGCCAGAGCCATGGAATTCGCCTTCTAAGCGCGGTAAGGTGCTTTGATGCACCATCTCACCTTCTATATACAGATACTGCTCGATATCACCGCTATTAAAGTCGTGTGAGGTTTTGACCAATATCGCATGAGATCCTTGTGCGCATAGTTTTTGCGCACCAATATGCAAGTCTTGCTCGCCGCTCAGAGCGCGTAACTCATGAGTATTAGGCGTAATTAAAGTGGCATAGGGCAGTAGCTGTTTGAAAGCTGCTACTAAAGTTGCCTCATCGCCCAAACTACCGCCACTATTAGCAACCAATACTGGATCAAGTACAAAAGAGGTATTTTTTTTAATAACTTTATTAGCAAATAATCTAGTCATCATTTTTATATTATCAGTAGTGCCGAGCATGCCCGATTTGATAACCTTTACTGGCAAGTCTTCGAGTACTGCCATCGCTTGATTTCTGACTAGTTCAGCGCTACAAGCCTCAAAGCCGAAGACCTGCTGCGAGTTTTGGATGGTGACCGCCGTGCAAGCAATCGCCGCATGAGCGCCTGCTTGACCAATGGCTTCGATATCTGCTTGTAGTCCAGCACCGCCGGAGGGATCTAATCCTGAAAAACACAATACCACTGGTCGCATAACCCTTCCTTTTATTGCTAAGATGAATAACAAATACTATAGCCATCCACCACCAAAAAAGCCATAGCAGCTTCAGATGTCGCGCTATGCTATGTCTGTTAAAACTATTTATTAGATACACCGTTTTTTTACGAATAGTAAGGCTGGCCGCCTAAAAAAGCGTAGAAAACCTGTTTAATAGCTCTAAAATTCATAATTATGGCAAAAGCGTGATTAAAACTGTAGACAGTGCTTGCAATTCGTTTTGGCTTTGCTATAATACTCGCCCACGACATAAGACGTATTGTTAGCATCGATACTGTGTTTAAAGAAGTGTTTTTTCAAAAATACTTTGATAAGTGTCTTAAATCGTTAGGTGAAGTGGGTGAGTGGCTGAAACCAGTTCCCTGCTAAGGAACCATACGTGTAAGCGTATCGAGGGTTCGAATCCCTCCTTCACCGCCATTTATTCAGTTGTTAGTAGAGTAATAACGCAGAGATTGGCGTTAATTGTTTTTTTAGTATTTGGTTCAAAAATAATTTGAATTTAACTAATAAAGATATTGACACAAGCGATATTATCTATATAATAACCAACCTAATTTGCTGTAATTGTTGTTAACAATGCAGTAGATGATGTGCAAAGTACGCGCTTGTAGCTCAGTTGGATAGAGCACTTGGCTACGAACTAAGGGGTCGGGAGTTCGAATCTCTCCAAGCGCACCATTTGCATACTAGTTTATTTTTTCATGTAATAAGTAAGCTAACAGAAAATCTAAATCAATCGCCTGTCTTATGACAATTTGGCGATTTTTTTATGTATGTAGCTTTTATCTCTATAGTTTTTATCTCTATAGCTTCTATAAGTCTTCTATTTATAAAACGACTGTCTTACTTGCCATCTTCCTTCTACATTTGAATAGACAGTCTTTTGCATCTGACGTCTTCTCACATCATAATGTACGATAGGCGCTTGAATTACGGTACAATGAGCGCTCTATTTTTCGCTTGTTATGGGCTTGTATCATGTCAAAAACGTCGTCAAAAGCGGCTACTAAAGCCAAATTATCACCAAAAACCCCAAAGCCTCATATCTCTGAAGCCGAAGAACCGACGATTGCCAAACCTGGTACGCGTATGGCGGCTATTCTTTATGACGGTATGTTGGTTCTAGCGTTGTTATTTTTGGTAGGCACCATACTGACGGTGATTGGCACATTATTGACTATGGACACCGGCACGCAATCACAAGAGGCCAAATCACTGCCGACATGGTATCAAAACTTTATTATGACTCCGTCTTTTATACTGACGTTAGTGGGCTTCTATGGTCTGTTTTGGCGTCGTAGTGGTCAAACACTAGGGATGCAAACGTGGCGCCTAAAGACGGTCAACAATGGCGGTCATTTGCTAACGTGGGGTCAGTCTTTTAAGCGTATTTTAGCGGCTAGTCTTATGCCGCTTATATTTGGCATTATTGGTAGTGTCATCGGTGGCACTCGCGCTATTTTATTAACCAGTGCTTTATTGGGCTTCGTCTTTAATTATGCTTTTTGCCTGTTTAATCGTCGCGGACTCGCGGTACAAGATATGCTATCGAATACCATTACCTTAAAAATGCCAAAAACCGAGAATGAAAGTTTATGGCGGGTCATTAGAAACCGCAAGCAAGGAAAATAAACCGCACTATCATCGCCATAGTCTGTCAACACACGTTAAGCGTTACATGTTGGCTGTCTGCATCAGCCATAAAGTATAGCCGACGAAAAACATGACTAAGGTCGCGCCAGATATACGACCAAATGGACGCTTGCTCATAAAGGCAAAGACGCACAGTACCACGAGTAATAGAGTGATCAAGCCCATCGCTAAAATATCACGCGACAAGATAATCGGATTGGCAGTGATAGGGGCGATGAGGGCGGCCAGACCAACGACGCCTAAGGTATTAAAGATATTAGAGCCAATAATATTGCCCAGCGCCATGTCATGCTCACCTTTACGCGCTGCTGATAAGCTGGCAACCAGTTCGGGCAATGAGGTACCAACTGCCACGATGGTTAAGCCAATAATCAGCTCGCTCAAGCCCCAAAATGTTGCCAACTCTACTGCACCCCAGACGATGGCTTGCGAGCTTGCTACCAGCATTGACAGACCAATGAATAAACTACCCAAACCCCGCATTAAACTCGGTGCATTATGATCAGCATCGATGACCTCTTTAGTCTCATCTGCGTTATCTGAATTGCCGTCGCGTAAGCTCAGTACAATTTGAACCCCTAAGACAATGACCAGCATTGCCAATAGCACTAGCCCGTCATTTAAGCTCAGCAGCCCGTCACGTAGCTGCCATGCTGCCAATGCGGTAATCGCTACCAGTATCGGCAAATCGCGCCTGATGATGCCTTTATGAATGATGATGGGGCTAATCAGTACCGTTGCCCCCAATACCAAGGCTATATTGATAATATTTGAACCATAAGCGTTACCTAGCGCCAGCTCGGGACTGCCTTCTAAGGCAGCAAGTAACGACACTACCATCTCAGGTGCCGACGTGCCCAATCCTAAAATAATCACCCCAATCAAAAAACTTGGCACGCGTAACTTTATAGCCAGAGCAGTTGCCCCATCAATAAAAATATCGGCACTCCATACCAAAATGGCTAAACCGATTAATACTGCAATAACTGCCAACCACATTAGTAGGTTTCCTTGTGACTCGTAAATGGATAAAAAAACGTAAAAAAAGCTGAATCCTATATAGATTCAGCTTCCTTATCGAACACAATTTTTTATAAACTTAACAGCAGCGTCTCGCCGTTAACAACTAAGCTACCACAGCTAAGTTACAAAACGAAAGTTACTACAACTAAGCCACTTGTACTGGAATGATATTCGCTGTGTCTTTGACCGTATTGTCTTCGTTGCAATAGACCAGTTTTGGCTGATAAGTTTCGGCTTCCACTTCATCAAAATGCGCATAGGCACAGATAATGACGATGTCACCTAAGTCGGCCATATGAGCGGCGGCACCATTTAACGAAATAATACCAGAGCCTGCTTCAGCACGGATAGCATAGGTGCGAAAGCGCTTGCCATTGGTCACATTATAGATATCGATAGATTCGTTTTCACGTAAACCAGCCAGATCTAGTAAATCACCATCGATACCACACGAGCCTTCATAATGAAGCTCGGCATGGGTAACACGGGCACGGTGTAACTTGCATTTAAGCATATTAAGTAGCATAGGTTGCTTCCTTAGCGTAACTGATATTAATGAGCGTGACTGCTATTAAAAACTATCATTAGAAAAATGAGATATCAACTGACTTATTAATTAACCAAATCAAGAGGTTAATGGGGACAATATCGCCAAAATAAAAGGCGCTGTTATTCATTCGACCTATTATTCTGGACCTTTGAAACTATTAATCTGAGAGCGAGCTTTTTCAATATCACCACTTAACAGCAGGGGCAAAGCTTCAAACGCGGCGCTCAAGGCGCTATCAATGGCAATTTGCTCATCGGGGGAAGCTTTTGATAGGACGTGTCCGCTGACTTTAGACTTGTGTCCCGGATGCCCAATACCCACGCGCAGGCGATGAAAGTCGTTGCCAATATGCGGCGTAATATCGCGCAAACCGTTATGACCACCATGTCCGCCATCGGTTTTGAGCTTGATGCTGCCCGCTGGAATATCGAGCTCATCATGGGCAATCAGCAACTCATCATTTTGGATGCCATAAAAGTTGACCATAGGCACCACTGACTGACCGGATTTATTCATAAAGGTCAGTGGCATCAATAGCCGCACGTCATGCCCATGAATTTGTCCGCGTCCTGTTACCCCGTGGAATTTTTTGTCAAGGGCGAGCGTGATGTTGAACTGCTGCGCCAAATGATGGACGAACCAAAACCCTGCATTATGACGCGTAAACATATACTGCTGACCGGGATTACCAAGACCGACAATAAGTTTTATGGCCATAAAAACCCCTTTCTTAGCTGTAATAAATGAGTGATAAGGTTTGAAAAGTAAGACGACTCTATAATATTTAGGCTACACAATAGTTGTCCTACTTTTCAAACCTTACTTACAAAAACAGCAGGAGATATTTATCACCTGCTGCTTTCTAACTAAACAAACCTTTATCTACGTAGCATACGATAAGTCACTACATAGCGATTGTTTACTATTCGTCGTCTTTCTTGTCTTCAGTTTCGCCTTCAGCATCTTGCTCAGTGGCTGGAACGTCAGCTGCATCCACTTCTTCAGCGTCTTCGTCAACTTCTTCAACCGTTGGTGGCTGCATGTTAACGATCGTGCGATCATGACCGTCTTCTAGTTCAAGTTCATGAATAACAACACCTTCAGGAAGTTTGATGTCTGATAAACGGAACAAATCACCGATTTCCATACCAGATACGTCTACTTCTAGGTATTCAGGTAGCTGTGATGGTAGGCAGATGATTTCGATATCAGATACTAGCGTTGATAGTACACCAGCAGCAGCAGTACCCGGCGCATCTTCACGACCAGTGAAATGCACAGGAACATTCATGTGGATTTTTTGACCTTTCACAATACGCTGGAAGTCAGCATGCATTGGGAAACCTTTAGCTGGATGGCGCTGTAGGTCTTTGATAACCACTTGATGCTCATCGCCTTTATCAGTAGTGATGGTCAAAATTTGTGAAAAGAAGGCTTCATATTCAAGCGACTTTACTAGCTCGTTGATTTTGATAGAGATAGCCATTGGCTCTTCATTGCCACCATAAATGATAGCTGGAACTAGGTTCTGCTTACGTAGGCGGCGGCTCGCACCTTTACCTTGTAGTTCAGCAGCACGATCAATGGCGTTTAGTTCAAAATGATTAATGCTCATGGATATAATCCTATAGAGAGTATGTGAGGTATCTACCAGAGAGAATAGACTTGCGACCAGTCTACCACTGGACAATCGATACTTTAGAAAGTATCAATCATGTCGCTACCTATAAAGTATCTAAAAATAATAGAGGTTAGCTAATGATGTATACAGGCGCGCATTATACGTGCTTTTGTAGCAATAATAAAGACCTACGTCAAATGCCTAAACAAAAAACAACGCCAAGTGGGGACACTTGACGTTGTTTTTTAGTATTCAAATAGACTTTTATAACGACTATGGCGCTCAAAGGCTAAAACAATCGCTGAGCAACCATTCAAACATCAGATTAGGCGTCAAACATCGCGCTGATAGATTCTTCGTTATTGATGCGGCGTAAGCTCTCAGCCAACATCGGGGCGATACTTACTTGACGGATTTTGCTACAGGCTTGAGCCGCAGGTGACAATGGAATGGTGTCAGTCACAACCACTTCATCCAATGCCGACTCGCTGATGTTTTTCAGTGCATTACCCGATAGGACAGGGTGGGTGATGTAAGCCAATACGCGACGGGCGCCGTTTTCTTTTAGGGCTTCAGCCGCTTTACAGAGCGTACCTGCCGTATCGACCATATCATCAACGATGACGCAATCACGGTCACGAACATCACCGATGATGTGCATGACTTGTGATTCATTGGCACGGGCACGGCGCTTATCGATAATCGCCATGTCAGTGTCGCCTAATTGCTTGGCCATCGCACGGGCACGAACCACACCACCAACGTCAGGTGAAACCACCATGATGTTATCGTAGTCTTGCTTTTGTAAATCGTTCAAAAGTACAGGCGTGCCGTAGATGTTATCGACTGGGATATCAAAGAAACCCTGAATCTGATCTGAGTGCAAATCAACGGTCATGACGCGGTCGATGCTAACGATGTTTAGCATGTCAGCGACGACTTTAGCAGAGATAGGTACACGAGCTGAACGAGGACGACGGTCTTGGCGCGCATAACCAAAGTATGGCATGACAGCTGTGATACGACCGGCACTAGAACGACGCAAGGCATCGGCCATCATCATGATTTCCATCAAGTTGTCATTGGTCGGTGCACAGGTAGGCTGCATGATAAACACGTCTTTACCGCGCACGTGCTCTTTGATTTCCACAGCAATTTCGCCATCAGAAAAACGCGTGATGTCAGCTTTACCAAGAGGGATGTGTAGGTGGTCGGCGACGGTTTTCGCTAATTCAGGATGGGCGTTGCCCGTAAAAATTGCCAAATAAGGCATGACTGAAGTCCTATTGATTGACTCAAGCAGCGACCGCTAAGCAGTGTCTAACTGCCCAAATATAGAAAAGAGTGGTGAAACTAATTGAAGACTACTATTACAGTAAAAAATGGCAGGGGTAGCTGGACTCGAACCAACGGATGTCAGGATCAAAACCTGATGCCTTACCAACTTGGCTATACCCCTGTAATGTCTAGGTAGTACGAGCGCTGAATGCTAATAAAACATTAGACTAGCGTCGTTACCTATTAACCGTCTAAGACGGCGTTCCCTAGCGGTGTTCATTGCGAACTATACCGAAATTGGGAAGGTGTTGTCAATTGCTATAAAGCAGCAATCCGAACTAAAAATGGCAGGGGTAGCTGGACTCGAACCAACGGATGTCAGGATCAAAACCTGATGCCTTACCAACTTGGCTATACCCCTATTGAGGCGACCTATTATAAGTAAATTTTCAGATTTTGCAAGTCATTTGCGGCTTTTTATGGCATTTATTCGAAACTAAGTGAATTATCTTGAGTTGCATAACTACTATTGTAGTGAATAGAGGTTTCTTATTAAGTTTGTCAATCGTAAGCTGGTGTTGTGTGATTTTCTTTTAGACGAGAGGATTGACCACTCTACCACTCATAAATATTGCAGGTTCCGTCAAACAAGCTGTATTCTCTGGGTCTTCGATGACAATATCCCCTTTTCGTAAATAGTAACTGCCTATATGCTCTCTAATTATACCGCTAGTGACAACCTCCTCACCGAGTTTGGCTTTGGTTCCATTTAGAGAAATGGCTTGTTCATTCTCAAAAAGAATTGCTCTATCGGGATAAAAAATAGGGCTAAGATACTCATTGTTATTTTTGACAAAGTATAAGCAGTTGTTTTTGATAACGTATTTACCTTTGAAAATAAAATTGATCTCGCGCATTGATAGCGTAGCAGCATAAGTGAATAGTTCAGTAGGCGAGCTGACTTTGGAATCCTGCTGAGAAACCTCTATATTTTGAGGGCTGTCTTTTACTTTTACGTCTAGCTGTTGTGGCAAAGTTATTGTATCGAATAAGCGATTCGCATTAGATTCATCGTGAGATTTAGATAATAATGCACATCCAGTCAAACTTGATGATAAGCAAATAAAAACTGTGGCGGTTATTAGACTCTTATTTAGATATGAATGGTTCATATTAATACCAACTTATTTGAGAGTTTGAATAGGGTATGCCTAGCGCACCATTTTTAGCCATCCGTGTCCATTTTGTACGCTGTTCGCAGCCCATCTTTTTAATAATACCCTATAAACTCTTCACCACATGGCCCGCACAAGGCGCCTCGTCAACCCACTTTTCCAAAAGCTTTTCATCACTGGCAACACTTGCATCCAATGGCAAAAACACCGCGCTACCAGAGCCAGTCATGCGTGCTGTGGCCAACGCCGCTTTTTCTAGACCATGCAAATACTGTAACGCCTTATCGACAGCAGGGGCGAGGCTCGTCACTACTGGAGTGAATACATTTTGATAAGGTTTATTTAAATGTTGATCATAATCATTGAACTGATTTTTGATGGTCTCAATCGATAGTGGGCCGATATCACGACGCAATTTAGAGTGCGCAAACAGTTCAGCCGTATTGACATGCGCATCAGGCGTCAATACTAAATACTGCTGCTCAGGCAAATCAATGGCTGTCAGTTCTTCACCAATACCCATGGCAATGGCGTCTTGACCAAAGATAAATATGGGTACATCTGCGCCAATCGTAGCACCGATTTTTATCAGCTCATCTTGAGTAAAGTTAAGCTGCCAAATCTCGTTTAAAGCCAATAAGGTAGTGGCAGCATTGGAAGAGCCACCGCCTAAGCCTGCGCCCATCGGTAAATGCTTGTCTAAGATGATTTGTATTGGCGAAAGCTGGCTAGGTAGTTTGTACGATGCTATGGCTGCCTTTAATAGGGCGCGTGCGGCCTTAAAGATTAGATTGTCTTCTATGCTCGTAGTTATCGCTTCTGCGCCTGTTAATACTAACACCTGACTACATAGCGTATCAATGTCTAAAGAGCCATCAGTAGTGATCACTTCATCTGTGGCTGAAAAATGCAGATAATCGCCCCAATCAACCAGACGAAAAACCGTTTGCAGATTGTGATAACCATCGGCACGCTTACCGGTGATGTGCAAAAATAAATTAATCTTTGCCGGAGATAAGCGAGTGATGGTAGTAGTGGATGACGCAGGCAATTTTTTAATCATAGTGGTTAATCGTAATTCTCAGTCATCGTGAGGATTCATGGCTCTTCATGACAGACGCGGGTGTTGGTATGCAGTGATGATTTGATAAATGGTTACTGGCTCATCGATAACCGCTTATGGGTTGCCCTGATGACTAATTGGTTGCGTTAATGATTAATAGTCATGACGACTTTATTGCCGTTAGGCTGAACCGCGCTAATCTTCACAGGCAGTTTTTCAGAACCTTTGTAAGTGAAGCTTGCAGTCCATTCGCCGTTGACCGAGCTGACTAAACGGTTCTGCTCATCGAGCTGTGGCGCGCTGTCTGAAGGCGCTGGGTGACCAGAAATCCAGTAGGGCATTTGTGAAATAGGTGCTTGCCAGCCAGTGGCTTTTTTTAGCAGTGTTTCAGGGTCGTCAGCGGTCAATGTGCCGGTTTTTTCACTGACCAAAGTCGCAGTCTGGCCATCATATTCGATATTGGTTTTGCCGATACCGAGCGCACCAATCAGTTCAATAGCAAAGCGGTCGTTTTGCTGACCCCATGCATAAAAGGCGCTACCACCTTGCGCACCATTGCTATCAGTTGCTGGTGTTGTCACCCCAATCTTACCAGTGATGTTAAAGCTCTCAAGTTTCTGTGGTTGCTCGCTGTTTTGCCCTTGAATCATCGTACCTGATTGATGGGTCGCATTGGCGGTTTTTAGAGACTGGCAACCAGAGGTAATGAGCATTGCGGCGGCCATTGCAGAGAGTAGGGCTATCTTATTAGACTTAGGGTTTGGCTTAAAAGACGTGATGGCGACTGACATGATATATCCTCAAAAATAGACAAGTTTGCAAAAGTAATGATGTTCATCAGAGGGTAGCTTAAGCTTTATTTGTTACTCGCTTATACGTGGCTGTTAGCTTCTTATAAGTGCCTTGTAATCATGAATGGGTATTGCCTAAAAAAATAGCTCATCAGCGATAGAGTGTACTAACAACTCAATTTAATACAGCTGTATTCGGTCATTGATATTGCTTTGACCAAATGAGAAACGCTGCTGTAAATCCACCAATAAGGCATCGACCTTTTCATTATTACCCAAGCCTTGATAGGCGCGTAGGAGCAACGTCCCAGAGCGTAGGGTCGGGAAGACATCATAAGGTGTCTGCAAATAATCAATGACTTGCTGATAGTTTTCATTGGCCAAAGCGCTGCCTGCCAAGACGTTGAGCGCTTGTAAGTGCAGTTCATTATCATAGCGTGGGTCATCATACGGGATTTGTATGATGTTGGTTGCGAGCGCCAAGCCTTGCTCAGAGCTACGCTCGTTGGCTAGCAGCAGCTGCGCGTAACTGAGCTGATAGGTTAAGTTGCTCGGATCTAGCGCTTGTAGATGGTTAAGCAGGGTGCGCTTGACGATATAGTCGTTTTGGTCGTCGAGGAGCTGCACGCGCGCGAACAGCAACATTTCATTATCAGGGTATTTGCGGGCAGCCCGCGTCAATAGGCGTAGCGCCTCTTCTGACTCGTTTTGCTGCCATAGTATGTCGGCTTGCATCACATAGGTGTCAGGGGCAAATACACTGAATTGTTTGCGCAATTTTTGTAAGGTAGCGATTGCCGCATCGACATCATCATTAAGCAATTCAAACGCCACGACCTTTCTACGTGCCTCTAACACCAAGTCTTCTTGCATGACACCATTGAGATAGTATTTGGCTTGCTCAAAGCGTTGTTGGCGCTCGGCGCTGATACCCAAATAGTAGTAAGCTTGATCAAGATAGCGTGGGCTTTTTGCCAATATATTGAGTAGTTGGTCAGCGCTATCGTATTCTTCGATATCCAAGCTGACCAAGGCCGCAAGCAGAGTAATCTCGGCGTCATCACTAAAACGATTGTGCGCCGCTAGTAATAGCTGCCACGCTTGCTCGCTTTGTTTCAGATCCAATAAGTAGCGAATCTCATATAGGTATAAGTTTTTGCTGTCGGGGTTACGCAGGCGTGCTTGGCTGAGGTAATTGACCACAGTTTCAGCGGTGACGATTTTGCGCAAGATATCTGCCTTTAGGGTAATAAAAGGCACGTAATCAGGTTGGCGCTCCAAGGCACGATTGATATGGACAATGGCAATCTCAGGCTCATTAAATTGATAGAGTAGACCGGCCTTTAATACCGATAGCGAGGCATTTTGTTCACTATCAAGCGGCTGCAATGCGGCGAGTAGGTCGCGTTTATCAGCATCGGTATTGGGATAGATACCAATCAGGATTTCGCTGAGATCTGCCCGCGGGTCATAACGTAAAATGCGGTTAAGCGTTTCACCCGCTAAGACATAATCATGGGCGCGTAATGCCAAATGCGCGACATAAAACCAAGCCGGTACGTGATCAGGGTTTTGGTCTTGCCAGGTTTTGGCAAACTGTAACGAGTCGCCAATACTTTCATTACGTAGAGATAAACTAAGCGCACGCTCAAAAACGGCGGTCGCATCTTCTTTAAAGGATTGCTGCTTATAGATAGTCACAGCACGGCGTGTATCGTTGCGATCAGCAGCAAATTCTGCGTCCAAAAGCGCATATAAGCTTGGTTCTGTCAGCGTCGGTTGTGCGGCAATCGTCGGTGCTAAGCTATTTACATTTGCTACGCTGGTTACGGTCGTTGTTGACTCATTCTGTGTTGGCTCATTGGCAAATGTATTATCGACATCATAATCCTTGATAGACCATTCGCGATTAGCCGCATCTGTATTCATCATTGCGGCTGAAGGCTGGTTTACTGAGGATTGACTGTTGTGAATATCAGATGGGTCGAGCGAATTGGCCTGAGTGGGTGAGGCTAGGCACAAGCAAATGGCCAACGATAAGGTTAGCTTGTAACGTTGGCATAGACGCTCGATAACGATATTTAATAAAGCACGAAGGCTCAATTGCTCGTTAAGTGCCGGTTGTACTCGAAATAATGATCCAAAAAAAATCATAGATAACTGTGTTCGCCCAATCTTTACCTATTGACAAGGTAACTGTATTTTTATCATCTCAAATCTGAAGACTAAAACTTATATCGATACTGTTTTATATATGACAAATTATGTATGACAAACATTATAAGAGTAGATTGACAACATAAACAATAGTGGCCGTGTTACTCGACTGTCTGTGACTCACGTATCGCTAATGGTGACGTCATTTGATAGGGTAAAGCAACTTAAAGAATCTCGTTTTAGCAGCACTCATAGTCAAAATACCCTAAAAACGCTACGGTATTGCTGATATCAATTTTTTGTAGCTTCTGTCTGCGTAAGCACAGCAAGCAAGAAAAATTGATATCAGCAGCGCGTAATGTATCTATATTATTTTTCACTATCTATAGTCAAAGACCTTTTCAAAAGACTTTCAAAATACGTTACAAATATAATGGCTTAGCGAAGATAAAGCGAATAATCTACTATTTTCCTGACCTTCATCACCAATATATAGACGAAACAACACTATTACCTATAAAAGTCGTCTAGGTAGTTGATTTGTCACTCATGTGCCCAGATACAAGCAAATAGCCAGCATAGGTGAGTGAGTGTTAATTGAAGCCGCAATAATGATATAATAAGCGGTTTTAGGGTTTTCCTTTCAGCGCTGTCGCCCAAAACTGTTTCTTTAAAAACAAGCAGATAGTAGGGCTGGCAGGTGCGCGTCATATTTATGGTCTATCAATAATGAGATTAGTGGTCATTGGGGTCAATCACAAAACTGCACCAGTCGCTCTACGAGAGCGCTTGGCGCTTGTGGGTGACGATGTGAATGTCGCACTGAAACAGCTAGAGGCATTTACCGATGGCAGCGTGATAGTCTCGACCTGTAACCGCACTGAGATTTATGCACTGGTGCCTCAAATTTTAGCTACAGCCCCATCAACAGCGCCGCAAGTTACTGATAAGTCTATACAGGCAAGCGCTAACTTGTCCTCGGCTGCTATCAGCGCTCATATTATCAAAATTAAAAAGTGGTTGGCTGAATTTAAGCAGCTGCCATTGACTGAGGTCGACCCCTATCTATACGTGCACCGTGATACTCATGCTTTGACCCATTGGCTCAGAGTTGCCGCAGGTCTCGATTCTATGATATTGGGTGAGCCGCAAATCCTCGGTCAAATAAAACGCTCTGTCCATCTCGCACAAGATCAAAAAGCCCTAAGCAATCAGCTTGGCTGGATTGTCGATCAAGTCTTTGCTGCTGCCAAACGGGTGCGTAATGAAACCCAAGTCGGTGCGCAAGCGGTGTCCCTTAGCTATGCCGCCGCCAAATTAGTGACGCAAATATTTGATGATTTGCCCAGTCGTACCTTATTGGTGGTCGCGGCAGGTGAGATGAATCGCTTGGTGGCGACTCATATCGCAGGGCTTGGGGTGGGGCGGGTGATTATTTGTAACCGTAATCCTGAGCGTGCTGAAGCATTGGCCGCTGAGCTGCGTAACACTAACCGCCGTGTCGAAGTCAGAACATTACAAGAGCTGCCGCAAGTATTGGGAGAGGCCGATATAGTCAGTAGTTGTAGTGGCAGTATGGATTTGTTGATTGATAAAACCATGACTTTGCAGGCATTAAAGCGTCGTCGTTATCAGCCGATGCTGATGATTGACTTGGCAGTCCCGCGTGATATTGATTCGACCATTAGTCGTATTGATGATGTTTATCTGTACTCTGTCGATGATTTGCAGCACGTGATAGCCGGTAACATCGAGCAGCGCAGGCAGGCGGCAGTTGATGCAGAGTTGCTCGTCAGTCAGTTAGTGGTTGAGATGGATCGCAGCTTTCAGGTGCGTCAAGTGGGCAAGGACATTCAGCAGTATCGTGCGCGTACGCATGACCAAGTGGACAAACTCCTGCATGAGTCCATTGCTAAATTACAGCAAGACAATGCCAGTCCAGAGGACATCATAACCGAGCTGTCACGTCGTCTGACGCAGACGCTGACCCATGCACCGTCTAAGCTGATGCGCAAAGCTGCCCGTGAAGGGGACAGTGAGTTGCTAGACTTTGTGGTTTCAGGGCTAAAAGATACCAATCGTCGACGTTGATGAGCGCCGCATTTACCAATAAACAGTCAACAGTGCAAGTCATATCATTGCCTAGACGTATCGTTGTCAACCCTCGGTATCAGTGCTAATATCAAGCTCTCATTAATTAAATGGTTTGGATTAAGATACCGTACTGGTGTTCGCTAAGCGTGTGGCTATGAATATATTGGCTTAGTGTTTATAGGCTTTATCAATATTCATTTTTAGCCTATTTAGTCGCTTTCTGGTTTCTTATCCGGTATTAATACCTAAGCTTTATCCATATTTGGATATGGCTGTACTGAGACTTAAGCGCCATCAAATTATCTAACCATAAACTAGGAGCGTTCCATGACTGCATTACGTCAAGATATTGATCCAAATGGCCTATTAGAATATTCAGTGGTTTACACTGACCGCGCCCTTAACCATATGTCCAAAGTCTTTCAACAAGTAATGAACGACTTATCTAGTGAGCTAAAGTCAGTCTATAACGCCGATGCCGTTGCTATCGTGCCGGGTTCTGGCACTTATGGGATGGAAGCTGTCGCGCGTCAATTGGCAAAGGATGAAGATTGTCTGATTATCCGTAATGGCTGGTTTAGCTATCGTTGGACGCAAATCTTAGAAAAAGGCAACATTGCTAAGTCATCGACGGTATTAACCGCTGATCGTACGGAAGATACGGAAGCGCCAGAGCCATTTACACCAGTCGATATCGACGTCGCTGTAGTAAAAATCAAAGAACAAAAACCCGCCATTGTCTTTGCTCCGCACGTCGAAACTTCAGCTGGCATCATTTTACCAGATGACTATATCAAAGCATTGGGCGAAGCCGTCCATAGCGTTGGTGGCTTATTAGTCATCGATTGCATCGCATCAGGTTGTGTATGGCTCGATATGAAAGCCTTGGGCATTGACGTACTCATCAGCGCGCCACAAAAAGGCTGGAGCAGCACCCCTTGTGCTGGTTTGGTGATGCTAAGTGATGCTGCAGTCAAAAAAGTCGAGAGCACAGAATCTGATAGCTTTAGTCTCGATCTTAAGCAATGGTTAAACATCATGCGCGCCTATGAAAATGGTGGTCATGCTTACCATGCAACGATGCCAACCGATGGCCTGCGTCAGTTCCGCGATACTATTAATGAGGCCAAAGAAGTTGGCTTCGACAAACTGTCTGAGGCGCAGTGGGAGCTTGGCAACCGTATTCGTAAAGTACTAGAAGACAAAGGCGTCGAAAGCGTTGCGGCAAAAGGTTTTGAAGCGCCAGGCGTTGTGGTGGCTTACACTGAGCGTGATGACATGCATAAAGGTAGTGCCTTTGCTGAGGCGGGCTTGCAAATCGCTGCTGGCGTACCGCTAAAAGTTGGCGAGCCAGAAAATTTTAAAACCTTCCGTTTGGGTCTATTCGGTTTAGATAAATTGACAGGCGTTGATGGTGCGGTACAACGCTTTGAAAGCGCGCTTGATAAAGTATTGGCGAAATAGTACCTATCCAAAAAATATGATTATCTGCGTAAAACTTACTTAGCCTACTTGGTGTAGTGCTTACGCTTGTTTTACTTACTACTCAAATTTTTGCAAAAGGTATGTTCAACTTAAAAATACTGAGCCTTTATAACAATAGGTTCAGTATTTTTTTTACCTTTTTATTATATTTTATAATATAATGTTTTTTTATAAAATGATTTTAAAGTTATTTTGGATGAAAATAAGCTTAGGTAAATATTATGAATATACAAATAGACTGGCAAGCATTTACGCCTATCTCCTTAGTGGGTGGTCTGATACTGGGTGTAGCGACAGTTATTCTACTATTAGGTATTGGGCGTATCGCTGGTGTCAGTGGTATTTTCTCAAATCTGCTGAAACCCAAGCAGGTAGAGATGTGGCAGGTATTGTTCATAGTTGGCATGGTTGTCTCACCGATACTATATAGTCTAGGAAGACCGTTACCTGATGTAGAGATGAGTACCTCTTTGCCATTATTAATTGGGGCAGGATTGCTGGTCGGCTTCGGTACGCGTTTGGGCTCAGGCTGTACCAGCGGTCATGGAATCTGCGGTAATGCACGCCTGTCACCACGCTCGATGGTAGCAACAGTAACCTTTATGCTCTTTGGTGTTATGACGGTTTATCTTGGTCGGCATGTCTTAGGCATGATTTAAATAGCTCATAGGCGGCACGTTGCTCAGGCGGCGTTAATACTATTTATAAAAGCTGCTTATAACAGCTTGGATTAACATGTTAAGTGCGAGACACAATAATGCTAAAAAATATAATTGGATTACTGGCTGGGCTATTATTTGGCTTGGGGCTGCTGATATCAGGCATGACTGATCCTGTGAAAGTCCAAGGATTCTTGGACGTTTTTGGTGCATGGGATATTTCTCTAGCACTGGTGATGGGTGGCGGATTGATAGTGGCAATGGTCGGCGTGCAATTCGCTAAGCGCCAAAAGAATAGCTGGATTGGCACCTTAATCGAGATGCCAACTAAAACTGATATTAATAAGAAGTTGCTAGTCGGGGCGATGCTCTTTGGTATCGGCTGGGGCTTGGTGGGTATTTGCCCAGGACCGGGTATCGTGCTACTTGGGACAGGACAATGGCAGGCCTATGTCTTTATCCCAGCGATGATCGTCGGCATGCTAGTTTATCAATGGCTTGAACCTAAGCTTGATTAGTCGTTTGGTTATAGTCAGTCCTAAATAAAATCAGTACCAGTATTATAACGCGCTACTGATATTAATTTTCCTTGCTTGCTGTGCCTATGCAGACAGAGGCTGCGCAAAATTAATACCAGTAGCTCTGTGTTCATGTTATGGCGGACCGCCTATAATAATAAGTTTTATGTTTTTAATTAAAGAAAAGAGGGTCAGCCTAATGATTAGACTGACCCTTTTTTATGCACGTTGCTCAAAGCGCAAGTTTCTCAAAAGCTATTATTTAGTACTGGCCGTGACTTTAGGCGTTTCATGTGCCAATGATTTGGCGGCTTGACGCAGCTCAAACTTCTGTACTTTACCCGTGCTGGTCTTAGGTATTTCGGCAAACACGATATATTTAGGGACTTTAAAACCAGCGAGATGCTGCTTACAATGCTCTATAACGGTATCACGCTGTAAGGTGCTGCCAGCATAAATCTCGATAAAGGCAACGGGAACTTCGCCCCATTTATCATGCGGTGCGGCGACAACGGCACAGCTTTGAATTTCTGGCATTTTATATAGGATGTTTTCGACTTCAATACTAGAGATGTTTTCACCGCCGGAGATAATAACGTCTTTAAGCCTGTCCATGATTTTGATATAGCCATCGGGGTATTTTACGCCCAAATCACCGGTGCGAAACCAGCCGTCAGCAAAGGCGACTTCGGTTGCTTTGCGGCTTTTTAGATAACCTTTCATCACCATATTGCCACGCAGGGCCAGCTCGCCCATTTCTTCGCCATCGGCTTTGACTGGCTCTATCGTACCTTGCTTAAACACATCAAAGCCGCTCATCAAGTGAGAAGCTACGCCTTGGCGCGATTTCTTTTGTGCACGCGCGGTAATATCAAGGTCGCTCCATTCTTCTTGTTCAGCGCAGACAGTCACTGGCCCATATACTTCGGTCAGGCCGTAAGTATGAGTAATATCGAAACCCATCGCTTCCATCTTTGCTAGCATAGTCTCAGATGGCGGCGCACCGGCAACCCAGCCCTTAACCTTATGGGTAATCGCTTGTTGATACTCCGGTTTACCGCCAGCAATCATATTGTGAACGATAGGCGCTGAACAATAATGGCTGACTTTATGCTTAGCAATTAGCTGCAAAATTAAATCAGCGTCAATCTTACGCAAGCAGACATTGACCCCAGCACGCTCAGCGATCGTCCATGGGAAACACCAACCATTACAATGAAACAATGGCAGCGTCCACAGATACATGGGGTGCTTAGGCATATCCCAATCTAAAATATTAGAGAGCGCATTGAGCGTCGCACCGCGATGATGATAGACCACCCCTTTGGGTTTACCCGTGGTACCAGAGGTATAATTGAGGGCAATGGCATCCCATTCGTCTAATGGTTTTTCCCAATTGTCTAAACTGTCGGAGCTGGCAAGTAGCTCGTCATAAGTCATTTGCCCAAAATGCTCGGTATCGACAGCAGCATCGGTTGCATGAATGATGATTAAGTTAGGAAAAGTTTCGTCAATTATCTCAGCATGCTCAGCAAATTCGCTGTCTAAAATTAAGACTTTGGCCTCTGAATGTTGTAAACAAAAGGTCAGCGCGTTGATATCGAGACGGGTATTTAAGGTGCAAAGCACCCCGCCTGACATCGGCACACCAAACGCGCACTCGACCATCGCTGGCGTGTTTGGCATCATAACCGCAACGGTATCGTTTTTATCAATGCCCAATTTACGCAGACCATCCGCCAGTTGTCTGCAACGATCGTAAGTCTGTTGCCAGCTTTGGGTCAGATTATTATGTTCTAGGTCGTCATAGATGATGGCGGTTTTGTCAGGATAAACCTGCGCGCTGCGAATAATAAAATCTATAGGAGTAAGCGGTTGGTAGTTGGCAGCATTTTTGCCCAGACCCGTATGAAAGTCAGTCATGTTGATAATCCTTTATCGTCGTTCTAGTATGCAGTGAGGCAATATGTATTGAAACTACTGTAGCAGTAACTGTTAAGTATAGACAGTCACAAGCAAAAATTCAGCGGGTTTTGTGGCGTTTTTTTAACCATTTACCAGCAAGATCCTTTCTAAAAGAAGTCACTTATTTCTAAAAGATGTCACTTAGCGCTGTTATTAGCTTAGTGTTCACTGATCAGTCGTTTGTCTGCATAGCTGATAATAATGGCGGTGTGTTACGATAGCGGTAACGCTAAATCCCATAGCATCACTATTCTCACGAAACACTCCCAGCAAATTATTCATAAGGAAAATGATATGACCGCCAGCCGCACTGCCAATACGATTGACACCGCCAGCACCAACGAACACTATCCGCATTTATTTGAGCCGTTAGATTTGGGCTTTACCACGCTTAAAAACCGCATGGTTATGGGCTCGATGCACACAGGGCTTGAAGACCGTTTTTATAATTACGGTAAGCTGGCAGCATACTTCGCAGAGCGTGCCAAAGGCGGCGTGGCGATGATGATTACGGGTGGTATTGCGCCCAATCGCGAAGGCTGGTTGTCGCCTGTTGGTGGCACGATGAACAGTAAAGCTGACGTGATTAATCATCAGCGTGTCACTCGTGCAGCGCATAAACATGACAGCAAAATCATTATGCAAATCTTGCACAGTGGTCGTTATGGCTATCAGCCATTTGTGGTGTCATCAAGCCCGATTAAGTCACCAATCTCGCCATTTAAACCCCGTAAGATGAGCATCAAAAACATCGAGCAAACGGTCGAAGACTATGCTCGCTCTGCAAAATTGGCTAAGCAGGCGGGTTATGATGGTGTTGAAATCATGGGCTCAGAAGGATATTTGCTGAATCAGTTTTTATCGCGTCATGTCAATAAACGAACGGACGAGTATGGCGGTGACATTCAAAATCGTATGAAATTCGCTGTTGATATCGTCAAAGCAGTACGCGCGGCGACTGGTGAAGATTTTATTATCCTGTTTCGTTTGTCAGTCATTGATTTGGTCAAAGACGGCAACGTCATGGATGAAGTTATCATCGTTGCCAAGGCGCTAGAAGAAGCGGGTGTAACCATCATGAATACGGGTATCGGCTGGCATGAAGCCCGTGTACCGACTATCGTAACCAGCGTACCGCGTGCCGCTTTTGTGGACTTTACCGCTGAAATTAAAAAGCATATCACTATTCCGATGATGGCGGCCAACCGTATTAACATGCCCGATACGGCTGAAGAGATTGTCGCCAGTGGTCAGGCGGACATGATTCAAATGGCGCGTCCATTTTTAGCCGATGCCCATTGGGTCAACAAAGCCAAAAATGGTCAATCCGATCGCATTAATACTTGTATCGCTTGTAACCAAGCTTGCCTCGACCATACTTTTGCCAATAAACGCTCGACGTGTTTGGTCAACCCCCAAGCCTGCTACGAGACGGAATTGGTCTATAAGAAAACTAAAAAACCTAAAAAGGTCGCCGTCATCGGTGGCGGTGTCGCGGGCATGTCAGCGGCGCACGTTGCCGCGCTACGTGGGCATGACGTTACCTTATTTGAAGCAAAAGACATCTTAGGCGGACAGTTTAATTACGCCAAAGTCATCCCTGGTAAAGAAGAATTCTTTGAGACCATTCGCTACTATATCAATGAGCTTGAGCACTTAGGCGTGGAGATTAAGCTCAATACCAAAGTCGATAAAGCCATGCTTGAGAAAGCCAAGTTCCATCATGTCATCGTTGCGACAGGCGTAGTACCAAGAAGCTTAGAAGGCAAGCTAGAAGGTGCTGAGCTGCCACAAGTGATGAGCTATGCCGAATTGCTCTCTGGTGAAAAATCAGTCGGCGATACGGTGGCAGTCATCGGCGCTGGCGGTATTGGCTTCGATGTCAGCGAATATCTAACCGCGCGTCATGGTCAGCCTTTAGATGAGCTCGGCCCTGAGACCTTAAAAGACCCAAGCTACCGCCCTGAGCCGCAGTCTATCAGCGAGTGGCGCGCAGAGTGGGGCGTCACTGACGATACTAACTATCAAAGCGATGGCGGTTTAATCCGTCCTGAAGGCATCAAGCCAATTCGCCAAGTGTATCTGATGCAGCGCACCAAAGGCCGCTTAGGCGCAGGTCTCAATAAAACCTCTGGCTGGGTGCATCGCGCCCACATCAAGTCGCACGGCGTCATCCAAGTGGCGGGCGTTCAGTACGAAAAAATCACCAACGAGGGCATTTGGGTCACCAATCCGCAAGGCCAAAGCCAGCTGCTGCGTGTCGATAGCGTGGTCGTCTGTGCCGGTCAAGAGTCGGTGGTTGAGCTGATGCCAAATGTTGGCGATGCGCCAGACGCGCAATATCATTTGATTGGTGGGGCGAAACTGGCTGCTGAACTGGATGCTAAACGTGCCATTCGTGATGGGGCAGAGGTTGCGGCGAGTATTTGAGGGTTTGATTTTTTGTAGTGAATACAGAAACGGCGAGATTAATTATCTTGCCGTTTTTTTTGTTAGATAATATACACTTGCTCAGTATATAGATGATCGCAAAAAGTTATATTTGTCTTTAAATAACTATTTGGGTAAAGGATAAGAGGTATGAGAAAAGAAAACTTTCAATTTGGTGACGTAAATTTTAAATGGGGTGACAAGTTAGCTGACGTTAAGTCTCAACTCCCTGAGAAAGATACGATAACTCTTTCTGATGAGGTAAGTTACATGCCTGAAGTAGTCACCATAAAACTACCTAATTTTTGGACTCTTAATGTTGCTCACTGTCATTTTAGTGCAGTAGATGATGACCGACTGATTGATTCAATATGGATTAATATTCCAGCACAACTGATAAATAGGCAACAAGTTATTAAAAAGCTTATAGCCTATTTAGGACAAGGGTCAGACTATTCCTCCGATAGCCATTACTATAGTGATAATGTAGTAGAACACTGTGAATGGGTATTTGATAATTGTAGGATCAGCGTCAGTATGTATGGTGGCGTAAGAGAGGAAGACGATGAAAGAATTATTGGCTGTTTGTCAATATGGTTGACTGACGTAGGGCTTTTAGATGCCTTATATTCAAAGCCCATAAGAGATATGGAAGCTAAAATGGCGGATCAAATGGTTCTTAGCTCTATTGAGTCCTTCCAGACGAAGCAGGCACAAGATATGCGACGATCAAGGGAAAGAGATATGTTCTCAGATTATCCCGCTGACTTTGTTGTCCGAGCATTTGATGGACTACATAAAGAAGCCCTTTTTCAGACCCCATTAGCGATACGATCAAGCATAACTGAATCTCAAATTTGTACGTGGCAATCTTTAGCAGGAGATTATTATCTGTCGGAATATTGGCAAACGGTAAAACTAGAAAAAGATCTTAACTGTAGTTGGAATAACCTGCTACCCACCAAGTTTGGTGGTGTCTGCTATGTCTCGATAGGAGGTTTAGTGATTACTGACGAGCATAGTAGACCTGAGACTAAAGTATTTATTAAGCATCTCGAAAAGATACTGGAGACTAAAATTAAATGTAGAGAAAGTTATAGCGATTAGCAAGCGTAGGCTGGGTTTTTAACCCCGCGTTTTGACTTAATATTTTTAATTTCAATATAGATAAAGTTTAGCTTATCGTTGCTCCGAAAGTTCGAACAGACAAACTCTTTTTACTCACGTTCTAATACAATACCGTCAAAATAACCTCGCATACCACAATGCCGCTCTCTAAATTGATTATCAGGATCTGTTAACACTAACTGCGTTTTGCCTTTATGAGATGCTGGGTATAAATGCAATTCAGTAGCTTCGTTTTGCTGCTCATCACTGATAACCCAGTGATTCTGTGACCATGTTGCCTTACTAACTTCAATCTCACAGGTATGCGCATTGGTAAAAATTAAAACGCCTTCAATTATGGCAAGGTAAGGCTTGTTAGCGACTTTATGAATGGATATAGAGTTTTCAGCTTCTTCGGCATCATCCCAACGCTCAGTATCTGGATTATACATTGAGATTTGAGTAGACTCTGAAAATTTACCAAACGCATTTTTGCTAGGTAAATCGGAACGATTCGGCTTGCTTGAATCACTTTTAGACAAAGCATCATGACTTTTTTCTTCAATATACTCTTTATACTCACGGATAAGACACGATGTATCTTTACAGGTATTACGTTGGAACTTTAGCCATGTTCGTTGCTCATAAATCACCCAATCTTTACTGTCTTTATCATTTGACTCGTTAATGAGATCATTTTTATATTTCTTTGTCATCGCTTCATCAAGCTTGGATAGCTCAGTGCTTTCGCAAATGGTTTTTTCTACCCAAGTAGTCGCTTTTTTACAATCAAAACTTGCTGAATTTGCATAAGTAGATAGTAGACAAACACCTAAAGTGGTAATGATAGCTACGGCTGATTTTTTCATGTTATTCTCATCGTTTAATGCTTAATTTCGAAAATTGATACTATTGTTCTAAAGCTGAATATGAATATAGCATTGTCACTATTAAATAACCTATAAATGCTACGCTAAACCTATCAGCAACACTCAATCGTACTCATCACTCACGCCATAAAAAAGGATTTTATAATGGTAGTGTTAAAGACCCTGTTTAAATGGATCGTTTTGCCTATTGTAGCGCTACTCATTATTATCAGCTTAGGCTTAGTGGTGACAGGCAACGCTTATATTTTTCGTGGCTTACAGCTCACTTATCTGAAAGGTGAAAATACCGCCAATATCGATGATTATATCGATTTTGATAACCGTACTATCCGCGCAAAAGATACTATTGAATGGGACAAAGATGCTAACTTTGGGCAAGTCAAACTTACGCCTACCTTGAAAAATGCTTTGGATACTGACGAAACCGTTGCCTTTGCCATTATCAAAGATGGCAAGCTGCTGTACGAAAATTATTGGCAAGGTTACAGTGCCGACTCGCATACCAACAGCTTCTCGATGGCAAAAACCGTCACCACCATGCTGTATCTCAAAGCCGTGGAAGATGGCTATATATCAAGCGTTGATGAGCCAATTACCAAGTGGCTACCTGAATATGCGGATAACAAGTATGCGCAAAATTGTACCCTTGCTGATTTCTCAGCGATGACTTCTGGCTACGATTGGACCGAGGATTACTACTTCCCAATTAACCCCACTGCAGAATCCTATTATGGTCATGACTTGGTCAAGCAAATGGTCAATCGTGACTTTGTTGAGCCTTGTGTTGACCAGTTTGAATACTCGTCCGGCGATACACAAATGCTCGGTATTGCTCTATCACGTGCTTTAGAGCCGCATGGCTATACCATCTCTAGTTATCTAGAAGAGAAGTTTTGGCAACCACTCGGTATGCAAGGTGACGCTTATTGGTCGCTTGATGGCTCAGAGAGCATCGAAAAAGTATATTGCTGTCTCAATGCCAGCGCTTTAGATTTTGCCAAATTTGGGCAGCTATTATTAAACGGTGGCGAGTGGCAAGGCGAGCAGCTACTCAGTAAAGAACATGTTAAGTTTATGATTACGCCCAATGCCGCAGCATTTGCAGACGGGCAAGCGCAAGTTTACGGTCATTCGGTGTGGACGGATATGGACAGTCCGATTCCGTTTTATGCCATGCTGGGTCATTTAGGTCAGAGAGTATTAGTGCTGCCCGAAGAGAACGTAATTATCGTCAGACTTGGCAAGCAGAAAGGTTTGCCCACACCAATAGAGGGATTTCATTTAGAGCCAGATTTGGGTCAGTATGTCAGTGAGGTAAAAATGATTTTGGATGGGTTAGCGGAGTGAGGGGATTGTTAGACATTTCGTAAAATTAATGGCTCATATCTTCAATATCACCTAATGTGAGACCAGTTTCTTGGGTGCTGTAGATAGTGATGCCTGTATCATCGATTTTATCATTCATGACCAATCTACCAATGCGATTACTGGCTTCTTGATTGCCTTGGTCGGCAGATTTTTTGTACCATTCAAAAGCTTCGTCATAGCCGTTTTCATAAAGATTGCCAATATTGTTTTGAGCATCAAAAGATCCATTATCAGCAGCTAATACATACCACTCCATTGCTTTTTGGTAATCTTGCTCAACACCACTACCTTCATAATACATAATGCCTATACGATATTGAGCATCAGAAACTCCTTGGTTAGCAGCTCACTGAACCCACTCAAATGCTTTGTGATAATCTTGATCTACACCAATACCTTCATAATACATAATACCTAGATAATGTTTAGCAGGTGCGTAGCCTTGATCGGCAGCTTTTTGAAACAGTTTAAAAGCTTTGTCATCATCTTCAGGAACTGAGTCGCCCTCGTAGTAGGCTAGCCCAAGTTTGTATATCTCGGTAGGGGTGCTTTGATTTGATAATATAGGTGTGTTTGATGATTCCGCTGAGCAAGCAGAAGTTATTAAGCTACTGGATAGCATTGTGGCTATTAGTAAAGACTGAATTAAAGGCGTGATGTTTTTTTGATACATTGAAATCTTATTCGAAATTATATATTTAATAGGGTGATTTGTACTCATTTGCTTATAGGTTTTACCTTTTAGTACTAGTGTGTAACCTAGTTACTCTGTTCGAGTGAAGGCTTATGATAATACATAGGGTTCGGAGTTTTTCAAGGTAGTTGTCACCATAAGCCGAATTAAGCGGCTTTTAATCTTTGCTGTTGTTGCTCTTTTACAGGATTTAGTGTTGTCGGACCCACAGGCTTACAGTT
>NZ_JABRVQ010000008.1 GCF_013248965.1 Psychrobacter okhotskensis | reverse complement strand
TCAGCGCCATACGGGTGAGGATAAGGAAATACTGGCAAAACGTAAGCTGACGATGCAGCAAGCTAAAGCTCAAAATCCAATACGTTGGGGCAGTCAAGAGGTGAGAGATTGCGAGCCTGTGGGTCCGACGACATTGAATCCTGCAAAAGAGCCAGAAAAGATGAGATTACAAGCTGCTTAATTGGGCTTGATGGTGACAACTAGCTTGAAAAACTCCGGTATCACAGTAAGCTTAATAGCTTTACGCAGCAAGGCTATCCCATTGTTTATATGGATGAAAGCGGCTTTGAGCACGAGACCATTCGCTCTCATGGGTACACATTAATTGGTACACCTTGTATTGATAGCTACAATTGGCAAGGTAAAAAGCGAACCAACGTTATCGGTGCTCTATATGAAAAGATGCTGTTTGCACTAGATTACTTTGAGACAAACATCAACAGCATCGTCTTCTATCACTGGTGCAAACACAAACTAATCCCAAGTCTTAAAACCAAATGCGTGATTGTCATGGATAACGCCAGATTTCATAAGAGCAAACGCATTCAAAAGCTACTAAACAGGCATGGTCATCGTATTCTTTGGTTGCCGCCGTACAGCCCTGATTTGAACCCTATTGAGAAGAAATGGGCTCAGGTGAAGTTTCTACGCCAAGGCTGGATGGAAAATGACTTATCCAAATTGTTTTATGATATTTGTCCTGGCCATAACAATTTTATTTTGAACTGACTATATACGCTACTATAGTTAATAACGATCAGAATTTACAACCTTACGTTAGCGTGAAAGATGTTAACCTAAGAAACACAATGTTTAATAAATATTTAGAATGGTCGACTAAGGTTGGGCAAGGTGTCAAAGATGATGTCATTTCAGTTGGTATACCTAGAATTAATCCAGAAACTAACCAATTTTATCGTGAAGTCATTGATGGTTAATTTTCACAACTAGGAGCTACTATGAAATCAATAAAACTATTTACACTCTCTATTTGCACCTTAAGCTTAACCGCGTGTTTTACGCCTACAGGTCAACTCTTTGGCGAGCAAAAAGACTATCTAAAAAATGATCTAGGTCAAATTGTCAACGAATGCACTGACGAGATAAATCCTATGACTGGAGAAATAACTTTTAATGGCGTTGCTAAAAGTAAAGCTAATGCATTTTGGATAAGAAACAATTTGCCTAAGGGTACTTTATACTATGTATGCGAAGGTGCTCAAACAGTCCTGCCTAAAGACTGTCAGGGTAAACCACTGACCACACCTGAGATACGTCGCTACTGGAAGAAATACAATCTACCAGTAGGAACAACTGAATTTAATTGTAGTAGCGGTGTGCCAAAAGTAGCAAATGATAGCTAGGTTTATCAAATTAATCGTAACCGATATGAAGTCTAAAGAGACAGCACATGAAATCAATCCTATTAATCGCGCTCTCCGCTGTCGTTCTCTTATTATCGGCGTGTCTATCATCGCAGGGCAAAACCTTAGCCACCTCTATAAAGGATAAGTTTATGAATGAGCAAAAGACCCCATGGGAAACCTTTATATTTGCACCGCGTCATTATCCAGTAGAGCTGGTGGCAGGTGAATCCTTTTGGATGTACGACAATGGCGCAAGAATAGGATTTACAGCTCACGCAAATGGCGGTTGGCGATCAGCAGGGGCACAAGCAGGTGGTGGATCGATGCTACCTGACGGTATTAATCTAACTTGGCTGTCGCCTACCGAAGGTAAGTACTATCATGTCAGAGCGAGAATACCTAAAGAAATAATTCTACGAGAGTTTAATCGAAAATTAAGTATGGATATAGAAAACAAGTTAAAAACAGAAAAATTTAAGGAGATTCATTTCGCCTTAGCTCCTGGTGGTTTTGTCTCTATGCGCCTTGGCTGGGCACAAGTAGAAGAAGTGGCACAGTTTCAGGCTAAAGAAGTGGACATCTCATGGGAGTACTTCGCAGAGGCTAATCACTTCAATCCTGAGGGATTAAGTGAAGAAAAATATTTAGCAGGCTTTACTGACAAGCTACCTGAGCATATTCAAGTGCAAAGAGCTGATGGCACTGTTCCGTACGATAGATGGAAGGCGTTTAACACCCAAAAGTTTCCTTGGCATTTAGCCACTACGCTTGACTTACATGGTTATACTGAGTTTTTAATAAATGGGAATATGTCGTTCATAGCAAAACCTGAACTTGATTTATCAGTCTATACTGACAAACAAACAGTCCCTGCATGGTATCGAATATACTTTAAAAGAGAGGGCAAGCGTTATAGAGGCAACATCATTGTTACTCAAAACGATCCAGATCAAAGAGAACAACCTGAGGGTGATGTAGAGATATTTAATATCTTTAGACAGTATTTTGCAGAAGATAAAAGACCTGCCGCTTTGGTTATAGATATAATAGACGGTCAAATCGTCGCCTATCTGGACAATGGTATAACTAAAAGAGATCTACCCCTATACGATAGTGACTATCGGGTACTTAAGGATGATGAATATCCTTGGTTTAAATAAATAGTATCTAAAGATATCACTACCCGTGACGCTGGACTCTCCAATCGTCACAACCTACAAAATGGTTCCTCCCCTAGATTGAGCTATGCTGAATAAACCGTACACCTAAACTTGGTAAACTAAGCACAATAACAGGAGTTTACCATGACCAAGAAAGTAAGAACTTACAGCACAGAATTTAAAGCAGAAGCCGTCAAGAAGATAGCAGACAATAACGGCAATATCTCAGCTACTGCAAAGCAGCTTGGCATAGCGATGCAAACCTTATCAAACTGGCATAATAAAGCCAACCAAGGCAAGCTTGAAGGGACTGAGCAGTATGATCCACAGCTTATGGCTGTGCTAGAAGAGAATAAGCGCCTCAAAAGACAGCTTAAAGTGGCTGAAGAGGAGTGCGAGATCTTAAAAAAGGCGACGGCGTACTTTGCCAATGAGGAACGTTAAGAAACAGTCTAGTAGACTGTTTTAGTGACGCAAGACGTAGGGCTATGCCCGCAGTGACAGTTAGTGAAGTACGCCTTTATCAAGGATAACCAGAAGATATTTAGCATAACCACTATGTGCCGTGTGTTAAGGGTTAAGCCCTCAAGCTATTACGACTGGATTAGTCGTGACATCAGTGACCAACAGATACACCGCAACCAGTCTGAATTACTGGTTAAAGCGGCTCACAGTGAAACGAAAGAATGTTATGGCGTAGATCGACTGCATGCTCATCTAAGCGAGCAAGGCCATAACATTAGCTTGTATATGGTAAGAAGCATCAAAGAGCAACACGGCATTAAATGTCGTCGTCATAAGCGCTTTAAAGTGACCACCGACTCTAATCACAACAAGCTAGTTTATCCGAATGTGCTGGATCAGCAGTTTGATGCCAGTTGCCCTAATGAGTCTTGGGTGAGCGATATTACTTATATCTGGACAAGTGAGGGCTGGCTGTATTTAACAGGCGTTAAAGACTTATACACCAAAGAGCTTGTCGGCTATGCCATCAACAAACGTATGACCGCTGATTTAGTTTGCCGTGCACTCAATATGGCCATCAGAAATAAACGACCAAGCCAAGGATTGATTGTTCACTCTGATAGAGGCAGTCAGTATTGCAGTCATGCGTATCACAAGATCATCAAGAAGCATGAATTTACAGGCTCAATGAGTGGTAAAGGTAATTGTTATGACAACGCGCCCATAGAAAGCTTCTGGGGCGTCTTGAAGAATGAGCTAGTATATCACCAGGACTATAAGACAAGATTTGCAGCTATCAGCGATATCATTAGATACATCGAGCTGTACTACAACCAAACGAGGATTCAAAAGGGCTTGGGCCATAAATCGCCAAGACAGGTGTGGTTTGACTTTTATCGTCAAGCTGCGTAACTAAAATCTCCCAAGTTTATGTGTACGGATTTGACGGCAGGGGTCACTCCGGATCACCCCTGATACACTGGATTCTGTGTATCTACCATGTTATTAGAGTCCTCTTTTCTCAGTATATTTTCTTAGTAACCCAATTTATAGCTTTTTTTCTCAAATTAACTTTTAAACTATCCAATGTCCCATCGTCTGTGAAAGCACATCAATCATGATATCGTCGCTGATAATTACTGCAGGTAGATTATAGTCTGTTCGTTGCACGGTTAACTCAGTATAAATCCGCTATGAGGTTAGGGTCTGTTGAACATTCAAATGTGGAACTGGCAGTGGCTATTTTTTAGACAATGCGCAGTGAAATTTTTGACGCCCAGTCATTCTAGGTTAGACAATTTCGCCATGTATTGGCAAAAAATAGCTCTGCCCTGAAAGGCTGATACTAAAATCACCCCAAACGTTGTTGTAAACCTAGCTAAGGTCTCGACATTATCGTCGGTTTACGCCTGATTTGATAAAAGGTTTGGGACGATTTTAGCAATCAGCAGTCCTAATATTTGAATGTTCAACAGACCCTAAATTTATTTGACGTATGCATCGTACTATTCATAGATAGTTTTATTACATCAAAATTATTTAGATTTTCTTCTAATATTAATAGAAGGGTAGGCCTTACAATTAGTTAACTAAATTCATAGTTTGACAGTCTAATTCCATATTAAATGTTCATTTAACGACCTTATTATTCCTACCAATTTACCTCTCATCAGATGCCTATAACCAAAAGTATTTAATAGCAAAAATATTTATTAGTTAAGGGTTTCATATTCAGCTCAATGCGTTACTATTACTACCTTATTCGTGAAGTCCTCATACTTGACATTCTGTATTAATACCATAAGAAAAGGATAGGTTATGCGCTATGAAGTTATCGTTATCGGTGCAGGCATGGTTGGCACCTCAGTTGCGTGGCATCTACAAAAGAACGGTTCGCAGGTGTTGTTGTTAGACAAAAAGCTACCCGGGTCAGAGACCTCATATGGCAATGCAGGCCTCATCCAGCGCGAAGCGATTCATACGCATCCATTTCCGCGTCAGTTGACTGAGATGATCAGAGTATTACCCAACCAAGGGACGGATATTCGCTATCGTATCCCAGCTATCTTGCGTTATCATCAGGCGCTTTTACAATACTGGAAATACTCTACGCCCGCCTCTGTCAAAAAAATAGAAGCAGAGTGGCAGACGTTGATTGAGCATTGCACCAGCGAGCATCAAACCATGATTAGCGCCTCTGGTGCTGATGAGCTAGTTACTCGTGATGGTTGGTTGCAATTGCATCGCTCGGAGGAGACCTTTAAAGAAGCGATTGCCTCTGCTATTGATGCTCGTAACCAAGGCGTTGAGCATAACGTATTAGACGTTGAAGCATTAAAAGCCATGGAGCCTAGCGCCAATTTTGAAGGTTTCGTTGGTGCAATTCATTGGAAAAACTCTTGGCAAGTGTCAAACCCAAGCTCGCTTGTAAAAGCCTATGCGAAAAACTTCCAAGACATGCAGGGCACGATAAAAGAGAGTGATGTAAAAGAAATCGTGCAAGACGGTGAAGGTTGGAAAGTCATCACTGATAATGACACTTACTATAGTGATAAGTTGGTGATTGCAGCAGGCCCTTGGTCTAATGACTTGATCAAACCACTTGGCTACAATTTACCCTTGTTCCCGATGCGTGGCTATCATCAGCACTTTAAAGTGACGGATAAAAACAATATCAATCACAGTATGTTTGATATGGATAAAGGCTTTGTCATGGGGCCAATGCAGCAAGGGATTCGCATCACGACCGGTGCTGAGATGACCACAATGGATGCACCAAAGAACTTCGGTCAATTAAAAACGGTATTGAAGTTTGCTCGCAAAATCTTACCATTAGAAGATGCGGTTGAGAGCGAAGCGTGGGCAGGATCACGTCCTTGTATGCCGGATATGAAGCCAGTTATTGGGCCTGCAGACAAGCATGACAAACTATGGTTTGCGTTTGGTCACAGTCATCAAGGCTTTACATTAGGGCCGATGACAGGTCGTTTGGTTGAAGAGATGATTCATGACAAGCCGGTACTGGTAGATGTAGCGCCCTTTAGCGCTCAACGTTTTTCTAACTAAGCTCATATCAGATTAACAGCATATCTGAATAGCTCAACAAAGACTTAAATTCATAAATTGAAGGTATACAATATGATAAAAAAGCTACATAGCAATCAGCGTATGAGTAAAATTGTCGTTCATAATCAGACCGTTTATTTGTGTGGTCAAGTAGGCAATGCGGAAGATGACATCAAAGCACAAACCTTGACTTGTTTGGAAAAGATCCAAACGTTGTTAGAAGAAGTGGGTAGCGACAAGTCAAAACTGCTATCAGTGACAGTCTGGATAAAAGACATGTCGGACTTTGCCGAAATGAACGAAGTATGGGATAACTGGTTTGAGGGTATCCAGCCGCCCGCGCGTGCTTGTGGCGAGTCAGCATTGGCGCGTCCTGAACTACTGGTTGAGATGATAGCCATCGCGGCTGAGTAATAGACTGATTGTAATATAGGTATGAATAAAGAGGGCATGATAGCAATATTGTGTCCTTTTTTATTTGTCAGATCGCTAAAGTTAACCGTACTTTCTAACATTCAGTAGTATGAATAAGCCGCTTTTTTAGCGGATTTCTTAATATCTATTGTTTTGTGCTTAATGCTTGCAACCTGTACGACGCCAAAGTCAAAGAATATATAGTCAGT
The DNA here is from genome assembly GCF_013248965.1 of Psychrobacter okhotskensis. GTDB lineage: Bacteria > Pseudomonadota > Gammaproteobacteria > Pseudomonadales > Moraxellaceae > Psychrobacter > Psychrobacter okhotskensis. The sequence continues at coordinate 123,360 of NZ_JABRVQ010000008.1, read as the reverse complement.
GAAAAGTAATATCGATAAGTAAGCTCGATTAAATTTGTTGCACATATGTCTAATATTATTATACATTCTCTAAGTCAGCTGTTATTATGTTTCAGCAATAAATCTGATAGTTTACTTTACATAAAGATGTCTTTGAGGAGTGCAGTATGGGAATCGTAGGAATTGCTTTATTTTTTATCGCTTTAATTATATGTATAATTTACGGGATTAAGTTGATTATCATTGCCTTTCAAGAGTCGACTGCTTGGGGACTCATGTACTTATTTGTACCTTTTGCTAATTTGTATTTCGTTTTTACCAGATGGGAAAAGACCAAGTCTCCATTTTTGAAAACCTTAATCGCCATCCCGTTATTGATTATAGGCGCTATGCTAATGCCAATGCAGTCAGCTGTTGGATATTAGAGCACGTCCTCAATTAAACCGATAGGGCTCTAAATGGGCGCGCTTTGGAATGAGTAGCGCCCATTGATTGATAGTCAAGAAATTGGCTTTATATTGTTGCTTGCGGTTATCATCGAGTAGTAATTGAGACGTATTAACAGCTACTTCATACTTTGACCCAAGCGTATCGCTGCGGCAATATTGACCGCAGTCGTTTCGATATTTTTATAAGCGTTTTTAAATACCTTATCAATAGAATCTAATTTTTGAATACTAGGCATGACAACATCGAATTGGCTGGTCTGAGCAGGGTTGAGTCCGTCAACGCTACCACAAATAGCAATCACAGGTTTGTGACTAGACTTGGCGAGTTGACTAATACCGCTAGCTACTTTGCCCATAGCAGACTGCACGTCAAGCTTACCTTCGCCAGTAATAATCAGATCAGCATTTGCAATATGCTGTGATAAGTTGGTAACTTTTGCCACTGCATCAAAGCCTGATTTTAACTCAGCTTGGCAAAAGCTCATTAACGCATAGCCAAGACCACCTGCAGCACCAGCACCCGCTATGTCTTGGTAATTCTGATAGCCATGTTGCTCACATACACTCGAAAAATGCGTTAGCGCTTTATCCAAATCATTGATTTGTTGCGGGCTGGCGCCTTTTTGAGGGCCAAATATTGCACTGGCACCCAACTCGCCACATAAAGGGTTGGTGACATCACAGGCTACTTCAAATACTGTCTCCAGCACACTAGTATGGAAGTTTGTCGCATCTAATCGTTGCAAGTTGGCCAGCGCGCCGCCGCCTTGGGCTAACGTATTGTCGTCACTATCATGAAACGTCATGCCAAGCGCCATCAACATACCAAGACCGGCATCGTTGGTGGCACTACCGCCCAGACCGATAATGATGCGTTTAACGCCTTCATCTAAAGCATCCGCAATAAGTTCGCCAACGCCGTAACTACTCGTAATTAATGGATTTCTTTCTTCAGTCGTTAATAAATGCAGACCACAGGCTTGAGCGATTTCAATTACGGCTGTCTCATTTTTTAATAGCAGGTACTTGGCAGTAATTGGTCGCATGAGTGGATCGTTCACCACCACGTTTTTCCAGCGCCCACCTAGTACATAAGACAATACTGCAGAAGTTCCTTCACCGCCATCTGCCATGGGTAGCAGCTTATAGTCAGCGTCAGGAAACACTTGACTGAATCCAGACTGGATAGCGTGGCAGACATCCAATGCTTCTAGGCTTTCTTTAAATGAGTCAGGGGCGATTAAAATTTTCATGAAATACTCTACGATTATGCGAGTTGGAATTGTGCAATTAGGCCAATCATATCATTATAAATTGGATAATCTGCTACCATAGTCTCCTGTTTCATTTATAACCTTTAGGATGATTGCCTTGATCACATTTACTGCGCCCACTATTGCCAATATAGAAAACAATGACCTACGTCAGCAGCTACAACAAATTATAGATCTAAAAACCAAACCACTTGGCGCACTGGGTCGCTTAGAGACACTGGCACTGCAATTGGGCATGATCCAAGGGACGCTTACACCGAATATTACCCAACCACAGATTCGAGTGTTTGCCGCCGATCACGGTCTAACCAAGCATGGCACATCCGCGTATCCTAGTGCGGTCACTGCGCAGATGGTTTATAACTTTTTGCAGGGCGGTGCTGCTATCAACGTTTTGGCGCGTCAGCACAATATCGAGCTAAAGGTAGTCGACGCTGGTGTAGATGCAGACTTTGCCAGTTCTCCTTTTAAAGACCATCCACAATTGCTCGATTACAAAGTCCGTCATGGTAGCCGAGATGCGCTAACAGAACCTGCCATGACAGAGCAGGAATGCTTAGCTGCGCTAGAAAACGGTATGAACGTAGTAAAGGATATGGTTGGCAACCTATTAATTGTCGGTGAGATGGGTATCGGTAATACTTCAGCGGCGAGTCTTTTATTGGCACGATTGGGTAATGTAGCAATTGCTGATTGTATTGGTCGTGGTACTGGTCTTGATGATGCAGGGCTACAGCATAAGACAGATATTTTAACGCAAGTATTAGCGCGGCACAGTGAAGTGCAAGCGCCATTTGATATACTTGCGGCATTAGGCGGGCTTGAGATTGCTATGATGGCAGGGGCGCTGATTCAGGCCGCCAGTGAGCGCCGCATTTTATTAATCGATGGTTTCATTGCTAGTAGCGCGTTGTTGGCTGCTGAGCGCCTAGCGCCCGGTGTTGCTCAATATGCTATCTTTGCCCATCATTCGGTTGAACCGGGGCATGCGCATTTATTAAAGCTGCTGAATGCTGAGCCATTACTCAATATGGGTATGCGCTTGGGCGAGGGTAGTGGGGCCGCGCTTGCATACCCGCTATTGCAGTCAGCTTGTGCCATTATCAATGAGATGGCAAGCTTTAGTGAGGCGGGTATTAGTGAGCAAAATAACTAATGTCAAAGCCACTAAAGCAAGAATCAAAAAAGCTATCAAATCAACCAGAGCCTTCACAGCAGTCATTGTCTAAACTAAGTGTTGGGCAATTTATAAAGCATGAATGGCTATTATTACTGGTTGCCACTCAGTTTTTGACACGATTGCCTGTACCGTCATTCAAAAACTATAATCCGCAGTGGCTACACGAGAGCAGCCGTCATTTCCCCGCAGTCGGTTTGTTGGTTGGGTTACTTTGCGCTGGCGTGTTTTGGCTCGGTAGTATTTTATTTACGCCTCTAGTTGCTGCAGTACTGAGTACGGCTTTTGGGATTAAGCTTACGGGCGCTTTTCACGAAGATGGTCTTGCAGATAGCTGCGACGGTTTGGGTGGTGGTCTGACTCGCGAGCGCACGCTGACTATTATGAAAGACTCGCGCTTGGGCACCTATGGCGTGTTAGGTTTGGTGTCAGCATTACTGCTAAAGATTTCCTTATTAGCCAGCATGTCATTATCGGTGGCTATCGTCGCACTGATTATCGGACATACGGCTTCACGTTTGCTATGTATTAGCCTGCTTGCTCTATTGCCTTATGGCGGTGAGATAGAGCATGCCAAGGCCAAACCTATGGCGCAGCAGCTGACAGCGTTACAAGGATTGTTCAGTAGCGGCTGGTTACTGGTGGCAGGCGTTTTAATGATGGTTATATTTCCTAATGCCATACAGCAGATTGGCATCGCTCAATGGCTATTGGCCTTAGTGTTGGCTTTAGTTGCCACTGAGTATATGCGGCGCTTATTACGTAGGCGTCTTGATGGCTATACGGGTGATGGACTAGGGGCGACACAACAGCTTAGCGAAGTTGCGATATATGCAGGTTTGGCAGCGGCTATACCTTTTTTATAATTCAAAAGAAATCTTTAGAAAAGGCTAATCAATCAATGGTTCTTTATATCTGGCGTCATCCAAAGCCTATTGCAGCTAATGGGTTTTGCATCGGACAGACGGATATCAATGTCGATAAACGCAAAATTAAGCGTCTGGCTAATAAAATACAGCGCTTTACTCGTTTGCATCAGTTGCCTAAAGTCATTTGGGTAAGCCCATTACAACGCTCATTGAAAGTTGGGCAGATATTAGTGCAACGAGGTTTTCACTGTCAAGTCTCGCCTGAGCTTGCTGAGATTGATTTTGGCGAATGGGATGGCCGACCTTGGGAGCAAATCGCAAAGCAAGAGATTGATGACTGGTGTGATAATTTTGCAGACTTTGCGCCCGATAATGGGGAAAGTTTGCAGGAGTTATTTGACCGTGTTGAAGGCTGGTTAAATAAAGCTTCAGCCGTACAAGACAACACATCAATACTAGCTGTCGGTCATGCTGGCTGGATAACAGCAGCTAAGATGATTGAAGCTGGACAGAGTGTGCCAAAGATAGCAGCTGATTGGTCTCGACCTGTAAGCTATCAGCAACGTAGTAGATTAGATTTTCATCCAAAAAAACTGGCCATATATGATGACCAGTCCTTGTAAAGAACTATGATATGTACTCATAAATGAGCGTTTTATTAAGCTATCTTATCGAACCAAGCTTTTTTGCTTTGAGCAGTCATAGAATCGAAGCTGACATAAATACCTTTATCATCTAAAGTCGCATACCAATGATCGTCATTGCTACCCGTTAATAATTGAAAGTATTTATCATTAACGATCCGACCTACCGTATAGGTTTCACCTTCTAAATAAAAGTCATTACCTTGTGTGCAAAGTAACTTATCGTTAGTGCTTATCATATGATCCTGTCTTATCTATAAAAAAGATAGAATTATAATATCAACTTAATCAGTGACAATAAAGAGGCTTTCATAGGGAGTATCTTATTGTTAAGTATATGTTTTTAGGTTATTTGTTGCTGAATACTATCAACATAGACTTTGGTATGACAAAGAAGATTTGAATGCGGGTTTTAGTCAGATATCAGCTGTATGAGGATCGCATCGTTATGGTTGCTTCATCTCTATACTATTAAGAAAACAAAGGAAAGGACATAAAAAGAGCCAGCAACATAAGTTGCTGGCTCTTTTTTAGACTTGAACTAGGGTGTCTCTTCAATTTACTCGATAGTCATCTAAATGGGCTAAATCTTGCCAAACATCGTCAAATAGCTTGTTAATATCCTGATATTATCTACGCTATTTTTCTTGTTTGACGGCAATTTATCTCATTTTTATCGCCATTTTTGAAATGAAGACACGCCCTAGATATTTTGAAGATTACTCTTCAGAATAGTTTTCGTTCTCGTCTTGTGCTTCGTCTTCTTCAGCTGAATCTTCGTTATCACCATCTTCAGAAAGAATGGTCACTAAGATGCTAGCAGTAACGTCATGGTGTAGTTGAATATCAACATTATATTCACCAATTTGACGTAAAGTGCCTTCAGGTAGCTTGATTTCAGCACGGTCTACTTCTAGACCTGAGTTAGTCAATGCTTCAGCAATATCGCGAGTACCGATAGAGCCAAATAGCTTGCCTTCGTCACCTGATTTAGCGCGCATGATAACATTAACATCAGTCAATGCATCAGCACGTTCTTGAGCGATAGCGACTTCTTTAGCTTCTTCAGCTTCAAGCTCAGCACGACGTGCTTCGAACTTTTCAATGTTAGCCTTAGTAGCAGGTAGTGCTTTGCCCAAAGGGATAAGAAAGTTACGTCCGTAACCTGGTTTTACATCGACAGTTTCACCGAGTTTACCAAGGTTGACGATACGCTGTAACAAAATAATTTGCATGAGTCACTCCTAGTTAACGGTTAACCCTGATGGTTGTCAGTGTACGGAAGTAGCGCAAGATAGCGAGCTTGCTTGATAGCAGTCGCCAGCTGACGCTGGTATTTAGTAGACGTACCGGTAATGCGGCTTGGTACGATTTTGCCATTATCACTGATGTACTGTTTTAGCAATTCAACATCTTTATAATCGATGTGAGTGATGCCTTCAGCAGTGAAACGGCAGAATTTGCGACGGCGATAGAAACGTGCCATGAGTATTCTCCTTTAATTAGTCTTCACTGTTGTCGTTGTCGTCATTATCGTTTTCACGACTGTCTGGACGACGAGTAGTTGCTTTGCGTGCGCGTTTTTCATCGGCATTCTTGGCTAACTGCGACTCTTCAGTGACAGCGTCGTCACGGCGCATAACTAGGCTACGAATGATCGCGTCGTTATAACGGAATAATTCTTCAAGTTCAGCTAAAGTCTCACCGTCAGTTTCAACGTTGAAAAGAACGTAATGAGCTTTGTGGATCTTGTTGATTGGGTAAGCCAATTGACGACGGCCCCAATCTTCAAGACGATGGATAACACCGCCATTGTCTTGAACCAACTTGATATAGCGTTCGACCATGCCGACCACTTGGTCGCTTTGGTCTGGGTGTACAATTAACACCAGCTCGTAATGTCTCATTTGGACTCCTTACGGATTAGTAGCTATTAACCCTATGTTAATAGCAAGGAGATTTATAAGGTAAACTCAGTCTCATAGAGAGAGGGTAAGCTTAGGTTATAAAGCGCCGTATTATAGCAGTAGTCAGGCACGAAAACAAAGGTTAATACGCGACTACTGCTAATAAACGAAAAAAGCAACGGCTAAGCGCTGCTTTTCTAATGATATCTGTATTTTTGAGATGTGATATTTTTTGACTATTTTACTTTTGGATGTTTGACCAATTGACTGCTATCTGCTTTTACCACTAACGTCTTGGCAAGCTTATCATGCCAACCGATGTTTTGCGGGCTTTTAGACGCCATATAATAATGAATGGCAACAATCACAAAGCCTAAGAAGCTGGTGAATGAAAACAATAAGTTGTAAATGATAAACAACAGCAAAGTACGCGTACCGATAAGCTTAAGAAAAGAAGGCAAGCGGTGCGTGTTCTGATCCACTACCCGAATACCCGTAATCAGCTTACCTAATGATTGACCACGCAAAGTGATAAATACCAATTGTAGCGCAAACAAACCAAAGACCATGACTTGCGATATCATCAATGTGCTACTAGGAAGACTCTCCATCAGCGTCATCGAATATTGATAAGCGGTGTCCATATCTTGAATATTTTGAAATTTGCTATAATCCACATCCATTTTGGTCAATGCCAACACCAGTGGAAAGATAGCTAATAAGTATAATAAGCCATTGAGTGCAGTCGCCAATACGCGCGACATAATAGGCGCAAGCACCACATTGCCAACGACTTTGTCTTTGGCTGTACTTTTCTTATTGGTAGCCGTTTTATCTAAGGACACGTTATTATGCGGTGTATGATGACGGTTGCTTGTCATATCTACTTTCGCATTTTTAGCGTTATCTTTTGGACGTTCAGGCTTGCCATATAGTCTGTCTAATGACACGCTTTTTCCGTCTTTAGCGCTGCTGGTTTCAGCATCTTCGGGAAACACGGTGACATTATTGATAATAGAGTCATTAACTTCAGGGCTGCTGATATTAGCAGGTCGATACGCCCGTTGGTTGTTGGTTAAATTGCCAACTCGCTGCCATTGGTCTAAGCCGTCGTGCCAGATCAAATCATCCAGCAAAACCTCACCAGATGTCAGCATAATATTGAGCTGATCCAAAGTGTATGGACCGGCTTGTACGTTATTTCGAGCTAGGAAAATCTGCATAATTGCCTGCATAGTTAGTCATATATTAAGTCGCTACTGTAAGACATAGTATTAGGGTCTATTCAAGATTTTTCAAATAGACCCTAATGGTTGTATCTTCAATGACTGTGTGAATTACCGCTGTGACTTAAGTTACGGCTTACTTTGCTTCTTCACCAGCTAAGAAGAACCACGTATCTAATACTGAATCAGGGTTCAATGACACTGAGCTGATACCTTGCTCCATGAGCCAGAACGCAAGATCTGGATGGTCTGATGGGCCTTGACCGCAGATACCGATATACTTATCAGCTTTGCGGCAAGCATCAATCGCCATAGACAGTAGTTTCTTAACAGCAGGGTCACGCTCATCAAATAGATGCGAGACGATACCTGAGTCACGGTCAAGACCAAGCGTTAACTGGGTCAAATCGTTTGAGCCGATTGAGAAACCATCGAAGTGTTCTAAGAACTCTTCTGCCAATAGCGCGTTGGTTGGTAGCTCACACATCATGATAATGCGTAGACCGTTTTCACCACGTTTCAGACCATTTTTCTCGAGCAACTCAATCACTTGAGCGGCTTCATCAACGGTACGCACGAATGGAATCATAATCTCGACGTGGGTCAGACCCATCTCGTCACGTACGCGCTTAAGGGCTTTACACTCAAGCTCAAAGCAATCGCGGAAGTTGTCAGAGACGTAGCGGCTAGCACCACGGAAACCAAGCATTGGGTTTTCTTCTGATGGCTCGTATAACTTACCACCCAACAAGTTAGCGTATTCGTTTGACTTAAAATCTGACATACGAACGATAACGGGCTGATCCATAAATGCTACAGCTAGCGTTGAGATGCCTTCGACCAATTTATCAACATAGAAATCAACTGGTGAGGCATAACCTGCGATACGCTCATTGATTGCTTGTGATATTTCACGTGGCAAGCTGTTCATATTTAGCAAGGCTTTTGGATGCACACCAATCATACGGTTGATGATGAATTCTAGACGTGCAAGACCAATACCTTCGTTTGGCATTTGGGTAAATGAGAAGGCGCGATCTGGGTTACCAACGTTCATCATAATCTTAAAGGCAAGCTCTGGCATAGATTCAACAGAGTTGGTCTGTATTTCAAAATCAATCTGACTCTCGTAGATAAAGCCGGTGTCACCCTCAGCACAAGAAACGGTGACGTCTTGACCATCAACCAACAGTTCAGTGGCATTACCACAACCAACGATAGCTGGAACACCAAGCTCACGCGCAATAATAGCGGCGTGACAAGTACGACCACCACGGTTGGTGATGATGGCAGAGGCACGCTTCATGACTGGTTCCCAATCAGGATCAGTCATATCTGAAACTAAGACATCGCCATCTTGGACTTTGTCCATCTCATTTAAGTTGCTAACGATACGTACTTTGCCCGCACCAATGCGTTGACCAATTGAGCGGCCTTCACACAAGATTTTTGCATCAGTTGTATTGATGATATAGCGTTCCATGACATTGCTGTCTTGGCGGCTTTTTACGGTTTCTGGACGGGCTTGAACGATAAAGATTTCATTGGTATCGCCATCTTTGGCCCATTCGATATCCATCGCTTGACCGTAATGCTTTTCAATGGTCATTGCTTGCTTGGCAAGTGAGGTCAGCTCTTCGGTAGATAATGAGAACTGCATACGATCTTGTTTTTCGACATCGACGGTTTTGACAGATTTAGTCGTGCTGCCTTCGTCACCATAGATCATTTTCTTATGTTTGCTGCCTAGGTTACGGCGAATAACCGAAGGCTTGCCATTGGCTAGCAATTTCTTAGAGATATAGAATTCATCTGGGTTCACCGCACCCTGTACGACCATTTCACCTAGGCCATAGCTTGAAGTGATAAAGACGACTTGATCAAAGCCACTCTCGGTATCTAGGGTGAACATCACACCAGCGGCGCCAGTTTCTGAACGTACCATGCGTTGTACAGCAGCAGATAGCGCAACGCCTTCATGCTCAAAGCCTTTGTGCACGCGATAAGAGATAGCACGGTCGTTATAAAGAGACGCAAAAACTTCTTTAATCGCGATTAGGACGTTATCAATGCCGCGAATGTTTAAAAAAGTCTCTTGCTGACCGGCAAATGAGGCATCTGGCAAATCTTCGGCAGTCGCAGAAGAACGTACAGCAACGGCGATGTCTTCGCCGCCACTCATGGTTTCGAATGACTGACGCACTTCTTGCTCTAGATCGCTTGGCAGCTCTTGCTCAATAATCCACGTACGGATTTTTTTACCCGTAGCAGCCAGCTTATTCACATCATTCACATCTAATGTTTTTAGCTCGCTATTGATTTTGTCAAGTAAGCCTGTTTCTGTCAAAAAGCGATTGAACGCATTTGATGTGGTGGCAAAGCCGCCTGGAACGCTGACACCCAAATCAGATAAATGGCTGATCATCTCGCCAAGCGAGGCATTCTTGCCACCGACCATCTCAATGTCGTCTTTTCCTAGCTGATCAAGATTGATTACAAGTGCTGTAGATTGCGCTGCCATGATAACTCCAGAAAATAAGGTTATTTAGTAAAGATTATAACGGTCGATTATACCCCTATATTTAAAGAATTTCGAGACCTTGAACCAAAAAATTCGTCAAAAAGATACAAATTGTCGGGATTGCTACATAATTTATGGCAGCCGCCTGAGTATTTTACTTTTGAGATCCCTCTAAAATTTTAATATTACTGGCATAGCAGGGTGTCATTATGGTTATTTAAATGTCTAAAAATGAGTAAATGCTGGCCAAAATCGCTTTTACCGTTTTCATACTTATATTTTTCATACCTATATATAAGACACAATCTATAAAATATAAAACACAATCCATAAAATATAAAGTTAGGTTTTATATAGTCGATGAATAAAATCATGCAGCGCAATACAGACCGTAAAGGCGCGGGTGTGTCACTGTTTGCCGACAACATTGATTTCTATTGAGCCGCTATTATGCGTATAATGAAGTGTGCAATGACTTGCATAAATAACCTAACAAATAATTAAAATAGTAATATTGATTAAAAGACGAGCAAAAAGCGACAAGCTAACTCTAGGCCACTATTAGGGTTTTAACCGAGGTGTTAAAGAGGTGTTAAAGTTATGTACTCAAGCAATCTATCCGAACAAGATAAGCCCACGATTCAAAATCATGATGCGTTAAACTTAGACAATTCACAAACCATAAGAAGTGCGTTTTTTATCTCTGATGGTACGGCTATTACGGCTGAGACCCTTGGACGCGCTATTTTAAGTCAGTTTGCCTCAGTGCCTTTTGAGACCCGCGTGCTGCCCTATGTTGATAGCTTGGAGCGGGCTGAAGATGCCGTTGAGCAAATCAACATGGCTTATCAGCGCGATGGTGTGCTGCCTTTGGTGTTCGATACCATTGTCAGCCCTGAGATTCGCGAAAAAATTAACTCAGCAACCAGCTGTAATCTAGACATGTATGAGGGTTTGATTGGGCGTGTCGCTGAAGAGACTGGGGTAGAGCCAGACGGACATTCAGGTCATGCACACGATGATGTCGACTCTGAGACTTATAAAGAACGTATCGACGCGGTTCATTTTGCCTTGGATAATGATGATGGCGCACGTACGCGTCATTATAATGCTGCTGACATCATTTTGGTGGGCGTGTCACGCTCGGGTAAAACCCCAACGTCATTATACTTAGCCTTACAATTCGGTATCCGTGCGGCCAATTATCCGTTGACCGAAGATGACTTGTACGACAACCAATTGCCAAAAGCATTGCGTGAGCACAAAGACAAATTGTTCGGTCTGCTTATTGATACCGATCGTTTGGTCAAAATTCGTCAAGAGCGCCGTGCTGGTAGTCGTTACTCAAGCTATCAGCAGTGCCAGCAAGAGCAACGGGCGATACAAGGGATTTATATTACTCACGGTATTCCGAGCCTAGATGTCTCAGAGATGTCGGTGGAAGAGATTGCCACGCGTATCTTACAGATGACGGGTCTTAAACGCCGTATTGGCTAACGCTAGCGGCTGGTCATACGTCAGCGTTGACCAAAAAAATTTGTACCACTTTATATATGACAGTCTCATTTAAAACCATTTCACTTAAAACCATGCCTTTATCATATAGAGAATATTATGAGTTCACCTTATAAGTCTAGAAAGACACCTTTATTACTTACTAGCCTGTTGTTAAGCGCGGCTACTTTGCTTAGTGCTTGTCAGACGTCACCATTTGCACGCGAGCCGGTACCTGAGCCACGTTATATTCCAACTATCGTGTTAGGTGAAGCGCAAACGCTTACCGTGATGCCAAATCGTGTGGCATGTGCTTCGGCCTTACCGATGCAGTGCCTGCTGGCTAAATCGAGCAAAGATGGTAGCGTGTTTCAGATTCCTTATGATTGGATCGATGATTTTAAACCAAGCCTTGGCACTGAGTATGTGATTAGCGTGCGTCCACAAATAGATGAAGGCAAGCAAAGCTTGACAGGGCATTGGACATTGCAAAACATCCTATCACAACGTATGGTGGGCACTCCTTAGCAGCATGACCATGGCTCATCTAAGCAGTGATTCACTCATAGCCTAAAGACAGATAAATAAAGAAATAAAGAGGACACGATGGGAAGCAAAAAACCAAACGACGCTACCAATGATATCGGTGAAGACATTCATACTGAAGTGTCTAATAAAGAGAGCGGCACAGCGCCGACGCCTGAACGCACAGAAGGGCAAAACAAAAAAGAAAAAATCGAACAAACGCATGAGCAAGTCAACGATGACATCATGCACCATCCTGACTTAGTCAACCCGCTAGATGATACTCGTATTGATGTAAAGTCAGGCTTTACCAAAGACTCTGAGCGTATCAAGGGTGATAAGCATCAGTTTGAATATGATGCGGTGGTATTGGGCGCAGGTCCCGCTGGTGAAGCGGCTGCCATGAAGCTTGCTAAATCAGGCAAAAAAGTTGTAGTCATCGATCCACGTGAGCAAGTCGGGGGCAACTCTACTCATGTCGGCACGATTCCGAGTAAAGCCTTACGCCAATCGGTATTTAACTTGATTAACTTTCGCCGTGATCCGATGTTTACCAAAGCGATGGAGTATCATCAAGTACCGCTAAATAAGGTGCTCGCCAACGCCCGCAAAGTGATACGCAATCAAGTCAGTACCCATACCCGCTTTTATGAGCGCAATCAGATTGAAGTGATTCATGGCTGGGCAAGCTTTACCGACGCGCATACCATCCGTGTCGAACTCGACGAAAATGTCTTTGAAACCGTTACTTTTAATAAAGCCATTATTACGGTCGGTAGCCGTCCTTATCGGCCAGAGATTTTAGACTTCAATCATCCACGCGTTTTTGACTCAGATAAAATCCTGCAAATGGATTATGTGGTCAAAAAAATCATCATCTATGGTGCTGGGGTCATTGGCTGTGAGTACGCCTCTATCTTTACTGGTCTGGGCTATAAAGTCGACTTGATCAACAATCAGAGCAAGCTACTCAGCTACTTAGACAGTGAAATCAGTGATGCGCTAGCGCATGACTTTAGACAATTTGGCGTTCTGATTCGCAACAACGAAGAGATCGATCATCTTGAAACTCACGATGATTGTGTCATTTTGCACTTAAAAAGTGGTAAGAAAATCAAGTCTGATGCGATCCTTTGGTCCAATGGTCGCTCAGGGAATACGGAAGGCTTAAACTTAGAAGCTATCGGCTTAGAAGCCAATAGTCGTGGTCAGCTAAAAGTGGATGATACCTACCGTACTGATATCGAAAATATCTATGCGGCTGGCGATGTGATTGGCTGGCCATCTCTGGCTTCTGCCGCTTATGACCAAGGTCGCTGTGCGGCAGCCTTTATGGTTGGTGATAGTGACGCAGAGCCAGTCTCGAGCGTCCCTACTGGTATTTATACCATTCCAGAAATCTCTAGTATCGGTAAGACCGAGCAGGAGCTAACGGATGAGCAAGTCCCTTATGAAGTAGGACAGGCTTTCTTTAAGCATCTAGCCCGTGCTCAGATCATCGGTGAGCGCACAGGCGTATTAAAGATACTATTCCACCGTGAGACCCTTGAGATATTGGGGATTCATTGCTACGGCAACCATGCCTCAGAGATTATCCATATTGGGCAGGCGGTCATGAAATGTAATAATACTCTTGAGTATTTCGTTAATACGACCTTTAACTATCCAACGATGGCAGAGGCTTATCGCGTCGCGGCACTCAATGGTCTTAACCGCGTTTTCTAAGTGGTAATAAAGACTGAGTTCATAAGTAAGAAAGCGCCTAACTATAATGTAGGCGCTTTTTTTATGTGTTAGGGCGTGTCCTCATTTTAGAAATGGTGATAAAAATGAGGTAAGTTGCAGTCAAACAAGGAAAATAGTGCAGATAATATCGATACATGATGCATTGCTGATATCCATTTTTCTTGCTTGCTGTGCCTGCGCAGACAGAGGCTGCAAAAAATTGATATCAGCAATACCGTTGTGTTTTTAGGATATTTTGACTGTATAAAGCTATAAGGCACTTATTTTTTGTGAGGTGCGCCAGCGAAATAGCAGCAGTAATGCAAAGTAAAATGCCCACAAGCCTGCCAGCGCATAAAAGCTCATAGCGACTTGAGCGATACTCGCGCCCATTTGATTAAGCTGCACAGAGGTATTGATAGCGGGGGTAGTCGGTATCAACCAACGTACAAACTGCAGTATTTCTGGTAGTTGGTCGGCAGGCCAAGGATAGCCACTGATAAAAAATAACGGTAGCGAGCTAAAGATTAAAATTTGCAAACTGCGCTCACGTTGCCGGAACCATAGTCCGAGCAAGCAGCCAAGCGTCGCGACGGTCGGACAAAATAATAGCAAGAATAACAAACTGCCAGCCATGTTTTGTCCGCGTGCATAATGATGTAGCTCAAACGCCCAGCCATAATAAAAGCAGCCGATGATAAAGCTTAGCGTGCTGAGCGCAGCAATACGTCCAAGCCAGCCGCGTATCGTAGTCCTGTGGCGGCGCTGCTCATACCAAGTACCGATCAGCATCGCAGTGGCCATGAGTAACGTCTGCTGCAAGATAATAATGGATACCGCTGGCACTACGTAAGCACCATAACCTTCGGTTTGGTTATATAAAGGAATAATCTGTAGCGGTACGGCTTGGGTGTTTTTGGCAGCGGTAGGCGAATACGCCCCTTTTGCCACGTTTTTTTTCACTTCAATGCCAGCGGATACTGTACTGACCGCTTTTAAAAATCCTAACTGTACGTTTTTATTTAAAATAAAATAACCACCATTACCCAGTACGCTCACGCTAGCCGCTTTACCCGATAGCACTTGCTGTTCAAGGCCACTGGGGATAACCATGTAACCGGCGATTTGATCCGACCATATGGCCTCAATGGCATCTTGCTCATTGACAAAGCGCTGGGTATTTAATTGCGGGCTGGCACTCGCATAACGGACAATTGTCCGAGATAAGTTGCTATTGTCTTTATCGATAATACCAACGGGTACGTGATTGACTACTTCAGTGGAATACGGCCATGGATAAAAGAAGCCATAAATAATAGGGGCGATAATCAACATCAAAACCACGCCTTTATCGGTAAAGATGTCTTTGAGAGTCTGTAAAAAACTGCCCAAGAAGCTCTGTGACGATGACAACGTGGCTGATTGCGCAGGCGTCTTTAGTGGCTTGTTTTTCGGTAATGATGACATTAGCGTGCTCCCCAACGTTCAGGATGTGCCAGTGCGCGTTTGCTTAACACAGCAGTCAGAACCATAGCAATAATGGTCGCTAGCGTTAGTCCGTAAATGATTGGCAGCGATATGGCAACAGGGGCGTTCATCTGTAATTGGGCGATATGTAGTTTTAAATAATGGGTGAGCGGTAGGGCATTTGACCAGTGTTGGGCGCTATCACTAATGGCGATATAAGGAAAAGTGACGCCTGCAAAAGCGTAAGAAGGTGCCGAAATAAAGCCGGTAGATGACAAGCCCATGCGCAACGAAAATGAGCCTAAGGTAAATATGGCTCCCAGCCAAAACGACAGCATCATCAGTAATACTAGACCGATATAAGTGACAATAATTGAAGCGAGAGCGACCGCTTGTTGCGGCGTGGCGAGCCATAGCGCCAATGCGGACCAAATACTGTAAGCCAACATCGGCCAAAAATATTTGCCTAATAAGCCAAATACTAGGACGGCAATACTCACTTGCTGAGTTTTTTTGATCGCTGCTAATGGTTTGGTTGCATCGCTACGGCTTTGCTTATGGTCTAGTGTAGAGACTGTGTCACTGTCTACGAGTGCCGTCAAATCGGGTCGACCGGTATCAATAAAAGTGTACCAGCGTCCGATGCGTCTATCCCGCAACTCGCGTCCAATCGTCGTTGCGCCAATAACCATCGCCAAAATATGAAGCAGCGCAGGAATCACGGTGGAGGCTAAGAACTGCTGATAATCGGTTGCCGCATTAAACAAACTGATGCGCTGAATACTGATTGGTGAGTAAGCAATCGCCGCTTGCGAGGGTGCCATGCCTTGTTTAACCAACCGCTGTATCTCAACGCCAGCAGATAAGGTACCAGCGACAGACTGAACGCTTTTTTGAATGATACCCGAGTGTGTACCATACTGGGCATTTACTTGTAAAATCAGCGGTGCTGGTTTGCTAGACAAAATATTACGCGAAAAATCCTCAGGGATAATCACGACTGCATAAATATCTCGTTGCAGGATTGCCGCTTCAGCAGCGGCGGGCGAGTGATAAAGTTGTCTGACAGTGATATCAGGACTGGCCTCAAGGTAGCGCACAGCGGTATTGGCAATCGGGCTATTGTCTTGATCAATTACCCCAATCGGCAAGTTGGTAATTTGCGTTTGCGAAAAAATCCACCAAATCAGCAGCACCGTGACCAAGGGTATCCAAATCACCATGGCAAAATCCCAAGGATTTTTGGCTAAAAATCGCCGCTCGTACACGGCACTACGTACAAAAGCATCCCTGAGCTGAGCTTTACGCATGGCTTACTCTTGGCTCTGATTGGCAGCGGTTGGATTGATACGGACGATGACACTCATTCCCGAACGAATCCGCGCATCAGGTTCGCTCGGTCGCGCCTTGACCTCAAAGGTACGTACATCAAAGCCATCATCATTATTGGTGGGTCGCCACGTTGCAAAGTCAGACAATGTAGACGTTGCATAGACAGTAAACTGTTTGCTGTAAGGCTTGTCCGCTGATGATAATGCGGGAATAGTACCGGTAAATTGCTGACCAATGGCAAACTGGTTCAAATAGGTTTCAGTGACATTCAGTACCACCCATTGATCGTTGGTATTGACCAACGTTAATAGCGGTACACCTTGACCAATAACTTCACCGGCACTGACTATTACGTTATCCACGATACCAGCAATCGGGCTTTTTAAGTTGGCTTCTTTTTTTGCAGCCAGTGCCTCGTCTAACTGAGCATCGACTTGCGCCACTTGGGCGCTAGCGGCAGATTTGTCTTCACTGCGCGCACCTTCCATTGCCAAGTCGTACTGCAAACGTGCGGCCTCGGTTTGATCTTGGGTTGCAAGATACTGGGCATAAGCTTCATCGCGCTTCTGTCTTGCCATGAGACCTTCTTCATAAAGGCGATTGACACGCTGATAGGTATTTTCTGCCAAATCAGAGGCCGCTTTATTGGCTTGCCACGCCGCCTTTGCTTGGGCAATCTCTTGCGGACGTGCGCCATTTTCGGCTTTGTCCAGCTGACTTTGTGCCATCTGCTTACCAGCCTCAGCCTGATTAATCTTTGCATTAATCTCAGGCGAATCCATCTCAATCAATTGCTGGCCAACCGTCACCTCATCCCCTTCAGTGACCATAATCTGAGCGATACGCCCTGGTACTTTTGCAGCGATGGAGGTTTGCTGCATTTGCATTTGCCCTTGTAGGGTAATGATGTCAGGTTCGCTGCTTTGGTTGCTTTTATACAAACCATAAGCGATAACGCCTAAGGCAATCAGCACGAATAAGGCAAGCAACGCCTTTTTTATCATGGCCGACTTATCAGATTTAGGATTATCACGATAAGTAGGCGTTGCCTGTTCTGGTTCCACGTCAGGTATGTCTTCTGCAGAATCGACTGACGGCTGATCATTATGAGACAGCGTTGACTCATCAGTCGAGCCAGTTGATTTGCGTGAGTCGTCTGATTCGTTTGGAAATTCAGTCATGACAGTGAGATTCCTAAAGCAATAAAGTTGAGAGTGAAAAGGGTAGGGTAAAGTCGTTTTGACCTAGTACACTCGAATAGCATAAGGCTTGGCGTTTTCTATGGTTTCAAAATTAAAAATAGCACCAAAAGCGACAATAAATGCTGAGTAATAAAGCCACAGCATAATGACTACCGCTGCTGAAAGTGCACCAAATTCAGCGCTATAGTTATTAAAGTTTTGCACATAAATCGAAAATAACACAGACAATAGAATCCAGAGAACGGTAGCTAAGGCAGCGCCTGGCACTAGATTTTTTAGCGCTACGGCGTCACGGTTTGGCGCAAAACGATATAAGCTTAAGAAGCTTAAGAATATAATACTAGCCAATATCGGCCATCTACTCCAAAGCGCAATGGTCTTAGCGATTTGCGGAAAAGGAAAATAAGCCGCCGCCAAAGGAATAATAGCGATAGAGGAGATGGCTATAATCAAGACCACAACGGCAGCAAAGGTTAAACTAAGTGCTCGAATGGTGCCCTGTATAAAGCTGCGCTCTTGAGTGATATGAAAGGCAATATTAACCAGGATAATTAAGGATTTTATGCCTTTGGAGCCTGCATACAGGGCTAGTAGCGTCGATACAATCAAACCAAAAGTCAGTTTGGATGCGGTGTTCGAAGCCAGCTCGCTTAAGCGTGAATTAAGAATCTCATAGACAGACTCAGGGATAAACGGACGTAAAAGTGAAATCTGCTCTTGCATCTCAACAGGTGAAAAAGCGAGACCATAAAGCAGTACAAACACGGCCATTGCTGGAAAAATAGATAAAAAACCAAAAAATCCTACGTTCGCGCAATGTGCCCAAACATTAGAATTGTTTGCTATACGCCATGTTTGAAGCAAGTGCGGTAGCCAATGGGTTACTTTAAAAGTCAGTTTTTTCATAAAACGCTTATTCACAGTAGAGCTAGGGTTAGTAGTATCGTAAGGTCAGTAACAATATAGCCATTAGCCATTTAATCATCATCAGCATAAGCGCTTATCAAAACGCTCTATTACTCATCACACGAGATTATTATTCACTATATAAGGTAGGTAACTGAATATCTGCTGCATTAAGATAGGCGTTAAAGGCCAGTGGCGTCCCGCAACTTTGCATAAGGGCAGCAAGCGCTTGCACATAACTGTTGGCTGCCTGAGCTTGTTCAGTTCGTGCTTTGAGAGACTGGGTTTGTGCCTGCACCACGTCAACCGTTGTATTTACGCCTTCTTGAAGACCTAACTGACGCAAGCGCAATACTTCTGCTGCCAAGTCAACATTGCTCTGTAATGCCTGATAACGTGACTGGGCATTATTGACATCGTGCCAGTTTTTTTCGACCAGCAGTAGTAGATTGTCACTGACTTCAATTTCAGAAAGATCTGCTTGGCGTATTTGTGCATTGCTTGATGCCAATGATGCTGTTTTATCGAGTCCGCCCCATAGCTTCCAAGTGGCAGAAATACCAGCGACCCAACTGGGATCTTTTTCGACTTGTCCGTAGCCGTATAGCATGACGGTCGGCTTGTAACCGGTATCTGATAGCGCATGCAGTTGCTGAGCCTGTGCGCGTTTGGCGGCGACTTTTTGTAACCCCGGATGATTGCTAAGTGCCAAGTCTTGGAAGTAGCTCACATCAGGTAGGGGGCGACTGGAAACAAACAAAGGCGTCGTCGGTTTGATACGATAGTCGGTACGCAATAACCGCTGCAAAGCAATCATCGCAAGGCGAGCATCGTTATTGGCATTGACCGATTCGCTTTTGGCATCGGCTAAGGCAGACTGCGCTTCTAGGCGATCCACACGTGAGATAAAACCTTCTTCAAACAGGCGCTGCGCCATATGGTCGGTCTGCTGCAAGGTATCATAAGCGTCTTCACGCAAGTAGGCGGCAATGATGGCGAGCTGCGCCTTAAAATAGCGCTCAATCAAGGTGTTATAAAGCTCGTTCTTATCGAGTAGGCTATCTGCGACCGCTTCTTGGGTGCGGGCATCGGACGCGCCTGTTAACGCTGTTGTCCGCCCAGCAGTATAAATAGGCCAAACAACGCCAATACCTGCGCCCGTCGTTGAGCCTGAACGATTAAAATCATAAGAATTTGGGAGGCGTTCACCGA
Organism: Psychrobacter okhotskensis; assembly: GCF_013248965.1. Taxonomy (GTDB): domain Bacteria; phylum Pseudomonadota; class Gammaproteobacteria; order Pseudomonadales; family Moraxellaceae; genus Psychrobacter; species Psychrobacter okhotskensis. The sequence continues at coordinate 103,451 of NZ_JABRVQ010000008.1, read as the reverse complement.
CCAATTCACCAAAATTTGGCAAATCTGTGGTTGGCGGAGCGGGGATAACGTCATCGACGCCATTATTGATCTCATTGACGATGCCGTTTTTGAGCGATGATAAATCAATGTCTTCTTCTACATGGTAGGCACTGGCAGATACGCGGGCGAACACCAATGGGTTGTCCATGGTCTTGAGGGCATCAGTTTGAAATTGACTGGCAGCAATAGCGGCTTCATTGGCCGCAAGCTTTGGCGAGACTTGTAATAAGATGTTTTGCGCCTGCTCAAGACTTAAAAAGCTAGAGACTTCTAAAGGGTAGCTATTATCAACCGCTTTGTGCGTGATGGGATCTATCAGCGTGGTTAAATTGCTTTTCTGCTCAATGCTTTGGTTATGAATAGTCGTCGCAGTGTTATTGACTACAGATTTATTATCTGCTGGCGCGATGGTACTGGTCTGGACGGCTGCCGTATGGCCAGTCTGCAATGGATTGTCAGCGTCAACGATTTGGGTTACCGTGACTGCTGGCACGTCATTCTGTGGCTCAACGTCATCCACGTTAGCGCTTACTGAGGTGGCGACGGACATCCCCATGAGCATAACCGTAATCACAGCAGTAGACAGAGTTGATAATGCAAATTTCATAAGTCACATAAGCCATTAATTAGAATGCAAAGTTTTTTAAAACAACGCGCTATATTCAGCATTTTGATCGATCACACAATAGCGTCGTTACGCTATTATAAACTATCCGGCAGCCAGCAAATTAATAGCGCTCGAATAAATTTTAAGCAAAAAACATGAATAAAATACGAGAAAAAAGATGAGGATAAATAATAACTGAAATATTGTTGTACGTAATACGAAGCACACTTTAGAGCCACAACCGTGACGGGTCAAGCCTCAGTATCTTGCCGTCGTCTATTGTATAATCAGTGCTGATGTGATAAAGAAATGATTTCGACTTTTATCATAGCGTTATTATTTATTTCCCAACAAGAACATTGTCGTCATCATATACTGAGTTTTTGAGCTGTGAGTGCCTTGATATTGCAGGGATTTTTTGTACTTTGATATTTCGATTTTATTGCTGACGAATCATAATGAGCGCCATGTTTTGACTATTAACCCGATGAATCGGTGCTTAATTAAGCGCGTTAATTTAGTTATAGAAGCCGCTGAAAATAAAAAGAAACCGCTGACTATAAAAATATGAGAGTGATATAAACTATCAACCATAGAATAAATAAGACCAGTAAAGGATATGAGTGATGGCAGGATATATTTTGGCTTTAGATCAAGGCACCACTTCGAGTCGCGCGATACTATACGACGATCATGCCCGACCGATAAAAATGGCGCAACAGCCAACCACATTACAGACACCCAAAGCTGGTTTTGTGGAGCAAGATGCCCAGCAGATTTGGCAAACTCAGATTAGCTGTGCGCATGACGTCATTAACCAAGCAGGGCTGCTCGCTACCGATGTGACTAGTATCGCCATCACCAATCAGCGTGAATCTATTGTCATGTGGGACAAAAAAACGGGCAAACCCTTAGCGCCTGCGATTATTTGGCAAGATCGCCGTACCGCAAACTATTGCAAAACCCTTGCAGCTGAAAGTGCGAGTACTGGTGTTCATAGCGATGAGACGGATGACGGTGATGATATGGCACATCGAGTGCAACGTATCACCGGGTTACGTTTAGATGCTTATTTTAGCGCCAGTAAAATCGCATGGTTGCTGGAAAACCATCCAAAGCTTAGCGTGCGTGCGAGCAAGGGTGAGATAGCTGTTGGCACTATTGATAGTTGGCTTATCTATAAATTGACAGGCGGCGAGCATGTCATCGATATTACCAATGCTTCTCGCACGCTGTTATACGATATTCATAAGCTGGAATGGTCAGAGGAGCTGTGCGCCCGCTTTGCTATTCCGATGAATATCTTACCTAAAGTTTTGCCCTCTGATGGGGATTTTGGTAAGACTAAAAAAGGCTTGTTTGCCAAGCAGATTCCTATTCAGGCGGTATTAGGCGATCAGCAAGCGGCACTTTTTGGCCAAGGCTGCCTCGATGCTGGTATGGCCAAAAATACCTATGGGACGGGCTGTTTTATGCTGATGAATATCGGTCAACAGCCCAAACTTAGCGATCATCAGCTGTTGACGACGATAGCGTGGCAACGCAAATCGGCAACACTGCGCCCAGACAATTTATCCTTTGATCAAATCGTGCAGTCTGGCAAGCGTATGCTACAGCCGCCCAAAAAAGAAGTCACCTACGCGCTAGAGGGTAGCGTATTTATGGCAGGGGCAATCGTCCAGTGGCTGCGTGATAATCTGGGAATGATTCAACAGAGCGGTGAAGTCGAAGACTTAGCGCGGCAGGTTGATAGTAGCGAAGGCGTGGTATTGCTCCCTGCATTTACGGGACTTGGCGCACCATATTGGCGCTCGGACATCAGTGCAAGTATTACAGGTATGAGTCGCGGCACGACCAAAGCGCATATCGCCCGAGCGGCGTTAGAAGCGGTCGCCTATCAAACCTATGATGTCTTAATCGCTATGCAAAAAGACAGCCCGCACCCTTTAACCGAATTGAGGGTCGATGGCGGCGCTGCCAATAATGATTTGCTCATGCAGTTTCAGGCAGACTTATTGGGCGTCCCCGTACTGCGTCCTAGAGATACAGAAATTACTGCCAAAGGTGCTGCGCTGCTTGCTGGTCTAAAAACGGGGTTATACGATGCGGCCACTATGAAAGCATCTTGGCAAGTCGATCGCATTTTTGAGCCAAGCATGTCTGCTGACGAGCGCGAGCAACACCTGCACAAATGGCAACAAGCGCTTGAAAGAGCATTAATGAAGGTCTAAAAAGAGCGGCAATAAAGCGTCGATTCAATTCTTGCATTCAGTCTGTTTTATTAATAAGTTTGTTTAAAATTACTGAAATGCCTAGGCCAGTGTACACAATCGTCATAAAGATACAGGCTGTAACGCAAGACAATCGAGATTTGGACACAGTTTACATAATCTGCCTATCTGTCTTTGTCCTTAAGTTTCTATACTTTAGATGAATGGAGCAACACTGCTAACTTTCAATCATAAATCTAATATATAACAAATAATTTAAGGAAAATATTATGAGTAACCATGACGGTATTGATCGTAGTGAAGTAAAGCACATGTCTAAAGAGACTAAGCATGACCTAAATGCTGACATCATCACTGGTGAGCCAGGATCACATCCAGTAGGTACAGGCATAGGCGGCATAGGCGGCGCAGCAGCAGGTGCGGCTATCGGTACGATGGCAGGACCACTCGGCACACTCATTGGTGGTGCTATTGGCGCTATCGTCGGTGGCGGTGCAGGTCATGCGGCCGCTGAAGCTATTGACCCAACGCGCGAAGAAGCTTACTGGCGCGCAGAGTATGCGAATGCAGACTATTATAAAGAAGGCCATGATTTTGACCGTGATTTACATCCTGCCTACGCAGTCGGTTACGCCAACCGTGCCCGTTATCCTGCAGATGCTCGATTTGAAGATCATGAAGCAGATCTAGAACGCTCATGGCATGAAGTAAAAGGTGAGTCACGTATGGAATGGGAAGATGCGCGCAGAGCATCACGTGATGCATGGAATCGTGTATCGTAATATTGGAAAATAGAGAATTTCGGCATCTTAATCAGTACCATCATTTGTATTGATAGCTTAGTCAGTATCATCGATAGTATGACTGATTAACGATACAGTATTTTTATAGCCGAGTTCTTACCCTTGATAATTGCAGTTATATAAAAGCTTCTAGAGTATGCTCTAGAGGCTTTTTTACATGTTGCACCTTTGATAGTTGTGGTAATCTTAACGATGTCTCAATAACCCATAGAGCGACCATGACTGACTCTTCTTCTGAAACGTATGAACTTGCCCCTGATATCGCCAGATTTTATCAAGGCAAGTCTTTACAAGGTCAGCCACCCAGTCTTTGGACATTGATATTGTCTCAGGTTACTACTTGGATATTTGCACGGTCGCTCATGAATGCGGCCGTTTTAGGTTTTTTCTACGGTATCGCTGGTACTTTGGCTTATGGGATGTACTATTTTAGTTTTATCACTGGCGCACATATTGTTGATAGCTTACGATTCAAACATGGTTTTAATAACATACAGACGTTCATGCAAGTCAAGTTTGGGGCAACTGGTGAGCATCTTTATAATGCAGTGATTGGTTTTCGATTAGTGAGCGAGGTATTTAGCAACTTACTGGTGTTTGGGTTTATCACAACCTTGTTCGTGGGCTTTAATGAGAATTATTTAATACTGATTATAGCGGTCGCTACCTTAATTTATTCTTCAATTGGTGGGCTACACACTGCGCTGAAGACAGATGTGGCTCAAGCGCTATTTACGATCTTCGCCATTATTGTTTTAGCGGTTGCCATGTTTGCACATCCCTTGTTTTCTTTTAATGCCATCATTAGCTCCTCCAATTCCGCTGACAACAAGGGATGGATATTAATGATAGTTGCATTTATCCAAATATGGAGCTATCCCGCTCATGATCCTGTCATGACTGACCGAGGATTTTTAGCAGATAGAGCGACTACTAAAAAGTCATTTTACTATGCCGCGCCTATTTCGATGGCTTGCATCTTGTTATTTGGTTTGCTAGGTGTGTTTGCACAGCTGAACAACGCGGGCGGGGCCACTGAAGTGACGCAAACGCTGAACACTCTATTTTCACCAGCGGTAATGATGTTGTTTAGCTTCGCGCTGATTATTTCAGCGATATCGACCTTAGATTCTACCTACGCCAGTGCCGCAAAATTGATAGCCATTGATATGAAACTTGTCAAACCAACTGTAAAAAATGGCAGGCTGATTATGCTAGGGTTTTTGCTGGCAGGCTTGGCCTTCATTGCAACTGGCAGCAAAGACCTATTCGATGCGGTCGCTATTAGTGGTACCGCTTCCCTGTTTTTAGCACCTGTCGTATTTTTTAGCATTTGGTCAAGTTGGGAAGTCAAACCTTGGGCCATTGTAGTCAGCTTTGTATCAGCGCTCATGGCAGGTATTATTTATATGTTAGAAAACGGTGGCTATATTGCAGTGATGGCGCCAGTGTTTGGCGCAGAGCACAAATACGTGCAGCTGTTAGTATTGTGTGTCATCGCTTCTATGATTGGCAGCGCCGCCTTTGTACTGGCTCATAAACGAGTATGATCAACCAATATTTAGTACAAGGGCTTTGATAGAGTGCGCGTTAATAGAGCAAGCGTTCTCTACATTATCAATGAACCCAGTTTTTCTAGCTATGAAATAGTAGGATAAAACAATACGAAACACTACAGATTTAGTGGAGGCGGTCTATTATTATGAACAGCTTGCGTTGTTTATTCATAATAATGCATACTATCCAAATAGCACTAGGAGTTTTATGAGTTACTCTGCCAATAAAGGTAGCGATAAACAGTTTTATATCGCTACTGCCAATTTGCTAAATTTTGCCAATCCTAATCGCATGTATTATGAAAATGCTGAGCCGTACAGTAATAAAGAGTATGAAAGTAAATTGCGTGGCATCAGCGACTTATTAGCAAAAGCCCATGCCGACATTATTGCCGTACAAGAAGTATGGGACAGCGAGGCGCTAGAGGCATTGGCAGTATCGTTAGGATTTAAGCCCGAACATGTGGTTATTCCGCTAGCAAGCAACGATAGTGCGAGCGCTTACACGCAGGGCAGAGGTGCACAAAACACACCAGCTGTAGGGATTATTAGTCGCTTTGAGCAGTTAGAAACCACTTTGTTAGAACAAGTAGCGCCAAAAGCAGTGATTGATATTCCTGATATTGGTCCTTATGAGCGTTTTAACCGTCCACCCTTGGTATTGCGAGTAGATGCATTCGGGCAGCCCATTACTATTGTTACAGCTCACCTTAAAAGTAAGCGCGCTTTTTTCTTACGAGATGAAGCCGGCAATTTGTTAGAAGATATGGATGACCCCAATATTCGCATTCGTGCCAAGCTTCGTAGCTTGTGCATGCGGGCGGCAGAAGCGGCATCCATTCGTATGTTTATCATTGAACGTTTAAAGCATACTCGCGAGCCCTTAATTTTACTTGGTGATATGAATGACGTCACTGGTAGTGTGACCACGCAATTGATGACGGAGACTGGCGAAGTCAACTACGATAAAAGCATGCGTGATGTTGCCTTATTTGACGCCGCTCGTATCCAAGCGCGTTATGGTTGGATGAAAGATGTGGCATATACCCACATCTATCAGGGTATGCCAGAAGTAATTGATCAGCTGTTCGTTTCAGAAGAATTTTTGCCTGATAGCAGGTTTGCACTTGGTCAGGTTGAGCGAGTTGACTATTTTAATGACCATTTAAAGTGGGATTATGCCGATAGAGTCATCGATCATGGTATTATAAGGGCGAAAATAAAACTTCATGATTAACCCTAATATACTGTTAATCGATACATTATTTTTTAACCCATGCATGTCCCTTGCTTGATAGTGTACAAGCGTTTATGATGCCTCCTCATTGAGCATAGAGCGGTAATATTAGCCCGTATTACCAACTAATAAACAGTCGTTCTTAAATTTAGAATGAATACTGTCCAATGAAGACCATATTTATAAAGATAGGGCACAACATTAAGAGACTTACAATGAGTGAAAATAGAGACGACAAAATTGAAGATGTACTGGTAGATTCTGAACTGGCAAAGAAGCTAGTACCTAATAAATTTAAATTTACCAGTCAGCAAGGTCGCGCCCGCCGTCAAAAGCTACTGATGGGTGCCAAAAAACTGAGTGAAACCCAGTCTATCAATGATATTACCTTGGCTGCTGTTTGCGAAGAAGCTGGCATTCCAAGAGCATCTGCTTATCACTTCTTTCCTAATATCGAAGCGATATTTTTAGCGTTGCGCTTTTTGAATGCTATCGAGATTTTAGAGATTTTGACAACCGTCGAAATAGTTGATTACGACAGATGGCAGGGATATTTAACGGCGCTTATCGATCGCTGCGTGCATATCTTCCATGAAGATGAGACCAAAGCAAAATTGATCTATGGTACGAACACACCTGATTTTGAAGGTGATAGTTTCGGTGAAGATATGGATCATCAAGTGGTTGAGCTGGTATACAAGCGTCTGGCAGAGCGCTATGAAGTGCCAAAATTTGAAGACATTCAAGATGTGCTTTTGGTCACCTATAGTATTATTAACGCTATCTTTACGGTTTCTTACCGCCGTCATGAGAGCATTACAGAGAAGTATCTGCAAGAAGCAAATACTGCGTCAATTGCTTATCTGCGCTGTTATTTACCAGAAAAGCTACCACGTAAAAACCGCTAATTTATTTTGTGCTAAACGTGGATGATATTATAAAAGTTAACTGAAATTTTAATACAAAAAAGCCGACTATTTATGAGTCGGCTTTTTTAATTTCTATTTTTGTAACGGCCTTTTGTTTGCCTAGGTTCAATAATAACGAAAATATTGACAAGTAGCTGTCAGAAAATATCTAAGATGAGCGACATTTGGTGCCAAAAACACCTTGCTCATTTTTGCGATTGATAGGTTATTGAGCGATAGAAAACAGTTTTTGCCCTTGGCAAACATCCTCACTCGGATCCAAAGGGGCATATTGCTTGTAATAACGCACGATCAGATTCTCTAAGGCGACGTTAGCTTGCGAATCATGGGCGTTCACATAGGCCTCACGCGCTTGCTCTAGCCAACGATCTGCCATGCGGAAGTGACTGCCTGACTCTCTTGAACCACGCTCACATTGATTGGTCGCCGCCCATATTAAAGCCACTTCACTAAATGCCATTTCACGTGGCGCAGTACCAATACCGTCGCTGTCTTTTAAAGCACTCAAAGTTGCCCAAAGATCAGGACGCATCAAAGCAGAGTCAGACGGGATATCCTGATATAGGCTTATGTCTTGTGCGGTATCATTTTTTAGCGCTTGCAATATCGTCTCTGCCGACTGCGCTGCGTATGTACCAGCCGGTGAGCGGCTATTAATACTGTCTTGATGAATAGCATAGTTAATCCACGCTTGCGCTTTATACGCTAGATACTGCTGCTGCGCTGTCATGTCTTTTTGCTGATAAGCTTGTAGTTGCGTCAACAGGCAACTCAGCGCTCGTTGCTGCGTACTTTGGTATTTATAAGCAGAGGGTTGTGTCTGCAAGTCACTATGGCAATAGTTAGAAGCTTGTACAGTAATAGCTGGAGCCTCGTTGGCTACTGCCAGCGCTGATGAAGCAGTCGTCAGGAGCAAGACTGCTGCGAGCGTAGTATAGATAGGCTGTTTATTGGTTACAGCTTTGATCGCAGAGTACAACATAATGCGAACCTTGTATTAAGGTAATGAGTGTGGATATTGGTTTTTATTAGCACTGACTTTATAAGCCCTTAATCGATAAAGGACTGTAAATCGGCGAGCAAATTATAACGTAGAATCGCTGGTTAAACGTTTATTTTTGCGTGGATCTTCACGTTTGAATAAATCTTCATCAAATTTGAAGCGTAGTCTAAAATAAGCGCCTTCTTGCGTGCTGTCATCATAAGCGATGTCTTCATCTTCAAAGCCCATAAAGTTGTAGCCGAGTGATAACCACAGGTTGGTCATCGGGCTGTAGCCAACTTCTGCACCAACCAGATAAGCCAAGTCATCCGCTTGTTTATTCCAGTAAGTACCTGCTTGTAGACCAATATCCCAACGCTCGCTAATGTCATATAAGCCGCGTGCATAGACCGCGTGAGCCGTGTTATCGCTTACGATATTATCAGCATCATATTCTGTATATTTACCCGCATAGCGACCTGATAACGTTAATGGGCGCGTCGGATGATAGTTGCCGCTCCATGACCAGACAATCGCATCTTTTTGATAGGGATCGTTACCGGTAGCGTTATCATCTAAACGGTACTCAAGCTTGGCAAGCATATCGAGCTGATTGCTATCATAATCACGGTAAGCGGCACCAAGCTGGAAACGATTGATAGTGCGATGACCATCGTCATAATCCACTTGCGAGTAGATATCTTTTGCTAATAGAGTAATGTCATCGGTGTAACGATAAGCAATGCCAGCGCTACCGAGTAGGGTATCACTGGTGTCGCCCCAGCGTTTTTCTAGACGCCCTGAAGCTTTGTAGTTTTCTTTGGCTAGGTATTCAACACCGACGCCCGCTGCAGTTGCGGTACTGTCTTCATCACCTTCTAGAGACTCGACACGCTCAAATAGTGTGCTTAAGGTCAGACCTTCTTGCACATACCATTTGTTTTTTAGACCGATAGCGGCTTCTGCTTCGCGGGCACTGATCGCATCACGCATACGGTATTCGCTGTAAACTTTACCGTCTTTCATATAAGTAGCATCGAAGCCTACGACGGTACGCTGACGTTCTTCGGTATCATCTAAACCGTAGCTACCTGATAAGCTATTAATTAAGTCATGACGCGCATATAAGCGACCTAAGCTACCTAGTGGTGTCTCGCCACCGATAGAGGTTGCATTACGCTCGCTATTGTCAATATCTTGCTCATATTCGGCAAATACCAAAGAGTTATTTAGTTTTGGCAAACGCGCTGTCAGACGGGCGCGGGCAGTGGTGCCTTCGATGTCTTTGTCAGCGTTACTGACGCCATTAAGCGCTGATTGATTAATGATGTCATCATTGAATATTGTATCATCAGTAACATCTAGCACATCAGTGGCTGCTTGGGTATTGCGTGAGGCGGCGGTCGCATCTTGTTTGTAGTAGCGCACCCCAATTTCACCAACGATATTTTGACTGAGACGCTGCTCAATGCTTGCTTCTACACCTTCGCGACTGGCCTCTGTTGTATGATCTTCTGTACGTACGCCTTCAAGTTTAAGCGCTGTCTTTTTATCATTCAGAGTGTGAGTGACTTCTACGCCAGATTCAGTACGACCCGCAGTTAGCGGCGATGCGCCAGTGACAAAACCTTCTTCAGCATCATTATAATAAGCTTTGGCACGGGTGCTTAATTTATTGTCGTAATCTAATTCTATACGTAGCGCATCACCTTTGGCATCGCGGCCTTCTAAGAGATCCGCATTAATCTGGTTACTTGGTTGAAAGTTTGGATTTTCTGCTTTGTTTCTGGCGTATTCTGCGACCAGTTTTAGCTTATCGTTGAACTTGATAACGCTGTTAACACTCGCGAGCTCTTCTTTATTTAGTGGGTCATCACTATTGACATAGCTGCCACCGACAGCGACTTTAGCAGTCAGTTGTTGCTTGGCTGCAATACCACCGACCAAATAATCTTCACCACCTTCATCAACTTCTACAGTGACACGGATATAGATAGGGTTGCCTTCGATATCTTGACTAGCAATCGGTGCCGTCAAGAATAAGCTACGGCTGATAGGGTCAATCTCATAGTCAGCAAAGCGAGTAAGCGTCTCACGATTGATAATAAGCCCAGGGTTGTTAGCGTCACGAGTAATAACTTCAACCGTTTCAGAGTTTTCTAATACCGCATCGAAGTTCTCAGCCAATGGATATGGGCCTGAAATGCCCAAACCGCGAGTCTCATTTACACGTTGGCTAGTACTGGTCTCTGCTAAAAAGGCAGTAACACGAGTGTTGCTATCTTCAAATTGAGCTTTTAGACCAGTTAATGTACGGTTGTATTGACCAAGCTTGATACCTTCATCGTTATCAATTTGCGTTTTTAAATCACCATACATAGCGAACGAGCGACCTTTATCAAGGCGCACGTAAAGCTTGCTAGTAGACTGCGCATCGAAGCCTTTGGCTGATGAATCGCCATAGACAGGATAGTATTCGCCCGGATCGATATCACGGAACAAACGCTCGCCTTTTTTATCACTATCATACGCAAGCGTAAGCAGATAGTCGCCGCGTACTTTTCCTTTGAGGAACATCGCAGCACGACCAGTGGCTGAATAATCGTCACCGCCAGCAATCTCATTCAATTCTTGCTCAAAAGCCCCTTGAGCATCGGTAATATTGCTGCCATCAAAGTCTTTAAGCGATATAGCCCCTTCGACAATACCCACAGCAATCAATGGACGTAGTTTAGCGGTGAACTGTAGCGGAACTAATTGCTTGCTGCTACCAGTATCAATGACTAGTTCACCTTTGCCTGGCGCACTTGGGGCAGTAACAGGTATCAATAACTCGCCACCAGAGACGATAACTTGAGTGCCGGCTTGATCTTTGCTGGTGTCGCTGAGATTAATACGACCAATATTGGTATCGATAGTGATTGGTGTTGAGGCGATATAAGGACGACCATCCCGATCCTTTAAGCTGATAACCACTTGATAGTCGCTAACACCATCTGCGGCAACCAACTGCGCTTGAGTGCGATAGTCTATAGATTGGAGTTTGTCTGGTGTAAAGACATCGAGCGTCTGCTCAGAGATGATTTTTCCATTAATATCAGTCGCTACAGCATGTAGGATGTTACGACCACGTTTAAGCTCAACGCCATAATAATCAAACGCCGTCACATTTTGCTTTTCTTGCTTCGCTGTTTTACCAATTTTCTCTTCTGACACGGCTGTGCCATTGGCGTATAGCGTGAAATTGCTACCCAGTGGCGCTTGTACTTGTACCAATTGTTTATAAGAATTGAGCTGTTGACCTGAGCTCATGTTAATAAAGGTCACATTATTATTAGCGACTTCTTTTAGATATTCTTCTAGCACTTTTTCAACAGGAGGCGCAATAGTAGTCACTTCCATATTCACGTTAGTGGCTAGATTGACCATCTCATTGACGATAGCCGAATCACAGTTACTACCCAGATCTAAATCCCCATTGATGTTACAGCCGTTGGCATCTACATTATCATTGTAGTCACGATTGTAGTCAGGCTCTAAGGTCAGCTCAGATTTAACCGCTTGTTCAAGCGTATCATTCTTAGCGCTCACTGATTTGCTACGAGCAACCAGCTCTGCGTTCAAGCGCTCAGTGCTATCGCCCATACCGCCGACAATAGCGAAATCAGCACGATGTAGCTCACCATACTTTAGGTCAACAAAACGACTGCCAGCATCACCCGCGTTACGGTTGCTTTGGATAACCATTTCGGTCGCGTTAGGAATGGTCGTGCGGTCAACTTTTAATACGTGAGTTTTGGCGCTAATGCCATAAAAGTTATACTTACCTTCAGGGTCAGTAACGATAAAGTTACCGTTTTCCATATAGATGCGCACGCCAGCAACACCCAGCTCGCCATCATCTTTTTGTTGGATGCCATCACGGTTGATATCGTGGTATACCTTACCGACGATGATGCCATCGGTATTCATGACGCCGCGCTCAACCTCAATTTTCCACTGTGCTTCTCTAGATATTAAGCTTTGACCTTGTTCATTGCTCGCAACGGCAGTTGCACGGTTGATACCGTCACCACCTAATGCTGAAGCACCTACTAGCACGCGATAAGTCATTTTTTTACTTTCGCCAACCGCCATGTTACCTAAATTTAAAACCTGATATTTACCCTCAGCCTTAAACTCTGTAGTTTGTGTCTGATTGATATCGATATCTGCAGTTTTACCAACACGTACACTACCATCGACGTAGTCAAAACCACGTGGTAGGGCGTCTTTTAGTTGTACGTCATAAGCGGTGGAGTTGCCGCTGTTGGTAATATTAATGGTATAGCTAACATAATCACCAAGATCAGCTGTTTTAACGTTACTTTCTTTGGTCACGACTAAGCTTGGGTTGTCATCAACGATATTGATTTGTGTCTCTAAGTCGTCGATACTTACTGTGAAGTCACCTTCGCTTGGCAGTTGCTCAGCGGCAGTACCGACAGAAGGCGCGATACAAGCATCTAGGCTAGCAGTCAACGTGTCATTTGCCAACGTTTGGATGATCTTGTCATCAATAGGGTTGGCGTTACTTTGGGTTGGCGCTGATAGCTGATATTTGCCTGTGCTGTTACCAGTTTCAATGCCTTTTAGAGAGTACTTATCACCGGTCAATAAAGAAGTAATCGTCACCCATACTTGATCGGGCTTATCTAGCTGAACATTACATTGCGCGTAGTTGGCATCGATATAGACATTTTCATCGATTTGAGAGGTGGTTTTATTATCATCGAATTTAGGTGTGGTGAAATTGATCTCAGGCTCAACGATAACGAGTTTGTCAGTAACAATAGCCGTTATAGAAGGGTCTTCTAGGACAATCGCACCAAGTTGAATCTCGGCAGTATCGTCAGTTTTGCCGTTAGGATCTGACAAAGCTTGTACGATAAGTTGGATGCTTTCGCTATAGCCAAGCTTGATTTGAGCACTTAAGTTATTAAAGATAACTTCGCTGTCAGAGCCATCAATGATGCCATTTTTATTCAAATCTTGATAGATTTTGATGTTAGATAGCGTTGGTGCTACATCTAGCGTCAACTCAACCGTTTGATTACTATAGCTGGTATTGCTTAGAACATTGACCCAACTAACTAAAGCGTTAGGCATGACTGTCTGTACAGGCTGTTTAGTTAAGCCAATACCATATTCAGGAAGGGCAGAGACTTTTACTTGTACTTGGTTTGAAGTGCCATGCTGCTTAACAGCTTCTACGTCATAATCGACGTTTGCTAAATTATCAATGATTTGCACAAGTGGATTGACTGCGGCAAACGCCATATTTGATTGCATAAGCAACATTGCCACTGACAGCGCAGAAATCTTTGCTGTGCACAATGCGGTACGATTAGACGGTGTCATTGTAGATCGGGTCATAAGTCGCTTATCCAATAAAACATCAATGTGAAATAAAAAATTGAACCTCTAGCTTGTGTAATATAAAAAATGTATTCCCAAGCTAGAGGGGTCTATAAGCGTCTTATGAAGCTTATAGACTTTAAGACAATAGAATATCTAATAATAGGTGATTAATTAGTACCTGACTGTGAAGGCTTCACAGAGAATCTAACGGTTGCAGTAGCACCTGATGCTAAAGTCGCAAAATTACCTCGAACAGTAGTAACGCCGGTAGTAGCATTAGTACTAGTACCATTAGTACCCGTCGTTGGTGAGGCAACGAAGTTGGTTTGGTAGACCGCCTTAGTACTAATTGTATCGGTAATGGCTACAGTGCTGATTTCAGTTGTAGTAAAAGTATTTACAGCCTCTATCTTATAGAAGATACACTGACCAGCCGTAGCGGTAGCAGTAGCTGTCGACCAGTCAGTCGCATTATTAGCAGGTATGGCAGTAGTACAATCTGCCGCTATTTGATATTTGACAAGATTGATACCTTGCATCGTCGTTTTAGAAGTTGTAGACAATGGGTTCTCAGTAGTGCTAGTAGGAATAGCAGTACCATTGACCTCAGTTTTTGGTACGATAGTCAACGTCATAGTTTCATATTTACCTATGTCACTAGTACCTACGCCACCAGCATTACTATTAGAACCAGTAGTCACCACTTCTACACCGATTTTAATAGCGTTAGCCGCACCAGGAGCAAAACCAGTGGTTTTTGCAGCGTTTAGATCATAGGTATACTCTCCTGTCGTACCAATCTGAGTACCGGTCAAAACAGTCTCACCTGCAGTAAAGATACCATCGCCGTTAGCATCTACGAATACCCGAGCAATCTCAATGTTAGGGTTATTAGTAACGCCAGCAGTACCAGTAGCGGTTGGATTTACAGAGAATAATACTGAACCTGCAGTGGCTGCTTCTGTAACGTCAGTACCATTGTTGGTAATAGTATAGCTATAAGTATTTCCGACAGCAGCACCACTAGTGTTTAACGCGACTTCTTTATTCGCACCTGTCGTGATAGCAATCGCACGAGTCTGGTTAGTTGTCGTGACCGTCGCTTTAGTATTGTCATCTTTACCTAGATAAGCACCTGTAACTTTATTTTCGTAGGTAGTTTCAGTCCCATCATCAGATCTATCAGTAATGTCAGGAGTAGTCGCATTATTATCGTTAGCAGTGTCGTCTTTGACTACGGCATAGTTTACAAAGCTACTTGCTGAGGTAGCATTAGCAGCTTTTTTAGCACGGAAAGTGACGGTGATGGTTTCGCCGACTTTGATGTTTTGACTATCTACAGTTATTGTTTTGTTAGCAGCTGATAGTTTGGCTGTACCTGCTGTACTACCATTAGATGCAGTAACAGTAGGAGCTGTATAGTTAGCTTCTGTCGACGCTATTGCTACTAAACCTGATGGTAGATCATCTGAGATACTGATTGCCTTACCATCAAGGTTACCTTCGTTTTTGATTGTAATAGTGTAATCAACGAAGGCATTAAGATTATTAAGATCTAGGTTTTTAGTACCGAGATTTGTCGTTGCGGATTTTGTAATGGCATAAAGAGGGGCAACCGTTTTTGCATTATCCACATTAGACGCTGTATAAGCAGAGGGCGTTCCTGCGTTTTTGCCCTTTAAATAAGTACTTTCGGCACTGACGGTTAGGATACCGTTTTTATCGATATTACGTGCTGTATTAGCAGTCGCTACGATAGTGATATTAGCAGCCGATTTGGCTGGTAGAGAGATAGTACCCACGCCATTAGTAATAGGAACAGTGATAGCTGTACCAGTGTTATTTAATAAGTAAGTAACGCTATAGCCGCTGTAGTCAAAATCATCTCCGCTAGTAGCATTAGTAAGTCTTAAAGTGTAAGTATCATCGACGTTACCACTGTTAGTAAGAGTATGCGTAAAATTAACGGTTGAGTTCGCTTTAGGGTTAATTGTCTGATTTACGTTATCTGTAAGTAAGGTAAATGAACTTTGCTCACTAACTGAAATGGTGACGATGTTTGAAGTCGCTAACTGTGGAGCATTCTCATTACCAGCAATGGTATAAGACGCTGACGCTTGGTTAGCTACACTGAAAGAGCCATTACTAGTACCACCAGTAGGTTGTTGAGCAGCATGAGCCACGCCCATAGCGGCAACGACACCGACAGTCAACACTGAGTATTTGAATAAATTAGATTTCATGCGGTAAATCTCCAAGGGGGTTTGATAAAAATATCAGGTAGGGACTAGTTGACTATCGTATTGAGGGATACGGTGGCAGACTTTTTGGCTGGTAATAGTTTGATATTCCAACGAAGGCTCCGGTATTCAGAAAATGGTACTTTTACTACCTTGCCATCCACTTTGCGCATCAGAGGCATGTCAGCATAGTTCTTGCCATCAGTACTGGCTTGTGCGCTAGCAGGTGAAACCTCGCCGTTGAACGTCATGTTTGCAGGAATAGGTAAAGTAACTGCGATATCATTTATGTTTTGATCAATGGTATTGGTATAAGTCGCTTTGTACTGAATAATAGTGCCTGTTGGAGCAGTGCTGGCTGCTACATAACTGATCTTGCCATCTGCATTTTTGACGGCTTTATTAGCAGTTAACTCCATTTTTAATGCTTCTTCAGCATATGCTGTGTTTAGTAAGCCTAAAGAAATTGTGGTAATAAACAGGGTGGCACGTAAAGTATTTAAAAATTTCATTTTATGTCCTTGCTGTAATCATTATTATCAGTGCGCTATTAATTTGACTAAATCCAGTTCACTTTTTTGCTGTTTGTTATGAATAGGCATTACTGATAGAGGTATGAAGCTGTCTTTAAGGTATTTTTACAATTAATAGACAAAGAGTCACCATAAAGACGACAAATTGTATTTCGAGGTTACCGAACGGTAAAAGCCCCATCTGAGGAGATAGGGCTTTTTGTATTAAGATGTTGATTGCATTAAGCTACTAAAATTACAAGAGAAATTAGCTACTGAGCATTCACAGTACTACCGTATTTGGTGTTGAAATAAAATAAGCGTTTGTCTCTCTTTGGCAACGTTTGGGATATGGTTTTGATTGTCCCATTTTGTCCGTTACTCAGACCATCATTAAACACATTTGCTTCACGGGCAGGACTGGTTAAGACTGAGGTCACAGTCGCATTATTCGCATCTTTTTTTTGTAGAGCGTCTTGCATAATAAAATTATCAATGGGCATGTTGGCACGATTGGTAGCGGTTATTCTGTAAGCAATACACTGACCTGGACGTATATCAGGGTTGTCACCTGAACTCGATAATGGGGATTTACTGTATTTAAGCGAAGAGTCTGTTAGCGAAGTAATATTGCAATTATTTGGTGCTTGTTCTTTTTCAAGTACCAAAGCCGCATTAGCAGGGATGACTCTACCAAAGTTGTTATTAGGATAGTTATATTTTGTGGCTGCAAATCCAGTATTAAGATTATCAGTCGTAGTTCGAATAGGATAAAAAGGAAAAATAGTAGGAGCACGCTCTTCTACTATACATAGGTTGGTAATACCGTCGAAGGTAGAGATGGGCACACTGAACTGATACTGACCGATAGTCGCACCACTACCTATAACTGATTGTGCGTAAGTAGTATTAGTTTTTGCACAATTCACTAGTCTGACCGTACTGCCACTAATACCCAGCTCTTGTGACGGATTAAAGAGACCATTGAAGTAGTTAGATCTATTGGCATAAACACTACTAGGGGTCATTATATCAGCGTTATCTTTATCAGCACTACCTGCAGGGATACCACCGTTATCATCAAATACCGTACCAGAAAAAATGTATTGTGGAACGTAGCAGTAATTATCTATACTGAAATCTATTTCTTGAAGAGAAGTAGTTGTTGTGCTACTAAAACCAGTATTAGTATAAGTCATCGTCACAGATCTTACTGGTTCAGGAAATTGTACAGATCCTTGACATCTCTTATCTAAACTGTTGGCAGGACAGTTGAAGTCAATACGTGTAAATAGACTTTCTTGATTAGTATTAAGGAAAGATTCTTCTACAGTTTGTTGTACGCTAGGTATTGTTGCCTTAGCTGAATTGATACCAGTAAATCTAATCAAATCATAAAACCTAGTATTATAAGTATTTGAATAATCTATATCAAAAGCACTCAATGCAACATTACGAAGAAAAATCGGTTGTAGAGTAATGCTATTACGAAACTCAAAAGTGATGTCGGTAGATGCTGCTGCATTTGGGAAATCACGAGTTACATTAATAATAGTTTTGTCAGATATTGTGGAAGACCTCAGTGTTCTAGCTACTGTGTTCGCACTAGATTCTACTATAGACATTTTTACTTGTAAGGGAATGCTGCCCGCTGCATTACCTTCCACATCAACAAAACTATCTAACGAAGATAAGATTTTAGTATAATCTGCACTAGTTAAACTGCCTTGAGAAGCGCCTGTAATTCCCGTGCAATTAGCTCCCGGGTTTGCTAAAAATGCAAACGATGAGGTGCTTATCAGTGACAATATGATAAAGCCTATAAAATTCAGTATTTGAGATTGATACTTACTAAAAGAAAAAGCGTTCGTTATATTCGAGGATGTTTTAGCTTTATACATGTCACTATTCCTAAGAATCAAGGTTGCTCAATTAATATGATGGTTAACCATATTTATACAAATATACTAGTATGGGATACTAATAAGCAATTTGTCATAAATCCAGTATAAAGTTACCAATGGTCGATTTAATATGACAGAGAGCATAAGCTAATCATTTAGTTAAAAACAACCATCTCTCACGTGAAGAGTCAAGTTATTACTATTGTCATTTTTAAAAAAACTAATCATTATTTATTTAGAAAATACTTGCGATTTCTTCATTTCTCTACAGCCATAAACAACTAGCGCGTAAACGCTTATAATGGAATGTCATAGTAATTAATGATTGAATAGATAGTCATAGCATTATAACGACTTAGCGGATGTGTTGATTTAACGCATTCGTTGATAAAAGTAATACTATTTTTATAATCGAGCAGTATATCATCGCACAAAACAATGGAATGCTTGGACGTAGCAAGGATGTCATAAGTAAACCAATCTCTCATCATGCATTTTTCAATGAAGCCCTGCCATTAGGTAGGTATGACTGATATAAAAGGATTAACAAGAATGAATTATTATAAGGATGCTGATAGCACCGAAACCCAAGAGTGGCTGGACGCCTTTGAGTCTGTCATCAAACATGCGGACAAGGATCGCGCTCAATTTTTGCTAAAAGCGTTATACAATATGGCGGTACAAGAAGGACTGCCATTCAATCGACTAGATACGGCTTATATCAATAGTATTGCCGTCGAAGACGAGCCAATGTACCCAGGTGACTTGGGTATGGAGCGTAAAATTCGCGCCTTGATTCGCTACAATGCTTTGGCAATGGTCATGCGCGCTAATAAGAATGACGACGACTTGGGTGGTCACTTAGCGACATTTGCCTCTAGTGCCACGCTATATGAGACTGGCTTTAACCATTTTTTTCGGGCAGCAAGCGATCACTTCGGTGGTGATATGATCTACTACCAAGGTCACTCTGCACCCGGTATTTATGCTCGCTCATTTTTAGAAGGTCGCTTGACAGAGGATCAGCTTGAGAACTTCCGTCGTGAAGTCGGTGGCAAAGGTTTATCAAGCTATCCGCATCCTTATTTGATGCCAGACTATTGGCAGTTCCCTACGGTATCAATGGGACTTGGCCCGATCATGTCGATCTACCATGCGCACGTGCATAACTATCTGATCAATCGCGGCTTGCTCGAAGATGAAGGTCGTAAAATCTGGACTTTCTTAGGCGATGGCGAGACAGATGAGCCAGAAAGCTTAGGGGCTATCTCTCTTGCCGGTCGCGAAAAACTTGATAACCTCATTTGGGTGGTCAACTGTAACTTGCAGCGTCTAGATGGGCCAGTGCGTGGTAATGGCAAGATTATTCAAGAGTTAGAATCTGTGTTCCGCGGTGCTGGTTGGCGAGTCATCAAAGTCGTTTGGGGTGGCAACTGGGATACCTTGCTAGCCAATGATGACTCTGGCGCGCTCAAATATCGCATGGAAGAAGTGGTTGATGGGGAGTATCAGCTGTATGAAGCCCGCGATCCTGAGTTTGTGCGCACGGAGTTTTTTGGTAAATATCCTGAGTTAGAAGAAGTCGGCAAGTCGTTGTCTGATGATGATATTGCACGCCTAAACCGTGGTGGGCATGACCCAGTGAAGGTCTATGCTGCCTTTAGTGAAGCGATGAAAACCAAGGGTCAGCCAACGGTAATTTTAGCCAAAACTGTAAAAGGCTATGGCTTATCAGATCAAGCACAAGCGGTCAACAAATCGCATCAGATCAAAAAGCTGGATCAAGATGGCTTGATGTATTTTCGTGACCGCTTTGATTTGCCGTTTACGGATGAGCAGTTAGAGACGCTACCGTTTTATCGTCCAGAAGAAAACTCAGCAGAGATGAAATATCTAAAAGGACGCCGCGAAGCCTTGGGCGGTCATTTACCCAATCGCCGCAGTGGGCATATCCCCTTAAATATCCCTGAGTTGTCCATTTTTGACCGCGTATTAAAAGGTAGTAATGGCAAAGAGCAATCGACGACGATGGTGTTCGTACGCCTGCTGGCAGCCATGCTAAAAAACAAAGACATCCAAGATCGAGTAGTACCCATTGTCCCTGACGAAGCACGTACTTTTGGTCTAGAAGGTATGTTCCGTCAATTGGGTATTTATTCTGCTATCGGTCAAACCTATACGCCAGAAGATAGCGAAGCATTGATGGGCTATAAAGAAGCCAAAGACGGTCACATGCTAGAAGAAGGCATCAACGAAGCTGGGGCGATGAGTGCTTGGATTGCGCTCGCGACCAGTTATTCGATCAACGCCTTACCGATGATTCCGCTATATATCTATTATTCTATGTTTGGTTTCCAACGTGTGGGCGATTTGGCTTGGGCGGCAGGGGATTGCCAAGCACAAGGCTTCTTGTTGGGTGCGACCGCTGGTCGTACGACACTGAATGGCGAAGGCTTGCAGCATCAAGACGGTCATTCGCAGATATTGTTCAACGTCGTACCAAACTGCGTCAGCTATGACCCCTGCTTTGGTTATGAGCTGGCCGTTATCATGCATGATGGCTTGCGCCGCATGTACGCAGAAGGCGAGCGCGTCTATTATTACTTGACGCTTATGAACGAAAACTATGAGCAGCCTGCCATGCCAGAAGGGGTGGAAGAAGGTATCAAACGCGGTATGTATTTGCTAGAAGATAATGGCTCAAGTCAGGTTCAGCTCTTGGGTTCGGGCGTTATCTTACGTGAAGTGCAAAAAGCAGCACAGATTCTAAAAGATGAGTTTAATATCACCTCCAACGTCTGGAGTGTGACCAGCTTTAACGAGCTAACTCGTGATGGTATGGCTTGTGATGATTATAATCGCTTGCATCCAATGGATGAAGAAAAGGTGCCTTGGGTCACTGAGCAATTGGCCCAGCACGAAGGTATCGTAGTGGCAGCGACGGACTATATGCGTAACTATTCGGAGCAGATTCGTGGTTGGTTACCTGACAGTCGTCCTTATACCACGCTAGGAACAGATGGTTATGGTCGTTCAGACTCACGTGAGAAATTGCGCAGCTTCTTTAACGTCGATGCCGCTCACATTGTGGTAGCGACGCTAAAACGCTTGGCTGATGAAGGTGAAGTCGAAATGCGCTTGGTCAAAGATGCCATTTCTAGCTTCGGTATCGATGTAGATCATCCACCTGCATGGCAGCAACAGCCTCATTATGATCATTTCCCAGATGCGCCAGCGCCTGATAAGGTCAACCCGCATCCTGTTCCTGAGTTCGTTGGGGAAGAGGATGACGAAATCAGTAGTGAAGGCCGTTCTGAAGATCAAGCCGATGCGACTTTACTCAATGATGGTGATGTCAAAGAATAATAACCATAAGACAAGGAGATAAATCATGGACATTAAAGCCCCCGATTTGGGTGTTGATAGCGCCGAAGTCAGCGAAATTATGGTAGAAGTTGGCGACGTCATCGAAAAAGACGACAACATTATTTTATTAGAATCTGACAAAGCCTCAGTCGAAGTGCCTAGCTCTGCCGCTGGTAAAGTCACTAAAATCAGCGTTGCAGTTGGCGATCAAGTCAGTGAAGGCATGGTACTGATTGAGTTAGATAGTGATACTGGCACTGATAGTGAAGACAGCGGTAATGAGAGCAATGATGCTGAGGCAGACGATCAGCAAGCTCCTGAAAATAATGCGGCAAGTGCGGATAGTGTAGATGCCGAAAACGACGATAAAGAAAAAGCACAGGCAGACGAGCAAGCATCTTCTGTCTCCGATAGCGCTGCTGACTCTGCGCCAAGCTCAGGGAAAGCGACCACTCATGCACTGCCTGATTTAGGTGTGGATGAAGCGCAAGTTTCTGAGATCATGGTGAGTGTCGGTGACATGGTTAGCGCTGACCAATCTATTTTGCTGATTGAGTCTGATAAGGCATCGGTTGAAGTACCGGCACCAGAAGCAGGGAAAATTGAGAAAATACTGGTCGAAGCTGGTGATATGGTTGCCAATGGTCAAGATTTTATCGTCATCATTAGTAGTGGCTCAGAGGCGGATAGTGCCAATAAATCAGCAAATGAATCAAAAACTGAGTCAAAAACCGACAAACAAACCAGCTCAAATGACCAAAAGCAGGCGGCGGCTGAGCCAAAGCAAGCATCTGTAAAAGAGACGTCAACCAGTACACCGACTCAATCAGCGGACAACAAGCTGACTGAAACTCAGGTGAATGAGAAGTTGGTCGATGTTTATGCTGGTCCTGCCGTGCGTAAGTTGGCAAGGCAGCTAGGTGTAGATATCAGTCAAGTGACGGGTTCTGCAATTAATGAACGTATCTTAAAAGAAGACTTATTTGCCCATGTGAAGCAAAGCCTGACCAATAAGCAAGCTGCACCTGCTAGTAGTGGCACTGCGTCCAGAGCAAGCCTACCAAGCTTACCTGATATGAGTAATGCAGAAATCTGGGGCGAGACAGAAGTGCAGGATCTGAGCCGTCTACAAAAAGTCTCGATACCGCAGCTCAATTACAATACCTATCTACCGCAAGTGACACAGTTTGACTTGTCCGATATCACTGAGACAGAAAAGCTACGCGGTGAGCTAAAAGGCGGTATGAAGGCGGAAGGTATCGGCTTTACTATCTTGGCATTTGTGGTAAAAGCAACCGCCTATGCCTTGACCCAGCATCCTCGCTTCAATAGTCACTTAAGCGATGACAATAGCCAAATTATCTTACGCAAAAGCGTCAATATGGGTATTGCAGTGGCAACTGATGACGGGCTTATCGTACCTGTCATCAAAAATGTGCAAGACAAGGGTCTTAAACAAATCGCGATTGAGATTGGCGAGCTGGCAGTCAAAGCCCGTGATAAAAAACTGAGCACCAAAGATTTACAAGGCGCAAGCTTTACCATATCAAGCCAAGGTAATTTAGGTGGGACGGCATTTACACCATTGGTAAATTGGCCACAAGTAGGTATCTTGGGTGTGTCTGAAGCCAGTATGCAGCCACGTTGGAATGAGAGTAGCCAGAGCTTTGAGCCACGCCTCATGCTGCCATTATCTTTATCTTATGATCACCGCGTGATTAATGGTGCAGATGCGGCAGTATTCACCCGATATATTGCGACCTTGCTTGCTGATCCACGCCGTATTTTACTGTAGAGATTTTTGGTTTTTAACCTGTATAAACAATAAAAAGACTGTCTACGGATGGTCTTTTTTTGTGCTTAAATTTTAAGCATAAAAAAACCAGCGATTAATCTGGCTTTTTTATTGGCGATATTTTGACTATAAATTAAAACTGTTTAACGAAAGCGACGCCATATACCCAAGGACTGATGTCGACCTCGCCGATGTCATTACCATTTAGGCTAGCATCTGTTTTGATATCCATATAGCGTGCATCAATACGGAAGGCTTCAGTCGGAGCAAAAGGTATGTCAAGACCGACATGACCGGCTACGCCGACGCTATCATCAAGCTCTAAATCGTTACCATTACCAAGGTAAATTCTTTCTTTAAAGAAAGTTGTATAGTTGACCCCCACACCAACAAATGGCTTGATATTCATTGGTAGGTCATAGCCATCGAAATGATATTGTATAGATAAAGTAGGTGGGAGATGCTGAGTTTTTGCATCAATTTTATTGCCATCAGCATCGGTTAGAGTGATGTCGTGATGAAATGGAATCGCCGCTAGCAGTTCGACACCGACGTTATCAGCAAAGAAGTACTCACCGCTGATAGTTGGACGGATATCATCATCAACTTCTACAGAAAGTGTACCATCTGCAAGTGTGCCGTTATTGCTTTTAGGGTCGACCATATGAGCGCCAGCAGCCACGGACCATGTGCCCGCAGGTACGGCAAAAGCAGTGGTCATGGCTAAAAAAGTTGTAGCAGCTAAAACTAGGGATTGTAGTTTCATCGTTTGATTCCTCAACGCAATAATAGGTTATCGATAAGCATTTAATGAGGGATGGCATTAAGTGCTGATACACAATGTTATCATTATAGATTGCCTTGTAACATTGTAACGCTATTGTAGCATTAAAACCATTTTAACAGTAAGGTTTTAACTAAAAAACCCTTAATAATTTTAAGGGAATAAAAAGTTATGGTGTAAATGACAGGTTCATCAAAACATATTTGTTAAACAGTTCTCGTTACTGTAAGTTAGTAGTCAGTTTTTATACGGCTGGTATAAATTAATATAAAGGGACAATTAACAACGACGGATAGGGTGTATTATGCTGGGCTACTGTAGTAACTCGCCGTTGCGCTGCGGACAAGCACGTTCAATGACTTTATTAAACCAAGTGGATTCTTGTTGCCCAGAATGCGGCCTTTTTTTATTGCCTGCTCAAAATCTCAGTCGTCAATTACGTGCCGATGAGCGATTTTTACAATACACCTTTCTTGCGACGGGGTTAATGTTGCTGGCTTGCGTCTACATTTATTACGTAAATTTTGTATAATGATACTGCTTTTCATTATGTCATTTAGCGCGATAATCAGGCTTTAATACTTTTATTTCATTATCATAAGATCGGTGTTACACCGTATAGGGACCGCATGCAATTCCAACATATACGGCGCTTGCGTACTTTCGTTTATAACATTTTGCAAAATGATGAGCATGACACGCTTTTTAGCCGCTACGTCGATTATTTTCTGATATTTCTAATCATGACCAACGTGGCAGCCGTGATTGCGGAGTCTGTAGACAGTTGGTACTACCCTTATCAAGATTATTTTACATGGTTTGAAAACTTCTCCATCGTAGTGTTCTCTATTGAGTATCTGCTACGTTTGTGGAGTGTTGCCGAAGCGAAGCCCGATCACACCACTTGGCGTCAGCGTTGGCAATGGTTAAAAAGCCCCTCGGCATTGATTGATTTGGTTGCTATTGTGCCGGCGTTCTTGAACTTCTTTGTCACAATTGATTTACGCTTCTTACGTATTTTGCGCCTCTTCCGTATTCTTAAACTAACGCGTTATTTTGCGTCGATGCGTATTTTATTGGTGGTAATCAGTAAAGAGAAAGGCTCATTTCAAGCCGTTATTTTTATTCTAATTATCATGATTGTGACCGCTTCTAGTGGTATTTATCTGGTGGAGAACCATGCCCAGCCAGAAGAGTTTGAGTCTATCCCTAAAGCCATGTGGTGGGCGGTAGTGACGCTGACGACAGTGGGTTATGGTGATGTGACACCTATTACCAATGCCGGTAAAATATTGGGCGCGATCATTACGATACTGGGTGTCGGTCTGGCCGCATTGCCTGCAGGTATTCTAGCCACGGGTTTGGCAAATGAGCTGAACCAGCGCCGTGAAGAGCTAGAGCAGCACTTTCGTGAGCAACTGGTCGATAGCGATTTTGATTTGATACAGAACCAGATGATGGTAGAGAAAATACGTCGTGAGCTTGGGCTAGATAAGGAGCAGGCGCAAAACATCGTACTACAGGTATTGCGCGAAAAAGAACTGGAACGCCGTGAAAATGAAGTCGATGAGCGGCAAAAGAATTTTTGTCCGCATTGCGGTGAGGCTTTGTAAGTAATATAGTTAGGATATCTTAAAAATGTGACGGTATTGCTGATATCAATTTTTTGTAGCCTCTGTCTGCGCAGGCATAGCAAGTAAGAAAAATGGATATCAGCAGTGCGTGATATATTGATATTACTTTTCACTCACTATATTCGTAGTAATTATTTTGAATTTGCAAAAATCAGAGTTTACAAAAAGGGTGCAACGTTTAGAGAACGTCGCACCCTTTTTTATCACATGAGATTGTGTCCATTATACCTGATTTGATGTTACACGCCTTGTGGAATAGGCAGCGCACGTGCCAATTCATGAGCGACTTGCTGCGCTGCTGTGGCTAAGTCTTCGGCGGCAAGCGGTAGGTTTTGCAATGTCAGATGCCAATCATCTACTTCTCGGCGCAAATGGGCGACCCAAAGCGTAGAGCAATCTCGCGGCAGTTGCTTTAGATTAACCTCAAAACAGCGGTTGCCTTCATCATCACTTAAATGAATCTCACCTTTTTTGACTCGAAAAAAAGCATGACCGTGGTAAGAGTTAGCAAGCAAGGCAATATGGGTGATATGTGCTGGAATCTTGTCCAAGTAGAGTCTGATTTGCTCTTGGTCAAGTGGGGCTAGGTACATTGCTTGGTCGCCACGGTCTTTGCCGTTCAGACTGTCCCCTTGATGGCGTACTGATTCGGCCTTATCGCGTAGCTGTTTGAACCAGACGATATCGCTAATAGTACAGTTATCGTCATACAAGGCGCACGCTAAGTCGATATCAATCGCCCCTTCATTCTTTTTAAAACGCTTCAACATACCTTTGGGTTCAGTCTTGGTAAACTCGTAGTTGAGCGCAAAAAATAACGTGCCCGCATCCAAACCTAATCCTTTTAAACTGTCTGATAGTAGTGGTGACGGGGCAGTGGTCGACATAATATTCCTTGTTATTTTTTGATGATTTAAATGATTTGATATTAACTGAGTATTGCTCCGGATAAAGAGAACTCAAAATAAAGAAGGTTCAAATTAAAAAGTGTGCTTTATCCGCGTCATTGATTATCCAAGGCTTTATCCAAGACAGCTTGATATAGCAGCTCAGGTTTGGCATTTAAGAGACCATTGCCAAAACCGCGCAACCACCAGACCAGCTGGGAGGTCAAATTCACCGTTGCCTGAATGGTCAGTGTGTCATCGTCATTCAAGGTAACCGTTTGATCATCGCTAAGCTTGCTTTCAGTTAGGCTCTTGCCCGCTTGTTTGGTGAATTGTAGCTCAATAGGCATATTTTTGCCATGATCGGACAGCTCACGAAATAATGGATGGCTAAAGCCCATACCACCGGCGTCCAAATAACTGTCAAGGTGAAAATTATCGGGAGTCTTTGCGGCACTTTCTAAAATCTCGACGCTGGCAAATCGATGCAAGGCAAATGTGCGAATGACAGTCTCTGGATCATCCGTGCGAGTTGCCAGTAGGTAAATGATGACGCCGCGTTGAATGATAGCGATGGGATTTAGGATGTATTCACCGGCTTGCGATTTATTGCTACGGGTATAGCAGGCTTTAATTTGTAATTGATAAAACAGCGCGTGGTAAATATTGTCTTTGCTATCCAAGTCAATATGTGGGGCGATTAATGGCTGAGTGGCAGGCTCGATGCGCACTCTGTCTATCCATGAATGGGTGACTTTGCTGTTTTTTAGCTGCCGCCGTGCTAGGTCAAACCACGGAAATAACTCATCTAAAATAACAGGCGGTAATAGCTGGGTCAGATTGGCCTCAACCATATTAAAGGCAACCGCTTGTGAGAGATTCATGTGCGGTAAGCTTTGTAATGGTGCATCATCACGCCAGCGCCAGCCTTGCGGATTGGCATTGTTTTTTTCGATAGGGAAACGTTTCGCCAGCGCATTTAGGTCGCGCTGTACCGTGCGCAGGCTAATATCAAAGCCTGCCATCATCAACTGCTCATAAATATGCGTGGTACCCACCCAGCGATTGCGCTGTAGTTGTGATAACACTTGCCACTGCCGCGCCGTCGTTGCTGCACCGTGGCGATTATCGCTGCTGTCTTCTGAGACATTGTTGCCCGCAGCCGCTACGCTATTGGCTTGCTCAATAGCATCTGTTTGAGTTTGGAGTAGGTCGGCATTAGCAGGATGTACAGTCATTAAGCGATAACCTTTATGAAGTCACGAGTCAGTTTTTAGGTATCTTTATCGAGTCACTAGCCGTTTATCATCGCAGAAAAGCATCGTAGCGTCTAGGGCATCCTATCAATTAGCCTATTGATTCATTAAGTGGTTTTAAATGGCTAAATTTCGCTATACATCAGCCTATATGGCATTAATGGACATTTTGGTATCATTAGTATCCACACTCTGATCGATGCTTTGATTGATACTAGAATCGTCATCCATCACAGCTTCATTATTGTCTTTCTTGTTTTTACGTTTCTGTTTTTTTCTCTTGTCTGCTTTTTTCTGACGTTTTGCTTTCTGCTGCTTTTTATCTTTCTTTTTGGATTTTTTTTCGTCAATGTCATCGTCATTGTTATCTTGATTTTCATCCCATAACATCAAACGGCTTAGGACTTTGCCAAACAATGTCTCTTTACGATAGCGACCTTTTTTATTCACGGTATCGATAGGTAGACCAGTCATTAACGTCAGTGCTTCACTTAGAGTATGCACACCATAAATATGAAATTCGCCTGCTTTGACAGCGGCAATGATATCGTCGCGCAGCATAAGCTGTTTAACATTGGCCATCGGAATGACCACGCCTTGCTGCCCAGTCAATTCTTGCTCGCGGCATGCATCAAAGAATCCGGCAATTTTGGAATTGATGCCACCAACCGCTTGCACTTCGCCCAATTGGTTCATAGAGCCAGTAATGGCAAATGACTGATCAATCGGCACATTTGCTAAAGCGGACAATAGCGCACAGCCTTCGCTAACGGTGGCACTATCGCCATCGATATGCGCGTAGCTTTGCTCAAAAGCAAGTGAGGCACTAAAGTTGAGCGCATGATGTTGGCTAAATAACGCGCGCAAATAGCTGGTCATAATCAGCATGCCTTTGGCGTGTAAGCTACCACCCAAATCCACGTCGCGCTCAATGTCGAGAATCTCACCCGTACCGATATTTGGTTGAATAACGGCAGTCAGGCGGGCGGGCATGCCAAACTCACTATCGGCATAGCTGACCACTGTCAGCGCATTGACTTGTCCGACAGCGCTGCCTGTGGTTTGGATAAGCTGTTGACCGTTTTTGAGCTCATCCCAATAGAGGTCACGCAGGTATCCTGAGCGCTCGTCCATATCATCGATGGCTTGCGTGACATGATGAGCATTGACAATGTTGTTACCGCTCAAACGTGCATGACGGTTGGACTCATGCAATAGCTTAATCAGTAAATCACTGTGCAAACTTAAGCGATCTTGGTCTTCTGCTTGCAGGCTTAAATGCTCGAGTAGGGCGGCTTGTGCACTACGATCAAACGGGTAGAGGTCGGCATAATCAATAATGTCGGCCATTTTTGCGACCAGTGCCAATTCGTGCTCACTGCTGCGAGGCACATCATCATGAAAGTCAGCACGTACTTTAAATACCGCATCAAACTCAGGCTCAAGCTCTAATAGCTCATAATACAAGTCTGCTTCGCCAAGCAAAATCACCTTAATATCAAGGTCAATGGGCGCAGGTGCTAATGATAAGCTTCCTGTTAAGGTTAGCATCTGCTCAAGACTTGAGAGTTTGATTTTACGCGATTGTAGTGCGCGCTTAAGACCCTGCCATGCATAAGGATGCTCAAGTAAATGACTGGCTTCTAACAATAAATAGCCGCCATTGGCACGATGCAGGGCGCCCGCTCGAATCATACTGACATCGGTGGTCACCGTGCCCAGTTGGGTGATTTGCTCAACATGACCCAATAAGTTCAAATGCGTCGGCAAATCTTCAAAGACAACGGGTGCGCCGCTGTCTGGCGTGTGACTGACAATGACATTGACCGCGTAACGG
This sequence comes from Psychrobacter okhotskensis, assembly GCF_013248965.1. Lineage (GTDB taxonomy): Bacteria > Pseudomonadota > Gammaproteobacteria > Pseudomonadales > Moraxellaceae > Psychrobacter > Psychrobacter okhotskensis. Next base: position 73,470 of record NZ_JABRVQ010000008.1, on the reverse strand, counting down.
CTCGGAGTCGTCGCCAGAACTGCCGTCACAAACTCTTCATCATCGCCATTGACGATGCGCTCGACATGCGTAACCATGTCGGCAAATACCGCTTTGAGATAATCAACGACCAGCGGATGACTGGCAAACTGCTCATAAATAGGGGTAAACAAAGGTTGCAGTGCACGACGTGCAATATTGCGATGTAATGCTTCTATGGCGTCATTGGCTTCGTCTTCTAACTGCTCTAAGGCGATGGTCAGCTGACTCAAGCGTTTTTGCATATGGTTCTTTTGCACGAAGTTACTTAGCTCAGCTTCGTATTCACTATTGCCATATTCGTTGTCGTTACCGTCAGTAGCATCTTTGCTAGAAATAGTCGTTTTCTTACTTTCTCCGATTACTGATGTGTTTTGACTGTTGATAGATGTTTTGGCATCTTTATTATCCGCATTATTGTTTTCAGTCGCGACTTGATCGGTTTCTGTTGTCAGTTGGCTTGGATGGACAAACACGGCTTTGTTATCAAAGGAGCGAAACGTCAATGCCAAATCATATTGCTTACCCTCAGCATTGAGCACATCATAAGCCTGACTTTCTTTTTGATGCGTGTCGTTTTTGATGGCTTCAATCTTGCTTTGATACTGGTCGCTACGAAAGCGCTGGCTCAGGCGTTTTTTGGCCTGTTGCCATAGACTATTAACTTGCTGCTGCAGTAGCGAGGCTTGACCAGCAGGAAGGCGCAAGGCGAGCGGTGTGCGTGGATCGGTGAAATTATGTACATAAACCCAGTCATCAGGGGTCGGCGCATCGGCAGCGATACGGGTCAGTAAGCGGCTGATAACGGTGCGTTTGCCCAAGCCATTTTCACCAGCCGCAAACACATGATAGCCACTGGCTTTGATATCCAAAGCCGTCTGCAACGCTTTTAACGCACGCTGTTGACCAAAGCCCACGTCCAAATCTGGCGCGGTACGTGTGTCCGTCGGCAGCTCATCGGCATTGCTATAGCGCTTTAATTGCTCAGCGCTGACAAGGCAGTGCTGTTTTACCTCAGTAAAGAGGGGATGCGGCGTATCTAGTGTTGTTTGCGTGCCGTCTGTCGTTTGGTCGGTCAATTCAGCAATGGGTGTTACCATATTAGTCGTGTCTTTTATATTAGCGTCATTTGATGTTTTGGACATAGGGGCATGTTTCTGTTCGGTCATAGGCGTATGGTGTGTCGTCTTAAAAAATGAATTGTTTTTAAAGGGTAGAGTAGGTATTAATTTTTTTACACAGTTTCTTTATGCTTAATTTTTAATGAGTAATTTTTTAATTGGTAATAAGACATCTTACAAGATATGGCGGTGTTTTAAATAAGTCATTAAACGCAGATTTGTATCATAATTGGATGCGTCACTGAAAATAATCAATAAAAGAGCAACAGATAGAGGGTCAGTTTAATGCCATCAAAGCAGAATAACGCCTCAATAGCCTCGCAGATAGTATAAGATGTCTCACATTGGCGCAATCTGCAACTATTCAATAGGCAGACTGCATGATAAAATAGACGGTTCACATGTCAAAACTGGATAACTCGTTGTATGTCAGCTTCCGCTAAAAAAACTTCATCGCCTGCCAACATGGGTAATATCCATATCGACCCGACTGGCTTTGTAAAGCTTGGCGCGCAATTGCCAGCGCTAGCTAATACCTTGGCACAAGCGATTAATGAGCTAAGTCTACCGTTAAGTGAGACGCAGCAGCGCACGTTATTATTGTACTTAGACCAGCTTTTATTGTGGAATAAAGCGTATAATCTGACCGCTATCACCGATCCAGAAGAGGCGCTGATTAAGCATGTGATTGATTGCTTGGCTATTATAACGCATTTGCCGTCGGGGTCACTGCTAGATATCGGTACAGGGGCTGGCTTGCCCGCCGTAATAATTGCGATTTGTCAGCCTGAGCGGCAGTGTACGGCGCTTGATAGCAATCAAAAAAAGATTCGTTTTATTAAGCAAATCAGTAGCGAGCTGGGCTTGAGCAATATGCAGCCTATCGCCTCTCGTATTGAAGCGCATGAGGCCAGCTATGACGTGGTCACCTCTAGAGCCTTTGCCAGTCTAATCGATTTTGTTGAGGCCGCGCAGCCAAGACTGGCGGATAATGGTTATTTATGTGCGATGAAGGGTAAAGCGCCAAGTGATGAAGAGTTACAAGCGCTAGATAACGACTGGCATATTAAGACCATTAAGCTTAACGTGCCACGTCTGCATGACAGTCGTCATTTAATTGAATTGTCTGCTAAAAATGTCTAAGCTATGAGCACCTTGTAGTCGTGAAACATCGTTTACCTTGATATTTAAATAGCATAATATCTAAAAAGCCTTATGCAAAGCGAGCCATTTATATTATAAGTATCATGTGTATTATAGTGATAAGAAGCTGAACGCCAAAGATTGCGATTGCTAAAATGACTATTAATAACAGGCAATTATTAAAAGTAGGCAGTCACAGATACATAGTACAGACAGTCGGTAAAATACAGTAAAGACCCTAATTAAATTGAGTGAGTGTATGGAAATCATAGCAATTGCGAATCAAAAAGGCGGCGTGGGTAAAACCACAACGGCGGTAAATTTGACCGCCAGCTTGGCTGCTAAGCGCAAGCATGTACTGCTGATTGACTTAGACCCACAAGGCAATGCAACTAGTGGTACTGGGGTGGACAAAAACGAATTAGAGTTGACCATCGCCGATGTGTTGCTGGATGGTGTTTCGCTGTCTGATGCTATTGTGACCAGTCCAGCAGGGTTCGATGTGATCGGGGCCAATCGTGATTTGGCTGGTATGGATATCACCTTAATGAGTAAAACCAACAGTCATGAGCTGTTTAAGACAGCGATGGCAGCGTTGGTCAATGATCAGATCGCGGCTAACAAACCTGCTTATGATTATGTGATTATAGATTGCGCCCCAAGCTTAAACTTGCTGACGATTAATGCCTTGGTCGCCACCGACGGGGTTATTATTCCTATGCAGTGTGAGTATTATGCATTAGAAGGCTTAGCGGACTTGTCGCAAACGATTGAACGTCTAACAGAGCTCAATCCGAAGCTATATATTCGCGGCGTCGTCAGAACGTTATTCGATGCGCGCAATACATTGGCTCGCGATGTCTCTGCTGAATTAGAAGCGCACTTTGGCGATATCATGTACAAGACACATATTCCAAGAAACATCCGCTTGGCAGAAGCACCCGCACATGGCTTGCCAGTTATCGCGTACGAGCGCTGGTCAAAAGGGGCGCGTGCTTATCAAAAATTGGCTGCTGAAGTGATGAAACAGTAATAAAAAAGCCAATAGTTTTGTGTGTATAAGCACCAAAAACTAGTCATAATGGAAAATGACCAAACAGAAAATAGTATTAAACATCGTATTTATTATCGTCAGTCCAAAATAATATCAATACAAGACAACTGAGTGCTAGCGATACATTAGTATGGTCAGCGGGGTTGAGTCTGTAGTGATTTATAGTGGGCAGGCTGTAGCAATGAGTAAGCCGCAGTAACAATTATTTGGCTTTTATTTTAGCGTTAGAGGATAGGTAATCATGGCGAAGAAAAGAGGATTGGCTGCTAATCGAGGCTTGGATGCCTTGTTAGGGTCAATCAAAAAAGAAAAGCAAATTACCGCCTCTGCCTTGCAAGATGATATGGCTGCGCGTGACAACACTGTGCCAGCTGAAGCGCTAGAAGCTGATAGCGAAGAAGCCAGTGCGCCTGCCAAAACTGCTCGCGCCAAAGCCAGTGCAAAACCGGCTGCAAAAACTACAGCGTCTGTCGCAACTGATGGTAGTCGTACCGCCCGCTCGCCGCGTACGGCAAGCAAAATACCTGCCAATAAGTCTCGTGCAGCTAGCACAGACAATAATGGCGCAGAAGACCAAATCAGCTTGGTGCAAATCGATGTGGCACGTCTACAAGCGGGTAAATATCAACCGCGCCGTGATATGAGCGAGACTGCCCTAATGGAATTGGCCTCTTCTATCGAGCAGCATGGCGTGATGCAGCCCATTGTTATCCGTCCACTATTAGCCAACGAAGACAAAAGCGAGGCATTCGTCACCCACGAAATCATCGCAGGTGAGCGGCGCTGGCGTGCAGCAAAAATGGCGGGCAAGTCTGTCATTCCTGCCATTGAGCGTGCCCTATCAGATGAGCTGGCCATTGCGCTGGCATTGATTGAAAATATCCAACGTGAAGATTTATCAGTGATTGAGCAAGCCGCTGCACTACAGCGCTTTCATACAGAATTTGGCATGAGTCATGCGATGATTGCCGAAGTCGTTGGCAAAGCCCGCACGACGGTATCGAACCTGCTGCGTTTGAATCAGCTGCACGATACGGTAAAAGACCATTTAGCCAACAGCGCCCTAGATATGGGGCATGCGCGCACGCTTTTGGCATTATCCTCAGAACAACAGCCTATCATTGCGCAAAAAATCATTGATGGCGGCATGACGGTGCGAGAAGCTGAAAAACTGGTCAAATCGATCTTACAGCCTGCACCTAAAGTCAGTCGTACCGAGCAATCTCACTCTCGTGATGCAGAGCGTTTGACACAGCGTTTGACCGACATGCTAGGTGCTGAAGTCAAATTGAAACATAAAAAAGATGGGCAAGGAAGTGTCGAGATATTCTTCCATAGCCAAGATCAGTTAGCCGCCTTGATAAAGCATATAGAAGCGCAAGCTTAAGACGCTGCATAAGTGCGACTACGGCTTAAATGCTTAGATATAGAGCTATCCTTGTAACAACCATTTTGTAAGTATATAGAAGAGAGTCAGTATGTGGGAGTTGGTAAAGGCGGGCGGTTGGTTAATGACGCCGATTGTAGTGTGTTCAATACTGGCATTAGTCATCATCATCGAGCGTAGCCATACCTTACAGTTTAATAAAATTGTACCGGGCAGATTGCGCGAACAGCTAATCACCCGCCTACGCGAAAACGGCGATATTGGCCGTACCCAGTTGATGAATGTTAAAGAAAAGACACCCTTGGGTGATATTTTAGCCACTGGTTTGCTCTATCGTCAGTATGGTTTGGACTCGATGACCATGCATATGCAGAATCGTGCCAGTGTGCAGGTACATCAGTTAGAAAAGAACATCAATATGCTCGGTACCATAGGAGCGATTGCGCCGCTACTCGGATTATTGGGGACGGTATTGGGGATTATCTCGTCGTTCTTAGCGATTACTGATGGCGCGATGCAAGACCCAACGATGCTCGCCGCTGGCGTGTCCCAAGCACTAATCACTACAGCAGCGGGCATGATTGTAGCTATACCAGCGTTGGTTGCCTATCGTTATTTTCAGCGTCGTATCATTGATATCAACGCCCAGTTTGAGACCCAAGCAGGTCTGATGATTCAAGAGTTGTATGATTATCAATTGCTTGAAAATACTCATAATACTCATTTGAAGAAGCCAATACAGGGTGCATCACCTGCCGAAAATGAAGACAATAAGCATGTAGTGGATGCGCTAAGTTTAGATAATAGTACGGCAGCAACGTCATCGTATTAACAATGGTATGAGTCGTATTCGCAATAATATGAACAGTCGTTCATTAAGAAAATAAGTATTAAGTCAATTAAAGAGAGTGATATGCGCTTTAGAAAACCAACGGTTGAGCCGCTCGAAATTAATCTAACGCCAATGATTGACTGCTTATTATTCTTAATTGTGTTCTTGCTACTGGCGACGTCGTTTAATCATTTTAGTCGCTTAAATATCATTCTGCCCGAAGCAGAAGGTGTGGCACTGACAGAAGAGAAAAACAGTATCGAGGTGGCGGTACAAGAGGATGGCAGTTATTTGGTTAATGGTATTACTCTTGCCAGCAGCAATGAGGCTGAGTTGACCAGTATGTTACAGCAAGAGGCGGGCAGTAATCGTGACATGCTATTTGTTATTGCAGCGGATGCCAATGCTACCCATCAATCAGTGGTGCGGGTCATGGATATTGCCGGTAAGCTGGGTTTTTTAAACCTAAATATTAGTACCGTCGTACCACTCGGTCAGCCTTTGCCACAATAACTTTTATCGCAATAGCTTTTACCACAATAGCCTTTGGGTGTTTTTGCACCATAATTTCTAATTGTACGATTTAAAAAATGTCAGCTTTGCACCGCTGTTGTATAACATCAAAATCCTATAAAATTGTGCCATCAGCACAGTCCATTCATGTCATAACACCCAAATTGAGGCTTTTATGAGCCAAGCTTATCAACCTGACTCTACAAAAACTTCTACTAAGAGCACATTAGTGTCGCCAGCCAACACGCCTAAGCGCAAAACATTATTGCGTCTACTCAGTTATCTAAAACCCTATTGGTGGGCGCTGTTACTAACAGTTTTGGGCTTTGCCATCAATGCTACGACAGAGATATGGGTTGCCAAACTTCTACAGTACATTACTGACGCTATTACTCAAGGAGATCAAAGCAAGAAAGCCTTATTTCCCCTATTGATCATCGGACTGTTCTTTGTACGCGGTGTGGGTAGCTTTTTAGGTAATTATTACTCTGCTTTGGTCTCTCGTAATTTGGTATATGAGCTGCGAGTGGAAGTCTTTAATAAATTGCTGCGCTTGCCAAGCTCGTTTTATCTGGCCAACCCAGCTGGCACCATCTCGTCAAAGCTCATCTTTGATGTTGAGCAGGTCACCGCTGCCAGCACTGATTCGATGAAAACGGTATTGCGCGATGGTTTGACGGTCATAGGATTGATTGGCTTTTTGCTATACAGTAATTGGCGTTTAACCTTGATTTTGTTTGTTGTGCTTCCTCCTATATTGTGGCTGATTCGTATCGCCTCCAAGCGATATCTTAAGCTTTCTAAAGGTATTCAACAGACGATGGGTGATGTCAGTCATATCACCAATGAAGTCATCGGTGGCTATCAAGTGGTCAAAAACTACGGTGGACAAGCGTACGAATCCAAGCGGTTTGATCTGACTTCAAAAAAGAACTTACGCCAAGGCATGAAAGTTGTCATCACTAACAGTATTAACACACCAGCGGTACAGCTTCTGATGGCAATAGCCATGTCGGTCGTGGTGTGGCTCGCGCTGCGTCCTGCGGTGATAGATAATATTTCAGCTGGTGAGTTCATTTCTTACATTGCCGCCGCTGGGTTATTGAGTAAGCCGGTACGTTCACTAACTGATGTCAATCAGAAATTGCAAAAGGGTATCGCAGCAGGGGTGTCTATCTTTGCTTTACTGGATGAGCCAGAAGAAGAAGATACTGGCGTGTTAAACCCAGCACTATCTGGTGAGATTCGCTTAGATAATGTCAGCTTGGTTTATCCTGACTCGACGGTGGCCCTACGTGACTTTACGTTGGATATCCGAGCAGGTGAAACGGTTGCACTTGTAGGACGAAGTGGCGCGGGTAAGTCGTCCTTAGTGAACTTACTAACGCGTACCTTATCGACTTCTTCTGGGCAAATTACCTTAGATGGTATGCCGATAGAAGATATTACCTTAGAGAGCTTGCGCGCCCAGATTGCCATGGTCAATCAGCAAGTGGTGCTATTTAATACCACAGTATTTAATAATATTGCCTATGGTGGCTTGGCCAATAAAACCCAAGCTCAAGTTGAGCGGGCCGCAAAAGATGCCTTTGCCCATGACTTTATTGTGAAGATGCCAAATGGTTATCAAAGTGAGATTGGTGCTGAAGGTCTGCAGTTATCTGGCGGTCAACGTCAACGTTTATCGATTGCCCGTGCGCTATTAAAAGACGCGCCGATTTTAATATTGGATGAAGCAACCAGCGCTTTGGATAACGAATCTGAGTATTACATTCAGCAAGCGCTCGATAACGTGATGAAAGACCGTACCACGCTAGTTATTGCCCATCGATTAACCACTATTGAGTCGGCTGATCGTATTGCAGTGATGGATGGCGGTCAGATCGTTGAGTTAGGGACACACGACGAATTGATAAGATTGCAAGGTCATTACGCACAAATGTATGAGCGCGATTTTGAGTAAGAGTGTGAAGGGTTTTACTAAGGTTTGAACGATGAGGCTGCTAAACGAGCATTAGGCTAATGGAAAAGTGACCAATACGAATGAGCATTGAGACGATAGTGACGCGTGCATGGCAACGTCAAGCCGCTTGGTTATGGCTATTATTGCCGATTAGCTGGTTGTATGGGCTCATTACTATGCTGCGCCATCAAGCTTATAAGCTTGGATTACTATCCAGTTACCGCGCTCCAGTTCCTGTGATGGTGATTGGCAATATCAGCGTGGGTGGCAGTGGCAAGACGCCATTAATTATTGCTCTGGTCGATTATCTACAAGCTCAAGGTATTAAAGTAGGGGTAATCAGTCGTGGTTACGGTGGCGATAGCAGTCAGATGCCAGCCTTGGTCGATGCTGCCAGTCTACCGAGCATAGTAGGGGATGAGCCTTGTTTAATTGTCAATATGACGGGTGTACCAATGGCGGTCTGCCCCAATCGTAAGCAAGCGATTACTACTTTATTGGCTGCTCATCCAGACCTGCAATTAATCATTGCTGATGATGGTTTGCAGCATTATGCGTTGCAACGTGACATTGAATGGATTGTGGTTGATGCAGCACGGGGCTTTGGTAATGAGCAGTTATTGCCAACCGGGTTTTTACGTGAGCCAATGTCACGGTTAGAAGGTGCTACTGTTATTTATCATGAAGGGCCAAATAATAGTGCAGCGCCTCATAGTAAAAACACCGAGCAACAGTCACAAGCTGAGCATCTGTCTATGCACCTGCAAGCAGACGACATGCAACTATTATGGCAACCGGTATTGGCTGACGCTAAGATGACGAGTTTGCAAATAACTGATTCGCAACCCTCTGATTCGCAAGTTGGTGATTTTCAATTAACTGGCTTTGAAGTAAATAACAAAGCACCTGAAAAGGGCAGCAAAGTCCACGCTGTAAGCGGTATTGGCTATCCGCAGCGGTTTTTTGATACTTTACACGCGCTTGGTTTTGAGGTCATTGGTCACCCTTATCCTGACCATTATGAGTTTAGTATGGCTGAGCTGCTGCAATATCGCCAATATCCCATCGTGGTAACCACTAAAGATGCGGTAAAACTAAGAGCCTTACTATTGCAACTAACTGCTGAGCAACCACTAAGTGCTGAGTATAAAGCTCTCATAAGTAGACTTTGGGTATTGCCGGTGACTGCAGTACTATCGGGTAGTTGTTATGATAATTTACAGCAGCAATTAACCGTTTTAAATATTGATATCTGTAATAGTGAAAAGCCGTAAAGCCTAAAATTCAAATGATTTTTGTAGGAATAAACTATGTCGCCCATCATTACGCCCGCCAAAACGCATATTGTCGTTCCTGCTCGTTTTAAGAGTACGCGATTACCCGGTAAGCCATTATTAAACATTCATGGTAAGCCGATGATTCTGTGGGTCGCCGAAAAGGCGCAGGCAGCCCACTTCGCTGATGATATGTGTATTGCGACCGATGATGAGCGTATTGCCAAAGTATGTATGGATGCAGGTTTTGATGTGGTGATGACCAGCGCAGAGCACGCTTCAGGGACTGACCGTTTGGCAGAAGTTGCTGCGATTAAAGGCTGGGCTGAGCATGATATTGTGGTCAATATGCAAGGTGATGAACCGTTGGTACCGCCGCTATTATTAGAGCAGGTGAAGGCGCTGTTGGTAGCAGACAATGACAGCGTGATGGCTACTTTATGTGAGCCTATTGATGACCACGAGACTTTTATGCGTCCATCAGTGGTAAAGGTTGTCAGTCAGCATGCTAATGATTTGCAGCGAGCGCTATATTTTAGTCGAGCACCGATTCCTTGCGATCGCGATGTCTTATTGGCTAATGAAAGCCAGAAACAGCCGCCCAAAAATGCTTATCGTCATTTAGGGTTATATGCTTATCGCGTCAGCCTATTGCAGCAGTTTGTGCATTGGCCGCAAACACCGCTTGAAATACTTGAAAGCTTAGAGCAATTACGCGTTTTAGAGAATGGCGGTCATATTGCTATTGCCACAGCCGCTTGTCAGCTACCAGCAGGTGTCGATACGCAAGAAGATTTAGACCGTTTAAATAGCATGAGTTTGGCAGATTTTCAGAATCCTATGGCTAAACAGCCTAAGTAAAAATATGATTTTTGCCAAGCAATATTATTGTGACGCCTAGCAATCGCACTATCTACTAATCGCGCTATTTACCAATTCATCAAACGCAGTTGTTAAATACGGCCGTGGAATATGATCGTGAAACACAGTCATCAAGCAAAGCTATCGAGCAAAATTTATGAGTGACCTCACAGAAAATACAGGTGCATTAGATACCTCAGATGGCATTTATTTTGCACCGTTACTGCCGTGGCAGCAAAGTCTGTGGTCGCAGTTGACCAATCGGGTATCAACGTCGCAGCAGTCTTTGCCTCATGCCCTGCTCGCAGCAGGGATGCAAGGCATGGGTAAGCGCGCGTTTGTATGGCGCTTAGTCGCTTGGTTATTGTGCCGCAAGCGCGATACTCATCCATCTGGCGCTTGCGCAGAATGCGAGAGCTGTCAGTGGCTCAGATCCGGTACCCATCCAAGCCTACAAGTGCTTCCTCTCGTCAGTATGCCAGTCAGTGCAGAAAATATAAGCAATAGAGAAACTGCCAATAGTAGCGCTAAGGACAAAAAATCTGCCAAAACCGCCAGCAACAGTGCTCTTAAAATAAAAGTTGATGATATTCGTGCGTTGCAGCCTTTTATTTATCAAGGCGGGCAAGGGATGCGCATCTGCGTGCTAGATCATGCCGAGCAAATGACCGTTGCTGCTGCCAATGCGCTGCTTAAGACGTTGGAAGAGCCACAAGCGCAAGTCCATTTATTCTTAATCAGTGATACGCCAGCGCAGCTATTACCCACTATCAAAAGTCGGGTTCAGCAGCTAGCTCTGCAAACTATTGAGCCTGCTAGCGCTGTTGACTACGTGACCCAAGCGCTTGGGTCTACGGTTAATCGTGAAGCGGTCGCTACGGCGGCGATTGAGCAGCTTATCCAATTGGCAAACGGTGCGCCTTTAGCCGCCATAGCGCTGGCGCAAGCACCTTGGTACAGTAAGCGTGCGTTATGGCTGACGACGTGGCAAGCGTTACGTAGTGGCAAACGCAGTAGCGTGGCAGCCAGCGATTATTGGCAAACCCAGCTGAGTATCGCAGAGTTTATCCAGCTGTCTGAGCTAATGCTGCTTGATATCCGCCGTGTCTGCTTAGGATTGAGCGAGCTGCAAAAAGACATCAGTCTCTCAGTAGCATTAGACACTTATCAACCTACTGATATTGGTTTAGAAGGCTTTGCGACTAGCCTACAACAGACTAAAATTGCGCTACAACAAAATGTGCAAGAAAAATTCGCCTATGATAAGCTAATGCAAGAGTTGGCCTATCTATAGTCAATCCACCATAGAAAGTAAGTAGAGCATGACTAAGAAGATTAAGATGCTTAATGATCATTTGGTGGTTTGTTAATGTGCTGGTCTCTGTATTATGTATTACTCATAAAAATATCTCAAACCTCATTTATAAAGGAAGCGGACTATGGCAATGCCAGGGCGTGGCGGGATTCTAACCTGCCATATGGAAGATATCGAAACGTTGTACGCCAGCTATTTATCCTTTGTCAATAATGGGGCATTATTTATTCCCTCTGACCGCGTGCAAAAGCTGGGCGATGAGGTGTTTATTGCGGTGACTTTGCCCAATTCTAGTGAGCGCTTACCGATGAATGGTAAGGTGGTATGGATTAATTCTAAAGCCCAAAGCGGTCGTCCAGCCGGTTTTGCCGTGCAGATTGGTACTGATATCGCAGGCCAAAGAGTTAAAAACGAAGTCGAGCGTTTATTGGCTGGTAAGATTGACAGTTTACAGTCTACTTATACTATGTAGTATGTATATAGTCAGAGCACTTTTAAACCGCTACGGTGTTACCCGCCCTAGATGTACTTAGTGTACTATCTGCGGTCGGTCGCCTTGTAGCGATTCTAAAATTCCTTGACTATATCTATCCGCACGCTTATCCGTTGAAATCATGATAAGTTTCAACACAACTAGTGTGATAAAAAATGCCGCCTTAGATATAGGGCGGCATTTTTTTAAGTAAAATAGGACTGGATTAAGTACGACTAAGTAAAGCAAAAAGACAGGTTAATAACGCGGGGGTACATACATGTCATCTGGAATCGGCTCACGGTAATACTCATCATCGCGTTTACGCTCGGGCAATTCTACCTCATCGCGCGGCACCTCTTTATAAGGAATTTGCTCAAGCAGATGGGCGATACAGTTTAGCCTCGCACGCTTTTTGTTATTGCCTTCGACCACCCACCATGGCGCTTCAGGGATATGAGTACGCTCGAACATGGTCTCTTTGGCCTTGGTATAATCCTCCCAACGCCGCCGTGATTGCAGATCCATCGCTGAGAGCTTCCATTGTTTAAGAGGATCATGAATGCGGCTCATAAAGCGCGAATGTTGCTCATCATCAGTAATCGAAAACCAGTATTTGACCAAGCGAATGCCGGAGCGTACTAACATACGTTCAAATTCGGGCACCGACTGAAAAAACTCCTCATACTGCGCATCCGTACAAAACCCCATGACACGCTCGACACCGACGCGGTTATACCAACTACGATCAAACAGTACGATTTCACCAGCAGCAGGCAAGTGCGCCACATAACGCTGAAAATACCATTGTGATTGCTCACGTTCCGTTGGTGCAGGTAGGGCGGCCACTCTACAAACGCGTGGGTTTAAGCGCTGGGTGATACGTTTGATAGCGCCGCCTTTGCCCGCAGAGTCACGACCCTCAAATATCACCACAATACGCTCACCGCGAGCCACCACCCAATCTTGTAATTTAATCAGCTCACGCTGCAACCGTACCAGCTCTTGAAAGTACATACGGCGATCAAGTCTTTCTTGCTCGCTCATCTCCCGACCATCAAAACGAAAGTCCCGCACGTAATCATCGATCTCGTTCTCAAGCTCTTCGTCATAGGTATCAATCAAGTCTTGATGCATCTTGCGGCGCAGCTCATCATTAAAGACGTCTTTGTCCATGCGATCGATGAAATTGCCTTGTTCAGGTGCGGTGAGCTTCTTACGCTCTTGCGCTGTCAATGAGGTGGGGTCAATCGCTGAGGGTGTTTTGCTCATAGAAAGCTCCTGATAAATGGTGTTATGGTTGTTATTGATTACCATTACTTTAACATATCTACTGATGAGCCCTTGAATTGCCTACGTTTTATTATTGTGTGCTGACTGATGGCTTACTAAATTTTCTTTTTTAACTAGTAAATTATAGACATAAAAAAACACCCTTCAATCAGTGGACTAAAGGGTGTTTAAAACGTAAAGCTTTATTGGTTAGCTAAATGAATTAGGAAATTACTTTTCTAGGATACAAGTAACGCCTTGACCACCAGCGGCACAGATAGAGATAAGTGCACGACCTGAGCCTTTTTGATCCAATAATTTAGCAGCAGTGGCTAGGATACGACCACCAGTAGCAGCAAATGGATGACCTGCCGCCAATGATGAGCCATTGACGTTGAGCTTGCTACGATCGATAGGGCCTAGTGGGGCGTCAAGACCTAGACGCTCTTCACAGAAGGTCTCATCTTCCCAAGCCGCTAGTGTTGATAGCACTTGTGAAGCAAAGGCTTCATGAATTTCATAGAAGTCAAAGTCTTGTAGCGTCAGACCAGCGCGCTCAAGCATACGCGGTACAGCATAAGCAGGGGCCATTAATAAGCCTTCTGTCGTGCCAGACTTACCGATGAAATCAACAGCGGCGGTCTCTTGATGAACGATATAAGCCAATGGCTTCAGACCATGCTCTTTTGCCCACTCATCTGTACCCAGTAGTACACAAGATGCACCATCGGTTAACGGGGTAGAGTTAGCAGCCGTCATGGTTGGGTTGGCGTTCTTTTTGCCAAATACAGGCTTTAATTTGGCTAACTTTTCTAAGGTAGTGTCCGGACGCAAGTTATTGTCACGAGTCAACCCTTTATACGGGGTGATCAAGTCATCAAAGAAGCCCTTGTCATAAGCGCGTGCGAGGTTTTGATGGCTGTTAAAGGCAAGGTCATCTTGTGCTTCACGGCTGATATTCCACTCAAGCGCTGTGATGGCTTGATGGTCGCCCATCGATAGACCCGTACGTGGCTCACCGTTTTGTGGTGAATCAATTAAGTCTTTTGGATTTAAACCCATCAATGCTTTTAGACGTTGTTTGTTGTCTTTAGCAGCGCCTAGCTTGATAAGAACCTTACGTAAGCCATCGCCAACTGCGATAGGTGCGTCAGAGGTGGTATCTACGCCACCAGTAATGGCTGAATCGATAATACCAAGGGCGATTTTGTTCGCAGAAGCGAATGTTGCTTGCAAACCAGTACCACAAGCTTGTGAGATGTCATAAGTTGGGGTATGCGGGTTTAGAGCAGTGTTTAAGGTGGCTTCACGCGTTAAGTTGATATCGCGGCTTAATTTCATGACCGCACCAGCAACGACTTCACCGATTTTTTCATCTTGTAAGTTAAAGCGCTCAACCAAACCGTTCAGTGCAGCGGTTAACATGTCTGTGTTGCTGACGTCTGCGTATGAGCCATTTGAGCGTGCAAATGGGATACGGTTACCACCTAGGATGGCAACGCGGTTTTGACCTGAAGTAAGTTTGCTCGTGCTTGATTTCTTAGCAGCAGTGGCGGTCTTTTTAGCAGCTGCAGTATCGACTTTATCATCCGTTTCTTTTGCGCTGGCAGTGCTTTTGGTGTTCGTGTTTTTAGTGTCAGTATCTTTTACAGCAGATGTTTTGGCCGTAGTTGCTTTATTATCGGTGCTGCTGGTTTTATTAGCGGCAGTGTCTTTTTTAGCGCTATCTGCTGACTTAGCATTGTCTGATTTGGTATTTTCAGACTTAGCATTGTTTGCTTTGCTATCAGTAGACTTTACGACTGTGCTTTCAACAACAGGGCTCTCAGGGTGATTATTTTTATTACTCATAATATTATCCTTAAAATATTGGCAGAAGAAAAAAAGAAAATAGCCCTTAAAAAGGGTGACTAATCAAAATATATTGCTTAAGTTGCTCAGCAGTATGACTCAGTGATTTAATGCAGTGAACAAATATTATCATTTATTGTACCGTCTAGCTGTGTATCATAAGGCGTTTTTGCTGCCTTACTGTATGTCTTTAGCAAACTATGTGACTCTTATTTAAGCTCAGTAATCTCTCAGTCCACTGATAGCTATAAAGGCAGTCATGATATTTCTTAGAATGATAACTTTCGTAGACTGGCTAGTATTGATTATTAGCATTGCATAACGGCACGTTTGATAATATATTGTTATCGATAAATGCATTTGCCATAACTTATAGGTCTGATTTTAGCACAACATGGCGATTTTTAAATCTAAAAAAAGAGACTGTCTTGTATACTGGCTTGTTTACAGATTGTTATAGACATTTTTGGCTTTTGGACTTGTTTACCATGTGAGTGTATAGTTAAGGCAGTTTTGTACCCATTTACTAAATATAAATAATTATGATGCTGATGAGTCTTTATACTTGTTGGTGTTTGTATGAGTGATTATAAAAGACAAATTCCATTTTTCATTTACTCTTATCTTAACCTTTCGTTATAGGAACTATATTATGTCAGACCGTTATGGTGATTTTGTTCAATCTTCTATTGGTAAAAAAGTCGCAAAAAACTTAGGCTTGCCTATGCCGGTAGAGCTTGACCGTTTTGATAGTGGTCAACCCTTGGTACGCGGTAGCGTATTGGTCGGTCGCGCTGCTGGCGATGACAAAAGCGTGAGTGAGTCAATCGCCCGCATCTTGTCAGACGTCCATGCCGAGGTATTTGTCAATAGCAGCGATGGTATCAAAGATGCGCTTTCTGATGCGGGTGTTGAGGCAAAAGCCAATACGGGCGGCGATGATAAATTTAAAGTCTTGCTTTTTGACGCCAGTAATATCAGTAATGCTGACCAGCTTAAAGAAGTGTATGAATTCTTCCACACCGTTGCTCGCCGCGTAGAACGATCAGGTCGAGTAATCATCGTGGGCCGTACGCCAGAAAACTCGACTGATATCGAAGCAGCATTGGCACAACGTGCGCTTGAAGGCTTTGTGAAGTCAGTTGGTAAAGAGTTTAAGCGTGGTATTACTGCACAGCTTATCTACGTTGAAGAAGGTGCTGAGCAAAATCTAGATTCGACACTACGCTTTTTCACTTCTGCGCGCTCAGCTTATGTGTCAGGACAAGTCGTACGCGTCAGCAAAGGCGATAACGTCGATGTCGATTGGACACAGCCTCTAGGCGGCAAAACCATGCTAGTCACTGGCGCAAGTCGCGGTATCGGCGAAGCCATCGCGCGCGTATTGGCTCGTGAAGGGGCTCATGTTATCTGTCTTGATGTTCCGCAGCAGCAAGCTGACTTGCAAAAAGTCGCTAGCGAAATTAGTGGCTCTGTCTTAACCGTCGACATCACCAGTGCCGACGCGGGCAAAGAAATCGCAGAAGCAGCGCAAAAGCGTGGCGGTCTAGACTCAATTATCCATAACGCTGGCGTGACACGTGATAAAACCTTGGCAAAAATGGATGAGAAAAAGTGGGACATGGTCATCAATATCAACTTAGGCAGTATCGCTAAGCTGAACCGCTACTTGCTTGACAATGACGTCCTAAAAGAAAACGCGCGTATCGTCTGCGTATCATCTATCTCAGGCATCGCGGGTAACTTGGGTCAAACCAACTATGCCACTTCAAAAGCAGGCGTGATTGGCTTGGTTGATGCCACTGCTAAACAGCTAGAAGACAATGCCAAAGGCATGACGGTTAACGCAGTTGCTCCTGGGTTTATCGAAACACAAATGACCGAAGCCATTCCATTCGCTATCCGTGAAGCGGGTCGCCGCATGAACTCAATGAGCCAAGGTGGTTTACCAGTAGACGTGGCAGAGACCATTGCATGGTTTGCCTCACCAGCGTCTGGCGGTCTAAATGGCAACATTGTACGCGTTTGTGGTCAAAGCTTGCTAGGTGCATAGCCTTGAGTGCATCGTCCTAATTCGTTTGTGGGTATAGGTGATGAATTTGCTCATGGTAAATCCATGATATAACTTACAATTTTTTATGTGCCTCACATATGCTTACGAAAGAATTGCTGATAAATTGTAATAAAGCTGCCCAAGGGTGGCTTTTTTATGATAAAAACACAGGAACTTTATGATAAAAGCACAGGAACCATGAGCCCAATTGATTTTTGTTGGGATAAGCGCCTATACTAGATATAAGGAATAGGTATAAAAAATATCTATATATAACGGCTGCCTTGTATGAAAAATGCTATGTATTAAATATATCGAGCAGAGCGCTTATAACATCACTCAACGGTAAGCTTAATCAACGACTTCATAGCATCTCGAGATGCACTAAGAAAATTAGCTTGAGCCACACTTAGGATTTATTATGTCAGACAAACATTATGATGCGTTGCCAAAAGCGCATACGACTTACGCCAATATCGTAAAAAGCTTATTGCCGATTGGCAACAGTGGCAAAATCAGTAAAGACCAATTGCCGCAAGCGACCTATTATGTAGATGATTTACACATCGATCAAAGCAATCTTGATGATTACCGTAAGATTTGTGGCTTTGCTGATAATGGCAAAGTGCCTGTGACGTATTTTTCGGTCTTATCGCAAACATTACAGATGAATATGATGGTTAAAGAGCCGTTCCCGTTTGCCATGCTAGGTCTGGTACATGTGGATAATAGCGTGACTCAGTACCGTCCTATCGGTGAGCGTGAGACTGTCGCCATGGCAGTTAAGTTCGATAACTTGCGTGATCATGCTCAAGGTCAACAGTTCGATTTTGTGACGACGGTCAAATCAGAGGCCGAAGTCATTTGGGAAGGGACGTCAACCTATCTGTCACGTAGCAAAAAATCGGACAGTAGCAAAAAAGATAATAAAAGTACCCCGCGTCCAGTAACCGTGAAGCCAGCAGTAAACGCAGACGGTGTGCATAGCATCTTTGAAGTGCCAGAAGACATTGGTCGTCGTTATGCTTTTGTTTCAGGTGACTTCAACCTTATCCATCTGCATCCATTATCAGCGCGCGCGTTTGGTTTTCCTAAAGCGATTGCTCACGGTATGTGGTCAAAGGCCAAGTGTCTTGCGATGATGGACGAGCTACCTGATGCTTGTACGGTTGATGTGTCATTTAAGTTACCTATCTTTTTGCCTGCTGAAGTAGAGCTCATCGCTGATCCGGTTGCGCAGCTTGACAATGCAGACGATACTTGTGAATTTGGCTTATATAGCTCTAAAAACGACAAGCCACATCTGGCAGGTGTTATTAAATTGCAGAGTGACCGCTAATTAACTGTCGACAAAATGACAACCAGTAAGCTAAGACGCTTTTATCTCAATAGCCACACTTAACGAACACATTTGACATTATGACTTCACAAAAAAAAGTAACCAGTACCGTACATTCTGATCGCTCGGCAGCTGCTGACACAGTCGCTGCGAATGATAACGCTGCGACTGACAGCGCTACTATTGACATCAGCGCGCCTGATAATGGTATTGATCTTGCCACTATTTTTGCTCCTTACTTTCGCCCTGATGCAAACACCATTGTATGCGGTGCGCTCGATGAGGAAAAAGTGGCGGCGTTGGCCGAAGCTGGGGTTGAGCTAGTCATTAACTTACAACCTGATGACGAGTTGAGCTTTGATGAAGCAGCAGCAGTTGAGCGGGCAGGCATGCACTATGAGCAGCTGGCTATTAGCGGCGCTGCAGATTTAAAGCAGCTTAAGATATTGGCGTTTGATAATATCTTACGCCAACATCATGGCAAAAAAACAGCGTTGCACTGTGGCTCTGGCAATAGAGTAGGTGCAGCGATTGCTCTGCGGGCAGGTTGGCTACGCGGGCGTAAGATGGATACGGCTATGGAGCGTGGTCGCGGTCATGGTTTGACGAAGCTTGAAGACGAAGTTTATAAGCGTTTGTTAGTACCGCGCTAAAGCATGAAGAGAAGTAATAAAAAAGGCGACCAATAGGTGGCCTTTTTTATTATTAAATAATTTATTGGTATTTTATAAATGCCGTAGTATATAAATGCTTAAGATTAAGGCGCTAAGGCGTTTTAAAATCTTGAAGTTTCAATGACCTGTCATAATTATAAAGAATGGAGTAAAGCAACCATGAGCGACAACAATAATAAAACCAATCAAAACTTTGACGATCAAACCGATAGCGAGCTTCAGCAACATTTGCAGCGAATACTTACCGATTTACAGCTTGATGATGCGCCTGCTGGTGGTGCGGTGGTTGTCTATCAGGACGGCAAATGTATCGCACAAGCGAGCATAGGGCTGGCGCGCGCGAATTTGTCATGGAGTCCTGATACTTTATCGCTTAATTTTTCGACGGGTAAGGGCGTATTGGCAACGCTGGTGCATGTATTGGTTGCGCAGCAGTTGCTTGCTTATGATGAGCCGATTGCCAGCTATTGGCCCGCATTTGCTGCCCAGCATAAAGGTGATATTACGCTACGCCATGTTATGTCGCATCAAGCCAATTTATTCTCTATTCAGAGTATTGATGCGGACAGTGAAGAGTTGCTCGATTGGCAGTTGATGCTTAGTAAAGTCGCTGCGATGTCAGTCACTGCACCTGAAGATGCCGAGTTATACGACAGCGCGTATAGTGCCTTAGTCTATGGCTGGGTATTAGGCGGCGTGATAGAAGCGGTGACTGAGCTGTCATTGGCTGAGGCGCTGCGGCATTATTTGACTGAACCACTGGGTATCGCAGACAGTTGTTATTTCGGCGTACCCGCTAGCAAAGTAGACCAAGTGGCGATGCTGGCCAAAAACTTTGCTGGGTCAAATGAGGACAGCTCACAGTTAGGTAATAGGCGTCATAAACCTACGATAAAAGCAGACTCAGCAGAGACATTAAAAACGTATGCAAATCTACCCAGTTATGGGTGTTGGCAGCAGCACACACTAGCAAATAAAAAAACGGCAAATACAATTCAGGGTGATGAGCAAAACAATTTGACTATACTAGACACGGCTCATATTAATGGTTTGTATTTCAATACGAGCAAGCTGAATCTAAGAAATTATAAAGCGGCACTCATACCTGCTAATAAACAACCTATTGACTATTACCAGCGTGAGACGTTACAAGCAGCCATTCCAGCGGCCAACGGTGTTGCCTCAGCGCAGGCACTAGCCATTATCTATGCGATGTTGGCTAATGGCGGGCAATGGCAGGGGCGCACGCTCATTGATAGCGCCACTTTTGAGGCGCTAGCCAAACCGCAAGTCACAGGGCTAGATGCTGTCATGCCATCGAATATGGATTGGCGCTTGGGTTATCATCGACTACTCAGTATTTGTGCTGATACTCAAGCGAGCTTTGGTCATATAGGTTATAACGGTTCGGTTGCGTGGTGTGATCCTGCGCGGCAGTTATCCTTTGCCTTTATTCATAACTTTGATACCACGATGCTCAACGATGTTCGTCAGTTTGCCCTAACCGAAGCTGTGTTTGACTTGTTGGACAATAAAATCCTAGCGCCATAAAGATACAGAGTGATCATAATCACTGTTGATTTATCCGTATTGGGGTGAGGGTTAATGTGGTTTTTTCGGCGTCATTTTAAGCAACTTTGTGGCGCTGAGGCCATGGATAAAGATTGAAGCCAGAATCACAATCGAGCAGACGACCCATAATTTGAGCGCATCTTCCTCACCAAAAAAACCTTGATTGAGCGCGTAAGATAAATAATATAAGGTACCAATACCGCGGATGCCCAATGCAGAGATGGCATATTTTTCAGTGTGTGGCAAGTTTAGCCCAGATAGGGCAATGAAGCCGCCAATCGGGCGTATCAATAATAAAAAAGTGAAGCTGACGATATAGACACGCCATGTTAGCTCAACACCCGACTGTAACCCTTGACCAAGAAACATCCCAAAAGTGACGAGCACGAGTGACATCAGCAAGCCTTCTGATTGCTCTGCAAAGTCATGCAGCTTGTTATGATAACTGTGTTCATGCTCTGAACGACGAAAAGCAAATGCTGCGATGAATACCGCAATAAAACCATAGCTATGTACCAATTCTGCTAAACCATAGGCCAGTAGTGTTAGCGCAATCACCAAATAACCTTGAGAGATGGTGGTTTCGTGGCTGTACTTTGAAAACACCAATTTTGCTAACAGTTTACCGACGATGATACCGACTACCAAGCCGGCGCCAATTTTCCACAGTACGTCATGAGTAAACCACGACCAGAGCATCTCACCCGTAAAACGCTGACCTTCGCTAAAAGCCTCTGCTATTTTAATCGCCAAATAAACAAATGGAAAAGCCAGCCCATCGTTTAATCCAGCTTCTGAGGTTAGGGTGAAGCGCGGCGTATCTTCACCGCCTGTGTTCGGTGGTCCTACTTGAATGCTAGAGGCCAATACGGGATCAGTCGGTGCCAGTACCGCGCCCAGTAAGATTGCTGCACCCATACTGAGACCAAAAGCATAATAACCCAAGGCCGCCATAGCAAAGATGCCAATTGGCATAGTGATAAGCAACAGACGGACAGTCGGGCGCCACAATCGCCAAGACAACTTAGTGTCAATCTTGATACCCGCGCCAACCAAAGAGACCAACACCACAATCTCGGTTAATTTCTCGACGATTAAACCATTATCAAGCGGATTTAAAAATGATAATGTCGTCCAATAATAACCCATCAGCAGACCAAAGCTGACTTGCAACATAGGTAAGGAGATAGGCGTGCGCTTAAAGATAATAGGAAACAACGCCCCTAATAAAAAGGTGATGCCACAGACCAATAAGAATAAATTATAGTTTTCAATCATAGGTTTGCTACACACTGTGTCATAGGGTTTAAATTTTTGAGGTTAGAGGGTATTTATTAGCTCATTAATAATGACGGTAAAAATTTTTTATTACTACAAAAAAACGTTATCAGAATAGTGACTACGTTGTTTTTTGGTGAAAAAAAAGCCTGAATACTAAAAAAGCCTGCATCGCGCAGGCTTAATGTTTGGTATTCAGGCTTAGGGCTATTGTGTAATGCTGTTCTAAAAATTGAAGGTTATATTTTGGCTTAGCGTTCAACCTGACTGACGTCGCGTACCGCACCAGTATCAGCACTGGTAGTCATTGCTGCATAAGCACGTAGGGCAGGAGAAACATGACGCTCACGGCTCACAGGTTTCCAAGCATCGCGTCCGCGAGCTTCCATCGCTTCGCGACGAGTGGCCAAATCGGCATCACTGACTTGCATGTTAATCGTACGATTAGGAATGTCGATATGGATGGTATCGCCTTCTTCAACCAGACCAATGGCTCCGCCTTCAGCCGCTTCAGGGCTGGCATGACCGATTGAGAGCCCAGATGTACCACCAGAGAAACGACCATCGGTGAGTAGGGCGCATTCTTTACCCAAGCCTTTTGACTTCAGATAAGTCGTTGGATACAGCATTTCCTGCATACCAGGGCCGCCTTTTGGACCTTCATAGCGGATGATAACGACGTCACCTGCAACAATTTGATCATCAAGAACGGCGGCGACGGCATCATCTTGTGATTCAAAGAGTCGCGCGCGCCCTGTGAAAACTAAGATGCTTTCATCGACACCAGCGGTTTTGACCACGCAGCCACGCTCTGCAATATTGCCGTATAGTACAGCAAGGCCACCATCGGTTGAATAAGCATGCTGGGCACTGCGGATACAGCCTGACTCACGGTTGACGTCAAGGTTTGACCATTCTTTTGACTGAGAAAACGCCTCAGTCGTGCGCACGCCACCAGGCGCGGCGATATAACGCGCACGTGCCTCAGTATTGTCAGGGTTCATGATGTCCCATTTATCAATCGCTGCTTTCATCGTCTCACTATGGATGGTCGGCACGTCAGTCTTCAATAATCCGGCACGATCAAGCTCGGCTAGTAATGCAAAGACACCACCAGCACGATGCACATCTTCCATATGGTACTTTTGCGAGGCAGGCGCAACTTTTGCCAGACAAGGTACGCCGCGACTCAGGCGATCGATATCTGACATTTTAAAATCAACTTCCGCTTCGTTGGCGGCTGCCAATAAATGCAAAATAGTATTGGTCGAGCCACCCATGGCGATATCTAGGGTCATCGCATTTTCAAAAGCTGCCTTACTGGCGATTGAGCGCGGTAATACCGAATCATCATCTTGCTCATAGCGACGCTTGGCTAATGAGACGATGGTGCGACCCGCTTCTAAAAATAATTCACGACGCAGCGAATGAGTAGCCAACAGCGAGCCATTACCCGGTAATGCCAGTCCTAACGCTTCGGTCAAGCAGTTCATAGAGTTGGCCGTGAACATACCTGAGCATGAGCCACAAGTCGGGCAGGCTGAAGCTTCAATAGCGGCGACATCTTCATCACTAATGCTGTCATCAGCGGCATCCATCATCGCATCGACGAGATCCAGCTTACGAACAGCGCTGCCGTTACTGTCTTCATTATTGTGACTTTTACCGACTGTACTGGCCAAAATTTTGCCCGCTTCCATCGGCCCACCTGAAATAAATACCACGGGAATATTAAGGCGCATTGCGGCCATCAACATACCAGGGGTGATTTTATCGCAATTAGAAATGCAAACTAGGGCATCGGCGCAATGCGCATTGACCATGTATTCAACAGAATCGGCAATCAAGTCGCGACTCGGTAGTGAATACAACATACCGCTATGACCCATGGCAATACCGTCATCTACCGCAATGGTATTAAACTCTTTTGCGACGCCGCCCGCTTTTTCAATCTCACGCGCCACCATTTGCCCGAGGTCTTTTAGATGCACATGACCGGGTACAAACTGGGTAAAGGAGTTGGCAATTGCAATAATTGGTTTGCCAAAGTCGCCGTCAGTCATACCTGTTGCACGCCATAGGGCACGTGCACCTGCCATATTACGACCACCAGTAGAGGTTTTTGAGCGATAATCCATGTGATATTCCTTACAAATAAGCGAGATTTATGAACGTGTGCAGCATCAGCTGTGATGCCGATAGTGTGCTTTTTATGTAGAGTGAGTACTAGTGAATAATACTAATTCGTTACCATACCATTAGCTATGAGTAACTAAAAATAATGGGGCAATAAACAATCGATCAATATGAGACAACATACTCGCTACTCAAGACGCGCTAAGATAGCATCATCAAACCATGGTAACTCGGTTTTGTCAGCTTCTAATTTGGCAATGACCGTCAATGCATGCGTGGCTAGTAATTGTTGGTAATCAGCGCTGGCCTCAATAGTCAGTAGCGGCGCTTTAGTTGTGCCATGTTCATCGATACTGATTAAGGTCTGTTTGGTATTTTTATATAGGATATCAACGCGACCAAAAAACTGCCAGTCTTTAAAGGCTGCAGTGATAGCGTCCGCTTCATTCTGTGTATAAATCTGCTGGGTGTCTTTACCAGTATTAGTCCAATGCAAGCGTACCGCCAATTGTAGCGCCTCGCTAAACACCACCAACGAGCCAATGACTTTGACATGCCAAGGGCTAGTTATCAGCGCTTTATCAATACCGATAAATTTCGCCGCCTCAACAGCCGTCATAGGCGTATTAAACTGCGCCAGCAATTTGGGCGTCAGCGGATAAGTTGCTTTGATACTGTCTTCTAGGCTGTCGTAATGATATAAGAATGGCAGCGGCAGATCTTGGGTGATAATCTTCTTAATAATTTTACAGTTATGGATACGCCAGCTGATCGTTTTATCGCTTAGTGCTTCTGCCAAGATAATCGCATTGGAATCTATCTTTTGACTGTTATTATCAACCGCAGATTCGTTCTCTACACCGCTATTATTCATAGCAGGGGTATCAGTATTGCCAGAGGCAGATTCTGTATTATGAGGGTCTGAATAAGAGTCGTTGGCTGTAAATGAGTGAGTCGGCAAGGTAGGCAAATCCATAAACGTCGTGTCAGCAAAATAGGCTATTAATATAACATTTATAGTAGGCAACTCGCCAATAAATTAATGGCTTCAAGAGGTGAAGGTTTGCTTCGACAATTTGGATGGATAGGCAATTACAGATAGCCATTATGGTAACTTGTGCTTAACCCATAATTCGTCCACTATATGACAGACATTGTATTCAATACTGACAATCAAACAATCAAACAATCAAACAATCAAAGGAAAAAATAATGACACAAGCCAATCAACCGACTAATTATGACGACAGTAATATTTTTGCCAAAATGCTAGACGGTGATATTCCCTATCATAAAGTATATGAAGATGATAAAACGCTCGCCTTTATGGACATCATGCCGCAAGCAGAAGGTCACGTGTTGGTTATCCCCAAGCAAAAAGCCGTTGATTTAGGTGATTTGGAGCCAGAATATGCCGCAGCAGTATTAATGACCTCTAAAAAGATCGTGCAAGCACAGCGTCAATTATTTGAGCGTGAAGGTGTTATCCAGATGCAGTTGAATGGGTCACAAGCAGGGCAGACCGTCTTTCATTATCACGTGCATCTGATTCCATCAAGCATTCATGAGCTAGGCCGTCATGCAGTGACGCAGGCAAATCATGGAAAATTGGCTGAGACGGCTAAACAACTTGCTGCAGTGATTTCTACTTTATAAGACAAGAACACCGTTTTATTACTTGGTAAAGCAACTTTGCGCGTTAGGTATTAAGCGTTTCTTGATAATTATAATTAGGCGGCTAACAAGCGGCCTTTTTTATTGCTTGGTAATAGTCATGTAACATTCGTTAAAGTAGTGTTACAAGTGAAAGGTACATCTGGGGTTGAGGCAAAGAGTGTGGTACAAATTATATTTTGTTGGGCGCACCGGTTCTACATTGTGTTTACCAACAACCTTTATATTTAATAACGCTGCATTAATTTGAGGACATCACTTTTTATGAGTAAATTACCTCGCTCTACCATTTTGCTGCCAGTATTTGTACCAGCCGCCACCATTATGCTGTTATTGGTCATTGGCACAGCGATTAATCCAGTAGCTGCTGGCGAGCTATTTAGTACCGTACTGGCATTTACCACCGATACTTTCGGTTGGTTTTATATGTTGGCAGTTGCCATATTTTTGATGTTTATTATTGCTTTAGCGTTTTCGTCTTATGGCAGTATTAAGCTGGGTCCTGACCATGCCGAGGCTGAGTATAAGTTCCTTGAATGGTTCGCCATGCTGTTTTCCGCAGGGTACGGTATCGCGTTATTGTTCTATGGAGTGGCAGAGCCTGTGTTGCATTTTGCCAGTCCGCCGCTGTCCACGCCGCAGACGATTGAGGCTGCAAAAGAAGCCATGCAAATTGCTTATTTCCACTGGGGTTTTCATATTTGGGCAATTTATGGCGTGGTAGGTTTGTCGCTGGCGTATTTCTCCTTTCGTCATGGTTTGCCATTGTCAGTACGCTCAACGCTATATCCATTAATCGGTGACAAAATCTACGGCCCTATTGGTCATACCGTCGATGTGTTTGCGATTGTGGGTACGATGTTTGGTATCGCTACCAGTTTAGGGCTGTCAGTGGCGCAAATCAATGCAGGCTTGAATTACTTATTGCCTGAAATGGTTCCAGTCAGTACGACTGTGCAAGTCATTATCATCACTTTGGTTACCGCAGCGGCCCTCGTTTCTGTGTTGGCTGGAATGGACAAAGGCGTAAAGCGCTTGTCTATCTTAAACATGTTGTTAGCAACGGCATTGATGCTATTTGTCTTCATCGTTGGCCCGACTGTTTTTATACTCAATGCCTTTATGGAAAATACAGGCAGCTATTTGGGTAATATCGTTGAGCGTACCTTTAGCCTGCAAGCCTATCAATCGAGTGATTGGATCGGTAGCTGGACACTATTTATCTTTGCATGGACGATTGCATGGGCGCCTTTTGTTGGGTTGTTTATTGCCAAAATCAGTCGTGGTCGCACCATTCGTGAGTTTGTGCTGGGCGTAATGTTAGTACCAACACTATTTACTTTCTTTTGGTTTTCAGTATTTGGTGATACCGCGCTACACATGATTATGGTCGATGGTTATGACGCCTTGATTAGTGAGGTGCAAAACAACCAAGCGATAGCCTTATTTAAATTGTTAGAAAACTTACCCTTCACTCAGATTGTCTCGTCATTAACAGTAGTACTGATTATTACCTTTTTTGTGACCTCATCTGATTCAGGGTCATTAGTGATTGACTCGCTCGCTGCAGGTGGACGTAGTGACACGCCATGGTGGCAACGTTCGTTTTGGGTAATCACGGAAGGGGCCGTCGCTGCAGTTTTACTCATCGCGGGTGGTCTAAGCGCGTTGCAAACAGCCGCTATCGTCAGTGCCTTACCGTTTGCGGTCATTATCTTGATTTCGACATTTGGTATGTGGCGCGCGCTACGGATTGAGGGGCATCGCAATCAGAGCCTAGCCAATGACAATCATCTGCCGCCACATCTACTAAAGCTAGACGCGTGGCGTGACCGTATTGATTATATGACCAATCAGCCAACGCGCGATAAAGTGCTGGGTTATATCAAAGGCACGGTTCTATCATCGATGAATGAGGTGGCAGAGAAGTTTGCCGAAACGGGTTGGTTGCCAGATGTTAATTATGATGAGGTCAATGACCGTGCTGTATTGGAATTAAGACGTGGCGATAACGTGGAGTTCTGGTACGAGGTTCGTTTGTCAGAGCATGAGATTCCTGACTACTATACAGAAGATATGGCCAATGAATTACCACAAGAGCATCACCATCGTGCTGAGGTATATCTGCGCCGTGGTGGCCAAACTTATGACTTATATGGGTATCAATCAGAGTCGGTGATTAATGATATTATTGATCAGTTTGAGAAGTACCTACATTTCTTGAATGTCTCGCCAGATAGCTTGCCGTGGCGTATGCAACAACATGATGAAGATATCACGTTGGAGCAGGGCAGTGTATTTGATAAATAGAGCGTTGATCATCCGATAAACAAAAAGGCAGCTGAAAAGTTGCCTTTTTTTGGAGATATTTATGTTGTTTATTACAATTTATTGGCTGATACGCATAGTTAAGGTCAATGTTTGTCTGCCTTATTTAAAAAACACTTAGACAGGCTATTTAAACAGATTATTTGAATAAATGAATGCTATATAACCGTATGACACGCATATCCAATTTCATAATTTTTTAGAGAACATTTTATGAGTAAGTTATCTGGCTCTACTATTTCGATGCCCGTATTTATACCGACAGCGATTGTCATGATATTGCTGGTGATAGGCACTTCGGTCAATCCGCAGCTGGCTAGTGGGCTATTTGAGCAAGTACTGAATTTTACCACTGAGACGTTCGGTTGGTTTTATATGCTGGCAACCGCGCTGTTTTTGATATTTATCGTGGTGCTGGCGTTTTCTCCTTATGGCAGTATTAAGCTTGGCCCTGATCATGGCGAGGCACAATACAACTTCATTGAATGGTTTGCTATGCTGTTTTCAGCAGGCTATGGTATTGCGTTGCTGTTTTATGGTGTCGCCGAACCGGTGCTACATTTTGCCACGCCGCCGCTGTCAGAGCCGCAAACTATTGCTGCTGCTAAAGAGGCAATGCAAATTGCTTATTTTCATTGGGGTTTTCATATTTGGGCGATCAATGGCGTAGTGGCGTTGACCTTGGCCTATTTTGCTTATCGTCAGGGTTTGCCTTTATCGATGCGCTCAACGCTTTACCCTATTATCGGTGAAAAAATATATGGCCCTATCGGCCATGCAGTAGATGTATTCGCCATCTTAGGCACTTTGTTTGGGTTAGCAACCAGCTTAGGTATTTCAGTCTCGCAGATTAATACGGGTTTGAACTATTTGGTTCCTAGTATCCCAGTGAATACTACTGTTCAGGTCATTGCCATTACTTTGATTACTGGTTTGGCATTGATATCAGTATTGGCCGGTATGGATAAAGGGGTCAAACGCCTGTCTATCTTGAATATGATACTGGCAACTTCGCTGATGTTGTTTGTGTTCATCGTCGGCCCTTCCGTATTTATTCTAAATGCCTTTATGGAAAATACGGGCAGCTATTTGGGCAATATCGTTGAGCGTACTTTTAGCTTACAGGCCTATCAGCAAGGTGATTGGATTACCAGTTGGACGCTGTTTATTTTTGCATGGACGATTTCATGGTCACCGTTTGTCGGCATATTTATTGCTAAAATCAGCCGTGGTCGTACCATTCGTGAGTTCATCGCAGGTGTGATGCTAGTGCCAACGATCTTTACCTTCTTTTGGTTTGCCGTATTTGGTGACACAGCGTTAAATATGATCATGGTACAAGGCTATGAGTCATTAATTACTGAAGTACAGAATAATCAAGCGATTGCTTTGTTTAAGCTACTTGAGAATCTGCCTTTTACGCAAGTAGTGTCAGCTCTGGCAGTCGTGCTTATTATCACCTTTTTTATCACCTCGTCTGATTCGGGCTCTTTAGTCATTGACTCGTTAGCAGCAGGAGGTCGTAGTGATACGCCAGCGTGGCAGCGCACGTTTTGGGTGGTGATACTAGGCGTTGTCGCCTCTGTGCTTTTGCTGGCAGGAGGTCTACAGGCTCTGCAAACAGCAGCTATCGTCAGCGCCTTACCGTTTACCATTATTATTTTGATTGCTATGTATGGTATGTGGAAAGCGTTACGCATTGAGGGGCATCGCAATGAGAGTTTGGCGAACGAGAATTATTTGCCGCCACATCTGCTCAAGCTTGATGCTTGGCGTGATCGGATTGATTACATCACTGAGCAGCCAAGCCGCGAGGCTGTTTTAGACTATATTAAAGGTACGGTTATGTCATCGATGACTGAGGTAGCTGAAAAGTTTAAAGAAACTGGCTGGCATCCTGAAGTAAACTATGATGACACCAATAACCGAGCGGTATTGGAGCTGCAACGTGGCGATGATGTGGAGTTCTGGTATGAGGTGCGCTTGACGCATCAGGATACACCTGATTACTACAAGGAAGCCACAAGCAGCCATACACAAGATCACTATCACCGCGCCCAAGTTTATCTGCGCCGCGGTGGTCAGATCTATGATTTGTACGGCTATCAGTCTGAGTCAGTGATTAACGACATCATCGATCAGTTTGAAAAATATCTGTACTTTTTAGATGAGTCGCCTAATAGCTTACCTTGGCGCATGCAGGAGCATGATGAGGACATCACGCTAGAGCAAGGCAGTGTGTTTGATAAATAATTGGTTTAGCTATCAAAACTGAGCATTAATTGTTGCAGGTTTCCCATATGAATAGCTTGCAATAAAGTCAAGAACCCTTAGAATAACGGCTTGTTTTCATTAACTTATCTCAATCAAGAGCAAGCCGTTTTTTATGTCTATTGATTCTCCAGTTTCTTCTGAGTCGTCAGCACAAATCGCCAATGATCATCCTCTATTGCAGCCATTGATGATTGGCGGCTTGACGGTTGAAAATCGTCTAATGGTAGCTCCGATGGCAGGCGTGACGGACAATCCCTTTCGAAGGTTATGCAAGTCTTTCGGTGCAGGTCACGCGGTGAGTGAAATGATCATCGCTGATACGGCGCTTTATGCTCGCAAAAAATCGCTATACCGCGCCAATTTCGACAATGAGATTGCGCCTATTTCTGCGCAGATAGCAGGCGCAGAACCTGATAAATTGGCAGAAGCGGCACGTTATCAGATTGATAATGGCGCGCAGATTATCGATATCAATATGGGCTGTCCGGCCAAAAAAGTCTGTCGTAAGCTGGCAGGGTCGGCGCTGCTACAAGACGAGGATTTGGTCGCACGTTTGTTAGATGCTGCGGTAAATAGCGTCAATGCACCAGTGACACTAAAAACGCGCTTGGGTTTTGAAAATGGTCGCGAGAATATCTTGCGTGTGGCGAAGCGAGCAGAGCAGGCAGGCATTGCCGCTATTGCCATTCATGGGCGTACTCGTGAGGATATGTATACTGGTGAGGCGCGTTACGAGTTGATACGTGAAGTCAAAGAAAGCGTTAGCATACCCGTCATTGCCAATGGTGATATCGATAGTGCGCAAAAAGCCCAGCGTGTCTATGAGCTGACCGGTTGTGATGCGGTGATGATTGGGCGAGCGGCTCAAGGACAGCCATGGATATTTCGCGATATCGAGCATTTTTTGCGTACAGGAGACATGTTGGCGGCACCGAGTGTGAGCGAAATTAAAGAGATTGTACTGGCGCATTTGCAAGAGCTATATGGCTTTTACGGTGAATACTCGGGGTGCCGAATCGCGCGCAAACACATTGCATGGTATACGACGGGCATTCCAAACTCTAATGCTTTTCGTCAAGCAATGTATGTTGAGGAGAGCACCGTTGGGCAGTTTCGTGTGGTCGAGGCTTTTTTACAGGCTCATGAGTAAGGCATAAATAGCGATTGGCTATGAAGTATTGATTACAACTCATCAGCATGCTCAGTCTTTGATGTTTGTTCAGGCGCAGACTTGGGGTGTTGCCAAGGAAAGCGTCCTTCTAGCTCGACTTGTAGCGATAAGCTTAAAAAAGTTCTAATGAGCACGATAAAACCCAAGACCAAAACGCTACGCAACGTAGGCTCTGTGACGACGGTGGCCATAATGTCGGCGGCGATGAGCACTTCGAGGCCCAATAAAATAGATTTGCCAACCGTCTGTCTGATTTCGATATAAGCGTCATGAGTAAAGCGACCCGTCAAACGAATGGCCCTATAAAATGCATAAAATAGTCCAAAAAGCATAATAAGGACACCAATGACTTCAACGAATTTGGCAATCAGATCAATATAATGAGCTAGCGTTTCTATCAAAAGACAGTCTCCTTTAAGGTGCGTAACATACAAAGGCAATTATAGCTAAAAAACTCGGTAGAGTAAGATGGCAAATTTACTGCCCTTTTGTTATCGGTTTGCAATACTATTTTATAAAATTTTACTGGTACTTTTTCGAGTAATTACAATGTAATTTTGGTATCCTAGAGCTGCACACTATTGGGAATATAATAAACAAAAAGGATTTTTTATGGCTACTCCCTCAAAAAAGGCAATTAGCAAAGCGGTTAAAGACAAACATATCATCATTACTGGTGCTTCAAGCGGCATCGGTGAACGTACGGCCTTTTTACTTAGTGAGTGCGGTGCTCATGTTATTTTATTAGCACGTACCGAAGAGAAGTTAAAAGTAGTAAAAGAAAATATTGAGGAGCTTGGTGGCAAGGCCAGTTATTACCCTTGTGATTTAACCAATATGGATGAGATTGAAACTGTTAGCACGCAAATTTTGGCTGATTTTGGCCATGTCGATGTACTGGTCAATAACGCGGGTCGCTCGATTCGCCGTTCGGTGCATGAGTCTGTTGATCGTTTCCATGATTTTGAGCGTACCATGGACATCAATTACTTTGGCGCTGTCAAAATAGTTCTTGGATTTTTGCCGACGATGATTGAACGCCAAGCCGGTCAAATTGTTAACATCTCATCCATTGGTGTACTGGCAAATAGTCCGCGCTTTGCCGCTTATGTCGCCTCAAAATCGGCATTAGATGCCTTTAGCCGATGCTTGGCTGCTGAAGTGAAAGGCGATAATGTCACGATTACCAATATCTTTATGCCATTGGTACGCACGCCGATGATTGAGCCGACTAAGTTATATCGTTACATGCCTGCGCTGATGCCTGATGAAGCGGCAATGATGGTCGCTAAAGCGATTGTTTATAAACCTAACAGTATTGCCAGTAATATGGGCAAGTTTGCGTCGGCTACTTATTCATTAGCACCAGCGATCAACGTGGGTATCCAATCGATGGGTTATCGTATTTTCCCAAGCACCCGCGCTGGATTGACCACCGATAAAAAACCAAACCTTGCTCAGCGTGCCTTTGCCAGAATTTTACCGGGTGAGCATCACTAAATTGTGTTTGTTACTTATAAAAGAAAAAGGATGCTGCGGTATCCTTTTTTAATGCCTTAAAATTATTCATAATTTATATGAATGGGTAGGCAGTGGATTTTTTATTTACCATAATCACCGTTATGGGAACACGTTCGGTGCGCTGTCAACGAACCGAACTGCTAGTGTTAGATATGAGTTTAATGACTATAAAATCGTCAATGCAGGCCATTACCATTGAATTGTCTGGTTAAAAAATTTAAAGTTTAGTTGTACGAATTTGATAAAGAGAGTCATTTTTTGCAATGTGGAGGATTATTCATAAGTGGAAAAACTATTATTTTTTATCTTTTTTTAGATTTTTTAACTTCTCCATGTGTCTTTTTTGTTCTTCTTTAATTGCTTGAGTATGACAACGACAAATTTGACAACGAACAGCTTTTGAATTTGTATTTTTGCCTAATTCTTCATACCAATATTTCTGCTCTTCCGCCAACCACATAACGGGCTTACTGCAATCTAAACATGGATATACTAAATCATAGTAGTATTTAGGTGCTGTTCCATAAGTATTCTCACTAACTCCCCAATTTTCTGGATTCACAAGTAGTCGATTTTTGCTCCTTGTGCGCGTGTATTTCAATTTTAATATTCCTCAATTATCACAAAATAAAATTTTAATACTGTCTAAAAGCTTTTCTTGGCTCCTCAACTAAATATTATTTTATTGAACAATTGACCATAGTGGTTGTTTGCACCAAATAACCATAATTAGTCATAAAATTTAGCTTTACGTTACTTTTTAGCCGTACATCAGTTAGACCTTAGACCACTCAAAAATTCATAGATTAAGCTAGAAATGGACAAATCTTGCGAACAACTTTATTCTGAAACCATAACGCTGAATTTTCCGCTATTATTCCTAGTCATCTATCAGGCGGAAACAAGCAAGTGCGGTATATCTCCTGTTTTGTAAATCTAAGTTATTAACCTGAAAAGTATAAGATATGGTCACAACTCATTCTATCAAATATACTGGAAAGTGCACTATGTACAACAAAAAAGTAAATATTAATAAGCGTCTAAACCCAGTTCTATCCACATTATCGTTTGCCGTACTCTCTATGTTGTCATCAATGGCAATTGCTCAAAACACACTTAACCAGTCCTTTAACATATCAAGCATTACTGAAAGCTCATCAAGTTGTGACATCTATAAAGACATTGAGCAGTCTGACACGCCCATTGACCTGAGTAATGTCACACAAACGCCAAATGGTATCGAAGTTCATTCTAATGACTTAGACCTTCAAGTGGAAGACTTTCAACCATGCAAAACCAGTAAGCCATTCAGTAGTGACAAAGAGGCTATTGCGCTGTATCAGCAACTTGAACACGATTTAGACAAGATAGCAGATATAATCATTCGTGATGTACCAGGAGGTTTTTCTCAATACAAGGGTTTAGCTAATGAAGAACTTGACCAAATAATTCAAAACGTACAACTAGTAAAACAGCAAAAGCATAATCCAGACAAGTTTATAAACATATACATCTATATGGCGGTTTATAGTTATTTAGGTGAATTCTTACCTAAAGATGATGCTAAAGCCGTGCAATATATGAGCTATGTGATTGACTACTATCAATCTTTTAGCCCCAACGATGTATCACCATTACTTAATTATATGGTTGCGGTAGCAATTACGGAAAAGCAAAGACATATCAGTGATGACAATCCTATTAATTTACAGCATGAGACTGAGAGTAGTGTTGAAGCCGTGACTGCTTATTTGCTATCCAAAGCAGGGCACTTGGACACGAAGGCTATATTAGTAAAGAGTTACATCAATCGAATGAATAAAACGCTTGATGATTCCACAGTAGACAGGATTCACCAACTATTTGACCCAAAACTTAGGGAGCTTGAACATCTTTCCGAGCAAGGAAGTTATGTTGCTACAAATGAATTAACAGAGTTATACGAGGGGTTAAAGACCATTGATATAGATTATGCCGAACAAGCAAGACGCTGGGAAGATCGAGTTGACACTTTGCCTTAGCCAGATATTAGCTGGAATGAGGTGATTTCACTGGTTCGATTCCCTAGTGAGGACTTGAATCTTTTCCTGTAGGCTAACGGTAGCAATGATTCAAGTTACCTAAATAATTGCAGCGTACTTTCTGGGCAGTTACACAGTTTTTAGGAAAGGCTCAATCTATGCAAAATCAAATCAGTGTTATTTTGATATTCGTACAACAACATCAAGTCGGGCTTAACGTGACAATCCATTAGGTGCTTCTTATCGTTATAGTCTAATCCAAATAATTTCGATACAAGGAAGCCACGCACAGATAGTACAAGTAGTACATCAAGCGTGGGTGACGATGTAGCGGATTTATAGGGGTTTGACTATAGTTTACTAAGTTTAGTTATATTACTTAGATTTTCAACATTATCTACTCACATAAAGAGCTATCATATGAAATTTAATAAATCTAATATTAAAAACAATCACTAACATATTGTTGCTAGATTGTATTAAACTCTGATTTATTTCCGAGATCAAGAATTATGAATAAGTTTACCGTTGTAATAGGTTTGTCCGTTGGACTGCTGTTGTTAGCATTAATTTTTCGGTTAAAACCTACAAACAACTCGTTAAACCCTAGCGTAAACGTCGATCCACAACCATTAGAGAATGTATCAGAAGGTTTGAATGAAAATAGACAAGAAGAAAATACTGGATTGGGCAATAGCCAATCAGTAGAGAATGTATTACCTACTCAAGAATTCAAACCGAAAACAGACTGGGCTGATAAAACTATAGATTTTAACGGGACAGAGCTTTCCTACGAATTTGGTGAAGGAAATCCTTCTGAAGTAGCTTTATCTTCTGAACAATATTTACCAAAGGGTGAAAAAGATGGGGTTGCTTATGTAACTCCTAAAGCAGAGTATCAGCTAAAAGAATTTCTTTCGGATGAAAATTTGCCAGAGCTACTGAATAAATGTGTCAACTATTTGAATAAGCAAATGATAGCTAAAAACCCAGGAGTATCTGCCGATCAAATGGTTTCTATATTGGATAACAAAGATGTTGATATAGAAAATTACTTAATAATCGATAAGGAAACAGGTAGAAAGATGATCAACCCTGAAGCTGATTATCGAATGAATGACTTCTTAAATGTTCTAAACAATCCGCTAGATCGCTCACCTGTGGCTATGGAATGCTTTGGACTCAATAGAATGCAAGATTTTAGTGATATACAGAAGAAATTTCACGATTTAGGTAGAGAGTATACTAATACAGGTAAGAGTATACAGGGTAGTGAATGGACGGAAATAGAAAAAACCCAACAACAATAATTGATATGAAAGGAATATATATGAAAAGATCAGCATTTTTAATTGCAAGTTTAATGTTTGTTTCAACTACAGTATTTGCTATAGTAGATCTTTTATAAAAGTGGTACAGTAGTTTTAAAACAAGCGAAAAGTAAAAAGATTATGACTTATTCAGCAGACTTCCGTGCTCAAGTGATTAAAAGTGTTAAACAACAAGATATGAGTATCAGACAAGCTTGTGCATTTTATGACATTAGTAAGGCCACGCTACAGAATTGGCTCAAAGATCCTAGTATTAAACTCACTCGCAATAAACCACCCAGTAAAATACCTAACGAAGCTTTATTAAAAGATGTTGAACAGCATCCAGACGATTACATGTACGAGAGAGCACAGCGTTTTGGCTGTAGTAAGTCGGGCATCGAGGCCGCTTTAAAACGTCTTGGTATCAGTCAAAAAAAAGACCTTAGAGCATCCAAAAGCTTGCCCATTAAACAGAGCTAAATATCTAAGTAAACTGGGCGACTACATCGCTCAAGGCTATGCAATTGTATACATGGATGAGAGTGGCTTCGAGGCTGAGACCATCCGCTCTCATGGCTATGCACCTATTGGTACCCCTTGCATCGATAGCTATAACTGGCAAGGTAAAAAACGCACCAATGTTATTGGTGCCTTATATGAAAAAGCGTTATTTGCACTTGATTACTTCGAAAAGAATATCAATGGCGACATATTCTACAACTGGTGCAAAAACACGCTAATACCAAGTCTTAAAATAAAATGCGTAATCGTCATGGATAACGCCAGCTTTCATAAACGCGTTCAGAGATTACTCAACAGGCATGGTCATCGCTTGTTATTTCTACCGCCTTACAGCCCTGATTTAAACCCTATTGAAAAAAAATGGGCACAGGCTAAGTTTCTACGACAAGGGTGGATGGAGAATAATTTACCTAAGCTGTTTCATGATATGGGTTGTACCAATTTTATTATGGATTGACTATAATGCACCTAGAAAATCAACATGGAATCCGACTGCAGCGAAAAATTATGCTTTGCAATATGCATTGACTCCTAATAAAAACTACGTCTTTTTTTCAAATGATTGCACGAATTTTATTAGTCAAATAATGCGTGCAGGCGGATGGAAAGATACAATAACTAAGCAGTCAACTCAAGATACCAGCTGGTATTACACTAGCAGAACGTCATATGCACAAACATGGTCTACAGCACAAGGACTTAGAAATCGTTTAAACAATGGCTATGAGAGAGGAGCAGAAAAGCTTTCTCGTAGTATTGGTGGAGTAGGTGGCGTTTATCTAAATAATAAAATTGCTGCTGGCGATGTAATATTTGTAGATTGGACGGGTGATGGTCGATTTGATCATGCAATGAGTGTCGTAAGTAAAAGTTATTTAGATACTCGAGTAGCATATCATACAACTAACGAAGATAATGGTTCGATGGTTAATATTTCCTCAAGATATCCTTTTGCAGGTTTTGAAGCTTTCCATATCAGTTAATTTTAAATGTTAGATTTCATTGTTTAGGACAATGTGGACGAAAGAATAAAATACTAATAAATAACTTTGATCACATTAAAGCTATTTGTTTTTCTATCGGTAGGTTACAAGAAACTATTAATATAGATGACTTACTAGATAAATTCGAAAATAGTGCTGTGCTATTGCGAATCCACAATAAAACTGGAACAACCCATATCATGAAACAGTTTAGGTAGAAAATTGGACAGCTGATGAGAGGTTATACTACCCCAAAGGAGGAAAACAGTATGACCAACAAACGCAACCACTATACCCGAGAATTCAAATTAGAAGCCATAAGCTTAGTCATTGATCACAAACGTAAAATACCTGACGTTGCTGATTCATTGCGTATCCCCCAGCGGAACCAGTTATCTTACCCTTCAAACCTATTAACAGACCACTTAAAATAGACCTCTATAATGGAACCATTTAAAACAGACTAACCAAACGCCCGCCATAACAGCCAAAACAATCCTGCCATCACCGCAGCAATAATCAATAGCCGCTTTGCCCAATGTGGTAAAAGAGGCTTTTTATATCCCAAATCATTAAGTTGGCTCTCTACACCCCTTTGTAGACTTTTGAAACCTTGATCTGCTTGAGTGGTTTTCACACGGTTTTTTATCAGTTTCCCAGCCTCATGTCCGTCTTCAGTTTCCTGCTCTCTATCAAAACTAATGGCGTGGTTGGAGATACCTTGCTTGTTAGCGATGGTATTCAACTTCTGCTGTTGCTTTACCTTCAATGCTGTCTCGTAAGCATCAATTCGAACCTTGGCGTCGTCCATACTGATATTTTCTTCAGCGGCCAAGGTTTTGATAGCCATCACCAGATTGTTTTTCTCAATCATCATGATGACCGCTTTTGGCAGCTTGGCACTGACAGATTTTGAGCTGGGATTGGGGTTAAACATGACTTTCCTTATTGAGGCTTGCTTTATTAGAAATGAAAATAGTTGCAGATAACTTTATAGCTACTGTCGTTTATTATAACCATTTTATAAGCGTGAGATTCAAGCAAAAAAATACCGCAGTCATATCGTGTCTGCGGTATCTTTAAGAGTGCTTATATTTGTGAGCATAAACATCAGCTCATTAGATTATTATTGTACTCTATAGGTCTTTCCAACGTTGGATAGATTCTTTGATCACTTCTTTGGCTTCTGCGACGTCACCCCAAGATTCAACCACTGTTGTACCAGCTTTTTTAAGATCTTTATAGTGGCTAAAATGGAACTGTAACTGGTTGATCAGCTGCTTTGGTAAATCTTCTAGGCTGTTGTAAGCATTGCCTGTATCACGGTCGTCAGCAGGGACGACGACGATTTTGTCATCAACTTCGCCATCATCAACGAATTTCATAACGCCGATTACTTTGGCTTTTAAGAAAATGCCAGTAGGTAAAGGCTGCTCAGTAATGATTAATGCATCAAGCTCATCGCCATCTTCATCAAGCGTTTGAGGGATAAAGCCATAGTTGCAAGGTTTGGCAAAGATTTGTGGATCAACACGGTCAAGCTCAAAAACGGCTAATTCGCGGTTCCATTCGATTTTATGGCTGCTGCCTGTTGGGATTTCTACCACAACGTTGATGATGCCACCGTCGACGTCACCTGCGTCCAAGATTTTATTAAAGTCTGCCATAAAATGCTCCTGTTGCTTTTATATTAAAGTTTGAGGGGTAAAGTTATCTAAGTAGAGGCCACAAATGCTAGCGGCACCTCATGAAAGTCGGCTGCGAGTATAGCAAATTTCCATATCAGTTGCTCGTTATGCTTAAGTCTAAGCAGGCACAAGGTTATGCAAAATAAGCTAAGACTTAGGCGCTACCGGTCGCAATGGGATTTTTCCTGCGTGACGCTGTGCAATATTATCAATCAGCATTTGAGTAACTTGTTTATAGCTTAGCTGCTCAGTCGTCTTTTTGTTGGCTGTCTCATCCAGAGCTGTTTTATCAAGATTGGCTAACTTATTAATTGCCACAAAATCCGCCAAACGTAGCATTTGCATGCCAGCGTAGCCACACGGATTGATGGCGTTAAAAGCCGATAAGTCACAATTGATATTGAGCGCAATGCCGTGATAGCTAAAACCATGTTTAATTTTAAACCCTAGCGAGGCTATTTTTCCTAGCATAATGGCATCCGTTACTGGCAGGGTAGTAGTTTCATTGCTAGTGTCAGAATCCTCGCTATTGTCTGCAGCACACACGTATGAATTATTGTATAAATAAACGCCGGGTGCATCACGACGTGAATGCGCACGGACATGGATACTGTCAAATGAGGCTAAACCTTGCAAACAGGCATTGGTCACGTCCTCAATCGCT
Organism: Psychrobacter okhotskensis; assembly: GCF_013248965.1. Lineage (GTDB taxonomy): Bacteria > Pseudomonadota > Gammaproteobacteria > Pseudomonadales > Moraxellaceae > Psychrobacter > Psychrobacter okhotskensis. Next base: position 33,183 of record NZ_JABRVQ010000008.1, on the reverse strand, counting down.
TGCTCGGCATGCGATACCAGATTGCGCACACTCCAGCCTATACTGTCCAAATCAAACAACCAGTAAATAACCAGCTGGCCATGACCGTGCCACGTCACTTGTCCGCCGCGATCTGTTTTGATAATAGGGGTGTCAGTCCGTTGCAGGATATGTTCTTCTTTACCTGCTTGCCCAAGCGTGTAGACGTCATTGTGATCGACAATCCATAACTCATCAGGCGTGCGCAAACCTTGCTCTTTTTTGAGCGCAATACGCGCTAACGTGCGTGCTAGCATCGCATCATGGGTAGAGACATAATCGGCTGCCGACAGCGATTTTGTCAGAAGGGTGTCATTAAGCAAGGTATCGTCAAGAAGGCTATCGTGAATCTGTTGCGTTAGGTTTTGCATAAGCGTGACTGTCTTGTTGTGGTCTGGTATAGAGTATTGGCAAATACTGACTGGTAGCGACTGTTCAACGCGCCCCAATATTGAGTGTAGCAGTTTTTAGGATTGCTGCTCAAATTTAAATCCATGCATATATAAAGCAGAATATTGAGGACAGAACAAAGTATTGAAGCATGTTACTTATAAAGTATTACTTAACAGAAGAATCTATATCGTGGGTATTGATGATGGCTGACACGTATCTTATACAAACCCAGCAGTCAATCAAAGAGACTGTTCATTGCTCAATCAATGCGCTACATTAAAGAGTAATGAATGGAATCTTGTTAGTTCTCATAATGATGTGCGCGTATGCGGAGATTTCCGCCAGCGCCTAAATAAAGATACAGAGTTTTAAACCAAATATAGCGTGCTGACTCTAACGCCTATGACAAGGAAGATATATGACAGACAACAATCAAAACACTAATGATCAAGCGTATAAAAACAATGATAAGTCACTTGGTAGTAATAAGTCACTTAGTATTGTGACCACTGTTGAAGATATGCAAGCGCAGTTCTCAAGATTACAAGCATTGAGCCGTGCTCAACCAATAAATGATTGGGCGACGCGCGAGACTCAATTAGACAATTTAGAGATGATGCTCAGCGACAATCAACAAAGCATCGCTCAAGCGATCAGCGCTGATTTTGGTTATCGTAGTGAATCAGAGACTCAGTTTGCAGAGCTTGTTCCGAGTTTTACGGGCATTAGCCATGCCAAAAAGCATGGTAAAAAATGGATGAAAACTCGCCACGCCTCTATTTCAGCATTGTATATGCCAGCTCATAATGAGATTCAGCCACAGCCATTAGGCGTGGTTGGTATCATGGTGCCATGGAACTATCCATTATTCTTAGCGGTAGGGCCAATCATTGATGCACTCACGGCAGGCAATCGAATCATGATTAAGATGAGTGAGGCCGCACCGCAGTTCGCGCAAGTGTTTGCCGATCTTATCGCTCATTATTTTTCATCGGATATGGTTTGTGTCGTGCTGGGCGAAGTAGATATCGCTGAAGCTTTCAGTAAGATGCCATTCGATCATATATTGTATACTGGCTCTACTGCGGTGGGCAAAAAAATCATGGCGGCGGCAGCGCCCAACTTGACCCCAGTTACGCTAGAGCTTGGTGGTAAGTCACCGGTTATCGTGTTGGAAGGTGCCAACTTAGAGGCGGCGGTCAATCGTGTGATGATGGGCAAAACGCTCAATGCTGGGCAAACTTGTATTGCTCCTGATTACGTACTGATTCAGCGCAAAGATCATGAAGTGTTTATTAACCTAGCAAAAGAGTGGATGCAGAAGCATTATCCGAATATCAGCGAAAACCCAGATTACTCGCGTATTATCAATGGTCAGCAATTCAAACGTATCAAAGGTTACTTAGATGCCTTATCTGGTGAAAACATTCATAAGATAACTGATGCAGACTATGATATTGAAACGCGGTTGATGCCGCCGCTGATTATCAGTGAGCCGGCAGCCGATAGTGATGTGATGCAAAACGAGCTTTTTGCACCGATTTTGCCGTTGATGCACTATGATACGCTCGATGATGCGATAGACTTCGTCAATGCGCGTCCGCGTCCATTGGCCCTCTATGTGTTTGGTGAGCGTAATAGCGACATAGAAAAAGTGCGTGACAACACGGTATCAGGTGGCTTGGCTATCAATGAAGTTATCTTGCATGTGGTGCAGCACGACTTACCGTTCGGCGGGGTTGGGCACTCAGGCACTGGCGCCTATCATGGTAAAGCGGGCTTTGAGCGTTTAAGTCATATGAAGCCTGTGTTTGTACAAAACAAGCTCAATGGTATGAATTTCCTATTACCACCTTATGGCGGCTTATTTAACAAAGCCATGGCGTTCATGATGAAATAAGTGTGATGAGATTGGCTGTTTAATAATGATAGCATCTACGTAAGTAGGTGCTATTTTTTGTCCAAAAAACAAAATTTTGATGATTATAGTATTTATTTTTGATGGCTTTATAATATTTTTTATACATAAAGGAAAAGCTGAACCCAGCCAATAGTTATTTATAATCATTCTCATTTGTTGCTACATTTCTTAATATTACCGGACGGTAGTTATGGTAAATTTATATTGCTGATGAGACATAAAGATTGATTTTGCGTGAATTATCAACCCAATGCAGCATTATTCGATATCGATAACCGCATTCAAAAGCTGACTTCAATATCGAAATAATTGATGCCAATAACGAAATATAGGACATCCCATGCGCCAATGGATTGCGTTAAGTTTACTGTGTATAAGTGTGTTGTTGCTGCCAGTGTCAGCATCAGCAGCTTGCGCATCACCGATCAAGTTTGGCGCGTTGACTTGGGAGAGTGGTCAGTTTACGACTGGTATACTCAAATATATTGCCGAGAGCGGTTACGACTGCACGATCGAGGAAGTACCTGGGGCAGGACCCGCACTCGAGACTGCATTGTCGCAAAACGATATCCAAATCATCGGCGAACAATGGGTTGGGCGCTCGCCGATTATGGAGCAGGCCATCAATGACGATAAAGTTGCGGTCATTGGCGATACGCTGCAAGGCGGTGCTACTCAAGGTTGGTACGTCCCTCAATATGTCATGGATGACAATCCGGGACTGCGTCGTTATCAGGATTTGCCTAAGTATGCAGCGTTGTTTAAAGACCCAGAAGATCCTAGCAAGTCACGGTTTATGAATTGTCCGTCAGGCTGGGCGTGTGAGATTTTTAACACCCGACTGCTCAAAAATACTGGCTTAGACGCGGTCTTTAATAATGCCCATCCAGGTACGGGTGCAGCACTCGATGCTGAGATTGCCTCCGCCTTTGAACAGAAAAAACCGTTACTATTTTATTATTGGCAGCCAACAGGGCTCATCGCCAAATACGACTTTGCGCCGCTAGCGTTCCCTGCCCATGAGGATGAGTGCTGGCAAGACTTGTTGTTGGCCGACGGCACCTCGGATTGTGTGTCTGGCTTTCCTGTGTCCCCGCTTAAAATTGCTGCATCGACGCCTTTTATTGATAATAATCCCGAATTGGCAAGCGCTTTTGAAAAAGTACAGTTCACGCCAGATCAGCTAAACAGTGCGATTTTAGAGATGAGTGAAAGCAAGCGCAGTGGTGATGAACAGGCGCTTGAGTTTTTACGTGCCAACCCAAACGTCTGGCAAGCGTGGCTACCCAAAGAAGTCGCTGAAAATCTTGCTGCCAATTTAGGCATCAGTCTAACGGACGATGGCACAGGCAATAGCGGTGTCAATCCATCACTGAATGACGCCACCTCAAGTAATGCCTTCCTAGCATTAACGTCCAGCTTTCCGTCATGGTCCCTTGAGTCACCGCTTAATAAAGCCTTAGCGACTGTAGTCAGAGACTATGGCGATGTGTTTCGGAGTATCAGTAGCGTCACTTTGACCTATTTATTATTACCTATTGAACGTCTATTGACGGTGATCCCCGCATGGTTAATTATTGGTCTGGTGACTGTATTAGCGTGGTTTGGGGTGCGCAAAGTATGGTTTGCTATTGCCTGCGGGGCAGGGCTGTTCTTAATCGGTGCGTTTGGATTGTGGGGCGCTTTGATCGATACGTTAGCGTTATTGATCGTCTCTGTTTTGGTGACAGTGGTTATCGGTATTCCCATTGGTATTGCTATGTCGGGCAGCAGTCTGCTCCGTAAAATCATTACGCCGATATTAGATGTGATGCAAACCATGCCAAGTTTCGTCTATTTGATTCCCGTGCTCATGCTATTCGGTATTGGTAAGGTGCCAGCATTATTTGCCACGATTATCTATGCCTTGCCACCGCTTATTCGTTTGACGACATTGGGTATAACGCAAGTCAATCATGAAATGATAGAAGCGGGGCGCTCGTTCGGTAGCACCCATTTTCAGCTACTCATTTGGATCAAGTTACCACAAGCATTGCCCAGTATTATGGCGGGCATCAATCAGGCAGTAATGATGTCGCTTGCCATGGTCGTACTGGCGTCTATGATTGGTGCGCCGGGTCTGGGAGAAGATGTCTTACAATCTATTCAGACGCTCAATATTGGTCAAGGACTGCAAGCAGGTACGGCCATTGTCATTGTCGCGATTATCATTGACCGTATCAGCCAAGCCTTTGGTCAAGGAAAACGCGCGCGGCAAAAAACCATTGAAGCTGGCAAACGTCCTATCGGTTAAATAACAACAATAATGAGAATAGCTATGAATCATATCCAGTTAGAGAATATCAGCAAAATTTATAATGCTAATGAGTCACAAGCACAATCAGCGTTGAAACTACTAGCAGATGGTATGGATAGTGTCGCTGTAAAAAAGCAGACCGGCTATTCAGTCGGGCTTTATGATGTTAATTTGGCCATAAAAGCAGGGGAGCTGCATTGCATCATGGGACTCTCAGGCTCAGGTAAATCGACCTTGATACGCCATCTTAACCGGTTGATTGATCCGACCAGCGGCAAGATATGGGTCGATACCAATATTAATCCCAAGACCTTGTCATCAAAAGCACAAGATATAGCAAAAGATGAAGCATCGACTGCTGCAGCACCAGTAACCGCTAATACAGACGGGATAGACAATGCCAACTCAAGCGACTCTATCAATATTTTAGAATTGAATGATAAGGAATTACAACAATATCGCCAGAATACCGTCAGTATGGTGTTCCAGCATTTTGGCTTGATGCCACATATGACCGTCATACAAAATGTGGCTTACGGGTTACGCGTTCGCAAGATGAGCGTGGAAGCACGTCATGAAATCGCGCGTCATTGGCTTAATGAGGTAGGGCTGCCTAATCTAGAACACAGCTATCCTGATGAGCTGTCGGGCGGTATGCAGCAGCGCGTAGGGCTGGCGCGAGCCTTAGCGACTGATAACCCGATTTTGCTGATGGATGAAGCGTTCTCCGCGCTTGATCCGCTTATCCGCGCCCAACTACAGGATCAGCTGCTTGAGCTACAAGACCGTCTCAATAAGACCATTGTCTTTATTACTCATGATATCGATGAAGCGGTCAAAGTAGGTCAGCGTATTAGTATCTTAAATGGTGGTCGCTTGGTGCAAACGGGCACGCCTAGCGAATTAAGAGACAATCCTGCTGATGACTATGTGGCGCAATTCATGCATGCTAAAGCTTAATCATAAATTAACATGGGCGGCGCTAAGTCTCTATTGATTTACTTTTAAACCAAGCTGATAAGCTTCACTATTAATGGTTGTATATCACTAGCTTTTCCGCGTTGTTAAATAAATGTATCAAGCGCTTAGTAACTATTAAAATAGGTTCTGCTAGCGATGTATACTATTAATATGTCCTTATTCACCTCTTTCTATTTCTCTTTGCTTTATTTTTATTCTTTTATGACATCGGCTGATAGCTGAGCTTTTTTGCCCATATCTTCACTTGGTTTATCCTCTTTTTAGCTCATTTAGATAACTATCGATTGAATTGAGCACCTGCTCTAATAACCTATCAAGAAGATCGTGACCAACTGCGCACGATATGAGTGCAAGACTTCATAAAAAAGTGTAAGACTTTATAAAAAGGATTCGTTATGCCAAACAATAACTCCGATAATGACGATGCTCATGACGATGACCAGAACGCTGATCTGACAACAGGCTCACAGCGCCAGCCATCACGTTGGCTCAAAAATGCTAGTGCGCTGGGTGTGACCACGGTATTGAGTGCTGGTCTACTGTTAGCATGTGGGCAAATGAGTAGCGCAGAAAATCAATCAAGCAGTAATACGTCGGTTAGTAATAGTAAGTCTGGTAGTGAAAACGACGGTGTAACCAACTCACGCGATATGTTGCCGTCTGACATGCTCAAGCAAATGCAAGCGTTACCGCAGCTCACTAAAGGTCTGGGTAAAAATGGTGCGGCAGTCATTGATCCTAATAAACCCACCTTGGTTAAATTTTGGGCAAGCTGGTGTCCGCTATGTTTGGGTACACTAGAGGAGACCGAAAAGTGGCGTACCGATCCTAAATTTGCCGACTTAAATGTTGTGACAGTTACCAGTCCTGGTCACCTCAACGAAAAAGCCGATGGTGAGTTCACGACTTGGTATGCTGGCGTTCAAGCAGACTATCCGCAGTTACCAGTGTTGGTCGATAGCTCCGGTGATTTGATCAATAAGCTTGGCGTACAAGTCTATCCTAGCTGGGCAATACTGGACAAAAAAGGCAACCTTGTGCATTTAGTCAAAGGTAATATTACAGCTGAGCAAGCTTATGCGCTGGCCGAAAATGCCAATAACGATTTTGCAGAGCTTAAAAGCGGCAAGGCCAAACCGACAAACGTGCAAGTCTTAGACAATAACAGTAAGATTGAAACCATTAAGCAAAAAGATGGGGTTTACTATAACGATAAAGGTAAAGCCATTAATACCCGTTCAATCTATCTGGCGGGTGGCTGCTTCTGGGGTGTTGAAGCCTATATGGAGCGCGTCGATGGCGTAGTTGATGTGGTCTCAGGTTATGCCAACGGTGATGATGATCAGCCAAACCCAAGCTATGAGGATGTGATTCGCGGTTCAGGACATGCTGAAGCGGTGAAAGTTACTTATGATGCAGATAAGACCGATCTCGACACGATTTTGAAGTATTATTTCCGTGTCGTTGACCCGACCAGTGTAAATAAGCAAGGTAATGATCGCGGTGTGCAGTATCGTTCAGGAATTTACTATACCGATCAAGAGGACAAAGCGGTGATTGATGCCGCACTCAAACGCGTACAGGCTCAGTATAAGCAAAAAGTCGTCGTTGAACATGAAGCCTTAGATAACTTCTATTTGGCTGAGATGTATCATCAAGATTACCTCGCCAAAAATCCAAATGGTTACTGTCATATTGATTTAAGCCTTGCTGATGACAAACCTGAAGGCACAGCACGCACCAAGCTCGCCGCTGTCAGTACGGTTGCCGAGACTTTAGATCCTAAGCGTTATGCCAATTTTGATAAAAATGCTTTGAAGAATACCTTGACCAAAGCCCAGTATGACATTACTCAAGGTGCCGCTACTGAGCGTGCCTTTAGTCATGAGTATGATGATCTGTTTGCACCCGGTATTTATGTCGATGTGGTCAGCGGTGAGCCATTATTCTTATCTACCGATAAGTATCAGTCCGGTTGTGGTTGGCCAAGTTTCACTAAGCCTATTGATATGCAAGTCATTACTCAGCATGAAGATAAAGCCTTTAATATGGTGCGTACAGAGATTCGCTCACGGGTAGCAGACTCGCATCTTGGTCACGTCTTCCCCGACGGTCCAAAAGATCGCGGTGGCTTGCGTTATTGTATCAATGGTGGCGCATTACAATTCATTCCTGTCAGTGCGATGCCGCAATCAGGCTACGCGCCACTGGTCAAATTAGTTAAATCATAATTATGGTAGTCATCATAATCATTTAATAATGCCAATCTGCTCAGCAAAAAGACGTTAAGGTTATCCTTAGCGTCTTTTTTTATACCAATCTAAGCATCAATTTTTATAGATATTATTTGTTATCGTATGATTTTTGCTGCTAGGAGTGGCGATATCTGCAAAAAAAAGCAAATATCGTTATACTAAACGGTCTTTTAATGGTTCATCACCATTGGTTATTAGAAGTCCTAAGCTATTATTTAGCGATTGAGCAATATGGGTTTTTTACTTTTGCGTTTAAGGTTGTAACATGACGGTCACCTCTACACCTATTATTACCTCGTTACTTGATAACGATTTGTACAAATTTACCATGCTACAAGCCATGTTACACCAGTTCCCGCAGACCCACGGTGTCTATCGATTTCGCTGCCGTAATAATAATGAAACGGTCTATCCACTAGCAGACATTAGAGAGTCGTTAGAGCATCAATTGGACATGCTGTGTGAATTGCGTTTCTTAGAAGATGAATTGGATTATTTGCGTGGGTTACGCTTTATGCGTTCTGATTTTGTCGATTATTTAGAGCTGTTTAAACTTAAGCGCCGTTTTATTACCGTCAGTACGGACAATAAAGGGCGCTTGTTGATCGATATCGAAGGGCCGATGATTCAGGCGATGTTCTTTGAAGTGTTCGTGCTGGCAATCGTTAACGAGTTGTATTTTAATGCCTTATCGAGCCCTAGCGTAATAGAAGAGGGACAAAGGCGCTTGGATGACAAGGTTGCGCTATTGCATCAGTATGCAAAGCAACAAAATACAGAAAAGCCACCTTTCATCGTTGCAGACTTTGGTACACGTCGACGCTTTAGCAAAAGCTGGCAAGCGCATGTGGTAGAAACTCTGCACAAAGCTGAGCCGAAAGTTGTTAGCGGCACCTCAAACGTTTATTTAGCTAAGCAGCTTGGGATGACGCCGATAGGAACGATGGCGCATGAGTTTATGCAAGCTTTTCAAGCATTGGATGTGCGTTTACGTGACTCACAAAAAGCCGCACTCGAATCTTGGGTACATGAATATCGCGGTGATTTGGGTATCGCGTTGACCGATGTCGTTGGCATGGACGCATTCTTGCGTGATTTTGATCTGTATTTCGCCAAGCTTTTCGATGGTCTGCGCCATGATAGCGGCGATCCGTATATTTGGGGTGATAAAGCCATTGCGCATTATCAAAAACTAAAGATAGACCCGAAGACGAAAATTTTGACTTTTAGTGATGGCTTGACGCTTGAAAAGGCGTGGGAGTTGCATCAATACTTTAAAGAGCGCATCAGAACCAGCTTTGGTATTGGCACCAATCTCACCAATGATATGGGCATCACGCCAATTAATATTGTACTCAAATTGGTTGAGTGTAATGGGCAGCCTGTTGCCAAACTGTCTGATAGCCCAGGCAAGACCATGATCAATAATGATACTTATCTTGCCTATTTGCGCCAAGTTTTCGAGGTTGATGAACCCGAATAGAGAATGAGCCTATCTCTAGCTGTTGCTATTTTCTGTTTTATCTTCTTCAGCAAAAGCGGCATCCAATGCTTGTTGTACTGCATTGATGCGCGTCTCGCAAACGCGATAAGCGGCAATTGATTCTTCCACCGTGGTCATCAAGTTGTCGATATCAGGCTCATCTTGTTGCTGCAATTCAGCCGCATTGGTTTTTAGAATATCGTAAGCTGCCTTAAAGGTTTTTGGGGCGGCTTTTTTGCGCTTGCGAGTAGGGGTAGTCATAGCGTGTCCTAATTTTTAGAGTACAAGTAAGTAAGTAGGGGAGTAATCGTTAGATATTATTATATGGTTAACTTGGTATATCTGATATTTCTGTCGTGTTCTTCTCAGTATTAACATCAACAATCTGAGCTTTAGCCTTACCGTCTTTTAAGACGATATGAATGGTTTGCTCAGGGAAGAGCTGTGTGCTGCTGGTGAGTATCTGTTTGTCTTTATCATTAGTCAGCATGGTGTAGCCTTGCTTGAGCACACGAGACGGTCGGTGCAAGAGTACGATATCACGAAGATGGGCGCTATCACGTTGTGCTTGTATCAGCTGCTGCTGCGCGCTCTGCATGATGGTTTTTTGATGGATATCACTGTAGTTATGGGCGCTGGCTAATTGCTGATGTGCAAGGGTTTGCGTCTGTGTGTGTAACTCGGTTGTCAGTCTCGCCGCTTGCTTTACTTGCCGCTGTGCGCTTTGCTGAATACTACGCCACGCATAGTCGCTGTCTTTTTGTAGCGCGGTCAGCTGACCGATGGTACGTGACTGTATTTGGCTCAATTGTCGCGCCGTTTGTTGCTCCGCGATATTGAGTTGACGCTGAGCGGCTTGTTTTATTTGTGCTTGATAATGCAAAGTCTGCGTGACCAGCTGTGCTAAATGGGCCATGATAGCGGCAATTACCTTTGATGGCGTGTCAAAGCTGCTGTGCGCCACTTCATCTAAAATCACTTTATCGCGCTCGTGACCAATACCAACCCAGACGGGGACAGGCTGTTCAGCGACCAATGCCGCAAGCTCGTAATCATTGAGGTAAGCCAAATCTCCCACCGCGCCGCCGCCACGAATAATTACTAATAAGTCAGGCAGGCGCTGATAAGTATCTTGGAATCGTTGCTGAGCACTGACGATGGCTTGGCGAATCTCGCTTGGGGCATGATTGCCTTGAAAGGTCGCGTGATGGTAATGGAAGTGACAAGCGCCTGTACTTGCTAAGCGATCAGCATCGGCTTGAAAATCACCTAAACCTGCGGCCTTTTCGGGCGCAATCACGAGGACATGCTCGATATCAAAGGGCACAGGTAATTGTTGATTGAGCTGCAATAAGCCTTCGCCAGTCAAGCGATCGACCATCTCCGCATATTGCCGTGCCAAATCTCCCAAGGTATAGCTAGGATCAATGTCTTCAATGGTAATAGAGAAGCCATATTGTGCGTGAAAGCCTGCGGATACTTTGAGTAATACGGTCAAGTCGCGCTCAAGAGGCATGCCGGTCGCCCGCTCAAATTTTGCCAATACGCGTGCAGCTTTAAAGCGCCAGAGATTACCACGGCAGCTGGCAACTACTTTGCCTTCTTCATCTTTTTCAGCCAACTCAAAGTAATAATGCCCGCCTTTGCTAGACAAATTACGAATTTCAGCCTTCACCCATACGCGGTGGTCAAAGGTTTGTTTGATAACCATCTCAACCGCTGATAAATAGTCACTCAAACGCAAGACCGTGTCTTCCAAATGATCTTCTTGTTCCGCCAGTTCGGCTTCCAGCGTCGCTAAATCCTTGGCAGGCGCTAACACTTTTGCTGGTTTGGTATTTGAAAGATTGGGTTTGCGCATAATAATAGACCATGGATTCTAAAAATAAGAGCTCTAAAAACAAGAGTTCTAAAAATAAGGATTCTGAAGACTAGGATTCTGAAAATTAGAAAACTGAATAGAGTGAGTAGAAAATTAGATAGGGTAGTCTACCCCAAAATTGCAGCTACAAAAAGTCAAGCCAATAAATCAGCGAGCAATATGCTATTTTCATCGCTGACTCACTGGACAAACACTATTATATTTTACGCCAAATATTTTATGCCAAATACCAAGGCTTTTATTATGTATAAGACAAAGCTTGAGCCACTCACAGGTTTATCAGCTTATTCCGTCAGCTTAAAAAGTTAGTAGAATGCTGGAGCTTTGTCAGTTAATAATGACTCTTTTATTGGCAACGGAAACTGATTTTATACTCATAATCATCATCGCGTGACAAATCTGGTGAGCCAGTCCCAAAGATTGAGCCGATAACCGCACCTGCTTGTCCAACCATACGACCCGCACGCTCATCTAAAATACCATTGTAAGTGACTTTATCATCAACGATAATCACTTGCTTGCTGCGACAAGTATTTTTGGCACTATCAAGTGCATTTTGCTGGGCTTTGACCTTGCTATCCGCTATGCCAGTCGTCTCGTAAATAGAATTGGCACGTTGAATGACTGGTGATGAAGGCGTGCTCTGGCAGGCACTTAAGATAAGAGCCGTCGCCAAAGTAGCCGTGATGGTGGCAGTTCTATTAACAGTATTCATAAATTATTCCTCTTTCCTATAAATTAACCATAAAAACCAAAGACAAGTAGGGCAAGTATTTTGTTCGTTAAGAGTTTTGTTCATTAAAAATGTCGTCCCTGAAAAGACAGACTAAATTTAACCTATTGCAGTCTGGAGTGTCTAGGCAGTTATTGTGTGCGGTATTGCGCTTGTATTACCTGCTGACGTTGCCGCCAAGAAAATTGTCCTAATTTTACTAAGTGTTCCAAGCTATTAGCCATGATAAAACCATGTGCACTTGCCACAAACCTCGTGCATACACAGCAAATCACTTGAAATAAAAATCATATCTAGGATAATTGAGGTATCCATTTTTAATTATTAAGTAAGTTTATGCAATTGATTCCTGCTCCTGCTGGCGTGCTCGAAGTTGACGCACTATGGCAACAAGACAATCCCAACGATCCGAATACTGACACGGTGGCGCTGCTTTGTCATCCCAACCCGTTGTTTGACGGTACGATGAACAATAAAGTGGTCACGACGATGTATCGTTTTGCCCGTGATAACGGTATGCACGTGGTCCGTTTTAATTTTCGCGGTGTCGGTCAATCGACAGGCGAGCATGATTATGCTGAAGGAGAGGTGGTGGATGCAATGACCGTGCTACAATGGATTGCAGAACAAACCAATGCACGTAAGTTATGGCTTGGCGGCTTTTCTTTCGGTGGCTACGTGATTGCGCGTGCGGCTGAGCAAGTCATAGAAGCGCCGCATGTATGGGGCTTGAGTGATTTTGAAGTTTCTAAAATCGCGCTGATTGCTCCCTCAGTAGAAAAAAACAATACCAGTGACTTAAGCTTACCAGCTGACAAAACTTTTGAGATTTATGGTAATGCTGATACAGTCATTGATCCTGATAATATGCAGGAGTTTGCAGAACGCTTAGGACTGGCAGTCAGTGTCGTGGATGGGGCAGGACATTTTTTTCACGGGCGCTTGTCTGAGCTAAAAAAACTGTTGGAACAGCACAGTTTTGCTGAGCATTAAATAAGTGGCGCTTAGCGCGACCTATCTTTTCTTTATATTTACCCTTTTAAATGATGAGTCATATTATGAGTTTATCTCCATTGCAACGTTACGAGCAAGCCATCAGCACTGATGAGTTTACTCGAGATGAGCAGCAATATCAGGCCATGAGCTATCTTGATGAGCTACACCATCAGCTCACCAATAGCGTGGAACAAAAAAAAGGCATTTTTAGCTTTTTAAAGGCCAAGCCAGTTGCCCCAAAAGGTTTGTATATGTGGGGCGGGGTGGGACGCGGTAAGACTTGGATGATGGACATGTTTTACGATTCTTTAACCATTGATCGCAAGATACGTCAGCATTTCCATCATTTCATGCAGCGCGTCCATCGCGAGCTAAATGCCATCCAAGGTGAGAGTGATCCATTAGAGAAAGTTGCTGATATCATTTACAAAGAAGCCGTTATTATCTGCTTTGATGAGTTCTTTGTCTCCAACGTCTCTGATGCGATGATTTTGGGCGATCTATTTACCATGTTATTCAATCGCGGCGTGACGTTGGTTGCGACTTCAAATATTGAGCCGTCTGGACTCTACAAAGACGGTTTGCATCGCGATCGTTTTATGCCGGCTATCGCTGAAGTTGAGCGCCATACTACAGTCATGAATATCGACTCTGGTATTGACTATCGTTTGCGCGTATTACAGCAAGCAGAGTTGTATGAATCACCCATGACCAAAGCCAATCACCATTGGCTGGCCAACCGCTTTGCGAGCTTGTCTAATAATCAAAAAATCAGCAATGAGCCTATCACTATCAATGGTCGGCAGATCAAAATCAATGCCCGTACCGAAGATATTTTATTCTGCGATTTTCGTCATTTATGTATGGAGCCGCGCTCCGCTGCTGATTTTATTGAAATCGCCAAACAGTTCAATACGGTACTGGTCAATGGGGTCCCAGCGTTAGATGATGACCTGCGTGATCCAACGCGCCGGTTTATTTATATGGTCGATGAGTTTTATGATCGCCGCGTAAAACTATTGGTTCGAGCAGAGCAGTCAATTCTTGAGCTGTATCAAGGTGAAAAGCTGGCGTTTGAGATTGAACGGACACGCTCGCGCTTGCTTGAGATGCAATCAGAAGACTACTTAAAGATGGAGCACCGTGTTGAAAATGCGGATGCTGCTTAATATAGTTAATCCTTTATAAATTAAATGCGGCGTTAGTCTAGCTCTGTCTACTATTGGTAGGACTTTTATTTAAAAGTATGATTGTGATTTAAAGATAGAGGCTAAGGGCTGCTTGGGTTTTCGTTTACGGTTTTACGATTGTCCAATCATATTTATAACAGGATAATCTGCTGATATAAATAGTGGCAGTCAATATCAATAGGGTCTGTTGAACATTCAAATATTAGGACTGCTGATCGCTAAAATCGTCCCAAACCTTTTATCAAATCAGGCGTAAACCGACGATAATGTCGAGACCTTAGCTAGGTTTACAACAACGTTTGGGGTGATTTTAGTATCAGCCTTTCAGGGCAGGGCTGTTTTTTGCCAATACATGGCGAAATTATCTAACCTAGAATGACTAGGCGTCAAAAATTTCACTGCGTATTGTCTAAAAAATAGCCACTGCCAGTGCCACATTTGAATGTTCAACAGACCCTAATAAATAAGGACAAATAATGAATAAGTCTGACGAAAACAACTTTACAAAGGAAAATCAAGCAAAAGATAGTCAAGTGCAAAGTGGTCAAGAACAAGATAGTCAAGCAGAAAACAGTCAAATAAAAAGTAACCCTGCAAAAAATAGTGAAAAGATTTCTATTAAAGCACTAACGACTGAGAGCACGCCATTTACCAGTGATGAGCTCATTCATTGGATTAATTCAAGACGCAGCGTGGGTAACTTAGATCTTCCTGCACCAACGCAAGCCCAGATTGAAGAAGCGATTGAGTGTGCAGCGACGGCACCTGACCACAAAAAACTGCGTCCGTGGCGCTTTATTGTGACTGCCGGTGACGCTCGTCACGACTTGGGGCGTGCCCTTGTCGAAGCAGCAGAAGCAAAGGCCACCGAAGAGGGCGAGATACTCTCTGAAAAAACAGTGAAAAAAACTCAGACGATGCCGCTACGTGCGCCGCTTATTATTACGGTGGTGACTCAGATGCAAGAACATAAAAAGGTACCGCATTTCGAACAGATGTTAAGTACAGGCGCTGCGGTACAAAATCTGATTTTGGCGTTAAAAGCGCAAGGCTTCAGCACAGTATGGCGTACAGGATTATTGTGTAACGAACCTGCGGTAAAAGCATATTTCGGCGTAAGTGCAGATGATTATGTCACGGCTTTTGTTTATACTGGCACCAGTCCTAAAGGTGAGCACCCACGTAAACCTATTGATATCGAGCCGCTTGTTCGCTTTGAGTCATAACCATACTTGAGGGCTACTGAGCTAAAGACGGTTTTTTATTAAACAATATTACTAATTAAAGAAAATGATTTATGCAACACAATTGGTCTCAGTAGCTGCCCACTAAAGATATTATTACTAATAAGTTAGTCAATACGGATACATGCATATGACAAGCGCTAATGACAACAATACTAACAAAGATAATGCTCAGAATAGTAGCAACGAGAGTAACAAAGCCGCTGACAAACAAAACAGTCTGTTGTCAGGCATCATTGAACGAGCCAGCAAATCTGGTATCGGTCGTAAGAAGCTCAACCCTAGCACGGTAGAGTCAGCAGTCGCAAAAAACATGGCAGAGATTCACAGCAATCCTACCAAGCTGCGTTTGGCGTTCTTAGGTGGTGGTAGTTTTGGTACGGCAATGGCGAACTTAGCCGCGCGTAATGGTTGTGATACCACGCTGTGGGTTCGTAACAAGCGTACCGTTAAGGCCATGACAAAAACCCAGACGAACAAGAAATATCTGCCCGGTTATAAGCTTGATGACCGCCTGAAATATAGTCATGATTTAGCATCGGCAGTCAAAGATACCGACATTATCTTTATTGCCGTACCAGGCTTGGCCTTTCGCGAAACGCTAAAAAATATCGCCCCCTTTATTAGTGGACAGTCTATTGTGTCGCTAACGAAAGGCATGGAAAAAGACACTTTTGCCATGATGAGTGATATTATCAAAGAAGTGTTGCCTGAGGTGAATTTTGGCGTCATGTCAGGGCCTAATCTTGCTATAGAGATTATGAAAAATATGCCATCTGCGACCGTGATTGCGAGTGAGTCTGAACCACTACGTCATGCTGTACAAGCGGCACTGCATAGTGCTTTCTTTAGAGTATTTGCCAGTGATGATATACGCGGTGTTGAGCTGGGCGGGGCGCTCAAAAACATTTATGCCATTGCGATGGGTATGGCTGCGGCCTACGAAGTGGGTGAGAATACCAAAGCAATGATATTGACCCGTGCCTTGGCAGAGATGAGTCGTTTTGGTGTCGAAGCCGGTGCCAATCCACTGACGTTTTTAGGGCTATCAGGTGTTGGCGATTTATACGCAACCTGTAGTTCGGAGTTAAGTCGTAATTACCGCATCGGTAATATGCTTGGTCGTGGTATGAGTATTGATGCTGCCGTCAAAAAACTGGGCCAGACTGCAGAAGGCGTTAATACTATTCAGCAAGTCCACGAAAAGGCGACTAAAGACGGTATTTATATGCCGATTACCCATGCGCTTTATGCGGTTATTTATGAAGATAAGGCCGCGCTGGGTGTGGCGCTCCATTTGATGGAAGCGGGTTTCCGCAGTGATGTCGAATTTGTGATGGCTCATGACCATAGCAACGCTGCACTTACTGCGCAAATGAAAGCTGCCAGTAGTACCTCTGACAATGACGATGATGTTGATACAGACAGCGATGCTAAATAAAACGATTGTTGGCAACGTGTATTGCTGAAAATGTGTATTGCTAAAAACGTGTAAAGTCAGACAGTGGCAAAGTAGGTCATAGAAAGGCAGTTGATAAAAAGGCAGCTGACAAAAAGCCAGGTTATAGACAAGGAACGCTATGAAAATGATATTAATACGTCACGGTCAGGCAGAAGACGAAACGCGTCCAGACAGCGCTCGTCAGCTGACTGACTTTGGACAGCAGCAAGCCGCGCAAACTGCAGAATATATCACGACCAATTATAAGCCTGATCGTTTTATCGTAAGTCCTTATGATAGGGCGCAGCAAACCCTAGCAGAGCTGCAAGCGCGGGCGCCTACAGTACCAGCGACGGTACAAGATAATATAACGCCTTCTGACGATGCCCATAGTGCGTTGACCGATATAGCAAAGATTGAGGCGCAGTGCCTCGTGGTAGTGTGTCATATGTCTATCGTCGCCAATCTGGCTGCCTTACTAACCGGTGATTATCCTGAGGCGTTCTCTTTGGCAGAAGCGCGAGTATTTGAGATGGATTTTATAATGTCTGGAATGGCAACCGAGGTCGATCGCTTTGTACCTGAGCAACCGTATTGATATCGCTCTTTCATTGGCTATAGTCGATCCTAAATAAAATGGATACGCTATTTCATAACGCGAAACTGGTATAAATTTTTCTGGCTTGCTGTACCTACGCCGACAGAGGTTGCAAAACTTATATTAAAAACTAAGCATCCCAGTCCCGCTGTATCTTCTTCATATTGGACTGACTATATTTAGTAGTAGTAATATTATTCATCATGACCCTGTTTAAAAATATTAAGATGCTTTAAACATAAACATGGTCATGGGCTCTTACAAAACGTCTAAATTTGTTATTTTATGGCTTTGATAATTAAGGACACACTTGGTGTTACATGTTTGGTTAAGAGCGCAGCACAGTCCGCTAGCTGTCTGGCATGAAGACGTACAACAATGGCAGTCAGTTGCTGGCTGGCAACAGTTGCATGATATTTATAGCAGCTATAAATCCAATAGCCATAAAACAGTATGTTTGTACTTTCCATCAAGCCACGTATTACACGTCGATACCGAGCTTAGTGGTGCACAGCTTAAGCAATTGGGTAATACTGGTAAGCAGTATTTATTTGAAGAGATGTCTTTGACCCCTGTTGAGCAATTGGCAGTGCGGCAAACCAGCCTTGCTGATAGTCAGTATTTATACGCGCTGGCGCAGGCTGATATTGAGGCATGGCAGCAAAGTGCCAAACTCGTTGGTATGACTATCGCAGCATTACTGCCCGACTTTCTATTGTTACCAGTGCCGGAAGAAGGTGCAGGGCAGCAAGTCATACTCTATCAAGATGACCAGACGATGCTGCTACGCCAATCATTATATCAAGGAATGGCGGTCAGCTATTTACCGTTGATTTTTGAGCGCTTCCCGCAGCTGAGTGAAGTGATGGTGGTACCAAGCATTGAAGCTTTTGATAGTACAAGTTTTTCAGACCTTGATGCTACAAAGTCTGATCATAGGATTGATTTACAAAAGCCAGTAACGACCAGCGATGTTTCGGCACAAACAGCCGCGCTCATAGCAGCTCATCAGCTGCTATTGACGACGCTAACGAGTACGCCCAAGCCGATTGACAACCCTGACCGTCACGCGCTTAATTTCTTTATCAAATCAACCGATTCGCAATTATCACCTTATCTACGAGTGGCAATGATGGTGGCGCTGTCGGCACTCGTGCTACAGATAGCCACAGATGGGGTGCAGTCTTATCAGTATCATCAGGCGACGGCTGCGACAAAAACAGCGATTGCGGGGCAATATCAGTCTTGGTTTCCTGATGAACGTCTAAACCCGCGCACCAATTTGACCACGCAAATGGCGCCAAAACTGGGTACCAATGGTCAAGCCTCGCCACATATGGCCGTGTTGGCACGCATATCACCACTGATTAAGCAGTCCTCTCTAAAAGCGCAAGCTTTGGTTATGCAACCATCCACGCTCAGTTTTACGTTGATTGCCCCTGACCGCGACAGTCTTGATAAATTCGCCAATACCCTGTTCACTCAAGGATTAACGGCCAAGCTAGAGCGGGTAAATAGCAATGAGCAAGGGCAGTTTAGTGGGCAAATTACTGTGAGTATAAATGAAGATGATACGACGCCAGAAAGCGTCAGTGCCGACAAGGCAGCAGCATCTTAAGCTTATTGAGAATTTTTAGTATTTGCTGAGCGCTGTGTTTTGACGATGACCATCCGTAAGGTGCTCACTCAGATGATTGCAATCTACTTACTCAAGATTAAACCCTCCACGATTAACTATTGGCAATAAAGGTTAGAGCATGAAACGATTACAGCGCCGAGCCGAACGTAGCGTGTCTGCGCCTAAAACAAGCGCTTTTTCAGAGCGGGTGAATAGTTATCAAAATGTCCTATCATCACGCTGGCAGGCATTGTCTCCACGCGATCAATTAGCATTAACTATATTGTCTGCTTTTTTATTGTTATTCGTGGGTGGCTACGGTGGTTATACGGTTCATCAAGCTGCAAGCGATAGCAAAAGCGAGTATCAAGCGCACGTTGCTGATTATTTTTGGCTGCGCGCGCAAGCGGGTAAGGTGGATAGCAATGCGACTAACAGCGTCGATGGGGCAGCTGCTATGCCACCTGCCAACAGAGTGAGTGAGCTACTAAATACCTCGGGTATTGCCAATGCGCAAGTGGTTGCGGCTGGTGACGGGGTGCAGCTGAGCTTCACCAATGCCAGTCAAGCGGTTGTGAGTGCAGCACTCGGTAAGCTTAAGCAGCAAGGTTGGCAATTTACCCAACTCTCGATGCAACAGGACGTGACCACCAAAGCCATTGAGGTGCAAGCAACTGTTACTTCTTAACAATGCTAACTGCCTCGCACTGTATATTGAATTTAGCTTCATTGAAGAACACCTCATCCGACACAATCAAAGGTTTATTGAACACTTTAGTGATGAATACTTCCTATACATTATTCTCCTGCACTTAAGCGGATAAGCATCTGCGTCAACAGACTACTATTAAGACTAAGACGTCTGATTATAATATGACCTGTTAAGGATCAAGACACATGATAAATGACAATATAAGCGGCAACATGAGTGACAGTAAACGCCGTTCTTTAACCACTTATAATCACATCACCTATCTATTGTATGTGATCAGTTATTTCACGGCTGGTCTGTTGTGGGTCGTGCCGATTATCATGAATTATGCTAAGCGCCACGATGCGGACGGCTCATGGCTAGCCACGCATTTTGATTGGCAAATTAAGACGTTTTGGTACAGTATCGTCTGGTTTATCATAGGCATTCTTATCATCACGTTTGCTTTGGGCGGTTTTGGTGTCAGCATGTTTGTCGATAGCAGCAATATAGCCATTGGTTCATTTTTATTGGTCAGTATTGGTTTTATTATTATGGGTTTGACCTTTATTTGGCACCTTTATCGTATTGTACGAGGTTGGATTGCCTTAACAGATGGACGACCTGTGCCATAATACGTTCAATCCCATATCATTTATATACAGTGTTTAGCAGCGCTTATTGACTTTTTGGAATAGAAATTTGCTGTATGAAACTTTGGTCTTATTTCTGTTAAGCTGATATAATCGCTGCGCTTAATCTCTTTCGTTTTTCTCATTCATCATTGCTTTTCGAGCAGGGTCTGTCATTACTATGTCTTATGCCTTACTTCGCCCTTTTTTATTTAAGATGGACCCTGAACACGCCCACGAGATGACCTTATCTTTGTTAGATAAAGCCCATAAAGCGCGTGCCTTAGGTTTGGTATATGGTCAGTCGATGCAGCCTACAGACTGTATGGGTTTACAGTTCGCTAATCCAGTTGGCCTTGCCGCAGGGTTGGACAAAAACGGCGATTATATCGATGCACTGGCCGAGCTGGGTTTTGGCTTTATAGAAGTGGGGACGGTCACGCCAAGACCGCAGGTTGGTAATGATAAGCCACGCCTATTTAGAATCAAACAAGCCGATGCCATTATCAATCGCATGGGCTTTAATAATCAGGGCGTTGATTACCTGATTGAAAACGTCAAACGCTGTAAATACAAAGGTAATATCGGCATCAATATCGGTAAAAATGCCAGTACGCCAGTGGAGCAAGCCGCTGATGATTATGTCTATTGCCTAGAGCGGGTTTATGCACACGCTTCCTATATTACCGTCAATATCTCATCGCCAAATACCAAAAACTTACGTGACTTACAGAGTGGTGAAGCGTTGACTCAGCTACTTGATACGATTAAAAACCGTCACAACCAATTGGCAACAGAGTATGGCTTTTATGTGCCACTGGTCTTAAAAGTAGCGCCTGATTTAGAGCCGCTACAAGTGGATTATATCTCACAGCAGTTGTTAGATTTTGAGATTGATGGTTTGATAGCCACCAATACCACATTGAGCCGCGTCGGTGTCGAAGACTTGCCCGATGGTGACCAAGCCGGTGGCCTATCGGGTCGTCCAGTGAGCCACATCAGCACCCAAATTTTACAACAATTCTCTGATCAGCTGGATGGTAAAGTAGCTTTGATTGGGGTGGGTGGTATCGATAGTGGTGCCAAAGCGGTCAAAAAGATTGAAGCAGGTGCTGATATGGTACAGCTTTATACCGGACTGATTTATCGAGGTCCTGGGCTGGTACAGTCATGCATTCAAGCCATCGGTGGCTATTACGATGCCATGGAAAGTTAGACAACCACTAAAAATGAGGCGTGACATATGAGTGGTCTAGATATTGTGATTGCTATTGTGGTCTTAATTGGCTTATGGCGCGGCTTTCAGGTAGGACTCATTAAGACAGCAGTCGGCTTGGCAGGTTGGTTTATTGCTCTTATTGCTGCCACGCGCTTGGCAGGCTCAGTTGCTCCGCAATTATCAGGTATCGTACAAAACCCTGTCTTGCAAATGGCAACGGCGTTCTTATTGGTCGTAATCATTATCTTAGCGATTATGCATATCGTCGCCTTTGCTTTTTCAGGGGTACTCAAAACCTTACGTCTGGGTATTGTTGACAAGATGGCAGGTGGCGTCCTTGGGGCGGCCAAAAATGTATTGATGGTATTAGTCGTTTTGAGTGTCAGCGCGCCCTTATTGGTAAAAATGCCGCAATGGCAAACCTCGGTGCTTGCTCCTGAACTGATGCCTTATGCGCCAATGGGTAAGGCTTTAGTCTCAGACGTGCTCGGTATGGCTTGGGATCAGGTCAATCAGTCTTAATACGCATAGTTTTTTAGACTTATTCTTCGTTTCTTAAGCCTGTTTTTTAAGCCTATTTTTTAACGTTTTAATACCAAAAATCATAACTGAGTCTTTGTAACTTATCCTTGATAAAAAATTATTCGATAGCATTTAGGGTTCATAAATTTCAATTTGTGAATGATTGATGGCTTTGCTGACTGTAGGTCAGTGAGCAAACTGTCATCAAGATTTTAAGCTTAAGCAACATCATCAGGTCAGCGGTAAGAGTAGATGGCTGTTTTTCATAAGCTACTGTCAAGCTTATGCCGTTATTGTGTTACTAATGTGTGGTTCAAAATAGGATATAACTATGTGTGGAGTCGTTGGGGTTGCAGCTCATGAGCCGGTCAATCAGATTCTTTATGATGGCTTAACAATGCTACAGCATCGCGGGCAAGACGCGGCAGGTATTGTGACTTTGCAAGATGGTCGGCTTTATTTACGTAAAGAAAACGGCATGGTACGTGACGTTTTTATGAATCGCCATATGATAAAACTGGTTGGCAAATTTGGCATCGGTCATGTTCGTTATCCAACGGCAGGCACGTCAAGCAGTGCAGAAGCGCAGCCGTTTTATGTCAATTCACCTTACGGTATTACGCTGGCGCACAATGGTAATTTGACCAATGCTGAGGGCTTGGCCAAGTCTCTATATAAAGAAGACCGTCGTCACCTGAATACTGATTCAGACTCGGAAGTACTGTTAAACGTGCTGGCGCATGAGATGCAGAATCTAGGAAAAACCCATCCAACGCCTGCCGAAATATTTGAAGCAGTCACAGCGGTTTATAGTCGTATTGAAGGCGCTTATGGCGTTGTTGCTTTAATCACAGGTCATGGCTTGCTTGCCTTCCGCGATCCAAACGGTATTCGCCCACTTATCTTTGGTGAACGTTTGGCAGCCAATGGCGGCACAGAATATATGGTTGCTTCAGAATCGGTCGCCTTGACTGGCTCTGGCTTCACTATTATTCGTGATGTCAAACCCGGTGAAGCGATTTTTATTGACTTAGACCATCAGCTACATACGCATCAGTGCGTCGAGCAGCAAGAATACACCCCTTGTATCTTTGAATACGTCTATTTTGCTCGTCCAGATTCCATCATGGACAATATCTCAGTCTATAAGTCGCGTCTGCGTATGGGCGAGAAGCTTGGTGATAAAATTCTTGCAGAATGGGGTGAAGATCACGATATTGATGTGGTTATTCCTATTCCAGATACCTCGCGTACCTCAGCGATGGAGCTGGCGCTTAAGATGAATATTAAGTACCGTGAAGGGTTTATGAAAAACCGTTATATCGGTCGTACTTTTATCATGCCAGGTCAGCAGCAACGCAAAAAATCAGTGCGTCAAAAGCTCAGTGCTGTACCGTTAGAGTTTAAAGGTAAAAACGTGCTATTGGTTGATGATTCGATCGTCCGTGGTACTACTTGTCATGAGATTATTCAAATGGCGCGTGATGCAGGTGCACGTAAAGTATTTTTTGCCAGTGCAGCGCCGCCCGTAAAATATCCAAACGTGTATGGTATCGATATGCCAGTGCGTAGCGAGCTTATTGCTTCAGGGCATAGCGTTGAAGAAGTGCGTAAAATTATTGGTGCTGATCGTTTGATCTTCCAAGATTTAGACGATTTGATCGAAGCAGTAAAAGATACCAAATACAGTAAAGTCGAAGGTTTTGACTGTGCGGTATTTAATGGTTGCTACATTACTGGACAAATCAATGAAGCCTATCTTGAGCACCTACAAGAGCAGCGCAGTGAAACTGCTAAGACCGGAAAAAAAGGCGTGCAAATAGTGGCTGATACACCTGTAGATATGATGGGTGTAGAAGAGCTTTAAGCTGCTAAATACCTAAATTTTTAAATATAAAAAGGCTGGATTCTTGATAGAATCCAGCCTTTTTTATTGCTTAAAATAAGAGATATCCTTTGAAAAACCACTATTTATGGTAAGAGGTGATATTGGGAATATATATAGCGCTTTATTGGTAGGATTACCACATGAGATCATCTGGAATCACATAAGCGGCATAAGGATCGTCATCTGCTAACTCATTGTCTGAGGTATCGTTAGACACTACCATAAAGCCTTCTAGTTTTGCATCTATACGATCGGCCAAGGGGCGAGGAAGTAGAGCATAGCTTTCTTCCAAGCGTGCAATGACCACGTGACCTGCTACGATTTGATCGTATAGTTTTTGCGTGATAGAGATTTTTTTGACTTTAGTGTCGTCAACGAACTGATAATTGACTTCACCCTTTGTATCAGTGATTTGATGCTGCCTAATCATTTGGACGATATTGGCCTTTAGCATTTTCTCTTCTAAAAGCTGCTGTTTTTCTTGATTAAGCTTTTGATCCTTCTCCAGCTTTTTTGCTTGGGCTGCTGCCAATGCTTTTTTGGCTTCCACATTGGACGCATCACCAGTGCGCTTGGCATGTTCAGATTGCTTGCTTATCTTTTTGGCTTTTTTGCTATCAACCAATCCCGCTTTTAAAAGTTGAGCTTGTAGGGCATTCTTGGCCATAATTCCATTACCTAGATGATAAAAATAAAAATTAAATAGTAGCAAATTTTGCGGTGGCGTGTCGTTAATTCCTCTAATCTGCAAAAGATGGTACTGTTATACAAAATACGATTAATAATGATTAGGGCGTGTTGAACATTCACAAATAGGCACTGCTGATTGCTAAAATGGTTTCATACAAGGCGCAAGTCGACGATAATGTTAATACCTTAGCTAGACTTGCAACGCAGTATGGGGCGATTTTAGCATCAGCCCGTAGCGTAGGGACAGGACTGTTTTTTGCCGCTTCTGTGTTAAAAATAGACGTTTAGAAAGACTAAACTTAAGATTTTTAACGTTGAATCGCCTAAAAAATAGTCTCTGTCAGTGCCATGGTCGAATGTTCAACACGCCCTAACCATTAAGCCAGTTTGGTAAACAACATTATGATGCGTGACTGGTAAAATTTTTCTTGCTTGCTGTGCCTACGCAGACAGAGGCTGCAAAAAACTTATACCAGTCACGCTGTCTCTTTTTTATATTGACCCGACTATAAGTAATGATTAGCGATTAAGCCAGTTGAGTAAATAACCAAAGCAAGCCATTAATCGCAGCGATGCCGACGATCATGCTCACCAATAATTGACGGCTAAAATGATAGACCAATAATACCAGAAGTAAAGCACCTATTTGAGCCATGAGTAAATGTAACTCTGCGCTTTGCATACCCGTACTTGCTGATAAGTCTTGATAGGAGAGACTGGTTAAAATAAGTAATACCATCACGGATAACGGTAAGCTCTCATTTAAACGGTGTAACCAAGGCGTATCCAGCAGCTTTTTGGGTATCAAGGCGGGAAGGGCGCGCGTAATAAAAGTGACGGCAGCCATAGCAAAAGTGGCAAAAATAAGGTAACTACTGCTCATCGGTGTCTCCTTGTACGCGGCGCTGCATCCACACACCACGGGCCAAAATCATCAGCATACAAAGGCTAATCGCTACCAATAACAGCCAGTTGCTAGTAAACAAAGAGGCAACGGCTAAAGCAATCACGGCAATAGCAATTGGGAAATAGCGCTTGATACTTTGAAACTGCTCATAGGCCAAAATCGCAAACAGACAAACCAAAGCAAAGTCTAAATGTGGTATCAAGTCACTAAGTGTGCTCCCTATCATCACGCCAATCGTACTCGCTAGCACCCACCAGCTTTGGTTAAACAAACTGATCGGTAGGATTAATGCCTGTCGAGACTCATTAGGTAAACTGGTCATGACCGAAAAAGTCTCGTCAGTTAGGGCAAATAAGCAGTATGTTTTGGCCAGTTTTTGTTTCGGTAAGTATTGTAATAACGGCATACCATAAAATACGTGGCGTAAATTAATAGCGGCGATATTCGTGGCCATATTGCCAATCGGTAAACCTGCACTTAGCATGGGCAAACAGGCGTATTGCGCCGCGCCCGCATACAAGACAATACTGAGCATAATCGTT
The DNA here is from genome assembly GCF_013248965.1 of Psychrobacter okhotskensis. Taxonomy (GTDB): domain Bacteria; phylum Pseudomonadota; class Gammaproteobacteria; order Pseudomonadales; family Moraxellaceae; genus Psychrobacter; species Psychrobacter okhotskensis. Next base: position 7,043 of record NZ_JABRVQ010000008.1, on the reverse strand, counting down.
GCCCATATAGGGATACCAGCCACTTGCGCCAGCACACCAAAGGCGATGCCTGCAGGCAGATAACCCATGGCGACTGGCAAGCTTTTTTTAAAGCCTTCCGCCCAATCATAGTGAGCCGCTTGTTGATGATTTAGTTCCTTTGAATGAATGGTCACATGACATCCTAATTTTCTAACAGTATTGTTTTTTGACTAGGGCGTGTTGAACATTCGACCATGGCACTGACAGAGACTATTTTTTAGGCGATTCAACGTTAAAAATCTTAAGTTTAGTCTTTCTAAACGTCTATTTTTAACACAGAAGCGGCAAAAAACAGTCCTGTCCCTACGGGCTGATGCTAAAATCGCCCCATACTGCGTTGCAAGTCTAGCTAAGGTATTAACATTATCGTCGACTTGCGCCTTGTATGAAACCATTTTAGCAATCAGCAGTGCCTATTTGTGAATGTTCAACACGCCCTATATTTTATAATGAAGGGCTAATTGTTATCCGATAAGGTTAAGAAAGTCCTATTTTTCAGGTAAATAAACCTTTAGGTAATCAATGCTAAACATTGGGCTGTAATTTTTCATAGCTACCAGTTTGATGTGCACGGTATAAAAACCCGCCGAGAATAATCAGCCTTAGCAGCAACAAACACCAAACGCTGAGCCAGATGCCAGTCATGTCCCACTGCTGATAGAGTAGCCAACTCAGAGGGAAAAAGACCGCCGCCAATATAAGAGCAGCGTTACGAATGACATTACCCGCTGTTAAACCAAAGAATATGCCATCTAACCAATAAGCGCCAACGCCGACCAATGGTAATAGCACCGCATAAAGATGGTAATCATAGGCGAGTGTGAAGACTGGTTCAATATTGGTCATAAACTTCAAATAAGTTGGCATAGCAAGCCACCAAATCGTACTCAACATGATGGCAAGCCCATAGCTGACTACGCCAGTGCGTTTGACGATAATACGAAAACGTGGCCAATCACGTCGTCCTGCTGCTTGACCACTCAAGGTCTCAGCAGATACTGCGACACCATCGAGGGCAAATGCTGAAATACTTAGTACCTGCAATAAAATAGCGTTGGCCGCCAGAATGACATCACCGCTTTGCGCAGATAAGCGGGTAATCCAAGCAAAGCTCAATGTTAAGATCAGCGTACGAATAAAGATATCTTTATTGAGCGAAAATAGCCTAAGCATTTTATCTTTGGTGAAATGTTGCCGATCAGCAGTAAACAGCGCCGTCCAAGATATTTGTAGATGTTGACGACTTAACCATAGTGCTAATAATACCCCAGACCAAAATGCAATAGTCGTACCTAGCGCTACACCGACCAAGCCCATGTGCATGCCATACACAAAAAATAGCGTTAGAATGATATTAAGTAAGGCGATAAAGCCTTGTTGGTAGAGCATGTAGCGAGTCTTGCCCTGACCCGCAAACCAGCCTATAAAGGCAAAGTTCATTAGCTCAGCGATCACACCCCAAAAGCGCACATCCAAATAAGTCTTGGCAGCAAGGCCACTGTTAGGATTGGCAGATAATGCTTGCAGACCAAACTCTATTAACCAAGGTTTTGCCAGCAGTAACAGTGCGCCAATGATGAATGCCAACAATAACGCACGTTGCAAAATAGATAGCAGTGGTGAGGGCGCTAGATTCGGCTGTTTTGTCGTACTGCTGATAGCGTTGTCAACATGACTAGCCAATTGTCCCAATGCTTGTGCCGACAGTCCAGATGAGGCGTACTGTAAAAAATTAAAACTGACGAGCAATAAAGACAATAACTGTATGGCCAACCCCATACCAGCAAGCTTAGCGGTGTCATTCATATTACCGACAATGGCAGTATCAATGACGCTTTGAAGTGGCATTGCCAAATTGGCCAACAATACCGGCAAGGCAATAGCGATAATACGCGCGTAGCGAGTATCAATCGGTGGCATAGAGCGTGGCGGCGTAATAGTTGACATAGATGGCTCATTTTATACTTAACAGACAGAGGGTACAGAAAATCATTTTGCTTTCGGAATAAGCAATACATTTGATCACTATATCGATAATTTATAGAACCATATAAAGATAAAAGCACCTAACACTCATTGATTATGAGTCAGGTGCTTTTATTGGTAGCTCACTTCCGTATAGTGAAAAACGGATTATAAGCTTGTTTGAATACTCTTTTATTTAAAGCTTAACTAAGTTGCTTTAAATATTGTCTTGCTCAAACATTTTTGGATCATTAAAGGTCACAATTTCTTCTTCAAATTCAGGCTTAACCTTCACCACGAAATCATCACGAGATAGCCCCATACGTAGCGGGATAGAACTTGCGATATAGGTTGATGAATAAGTACCAGCCAGCAAACCGATGAACAGTGCAACCGAGAACCAATAGAGACCGTCACCGCCCAAGAACAACATGGCTAAAACAACCAGTAATACGGTTGAGATAGTCATAATGGTACGACGTAACGTCTCTGTTAATGATAAATCAATCGTTTGACGCGGCGTAATACCACGGACACGGCGGAAGTTCTCACGAATACGGTCATAGACAACGATGGTATCGTTCAAGGAATAACCGATCAATGCCAGAATAGCTGCCAAAACGGTCAGGTCAAACGGAAAGCCGAATAAGGCAAAGACACCAATGGTCACGATAGCATCGTGGAACAGTGACAGCACTGCACCTAGAGACAGCTTAAACTGGAAACGTAGCGCGACATAACCAAGCATACAAGCCAAGGCCAAGACCAGCGACATAACAGAGTTTAAGTAGACTTCATTACCTACTTGGCTACCAATGATATTTACATTACTGATTTCAACCGTGTTATTAGGCAATGCTAACGCGGCGCTAAGACTGGCATTGAGTCCGTCAATGTTGTCAGACTGAGGTGGTAAGCGAACTAGTAGCTCTTGACGTGTGCCAAGATACTGTACGACGGCATCATCGAAGCCATTGTCGGCCAAGGCTTTGACCACTTCTACTTGCTCAGCCGGCTGCTCGTAACGTACATCTGCTGATACACCACCAGTAAAATCTAGACCAAAATTTAGACCATTAACAGCAATCGCGATAATACTACCAATCACCATGAGTAACGATAAAATAGCCATTGGCTTTTCTATCTTCATAAAGGGGATAATGCGCTGGTTGCCGACGGCTTTGATACCACCCTCAGCTTGTGCAGCAGCATCCTCAGCGGCATCACTGATCAACTGACTCTGATCAATAGCAGTGCTCGTCTCTGCGGTTTGAGTCGTCAATGCTTGAGAATTTTGACCACCACGACGCGTTTTATTTTTACCCGATGCGGCTGTGGTAGGGTTGTTGGTTTTAGTATTGCTACCTTTACCATCACGACGTGGTTTGTTACGGCGGCGCGTACTGCCACTATTTGAGTCGCCATTTGAGCCATTTCGATCTGGGTTATTCTGTTGTTCTAGGGGATTATTCTTATCGATCGCCATATGTTTCTCCTAACCGATGCTCAAACGTTTGATAGATTTACGTTTACCGTAAGCAATTTGTACCAGAGCACGCGTTACCAAAATCGCGGTAAATAGCGAGCTGACAATACCAATAGCTAAAGTGACCGCAAAGCCTTTAATCGGACCGGTACCAATCGCAAATAAGATAAAGGCGACCAATAAGGTGGTGATGTTGGCATCGAAGATACTACTAAAGGCGCGATCAAAGCCGGCCACAATGGCGGATTTTGGTCGGACGCCATTTGCCAGCTCCTCACGTATTCGCTCAAAAATCAGCACGTTGGCATCGACTGCCATACCGATGGTCAAGACGATACCGGCAATACCGGGTAGGGTCAGTGATGAGCCTAAAATTGACATAATGGCAATGATAATGATGACGTTAATCGCTAGCGCCACGTTGGCAATGACCCCAAACAGACGGTAGAAAATGATCATAAAGGCAAAGACTAATAAGTAACCTACCTGCGTAGAAAACAGGCCTTTGTCAATATTCTCTTGACCCAATGAGGGGCCAATCGTGCGCTCTTCTACAAAATACATCGGTGCGGCTAAGGCGCCTGAACGTAGGAGTAATGCAAGTTCTGCCGCTTCTGCGCTACTATCAAGACCAGTAATACGGAAAGAGGAGCCCAGTACCGCTTGAATATTAGCGCGGTTGATGACTTTGGTTTCAGCATAAGGCGTACGTACTTCGACTGTTTCGCCAGTCGCTGGATCTTCTTCGTAAGTGATACGTTGCTTGTTTTCAATGAATAGCACGGCCATCTGTTTACCAACAGCAGTACGCGTGGCGTTTTGCATCAGCTTGCCACCAGCGCTGTCCAAAGTAATGCTGACTTCAGGTGAGCCACTCTCATCAATACCCGTCTGCGCGTTAGTGACTTTATCACCGGTCACGATGGATTGGCGCTCTAAAAGTACTGGTGGACCATCAAGCGTCTCAAACGGGAATGCTTCGGTACCAGCAGGAGGAATACCGCCCATATAGTTTTCACTATCTTCAGCGACCATCCGGAACTCAAGGTTCGCTGTGCGACCAAGCACACGTTTGGCTTCTGCAGTATCTTGCACACCTGGCAATTCCACGACGATACGACTCGCGCCTTGTGATTGTACTAAGGCCTCTGTGACGCCAAGCTCAGCAATACGATTGCGTAGGGTCGTCAAGTTTTGATTGACCGCATAGCTATTGATTTCATCTAGCGTGGCATCGTTGTACGCCAAAATCAGGGCAGGGCCTTGGTCATCAATAGAAGACTGTAAACTGAAGGTATTACCCATTGAGCCTTGCAAGACGTTTTGTGCACGGTTACGCGCATCGGTATCAGCGAAATGCAGCATGATGCCTTGGTTTTCAGTTTTGATGCCTTTGATCGCGATACGCTCAGCCCGTAGGTCACGACGTACATCGCGGCTCGCACTAGTCAGGCGTTGATCGAGAGCCTTGTCCATGTCAACTTCTAGTACAAAACGAACACCACCGCGCAAATCGAGACCAAGCTTCATCGGCTTAGCACCGATATCACGCAGCCACTGCGGGGTCGTCTGCGCTAAGTTAAGCGCGACCACATAGTCTTCGCCCAGATTCTGGCGCAGTACTTCCTGAGCTTTGAGCTGCTCGACGGGGTTATCAAGACGTACCAGCGCACTGTTGCCTTCAAAGGTACCATCATGATTATTAATTCCAGCCTCTTCGAGTAAGCTTTGAGACTGGGTTAAGATACCATCAGACAGCTGCGTACCTGCTGCGGCACTTGTAATCTGTACGGCAGGTTCATCAGGATAGAGGTTAGGAGCAGCATACAGACCGGCAATGATTAGCACGACGGCAATCAGTAAGTATTTCCAAGCGGGATATTGCATAATCACTTCTTTAGGTTGATAAACTATTGGCGACGCAGGCCACAAGTTAGCAGATGGGAAGTTAGCGATAGCAATGGTTGAGTGCGGTATTTAGCAGTCGTCATCATGCACCATTGCGATCATCCGCGATGATAGTAAAGCGTAAAAGGTAAAGCGAAAAATGACCGTAAATAATGTACGGTCATTTTAAAGTTATTACAACTATTAATTCATAACTGCCATTAATTAGTAACAACTAATGTTCAATCATTATCAGATTTATTAATAACGATTAAACGCTTTCGATAGTGCCAGCTGGCAATACTGAGATGACAGAAGCACGTTGTACTTTGACATCCGTATTATTATTCAAGCTAACAACCGCGTAATCGCCTTCTATAGCTTTGATACGACCCATCAGTCCACCAGCAAAGATGATTTCGCTACCAACAGTCAACGCACTGACCATGGCGCGGTGCTCTTTGGTACGCTTAGACTGTGGGCGAATAACCAAAAAGTAAAAAATGGCAAAAAAAGCAACAGGTAATAAAATTTGGCCAAATAGTGATGCAGCACCAGCAGTTTCGGCGGCATGAGCAGCTTGGATAAATAAAAACATAATTTCTCTCAGTGAGTCATAGATAATAATAAATTAAACGCATAGTAACAAAAAATCCTAGACTTGGTAACTGTTAATCATAGGCTAGGCGTGTTTTTCTTAACGTACTGGCATACTAGGTCGCATCCTCAATTCTAGCGATAGTCATAATGAAGGTTTAAAAATGGCCATATCTAGGCCAACTCCCATCAAATACGCATATACTATCGACAGTATTTGGCTTGTTTACTTAGGGTCTGTTGAACATTCAAATGTGGCACTGGCAGTGGCTATTTTTTAGACAATACGCAGTGAAATTCTTAACGCCTAGTCATTCTAGGTTAGATAATTTCGCCATGTATTGGCAAAAAATAGCCCTGCCCTGAAAGGCTGATACTAAAATCACCCCAAACGTTGTCGTAAACCTAGCTAAGGTCTCGACATTATCGTCGGTTTACGCCTGATTTGATAAAAGGTTTGGGACGATTTTAGCAATCAGCAATCCTAATATTTGAATGTTCAACAGACCCTCACATTTATCTTAATTTTTTAATCATTTTTAAAGAGAGAATGTGCCCTGAGATTTATTTCAGATTTATCGTTATTACAAAAATAGGGGTGCGTCTTATAAGGGTACGTCTTATAAGGTCTAGGAGTTGAATTCGTGCAAACCCTTAGTTATAAACCTCATTAATAAAGTAAGCATTATTAGCGCGCTATCGCTAGCAATATCTGTTTAAAAAATGCTATCAAGTTGAGCAAAGGGCTCAACAAAATGGCTCAAAACAACCTTTTTAATAAATAGTGACTTATTGTGCATTCACATCATCAGTGCTACTATCAAAAGACAATGATTGCCTGTATTTAGTGCACTCTCTATTGAGCCATATTCTGCCCACTATAAAACCGCGACAGCATCAACCTTGTTAACCATACTGGTATAATGCTTGTACTTGATTTGCTTTTATCAATTTATCGATATTATTGTGGATTGACTAGGGCGTGTTGAACATTCGACCATGGCACTGACAGAGACTATTTTTTAGGCGATTCAACGTTAAAAATCTTAAGTTTAGTCTTTCTAAACGTCTATTTTTAACACAGAAG
>NZ_JABRVQ010000007.1 GCF_013248965.1 Psychrobacter okhotskensis | reverse complement strand
TAGCTCTCCCCTTGCGTCGGGGCGAAGCAGTGCTTCGCTTAATCCCTCCTCATTTAGGATGTCTTTCTCTATCTTAAGCTGTCTGACTTCTCGCTCAAGCTCTTGTATGCGACGCTGATCATCAGTTAATGCTAGACCTTTAGTTGGACGAACGCCTTGCTGCTCTTTTTTATACTTGCGTACCCAGTTGTCTAAGGTTGAGATGCCGATGCCTAAAGACTCGGCTACTTCTGCAACTTTGCGATTGTGATCAACCACTAAGCTAATGGCTTCTAATTTGAATTCTCGGGTATATTCTCTACGTTTGGTAGTCATACTGTATTCCTTCTTTGGGGTAGTATAACCTCTTATAAGCTGTCCAATTTTATTATGCCACTACAGTCTGTTGAACATTCAAATATTAGGACTGCGCATTGTCTAAAAAATAGCCACTGCCAGTGCCACATTTGAATGTTCAACAGACCCTAAGCAAACTGTGAATACTTAGAGTTAATACTATCGATAGAATTGCCTAAATCAGAAATATAACCAACACTACTATCTCATTGTTCAGTCTAATGAATCCTGATACCCACTCAAACTATCCCTTAATCCAACTGTCTTAACGTCTTCTTAACAGAGCACTTGTTATCGTAAGGAATTGCATTCCTTATCATTCTGTTGAGAAGCCTCACTATGTCAACCTCTCAAGCACCTAGCACCTATATTACCAAAGCCAGTACTAAAAAAAGCTATCTACGCAATATCTTTGACCGTGAGATCAATCTCAGTTATTTGATTGTCATCGTGGCTCTTTATATAGTCGCTACTGCGAATTTTGGTTTTTTTACACAAGTGCTAAGTATCTATCCTGTTAGCACTAATATTGGTTTTATCATTTCGATCATAGCCTTGTTGTTAGGCTTGATGTGGCTAATCTTTCAGTTGTTGTGCTATCGACCCATTGCAAAACCAGTGCTCATCGCTATGGTATTGATAGCGGCTGTATGTGGTTATTTTACAGACGCTTACGGTACGATATTTGATCGTAGTATGCTGATCAACAGTATGCAGACCGATCGAGCAGAAGCGATGGGGCTGATGTCGCTAAGTTTTTTTATTCGGGTATTTCTGCTAGGTGTTGTACCCGCTGTTCTTATTGCAAAGATTCGTATCAAACGAGTGCCTTTACGTCGAGCATTATTGCAAAGGAGCGCGACTTTAATCTTGTCTGTCGCTTTAATAGCCGTCGCTCTACTACCTTTTGGGGATCAATACGCGACCTTTTTTCGTCAACATAAAATGGTTCGCAGCTACGCCAATCCCATTACTCCTATTTACTCTGTCATCAAATTGGGTACCGATTACGTCGATGAATTACGTCGTCCTGACACCTTGATAGCACATGCGACAGATGCCAAACGTCTCACTGCTACTGCGGGAACTAACGCTGCAAAACCTAAACTCATGGTCTTTGTCGTCGGTGAAACCGTTCGCGCCGATCACATTGGTCTTAATGGCTATAAGCGCGATACGATGCCTCTTTTAGCTAACCAGCCAGACATTTATAGCTTCAAAAATGCCACCTCTTGCGGCACTTCTACCGCTTATTCTGTACCTTGTATGTTCAGTTATGACAATCGAGAAAACTATAATGATAATAATTCGGACTACAACGAGAACGTATTAGATACGCTATACAAGCAAGGCGTCAATGTTGTGTGGCGAGACAATAATTCGAGCTCTAAAGGGGTGGCTGATAGAGTGACCTTTGAAAATTACAGGACAGCTGATATCAATCCAAATTGTGATGTTGAGTGTCGTGACATTGGTATGTTAAATGGTTTTGATACTTTAGTTAAGTCAGATACAAGGGTAAAATCGGACGTACCAGCTAAAGACACGCTTATTTTATTGCATCAAATGGGCAACCATGGTCCTGCGTACTACAAACGTTATCCTAAAGAATTTGAAGTGTATCAGCCAGTATGTATGACTAACGAGCTGTCCAAGTGCGATGATCAGTCCGTCATCAACGGTTATGACAATGCCATTCGTTATACTGATTACTTTTTAAATAACGTTATTGATACGCTAAAAACTTATGAGCAGGATTATGATGTGACGATGGTATATATCAGCGATCATGGAGAAAGCTTGGGTGAAAATAACATCTACTTGCATGGTTTACCCTATGCCATAGCGCCCGATGCTCAAAAGCAGGTACCCGTCATTATCTGGTCGCCTACTAGCAACAATATTGATAAAAGCAGCCTTGCTAGTATGATTGATCAGCCGGTATCACACGATTTTATTACCCCGACTTTACTTAATTTTTTCGGTATTACGACTGACGAAGTAGCAGCAGCACCGACATTTTTTAAGTCTGTCTATTAAGATTTTAGCGCTAAGCACTGCTGACATTTATGCATGAGATAACTATGTACAAAATACTTATTATTGAAGACAACCCAGATATCGTGGCCAATATTTATGCTTTTTTTGAGCCTAAAGGCTTTGCATTAGACAATGCGCATAACGGCATTAGTGGCTTAACACTGGCTTCGAACAATCGCTACGACGTTATCTTATTGGATGTCATGCTACCGGGTATGGATGGTACAAAACTGTGCAAAAAACTCAGAGAAGACTTCCACAACAAAACCCCTGTATTGATGCTAACTGCTCGCGATACGATTTTGGATAAAGTTGCAGGCTTCGATAGTGGCGCTGATGATTATCTGGTCAAGCCTTTCTCACTCATTGAGCTAGAATCTCGCATCAAAGCGCTTATACGTCGCCATCAAGACGACCATTTTCATCACAGTATCAATATCGGCAAATTGTCCTTGAATACAGAGGAACACACGATTACCCGAGAAGGCAAAGCGTTAAAACTGACACCAACAGGGTTTAAAATATTAGAAGCTTTGATGAATGCGTCGCCCCGAGTCGTCAGTAAAAGCGAACTGGAGGAAAAGGTATGGGGTGAGGATATTCCTAGTAGCGATGCACTGCGTACCCATATGCACAGTGTGCGTGCACAAGTCGATAAGCCGTTTGCTGACATTATGATAGTGACGGTGCCTGGTGTTGGTTATCAGATTATTGACCCAGATAAAGTGTAAAATCTGTTTACTACCTTTACTACCTTTGCCACTACGAAGTGATGCTATGTTCAGAATTGACTCTATCGTTAACAAGTTTCGAATATCATACTTTTTATTTGCCGTACTACTGTGCGCGACTTTCGTCAGCATTTTTGTGTATGCAGAGACGAGGATGGAGCAAGATCTGATCAAGGCACGCCTGCTACAGCAGCTAGAGCTGAGTCAAGAAAAAGAAGGCGAGCTGGCTGTCTATGTGGCAGATCCAGGTATCAAAATTTACCGCTATGATACTGCGCCTGAAGATTTGAAAACTATGGCCGATGATAAAGTGCAAGAAACCTCTGTCACGGTTAACACTAAAACAGGTACGACCAGAACCAACCTGCACTTCTTTGCTTATCAGCAAAATAAACAGAAATTTATTTTGACTTACTTAGAAGACAGAGAAATGGTATTGGCAAACTACCCTGTTTTAGCCATCTTTGAACATTTAGAAGACATCTTTGCCAATGCCTTGAGAGTGGCTGTTATTTTAAGCTTGCTGATTGCCATCATATTCTCTCAGCTATCCTCAAAGCAGATTACTAAGCCGCTACTAGATCTAAAACAAGCGGTAGAAAACGATCACCAAAATTTAACCGAATTGACTCATTTGCCGTCGGAGGTTGGCGTCTTAGCACGAGCGATTGATCAGAAAAACCATAAGTTAGAGCAGTACCTCAAACGTGAGCAGCTATTTACCGGTGATGTAAGCCACGAATTGCGCACGCCTTTAACGATTATTATGGGTGCGTCAGAAGTACTGGCCTCCCAATTAGCAAGCGATCACTATTTGAGTGAATTTACTGAGCGTATTAGTACGACTGCTAAAGAAACCTCCGAGATTATCAGCGCGTTGTTGCTACTCTCGCGCGCCCCTGAAAAACTGGACGCACCGCAAACCTCTATTAATAACATCGCTGTCAATGAATTAGAGCGCTTAAAGTATCTGCTGCGTTATAAAACGGTGACTTATACCGTAGTCGCTGAACAAGAGTATTCTGCTAATGTGCGCCCTGAACTGTTAAAAATGGCGCTGGGTAATCTGATTAAGAATGCCTTTCAATACACAGATGATGGTGAAGTCAAAGTCACTATTGATGCAGAAAAAATAACGGTCACCGATACAGGCCTAGGCATTCCCGAGTCTATGATGCCGTTGCTGTATGAGAGATTTGAGCGTTTAGATCAGCAGAATGATAGCACTCCATTATCTACAGATTTACTGGCTGACGATTATGCGAGCTATAAAGTTGAGGGTACAGGACTGGGTCTTAGCATCGTGCAGCGCATCATGACGCATATGGGCTGGCAACTGACCCATCAAGCCAATACCACAGGCGGCAGTACCTTTAGTATTTATTATAAATAACGATGACAGTGGCATAATTTTCATTAAAAAATCATTGTAGCGATAAATAATGCTTAGGAAGCTAGGACGTGTTGAACATTCGACCATGGCACTGACAGAGACTATTTGCGAATGTTCAACACGCCCCAATGAAAAAGCGTTATCTTAACGCTTTCTTAACAGCGCTAAGCACATACTGATACCCAAGTGCTAACCAGTGACCTCCTACACTGGGATCATCACAACAATAACTATATCGGTGATTGCACTTTTTATTATTTTTTTACTTTTATTGTATTTTCACTCTAACTTCAATCAGCAGCAGTAGCCGATACCCTAGTAAAATTAGGTGTCAGCTACTGCTTTTTAGCAGGTGCAATCTATAGTCAAAATCTCCTAAAAATGCCACGGTATTGCTGATAGCAGTTTTTTGTCACCTCTGTCTGCGCAGGCACAGCAAGCAAGAAACATGGATATCAGCTGGGCGTGATGTCTCGATATTATCTTGCGCTGCCTATAATGGCTGAACTATGGCTGGACCATGCCTGGACTACGGCTGTAATGTGCCTTAACGCTTTCTTAACGTGCCTCGTCATATACTTAAGATTCTGCCAGCCACTCTAATCTAAATGACCAGTAAGCAACTAATATGAATAACCTCAAACCTATTACTCTCGATCATGATGCCGCACATCCTGATTATAAAAATCAGCCAGTATCTGGTGATTTTCTTGTAGTAGATAGCTTTGCGAGTAATGCTAAAGGTAAAACAGGTTTGGCGCGTATTTTAAAAGCCACAGGATATTCTATAGATGGTTTTAAAGCGGCTTATCAGTTTGAAGCAGCGTTTAGACAAGTTTTCTGGCTCAATCTCGTATTATTCATAGCCATTATATTTATGCCTTTTAATATCGGTATAAAAATGATGCTGGTGGTTGCTTCCTTTTTATCCCTCATTGTTGAGTTGATTAATACAGGTATTGAAGCCAGTGTCGATCATACCTCAACCGAGCAACATCCCTTAGCAAAAATAGCCAAAGATGTCGGCTCTGCTGCCCAGTTTTTAGCGTTATTACTGCTGTTTGTGTTGTGGACAATGGCCTTAATAAACCTGTTATTTTGAATAAAACATCAGTTTTATAGCTTAAGCGTTTGCAACTTAATAAACGACAACTTAATAAATTGAGTAAGGCGCCTCAATGACTCTAAAAAATAACCTGACCGATTGGATGTGGCTGAAGCTCCTTTGCTTGACCATTATTGCCGCTCTAACCTTTGAGCACAGCCAGTTTGATATTCGTATTAGTGAGCTTTTCTATACCAACGGTCAATGGCTCCTCCAAAAAGGTGCTCAGCCTTACGCTTTTATCTTTTATGATGGACCTAAAGCGCTATTAATCTTCTCAGCTATCTACTTAATCACGATTTTAATTATCAAATACAGACAACCTTCGAGCACTACTTCTACCATCCATTATGGCAAGCTCGACAGATTTATTATTCCTTTATCGGTTCGTGAAATAAGTTATCTGCTGACTATCCTTATCGTCGTACCTTCTAGCATTGCACTCTTAAAAGGAGTCACCCATGTCAGTTGTCCCAATCATTTGACACTGTTTGGTGGCGAGCTTCCTTATCTAGATATTTGGCAAAATATAGTCGCGAATACGCCTGCCAAGTGCTTCCCAGCCGCTCACGCTAGCGCAGGATTTTCTTTGTATGGTTTAGCATTCTTACCCACTTTGCATAAGTACCGCTATAGAATATTTGAAATAGTGACTGTCTTAGGCTGGACAATGGGGATGTATAAAATGCTGTTTGGCGATCATTTTTTTAGCCACACATTGGTATCAATGCTGCTTTCACTAACAATTACCTGTGCGCTTGCCAGCGTATTTTTTAAACGAACGGCCCGTCTCAAAGCTCACAACCTTACTTTAAGCAGCACAGTTGATTCAGTCAAATAGCTATTATAGTCATTCCACTATAAAAGTATTACAGCGTTAACCTCGCTTGAAGTATCACATATACATCTACACTTGGTTGCCTTGTACTACTTTTACATTGAATCGACTATAGCACAAACTCGCTCAAGCCTTCTGCCCTATAATTTATAGGGTTTTTTTGTCAAAAAATTTCAATGAATTTAGAAGGCCCTATCTTGACACTTTCTTAACACCTCTATTGATAATTTAGTCATGTCAATAACATGACCCTTAATTTGCTTATCGATAGAGTGAATCCACACATGAATACAACCTTAAACACTCAATACCCATCCACCGCTGCAGATAATGATTCCCTATTAAATGCTTTGTCCAAAGTTCCAGAGGTTACCCTGCTTTTTTGGATAATCAAAGTAGCTGCTACGACACTTGGTGAGACGGCAGGCGACGCCTTATCCATGTCGCTCAACCTAGGCTACATCGTCAGTACTGGTATATTCGCTGTGCTATTTGGCATAGCAGTTGCCACTCAAATCAAAGCCAATTCGTTTAATAAATGGTTATATTGGACGACGATTATTGCGACAACGACCTTAGGAACAACGATAGCAGATTACGTGACGAGATCACTAGGAATCGGCTACGCTGGCGGCTCAGCGTTACTGGTAGCGCTACTTGGGGTATGTTTAGTCATATGGCAAAAAACGATGGGCAGCATTGCCATCGATAGTATTAGCAAGCCCAAAGCAGAGGTGTTTTACTGGACGACCATTATGTTTTCGCAGACGCTTGGTACAGCACTTGGTGACTGGGTCGCAGATACCAAAGGCATGGGCTATACAACGAGTGCCATCATCTTTGGCTCTTTATTAGCACTTATTGCTGTGATGCATTTCGGTACGAAAATATCAAAAACGCTGCTATTTTGGAGTGCTTTCGTTTTAACTCGGCCTTTAGGAGCTGTACTAGGTGACTTTTTAGACAAGCCTATCGATGATGTTGCTGTCTTTTTGTTCTTTTGTGCCTGCAACTCACCTTGCTCTATTTCTAACGGCGTTAAGCCCTGCTTTTTCGCTTTTAAATACCGTAAATAGGCAGGGATATGCGTTTTACCTAAATATTTATCCAAATAAGGTAAAAAGCCAGCATAGTTGCCTTTGAATTTGGCATGATGGAAGTCGTGATAGATAGGCCCTTGATAGATAGGCCCTTGATACATAGGCAACAAATGCACAGGATTCCAAGGAATATCATAACCAATGTGTCCATCCGCCCCTTCGACCTGACGTAGAATGACCCACATCCAAACCACATAGATATGCGCGCCTAGCAAGATAGGCCCAACCAAGGTGAGCGTCGCGGTCAATGAATACTCAATCCAGTGCATGTAATTACCATTGATACCGCAGGTATTACGAATACGATGATGGACGCTATGAATATGCCGCAACAACCATTTATTCTCATGCATATAGCGATGCATCCAGTAGTATAAAAAATCATCAAGTAGCACAAAAAATATCAATTGCGCGATGATAATATACCAAACAGGCAGTGTGCCTTTGTGGACGCCAGTCAACTGCAATAGTGGCCAACTAACCACTAATAACGTCGCCAAAATGAGGTTTTTGACCACGATACGACCAATCGAAGGCAACAGGAATTTCTTCATCTCGAACGGTTTTTGTTGAATCTTGTATTTGCGCAAAGACAGCGGATCTAACCAAGCCACCACCGTCCATGGAATGGCTACCACCAAAAAAGCTGCCATACTAATGGCAAGAGTCGCCATAGGAAATTGCCAAAACCAAAGGTTGTTGTAAAACCCTTGCCAATACGAAAACACATCCATATGTCACCTATTGTCTTAAAGTAGCCGAGCTGTTGCTCACTATCAATTGCTGTACTGTTTTAATAGCTATAGTCAAAATATCCTAAAAACGCGACGCTATTGCTGATATCAGTTTTTTGTCGCCTCTGTCTGCGCAGGCACAGCAAGCAAGAAAAATGGATATCAGCAGTGCCTGATGGTTCAATATTACTTTTCACTGACTATACACTGTTTTAATAGTAGCAGTGGTCAAGCAAGACACCCTAAACCGAGAATGGCTAATAAGTATGTTACCTTAAAACACGATAACATTTGTTGATTATATAAGCGGTCATTTAGGCTGTTGCTAAGCTTATCAGCGCCGACTAAAACGATTTTTTGACTGGTAAAACCCTCAACACGTCAAGCCTCTAACGTGTTTTTAAGACAGCGTTTCACTTCCATCACTTCCATTGCTGCGATTTTAAACATCAATCTCGTTTTTTAGAATAACCATCAGGCAAGCAACAGTTCTACCGCAATCTCAAAAGTATACTCATCTCTGATGGTGATACTCACCCTACCTTTATGAGCATTGGCGATAGCCTGCACTATAGACAACCCTAAACCTGTCCCTGAATGCTGGCTGCTGCTTTTGTCGTGACGATAGAATCTCTCAAATAATTTATCGGCATCACTTTGACTTAACGGTTTTTCTAAGTGATTCGTCAAGGTGATTTTTAACCAAGATTGCTTTGAGATTTGATTATGGTTCTTTGCCATATTGAGAGTGTCAGCTGTATAAAAAGCATCAGCCGTATTAAGAGCAAGAGTATCGGAGGCAGCACTCAAGGGAACGCTGGTGGCTGATATAGCGATAACACTGTCACTGGCCGCATAATAAATGGCATTTGACATGAGATTGGCAAACAGCCGTTGCAATAAGCCTTCATCCCCTAATACCGTTTTAAAATCTCCTGATTTCGAAAAAGTTATGTCACGATCTTCGGCAATCATTTCATAGTAGTCTGTGAGCTTGGTGATTAAGTTTTCGGTATCTACTCGACTCACTTGCGAGTCACTCAGCCCTTTTTGGGTTTTTGCCAGTAGCAACATATTATTGATCATGGCTGATAACTGCTCAAGCGTATCGTGCTGATGATGCAATTGCTCAATGTATTCCTCATCCTTTCGCGGCTTATTCAACATCACTTGCGTTTGTGTACTCAGCGTCGCTATTGGCGTGCGTAGCTCATGAGCGATATTGTCCGAAAACCGTGACAATGACTCAAAGTTACTTTCGAGCTTGACCATCATAGCGTTATAAGATTCCGCGAGCGGCCTTAGTTCCAATGGCATATCACTAACGATGACACGCTCATCCAACCTTTCAGGATTAATGCCTTTCATCTTTTGAATGATGGTTGCCAAAGGTGCAAAACCCCAATAGACGCTCAATGCCGCTATGGAAACCAGCAGTAAGGTAATCGCAAATAAAATCATACTGAGCTGGCGATTAAACTGTAATAAATACTGATGATGCACGTCGATCGGTAAGGCGATAAGCGCGAGCATATTACTGTCTTCAATAATCATCGCCCGATAGCGTCTGTCATTGATATTAATGACAAACTGCTGATCGTCATTATCCTGTTGCAATGACCATAAGTTAAAATCTACGCTGAGCTCATTGGCAAAGTTGCTAGGGGTACTCGATAGTAGGCGTCCCTCTTTGTCAGCAATGATGGTCTTTAAATCGTAATCTTGCTGAGAAGAATGTAGATGGTTAGCGCTTTCTGTTGCCGTTGAAAGAAGTGGCTTTTCAGAAAGTGGGTTTATAGAAGATGGCGAGCTTAGTAGGTTTTGAAACGTTAGCCGGTCATCAGAGTCTGTTGCTCGCTTACGTAAATTAAAAGCTGCGTGGGTAATAATCTCAGCATCCATTTGTTCAAAATGCCCTTTGACAGAGCGCTGTACCCAAATATAGATGATGACTTGTGAGACGACCACGAATATCGTTAGCAAAAATACCGTGCGCCATAAGAGTGGTAGGCGGCGGTTGTCAAATTTATATCTCATGTTACTTGGCTTCTTACTTAGCGGCAGAATGTTGCGCTTCGATACTGGGGTGTGTAGTGGTATCGCTATCGACCGCATCCAATCGGTAGCCCATACCCCGTACAGTGTGTATCAATTTCATATTATGATTGTCGTCTATTTTTATGCGCAGGCGTCTTATCGCCACATCGATCACATTGGTATCATTGTCGAAGTTCATGTCCCACACTTGAGAGGCGATGACCGAGCGCGGTAATACTTCACCACGGCGCTCCAGCATGAACTGTAACAAGGAAAATTCTTTCGCGGTCAGTTTAATAGGCGCGTCTCCCCTATGCACAGTGCGCTTGGCAATGTCCATTTTGAGATCGGCTATTTGCATGAGCGTACTTTTATAGTCCGATTGATTGGCGCGCCTTAACAAGCTTTTGATACGAACGATTAATTCTGCAAAGGCAAAAGGCTTGGTCAGATAATCATCGCCACCAATCTCGATCCCTTTTATTTTGTCACTTAAATCATCTTTCGCCGTCAAAAACAGCACGGGCGTATGCTTGCCAGCAGCTCGGTAATTACGTACCAGCTCAAAGCCACTAACGTCAGGCAGCATGACATCCATGACAATCACACTAAATTCTTCAGTCATCAAGGCATGATAGCCATCTAAGCCTGTCATGTGATGGTCAACGATGAAGCCTGCTTCTGTTAGCCCTTTTTTTATATACTCCCCAAGTTTTAACTCGTCTTCTACCAATAGTACTTTCATCGTAATCCCTCAATACCGTTATGATTGATGCTTAAATTGACATAAATGACAAAATTGATTGCTATCTGACAAAGATGTCACCTGCCCGTCATCAGATTGTCAGTCTCCGTTTGCTAATCTATACCCATAGTACATAGTTGCTCATCCCTGATAAGAATAGCGGCTATGCATTATTTTTACAGGTCATTCGTTCAAACATCTAATAATAGGCAAAGGGTTTTATATGAAAAGTTATCGTTCACTCAAAAAAGCAGTACTGCTATCAACGTCGATGCTTATCGGTATGTCAGCGGCTAATGCGCATACGACCGAACTCAGCACTTCAATTATCGATAACTGCGATGCGGTTACCAAGTTTGCAAGAAACTTAGATCATAATGATGCAAAAATATCTGACGCTCAAATGCAACGCTATGTCGATGCCCGAGTAGCCTGCGAAGTTGAGCATCAAGATCAACATTTGCAATCTGAAAAGTATTTCATAGACAAGTACGGTGCGAATCGCAATCGTAGCTCGCAATCCATACTAAAGGAATATGTTGCACATTAAAAACGAAAAGTGGCAAGATGACAATATTGTCATCTTGCTGTCATCTCACTGTCAGAATCCATACCGTATGCTTTAGACTGATTTAATACTCTAAAGTCTTATCGACCTTAAACCAAATCAACAAAGGACTTACCATGTCACTATTTAAATCAATGCCTAAATCAATCGTCGCAACCGCTATCGCTTTAGTTGTTTCAACCTCAGCGCTAGCACATGATCCCAAGATGCATGCCGAAAAGGATCAGATGAATTGTGAAAAGATGGAAAAGCACGTGCAAATGATGCAAAAAATGGATCACAGCAAAATGGATATGAATGATCCTGCCATGAAAGCAATGATGGCCAATATGGGCAAAATGAAACAGATGTATCAAAAACACTGCGTGACTACTAAAAGCGACTCTTAAATATTAATCCTATAAGCTCAGTATTATTACCTATAAGCTCAGAATCATTGATAGGCAGTCTTTATCAAGCGCTCACCAGAGCGGTTAGGCTAATAGGTAAAACTGAGCGTTAGCTATTAACAAAAATGGATTTTTAGGATAAGCCTATGAAGTTCTTACTAGGAATACTTTTTACTGTCGCTGTCGCTATGGTTGGTATGTTCGTTGTGGTGACGAGTGGGGTTATCAATGTTGGTGCTGATCAAGCACATAACCCACTGGTCTATAATTTTTTAGAAACAGCTCGTAATCGCTCGATAGCGAATGCCAGTAAAAGTATCGTGGTGCCAAATTTAGAAAAAGTAGAAATGATCAGTTCAGGCGGTGCCGATTACAAAGACATGTGTGCAGGCTGTCATTTGTCTCCCGGGGTAGAAAGCACCGACTTTAGCGCCAGTCTCTACCCTAAACCGCCCAACTTTACCAATGTAGAGGTGGTTGACCGTTATAAAACCGATGCTGGTGCCAAGCAAAGCTTTTGGGCTATCAAGCACGGAATTATGGCTTCGGGCATGCCAGCATGGGGCGCTTCTCACGATGACGAGAGAATGTGGGCAATGGTGGCTTTTATTAGATCATTACCTGAATTAAATGAAAATCAATATACCATGCTGACGACTAGACTGGATGACGACATGCTCGATATGTCACTCAATAGCGACATGATGGACATGTCAGACGATGGGGCTGGAATGCAACATTAAATATATCATTCATTATTGAATAAAAAGCAGTGCTACAGAGTGCTGCCTTTTGTGGTTTGAACGGTATGTGTACTACTTTATTCGGCGAGAGAGTTTAGAGAGTTTAGAGAGTTTAGAGAGTTTAGATTATCAAATAGACAAACAGACGCTCAGGAGTGGTTTTATGAGACGCTATACCAATATATTTATTAATGGACATAACCGGGTATCTGGTCGTGTTCTTTCAGCGCTCACGGTATTGCCATTATCGTTAACGCTTGCCGCTTGTAACCCTAACAGCACGGCTGCCGATACAAAACCAGCGCCTGAGCCATCTACTTCGACACAAGTCGTGCAAACGAATCAGAGTAAGCAAAGTGAGCAATCACAACCCCAGATGATGCCTGTCAGTACGCATTCAAATAGCCAATCTACTATCCTAAAAAATGTCTCTGCCACGGTTTATAAAGATGCCAATTGTGGCTGCTGTAAAGAATGGGTCGGTTATGCTCAAAATAATGGGCTGAATGCGACCGCGCATGATGTTGATGACCTGTCCTTATTCAAAGACCGCTATAGCGTGCCGCAGCAAATGCGCTCTTGCCATACAGCTGTCACCACAGACGGTTTCGTCTTTGAGGGGCATGTCCCCGCGAAATACATGGCTAAATTCTTAGAGAACCCGCCCAAAGGTGCGATTGGCCTTGCGGTACCCGGTATGCCAATGGGCAGTCCTGGTATGGAATATCAAAATAAATTTATGCCTTATCAAGTGATGCAGCTTAATAAAGATGGCTCAACAGCGGTTTATGCTGACATTGACTCTCCAGAGGCGCAGTTATAGCTTTGGTTTAAATAGTGAATAAGTCTCAGTAGTAGGCTGGGTTTTTAATAAGATAAATTAGGTCAATATTATGAATAATAAAAACATGCTTAACCGCCGGCGTTTTTTGACAGGGTCATCGACCCTGCTTGGTGCGTCAATGCTATCCACGCTGCCGTCTATTGCCAATAGCGCTCTAGGTAAAGGCCAGCAAAATGCCGTCGTTAACAGTGATAAAGCCGATCATGTCGTCCCTATATTAACGGGCAACGAGTTTGATCTTTATGTCAGCAAAAAGCCCATTATCGTTAATGGCAAATCGAGTATGGCGACACTCATCAATGACTCCTTACCAGCGCCAACGCTTAAGATGGTCGAGGGCGAGACCGTAGTCATCCGTGTCCATAATCAGATGAATGAGTCCACCTCTATTCATTGGCATGGCTTACTCGTTCCGTTCGAAATGGACGGCGTACCCGGCATTAGCTTCGATGGTATTCCGGCCAATAGTACATTTACTTATAAATTCAAGTTAGTGCAGTCAGGTACTTATTGGTATCACTCGCATACGGGCTTTCAAGAACAAACCGGTATGCGCGGCGCTATTGTCATTGAGCCGAAAGGACGCGAGCGTCATCCTATTGCAGAAGATCATGTTATTTTGCTCAGTGATTGGACGCACCGCGACCCGCACAATTTATTGAAACTATTAAAACAGCGTGCTGACTTTGATAATTATCATTTGCCAGACTTCAAAAAGCTGTTGTCTGATATTGCCGCCACGGATTTAAAGACAGCTTTTGATAAGCGTAAAATGTGGAACAAGATGCGCATGATGCCGACAGATTTTACAGATCTGTCTGGTGAAAACACCTTTACTTATCTGATGAATGGTAAAACGACAGCGGCTAACTGGTCACAACTCGTCAAAGCTGGACAACCCGTCAAACTACGCTTTATCAATGGCTCAGCGCAGACCATATTTGATGTGCGTATCCCCGGTCTCAAAATGACCGTCGTCGCAACCGATGGTAACGATGTCGTACCTGTTGATGTCGATGACTTCCGTATCGGTGTAGCTGAGACTTATGACGTCATCGTCACGCCTACTAAAGACGCGCATACGATATTTGCCCAAAACATAGACCGCTCAGGTTTTGTCGCTACCACGCTGGCTACCAAAAAAGGCGCACGCGCGGCTGTACCCGTCATGGACAAAATCGAATGGCTCACCATGGCAGATATGATGGGAGCCATGGGCGATAAAGGCTACAAAGCAAAACACGCCAAAACAGAATATGACTTTAAGTCCGATATGCGCGTCGATAGTCCGCGTATGAACCTCGATGACCCCGGTATTAATCTACGTAATATTGATAGAGATGTGCTGACTTATCATCAATTACGCTCTGTAGACGAGCAAGTATTGGGCGAGCAGCGCAAACCTACCAGAGAGATTGAAATACATCTGACAGGCAACATGGAGCGTTATATTTGGGCACTAGACGGCGTTATGTTTAAAGACGCGGCGCCGGTCAATATTAAGCCCGGTGAGCGCGTCCGCATTACCTTAGTCAATGACACCATGATGAACCACCCTATGCATTTGCATGGTATGTGGAGCGATCTACGCACGCCATCTGGAGACTTTCAAGTCCGCAAACATACGATTGTCGTACAACCTGCGCAAAAGATTAGTTTCGATGTCACAGGTGAAGCAGGACGATGGGCGTGGCATTGCCATCTGCTTTATCACATGGAAGCGGGTATGTTTAGAGAAGTTGCCGTTGTTTAATGAATTGTAGAATACGAGGCTTATTATGAAAACAATCAAGAGCAGTCTGCCATTCATTGGAGTGTCATCTTTGCTACTACTCCTGTCACCTTTAGCAAACGCTGCTGACATGTCGAATATGGATCATAGCAGCATGGACATGTCAGGTGATATGTCGAATATGGATCATAGCGGCATGGATATGTCAGGTGATATGTCAGATATGGATCATAGCAGTATGGATATGTCGGGTGATATGTCAGATATGGATCACAGCAGCATGGATATGTTGGGTATGGATCATGGCAGTATGGATATGTCAGGTATGCAAGGCGGCGCGGCGCCAGTCGATGCTCGCAGTCCAGATTACTCAAATGGCGTAGGCTACGGAGAATTTGGCAAACCTATGATGATGGGTAGTATGCCGTTATGGGGCGTATCCGTAGACAAGCTGGGCTACCAGTTCGATGAGGATCAAATCAATTTTGAAGCTGAAGGCTGGTACGGTACTGACAGTAACCGTATCACTCTCCGCACTGAAGGCAGCGCGCAAACCAAAGACGACAAAGAAATCGACAGCCTAACCTCACTCGCTTACTGGAAGCCGCTCGGTATCTTTTGGAATGGCGAAGCGGGTATTGCTTATGATACCCAAAACGACAAATCCGCAGTCATGGCAGGTATTGTAGGTACAGCGCCCTACTTTGTCGAAACGGATGCGAGAGCTTATTTATATACCGACGGTCAAGTTCGTCTGGACTTAGGCACAGCATACGAGTGGCGTTTAGATCAGCATTGGGTCGTGATACCAGAAATAGAGCTGACCGCCTTTAGCAAAGAAGATACCGATAACGGTATTACTAAAGGATTTAACGAATTTGAGACTGAAGTTAGGCTCACTTATGAGACCCTAAATCGTCAGCTATCTCCTTATGTTGGCTTTAGTTATGAGTCGGCTCTAGGAGATGCACGAGATCTACGACGTCAACAAAACCAAGCGGTTGATTCTAGTAGTGTGACCGCTGGTCTGATGTTTTGGTTTTAAAGATAGATTGCTTTTGAGACTGTAGATGGTAAGTGTATAAAATGGCTATTAGGATACTTTTATTTTTATAAGGAATAAATATGAATAATAATCAGCATCAGATGAATCCATATATAAAGTTTACGTTGATGATTTTAACCTCTACCGTCGTGATGTTTATCATGATGTATTTTAATACGTATCAATGGGATCATATCTACTTTAGTGAGACCCGTGCTTACATGGCGTTGTATATGGGTGCGATAATGGCCATTATTATGCTGGCATTTATGACCAATATGTATAAAAAAACCAAGATAAACTTGATGGTTTATGGGGTTAGCGTCGTATTATTTGCCTTTGGTTTATGGGGCGTGCGCTCGCAGCAAACTGTCGACCAAGTAGACTGGATGCAAGCGATGATTCCGCATCATTCCATTGCTATTTTGACCAGTAGTCGTGCTGATATCGAAGATCCACGCGTGCGTCAGTTGGCTGATGACATTATCGAGGCGCAAAAGCGTGAAATTGGTGAGATGCAGCAGCTTATTGAAGAGCTTGAGTAAATAGTCATAAATTTTGAGCATTCCGTATTAGGTGTCGTTAAGTAAGTAAACCATTAAGAGGTATAAGTTCACACCCCAGTGCTATATCATTACTCATAATAAGGAAATAACCATAAGGAGCCTTTGTAATAGTTATTATGATGCACGGTATGATGAACGGATATACGTATGGAATGATGAACGGATCAATGATGCATGGGATGAGTTGGTGGATGATGGCTGTCTGTTTAGTATTTACCCTACTGTTTTTTGCCATATTAGGGTCTGTTGAACATTCAAATGTGGCAAAGGAGTGGTCTTATGAAACATATTGATGATACTAAATCTATAAAAGGCAAACAGTACGACAAAGTACCTGCTGGATATAGTGGCACAATCTATACTTGTCCTATGCATCCTGAAGTCAGAGAGGTTGAGGATAGTGGCTGTCCAATATGCGGCATGGCTCTCAAACCTACAGACACAGTCGATACTACCAATGACAATGAAGGCACTCACGCGCATGGTCATGGAGCAGATACTAGCAATAAGAGTGCTACAGTAAAGCCTATGAAAGGCGGACAGTATGACAAAGTACCTGCTGGTTATAAAGGTACGGTCTATATTTGCCCAATGCATCCGGAAGTTAGAGATGCTGAAAAAAGTGACTGCCCGATATGTGGCATGTTCCTTCAGCCTGAAGACGAAATTGTTAAAAAGGTCACTGACGCCAAAGACAATGAAGACAGTCATGCACACTGTCATGGAAGCCATACAGCATCTAATAACAGCGAAGTAAAATCTGTCAAAGGCGGCAAGTACGACAAAGTACCCACCGATTATGAGGGCACGGTGTATACCTGTCCCATGCACCCTGAAGTCAGAGACATCGAAAATAGCGGCTGTCCCATATGCGGTATGGCGTTAGAACCCGAGACGATTACTATCGGTGAAGAGGATACCTCAGAGCTCGATGACATGAGCCGTCGGTTTTGGATCTGTACCGTACTGACTATCCCACTATTCTTATACGCCATGAGCGATATGGTCGGGGTAGATCTGAGGACTATTGGTCAATACGATATCTCCTCGCAAGTCGCGCAGTGGATACAGCTCGCGCTAGCCACTCCTGTTGTCGTTTGGGGTGCAGCGCCTTTCTTCGTACGCGGTTGGCAATCGATAAAAAGCCGTAATCTCAATATGTTTACCTTAATCGCTATAGGGGTTGGTGCGGCCTATGGCTTTAGTATTGTGGCGACTTTCTTTCCTGATATTTTCCCAGACAGCTTTAGAGACTCAGCGGGTCAAGTTGGCGTCTATTACGAAGCCGCTGCGGTTATCACTACCTTAGTATTATTAGGTCAAGTGCTAGAGCTTAAAGCCAGAAGTCAAACGTCAGGCGCGATTCGAGCATTACTTGAGCTGGCACCACCAACAGCCAGACGAGTCGATGAAAGTGGTGCTGAAGTAGAAGTCCCTCTAGAAGAAGTCATCAGTGGCGATAAGTTGCGCGTCAAACCCGGTGAAAAACTCCCCGTAGATGGCACGGTCATTGAAGGTAATAGTAATGTTGACGAATCGATGGTCACTGGTGAGCCACTGGCGGTCGCGAAAGTCACAGGCGATACGGTTACTGGCGGCACCGTCAACGGCACTGGTACCTTATTAATCGAAGCGGTCAATGTCGGCGATGATACGGTTTTGTCCAAAATCGTACAAATGGTGGCTGAAGCTCAGCGTAGTCGCGCACCAATACAAAAAATAGTCGATCAAGTCGCTGGTTGGTTCGTGCCGATTGTGCTTATCTGCTCAGTCATCACCTTTATCGTTTGGGCGATTTTTGGACCTACTCCCGCGATGGCGTTTGCTATTGTTAACGCGATTGCCGTATTGATTATTGCTTGTCCCTGCGCGCTAGGATTGGCGACCCCAATGTCCATTATGGTTGGCACGGGGAAAGGCGCACAAAATGGCGTACTCATCAAAAACGCTGAAGCGCTTGAGAGTATGGAAAAAGTTGACACCATTGTCGTTGACAAAACAGGCACGCTAACTGCTGGTAAACCCGAATTAACGGCCATCGATGCGTTATTAGGTCAAGACGAAGATGAGTTTTTAGCGCTTGTCGCCGCTGTTGAAAGCGCGAGCGAGCACCCTTTAGCAGAAGCTATCGTCAGAGCGGCTAAGGACAAGTCGCTTACTATTCCCAAAGCCAGCGATTTTAATTCCACAACGGGCGAAGGCGTACAAGCGCTAGTCAATGGCAAGCAAGTCGCAATCGGCAACTCAAAGCTTATGGAGAGTTTAAACAGCTTCGATCAGGATTTGTCTACTAAAGCTGACGTCCGTAGAAAGGACGGTGAAACGGTCATGTTTGTCGCTATAGATGGCAAAGCGGCTGGTATAGTTTCAGTGGCTGACCCAATCAAGCCAAGCACTGCCGATGCGATAAAACTGCTACATAGCGCAGGACTAAAAGTCGTGATGCTGACGGGCGACAACGAAAAAACGGCGCAAGCGGTCGCTAATAAATTAGGCATTGATGACGTCCATGCCGATGTCTCACCAGAGGATAAAAACCGCATCGTTAAAGAGATGCAAGACAGCGGTAAAATGGTGGCGATGGCAGGAGACGGTATCAATGACGCCCCTGCCTTGGCGCAAGCGAATGTCGGTATCGCTATGGGTACTGGTACCGATGTGGCGATGGAAAGCGCGAGCATTACTCTCGTCAAAGGGGATCTGATGGGGATTGCCAAAGCTTATAAGCTTAGCCATGCGACTATGCGTAATATCAGACAAAACCTATTCTTTGCTTTTATCTATAACGCCATTGGCATACCGATTGCCGCAGGTTTACTGTATCCGACTTTTGGACTACTGCTGAGCCCGATGATAGCGGCAGCAGCCATGAGCTTATCGTCAGTGTCCGTCATTGGTAATGCACTTAGATTACGTCGTTTGCAGCTATAGAAAATTGATAACGTCATCTAATTTATAGTGGATTAACTATCTGCGTCTTTTCTCTAGGTTTTGGTGGTACAGAATAAGTGCCAACCACATGGGCCACCAAGTCGCTAGAGCCTTCTGAATAAAGAGAAACCTCGGCCACGATTAGTGTGCGCCCTACTTTCATCAACGTGCAGTCAGCGATGATGCGTGCTTCTGCTGAAGGTTTACGCAAAAAGTTGATGGTCAGATTCGTTGTCACTGTCAACGGTACAATGCCAATTTTTCCCAGTATTGCCACATAAATGGCTACATCAGCGATACTCATCAACACTGGCCCCGAGACCGTGCCACCAGGTCGCAGCTCATTGATACCTATCTCGTGCGACAAGGTCGAACCCTTATCATCTACTGCCTCAACCCTACATTTGGTTTGTGGAAACTCTGCCGTCATAAAGGCGACGATTTCTTCTTTGCTTGCAGACATACCTATCCCTCGGTTTTGATTATTTTCACTGTCGACACCAGCCCTTTGCTTGAGTAAGCACCGTCATATAGCATAACTGATATTATCAGCCGTATCTATGCCCACCTCCTTTCATTTATGAGCCACTTTCACTGACAGTAAATCGATAAACAGGATTATTAGCGTAATATATATGTTAATGATTATCATTAACATATATAATGTCGTTCAACGATTATTTGAATTTTTGGCTTGGATGACATGTTATGGCTCAACCACTTGCTCAGTACGATATCGATAAAACACCGTTAGACATGGCTGACAAAGATCAGTTTATGAGTCATGTCAATGAAGAGCATCAAGATGAACTCGCTATGTTTATCAATGCCTTTACTAGCACGACAGTGAGTGAGCATGATATCGCCTCGATAAAAGAGCTATATACGGATGTGGGATATTAATGGATGTCACAACCACCAATCATAACAACGGTGCTTTAGCAAATACCACTACTCTCAGCAGTCAATATTTTATCAATTTTACGACGCCGATTAGTGAGTCGATGACGCTACAAGAGCAATATATAACGCTATTGCAAACCTCTGCCAATAAGCTTGGCAAGCGTACGATCAAGCTTCAAGAACAGCGTTTTACTGTCATCAATGGCTACTACGCCAGCCCCAATATGTATCGATTAGTAGTAACCGCGCCTGATAATACGCCACTCTCTCACCCCGGTTACGCTTATCTGTTTGAGCTAGATTCAGACGGCTTATCCGCCCAGAAAAATCATTCAAAAGACCATTCAAGAAACCATTCAAAAGATAGCGACAAACCTTTACAGCGCTATTATACCTTGCGAAAAGTATGGCAAAATTCGAGCAACTCGTCCGTCCTAGCGTGGATAGACGTCTACATTCGTGGCGATACAGTAGGAGGTAACTAGGCTCGCGCGCTTGACTGTGGCGTGCAAATCAAAACAGTGCGTGAATATCCAGAGAAGACAGAACATCTCAGCGAGGGTCAGTGCTTACTCATCTGTGATGAAACCTCTCTGCCGACGGTGGCCAATCTATTAGAAAACTGGTAGAACCCGTTGCCACCTCTAATCATTGCCATAACTAATGATCCAGAGGACATCCGTTATTTACACACGCTAACGCTCAATCATCAACTGCGCCATAATGCACATTTTTTGCAAGACAATTTGTGCCATCTGATTAATACCCCAACGACTGATATTACTGAGCAAATAATGGCATTATTAAATACACAATTTGCGAAACTGCCTCTCAAAATTGACAAAGTATGGACCGCTCAGGAAGCAGCGGATATCAAAGCATTACGACAGCAATTAAAATCAACACTGGGTCTATCAAGTCAGGACATGGTTATCAAAGTCTATTGGCGTGCGCAGTAATCACTATCTTTTTTATAAGTAGCATGTCTTTATAAAAAGCGCCTTTTTATGAATAGCAGATGTTTAATTATAGATAGAAAGTATTTAGCCACTTATCAACCACTTGTGCTGACTGCTAAATTGAGCTAATAACAATCGTTGCTGCTGTCATAGCGTAACTAATCAACATAGCGCGACTGACCAACTTTAGACGACTTACTACTTTGCCTAACAAAAACGTACACTTAACACGATAAAAATATATTGAGATTTAATCCAGTAATACATTGTAATGAAAATGATTATCATTATAATAAGCATTTAATCTATGTGCTGGAAATATTCATGCAACTGTCTCGCTTATACTCCGCTTTATTTCGCCCTAATCTTTTGAGTATCTCTCACCATCCGTTTTTACTAAAATCGCTGTGCTCATCTTGTCTGTCTACATCGGTAATATTACTGGGTGCAAGTCAAGCTGCGTGGGCACAAACAGATTTAAATGCTGACGCTCAATCCGATACCCCAAGCGTGGTACTCGATGAGATTGTCGTGACCAGTAGTGCTGATGCATCAGCCGATGGCTTGCCAGATGCCTATGAAGGTGGTCAAGTAGCGACAGGAAGCCGTGTCGGAATCTTGGGCAACCAAGACATCATGGACACGCCGTTCTCCACTACCTCATATACCAATGAGTATATCGGCAATCAACAAGCCCAAAGTGTGGGCGACCTGCTCAAAAAAGACCCGACTGTTCGTGTCGCTAGAGGCTTTGGCAACTTTCAAGAAGCGTACTTTATGCGCGGCTTTGTCACAACTTCTGATGACACCATGTATAACGGTCTATACGGCATATTACCAAGGCAATATATCGCTACTGAATTGTTTGAGCGCGTTGAGGTTCAGCGCGGGGCATCCGCCATGCTCAATGGTGCAGCACCCAGTGGTGGTAACGCTGGTGGTACGATTAACCTGCTGCCCAAACGAGCTGGCAATGACCCGCTACGTAAGGTGACACTCGGTTATGGTCAGGGCGATCAAGGCAAAGTTGCCGTAGACCTCAGTGATCGCTTTGGTACTGATGATGCGTTTGGCGTTCGCTTTAATGCCGCTTATCAAGATGGCGACAGCGCGATTGATGATGAATCCTCAACACTGGGTCTGGCAGCGTTGGGATTAGATTATAGAGGCGATCAGTATCGACTGTCAGCAGATTTGGGCTGGCAAGACAACAAACTGACAGAGACTCGTCCTAGTGTCACACTTGCTGGTGTTTCTAGAGTACCAAAAGCACCAGACGGCTCAAAGAATTGGGCGCAGCCTTGGACGTATTCAGATGAAGAAGATGTCTTTGGTACCATTCGAGGAGAATATGATTTTACTGATAATATTACCGCTTATGGTGCTTACGGTGTGCGAAGTGGTGAGGAAGAAAACTCACTGGCCAATCTAACCGTCAACAATGTTGATGGTGCAGGTACGTTTTATCGCTTTGATAATTCTAGAAAAGATTTGGTACAAAGTGCTGAGCTCGGTCTGCGTGGTAAATGGCAAACAGGTGAAGTGGCTCATAATTGGGTACTAGCAGCGGATCTCTATGACCAAGAAGAAAAAGGGGCGTTCGCCTATGATTTTGGTAATCAACCCAGGACCAATTTGTACCATCCTACCGACTACGCTGAGGTCCCTTTTACAAGCACAGCAATCTTCGGTGGTAACTTAGACGATCCAAAACTAACCAACGAGAAGCAATTCCAAAGCTTTGCGCTAGCTGACACCGTATCACTGTTCGATGACAAATTAAAAACTACCTTAGGCGTGCGTCATCAGAATATAAAAACCACCAGCTATGATCCTAATAATCAAGTACAAACTGCTGATTACGATAAAAGTGAGTGGACACCAAGTATCGGTATCGTCTATCAACCGAGCATGGACTGGTCTGTTTATGGTAACTATATCGAAAGCCTAGCGCCAGGCGCAAGGGCACCTCTGACTAATAGTAGCGGTGCTGTCACCAATGGTGGTCAAGATTTAGACCCTTATGTGAGTGAGCAAACTGAGGTTGGCGTTAAGTATGACAATGGTCTGATCGGCAGTAGTTTGGCGATATTCCGCACTGATGAGCCGCGTGCTTATATCAATGACTCAAACACGTTTACCGCTGCTGGAGAAAATCGCCATCAAGGGGTGGAATTAACTGTATTTGGTAGCCCGAGCGAAAACATGCGCTTCAATGCTGGTGTTACTTACTTAAATGCTGAGCAAAAAGACACAGGCGATGTGACGTTAGACGGCAACCGAGTCATCGGACTGCCAACGCTACAAAGCAACGTCAACCTAGAATATGATTTGGCAGCAGTTGAAGGATTGACGGTGACCGGTGATATCATTCACACAGGCGCACGTTATGCCGATGCCGCCAATAGCTTAAAAGTCGACGGTTATACCACGCTAGATCTAGGTGCTCGCTACAAAACCATGCTTGCTGGACAAGACGTGACGCTAAAAGGCGTGGTTACTAACGTGACAGGAGAGGACTATTGGCAATCAGTGGGTGGTTATGCGGGTGCTGGGTATTTAAATGCCAGTGAGCCTACTGCCCTAAAAGTATCAGCGACTTTCGACTTTTAAGACATGCAGATTAAACCACGTTTATAAGACTTAGATAAAAGGGATTAGGCACCACCTACTCCCTTTTATGCCATCAAAAATACGCAAAAAACCATTTTATTATTGAGCCATTATGTCCTCTCGCACCACCGTTTCTTTATACCATATGATTTGGGCACACTATCGCCTGCCCTTTCTTAAAGTTATCTTTCTTAATTTGGTTAATGCGGCTGTCAGTGTGGGCATCATCGCTTTCATCAATCACACCTTTATTAGTCAGCCTGTTTTTAATACCTTATCGTGGGCAAGTTTGGGTCAATTTTCAGCCTTGGTTGTCCTGCTATTGGTCACTACTTTTTTATCACAATATGCCTTAACCCGTCTTGGTCACAAGTTTGTCTATGAGCTCAGAACCAAGCTGGTCAAACAAATCATCGATACCAACGTCCCACAAATAGATCATTTAGGTAGTGCGCGATTACTCGCTAGTCTGTCTTCAGACATTCAATCAATTACCGTTGCCTTTGTCCGCATGCCAGAATTGGTACAAGGGGTTATTTTATCTACTGGGGTCGCTCTTTATTTGGGCTGGCTGTCATTGCCACTATTACTGATTATCATGGTTTGGATTGTGATGACCATTTGGATAAGTACTATTCTGGTCAAACATGTCTATCACCATCTCACCGCCATCAGGGAGATCAATGATGAGTTATATGCAGATTATCAATCTATAATAGAGGGCCGTAAAGAGCTAGCATTGAACCATCACCGCGCCGAAAAACTCTACAAACATGATTTTTTAAATCATGCCCAGTTTTATCAAGAGCGAATTATTAAAGCGGATACGTATCATTTATCGGCAGTGAACTGGTCGAACATCATGATGTTTGCAGCGATTGGTGTGGTGTTTGCCGTATCCAACTATCTTGATATACCCATGGGCGTAGCGACCACTTTTTCTTTAACCATTCTATTTATGCAGTCACCTCTGCTCCATGCGGTTGGTGCTTATCCAACCATGCAAACAGCGCAAGTTGCCTTGGACAAAATACAATCATTGGAGCTAGCGGATTATCATTCAGCGTTTGCCACTGACACCGCCGCAACAGACTGGCACTCTATTTCTTTGACCGATATTCACTACCGTTACGACAACAGTGATGCTGATACGTCTGCCTTAGTAACAGAAAAAACCGCTCACTCAAATGATATATTACAAGACGTCAATCTCACTTTAAGACGTGGCGATGTGGTCTTTTTGATTGGTGCGAATGGTAGCGGTAAATCCACCCTTGCAAAGATTATTACAGGCATTTTTACCCCTACCACTGGCTCTGTACATATAGACAATCAGCTTATTGACTCCAAAAATAATACCGATTATCGACAGCTTTTTTCTGCCATTTTTAGCGATCAGCATCTTTTTAAACAATTGATTGGCAGTCATGGCAGCGATCCTGATATGACGCTAGTAACCACTTGGCTGCATAAATTAAATTTGCAAGATAAAGTCAGTGTGACGGATCATCGCTTATCTACGGACAAATTATCGCAGGGACAACGTAAACGATTGGCTATGTTAATCTCTGTTGCTGAACATAAGGACATACTGTTACTTGACGAATGGGCTGCTGACCAAGACCCTGCTTTTCGTCGCGTATTCTATCAATCATTGATTCCTGAGCTAAAAGCGCTGGGTAAAACCCTTTTTATTATCAGTCATGATGACAGCTACTTTGAGCATGCGGATCGATTGCTGCTGATGAAAGAGGGGAAATTGATCGAGCTGAATGCTGAAGAACGTCAACGCGCCAGTACCGATGCCATCTCTATGTTGAAGTAATACCAATCCCAAAAAGCATGATTAGCGACGTCAATCTCGCTTATTCTATAAAAAATAGTACTTGCACTCCTCTTCCTTGCTACCCAAATTTTTGGAAATGGTATACATATGGTCTGAAGCATAAATATTTAAGAATAGAGCAATAAGGCTAAAAAATGGGTGTCTTCTAGAAGACACCCATTTTTTCATCACAAGCAAGAGTCGATTTTTTATTTTAATAGTTTCTGTAGAAATCCAACACGCGATATCACCAAAAAGTCCAATAATCCTATGACGATAATAGCAATAATTGCGGTTGGAAAAATAATAGACACAAGCAGTAAGGGAATTGCAAACGGCCACCAGATAGAAAAACTTTGACCGCGTGCTGGTGGGTTTAGCCCCACTTTTTCACTGGAATGACGTGGACGGCGTTGCCACCACATAACATAACCGCTCACAGAAATAGCAATGACCGATAGGCAAAATAAAACGTTGGCAAGCACGCTCCATAATCCCAGCGTACCCATATGAATAGCGGCACCTGCTGCCATGAATTTGCCAAAGGGATTGTAATCATTAAAGCGAATGTCTGCTAAAACCTTACCCGAATAACGATCGATATGTACGGTACGATCCGCGGTTGGGCTCTTCATATCGTAGCTCATGGAATCTTGGCTAATCGTCCATACCCCAGTCGAGCCTTGAGGTAGATTCATCTGATAACGTCCTTCAAAACCAATTTCACGGACAAAGCGATCCACCGTATCAATCATAATAGGTATATTTGGCGCGATACCATTCTTACCCATGGTCGTCCCTGATACGGGCATCGGTGTCAACTCAAGCACCCAAGGTACATCTTTGGTACTGCCCGTGTTTAATACATCACCATGTGTGGGAGCCACGGCTGGTGATGCACCATGAACGTGCGGCGCGGCGTTAGTCATATCCATACCAGCATGGTGTTTATGGCTGGGGTCAATTGAAAGCGGTATGGGCGCAACGCCCCACTTACCTGCGGGAAATTGGCTCCATGCCTGCACGACTCGCTCGCCCCAAATACCAGCCCACGCCATGCCTGAAATGCAGAAAAATAACAACACAATAGATATCCAACTGCCTAGCGTCGCATGGATGGTTCGAAAAAATGGGCGTTTTTTCTTCAGCGTGGTATTGTCATCAGGAACCAACATGGCTTTGAAAGATTTACGTTTTTTCCACCACAGATACCATCCCGTTAAAATCATTAAAATAGTCAAGGAGGCCGTGGTTTCTTGGATATAGTCACCGACTTTACCCAATAGCAAATCACTATGAATAGCATCAAAAGTGTTATACAAACTACTATTAGTAGGTATGCTGTCAACAATATCGGCCGTGTAAGGATTCACCGACACCATATTGTCATGCCCTTCTGACACCACCTGAAACAAGGCCACCGTATTGTTCTCACGAGGAGCAATGTATTTTACCAATGTGCTATCGGGCAGCGTGTTGAGCGCGTTCTTAGCTTGAGTGGAGATAGGGGCTTGGGTAGCGACAGGTGCTTGCACCATCGACTCTGGGGTAGGCACAGTCACACGGTCATTGTCTCGCCCTGAGGTGTTAGACATGAGTATCATCCCAAGCCCTGTACACGCCAAAATAACTAAAAAAGGAGCGACAAACATGCCTGCATAAAAATGCCAGCGCCATACCGTAAAATAGCGTTGATTGTTAGTTGGTTGATGGGTGCCTCTGTTCATAAATATGACCTTTAACAATCTCTGGTTGCTCAATGAATAACCTAAATCTATCAAGAATTTTAATAAATCCTGTCCACTTATTGATCTCAAAGTTGATTTCAAATAGACGGCTGTATCATACGAGGAAACTGATTTAAACACCATCGTTTATAGTAAGAAATTATCATCATATTAGATATTTTTAGTCTATATAAATCTGTTTGACTCACACCAATTTAGAGCATACATACAATACATTTTGACGATGTATGCATCGCTCTATTGCATACAATATCTCCAAAAACTCTTTATTTGTAAATTTTTTATGATAATGATAATCATTAATGTTATTATTCCTTTTTTAATTTTTAGTATTTCATAATAATTTATAGGAGCTATGATGCGTTTTATCTCAACGTCTACATCCATTCGTCAAAAACGTTTAACACTCGCCGTGCAACTGGGATTGGCAATGGGTCTGAGTCACGCCGCTTACGCTGAGACGATACCGAATAACATCGAAAATAGTGTAGAGAACGACGTTGATAATGATGTTGATGAGACTGCGACACCATCAGCCATCTTAGATAGCATTACTGTCTATGCCGACAGCTATCGCAGTACAGGTACAAAAACTGCATTAGATCCCAATGATGCGCCCATGAGCTATACAAGAATCGATCAAGCATTACTGCAAAAACGCCAAGCAGACAGTGTCAATGCTGCATTACGTTATGAGCCAGGGGTGAGTGCTGAAAGTCGCGGTACCGTATCGATCTTTGACGAATACAACATTCGCGGTTTTAAAACTTACTCCAATTTTTATGATGGCTTAAGACTGCCCTACGATGGTGCTTGGAACCTGATGCCACAAGTCGATATTTACGCAACAGAAGCAGTCGAAATGGTAAAAGGACCAGCATCCTCGCTTTATGGTTATGCATCCCCAGGTGGCATGGTCAATCAAGTCGCTAAAACCCCCAAAAGCACCCAAGCGTCTGAAGTGCAGCTGCGACTCGGCAATCAAGACTTAAAAGAAGTGGCTGTCGATACCACAGGACCTATCTCAGACACGCTAAATTATCGTCTAGTGGCATTAAAACGCAAAAAAGATGGGCAGATGCAGACCACAGAAGAAGAACGCACGCTGATCAATCCGTCATTGGACTGGCAACCTACAGAGGATGTGTCCGTCCTTGCCAATCTGTTTTATCAAGATGATCCAGAGATGGTGCCCTCCACTCCGCTACCTGCCGTTGGCACTGTCTATAATGCCAGCTATGGAAAACTGAGCAGTGATGCTTATGCGGGTGACAAATGGAATCGCTTTAGCAAAGAAGTATTCATGCCCAGTGTCACAGTGAACTGGGACATCAATGATAAGTTGACGTTCAAGCACATTCTGCGCTATACCGATGCCGACGCGCAGCAGCGTAATATGTACAACAGCGGGTTTGTAAGCGGCAGTGACAAAATACTAAACCGTGTGGCCTACACCACTGATGAAAGTATGAACAACTGGACCACTGACAATCAGCTTGCTTATCAGCTGGATACTACCAATACCTCCCATAACCTGTTATTTGGTATTGAGTATCAAGAAACAGACAGCACCGCCACCTATTATGATGCTGGCGCGGACGGCACGCCAAACCTTGATTTGTCTAACCCAGATTTTTCGAAAATCAATGCCGATATGTTGCCTTTAGACGCTTATCGTCAAGATGAAGACATCGAACAAAGCCAGCTTGGGTTTTATGTACAGGATGAGATGAAATGGCAAGATTTGACGATAGTAGCCGGCTTACGTCACGATAATTTTGATAGTATCACTAAGCAGACAAAGGCTTCTGAAGGTGCCATCTATAGTGATCAAACTATTGACAATGATGCCTCGAAAACCAGTGGTCGTCTCGCAGCTATCTATGACTTTGATAATGGACTATCGCCTTATGCCAGCTATTCTCAGTCTTTTCAGCCAGTCGTTGGCAGTAATTTCATTACCAATGAAGCCTTCAGACCCACCACCGCCGATCAACTAGAAGCTGGTGTCAAATATCTCTCCGCCGATCGCGCCACACAAGGGACATTAGCAGTATTTGATATCACCCAAAAAAATGTAGTGGTGGCTGACGAAATCAACTATAGAAGTCAAACACAAACGGGTGAAATTACGTCCAAAGGGTTTGAAGTTTCAGGCAGCCACATGCTCAATGACTGGGTAGATATCAATGCAAGCTACAGCTATACCGATGCTGAGATTACAGAGGATGAATTCAACC
Organism: Psychrobacter okhotskensis; assembly: GCF_013248965.1. Lineage (GTDB taxonomy): Bacteria > Pseudomonadota > Gammaproteobacteria > Pseudomonadales > Moraxellaceae > Psychrobacter > Psychrobacter okhotskensis. The sequence goes on along the minus strand of NZ_JABRVQ010000007.1, from coordinate 103,746 downwards.
CTGATGTGATCGGCAACACCCCAGCACAAACGGCAAAGCATAAAGCCACACTTTGGACAGACTATTACGCCACAGACAAACTGACACTCAATGCTGGCGTGCGCTATGAAGGCGGTATGCAACTTGACAAACAAAATTCAGATGCGCTGCCAAGCGTGACTTTGGTAGATATCGGCGGCAATTATCAAATCAATCCGATGCTCACTGTCGGCGCGAGTATCAACAATCTGTTTGATAAGACCTACATCGGCGCTTGTTATGATATTAATAACTGCTGGATGGGGTCTGAACGCCAAATGTCCGTCAGCCTAAAAGCCCATTTTTAGGCAATGTAGGACTTACAATTACCAGAGAATGTCAGTCTTATAGATTGGCTTTCTCTCGAATGATGCATTATGGTATTAAACAATGGAATGAAAGGAAGTATTAAAATGGCAAAACCCAATCCAAGATTGCTTGAAGTCATTCAGACCAAATACATCACGCCACATATGTGCCGCGTCACATTTGGCGGTGCTGAACTGACTGATTTTCCAGCAGATCAAGAAAGTGCTTATATCAAGCTGATGTTTTCTCAAGGCGATGACACTCGACCATTGATGCGCACCTATACTGTCAGCGCCCAGCGTGATAATGAGATAGATGTCGATTTTGCGCTGCATGAGACAGAAGGCCCTGCTTCAACATGGGCACGTAACGCCCAAGTGGGTGAGCAAATATGGGTAGGCGGCCCTGGACCAAAGAAGCTGATTAATAATGAGGCAGAGTGGTTTTTATTGATCGGTGACATGACAGCGCTGCCGGCGATTACCGTCAATCTTGCCCAACTACCTGCGGACGCACGCGGCTATGCAGTCCTTGAGGTGAGCACTGAAGCAGATAAGCAACTACTTAAAAAACCAGACAACGTTGACATTCATTGGGTAATAAACGCACATCCAAATGCAGAAAGCAGCCCATTACTTGAACATACTAAAACGCTTACTTGGCTAGCAGGGCAACCTGCGGTCTGGGCGGCATGTGAATTCCATAGTATGCGCGCCCTACGTCAATACTTTAAAGTAGAGCGTCCAATACCAAAAACGCATTTATACATATCCAGCTACTGGAAAGTCGATAGCACAGAAGATCAGCATAAAATTGTGAAACGCAATGATGCCGAAAGTCTAGAATAAAGCACGTTAAATAAAAAAAGTCCGCTTATTTGCGGACTTTTTCATAAAAAATATGATTAAGCAAGCAAGACATCACCATGCTCATCACGTAAGTTATTTTTCATCATTTTCCCTGCGCCGTTGAGCACGATATTATCGACAAAGACGACTTTGTCAGGTATTTGCCAACTGGCCACTTTACCTTGGTAGAACTCAAGAATTTGCGCTTCATCGACTGCCGAATCCGCTTCTTTGACGACAATCAACACTGGACGCTCGCCCCATTGCTTATGGGTCGCTGCAATCGCTGCGGCCATCTTAACCTCTGGGTGCTCCACAGCGATGTTTTCTAGTTCCACAGAAGATATCCACTCGCCTCCTGATTTGATCAAATCTTTTGAGCGGTCACGGATATTCATATAACCATCGCCATCAATCGTAGCGATATCACCGGTATCAAACCAGCCATCGGCAGTGATGGCATCTTTATTTTCAGTGAAATAATCATCAATGACCCAATGCCCGCGAATCTGCAAGCGCCCTTGTGACTCACCATCTTCAGCAACTGGCTGGTCTTTTTGTTCCGTATCCATCAGACGTATCTTGACACCATAAGGAGGGCGACCTTGCGATTTACGCAGCTCGTTAATCTCTTCTTTACTGAGTGATTTGTGCTTGGCTTTTATCTGATTCATCGTGCCAAGTGGACTGGTCTCGGTCATGCCCCAACCATGTATCGCATCACAATTAAAGTCTTCTCTAAAGGTTTTGATGACTGATGGCGGACATGCTGCACCGCCGACGATCGTACGCGTCATACTGTCCAGCTTACTGCCTCTGTTTTTGGCAGCGGTTAGCAAACTTTGCCAAATAGTTGGCACGCCCAAAGCCACCGTCACTTTATAGTCATCAATGACAGACACCAAGCTGTCTCCATCAAGATTGGGGCCAGGCAGTATCAAAGAGCAGCCCGTCAGAGCAGCGGCATAAGGTGTGCCCCACGCGTTGACATGGAACATCGGCACGACTGGTAGCAAGACATCTTGGGCAGATAACGAGGACACATCCGGCATACACAAAGCCATCGCATGCAGGACTGAGGAGCGATGAGAGTACAAGATGCCTTTGGGATTGCCTGTCGTCCCTGAGGTATAACAGAGTGAGCTTGCCAGCTTTTCATCAAACTGCGGCCAGTCAAAATCAGGGCTATTATCTGCCAACAATTCATCAAAGAACAGAGCATTCGGCAACTGCTCTAAGACTTTTTCGTCCCTATCGCCCAAGTAAATAAAATGCTTAATGCCTTTGATATGCTCTTTAATGGCGCTAATCAGCGGCAAAAAAGTAATGTCGAAGAACAAAGCCTGATCATCTGCATCGTTAATGATATAGGCAAGCTGTTCGGGGAATAGACGGGGATTGATAGTATGGCAAATCATACCGCTACCCGATATTGCGTACCACGCTTCTAGGTGACGGCGATTGTTCCATGCCAAGGTTGCGATGCGCTCTGATAGCTTCAGACCCAGTGCTTGTAGTGCATTTGCCAAACGTTTTGAGTTGTTGGAGACAGTCAGCCAATCACTCTTGGTCATCTCGCCATTAACTTCTTTTGACAAGATAGCGGTATCACCATGATATTGGGCGGCGTGCTCAATGAGGCTGCTAATCAGCAGCGGCTGATACATCATTTTTCCTAGCATCTGAATATCCTTATATTGATTTTAGTGCTCGTCCGTGGGCATATTTTATATATGGAGCATTATCAGTATACGCAAATCTGAACGGTTAAAAAGATTTTAATTTACTCAAATAGTAATAAAGAATGCAAGCATCTCTATCATATAGCGTAAGCTTTAAAACGCTTAGCAACATGTAGTTTTCTACCACATGTCAGCACAGAAAATGTCCATTGTATTCATAATTTATAGGTTAACGTCTCTCAGCTATTGCGCCAAACACACTATCAATAGCCTGTACCGTTTGCTCTATCTCTGCTGTCGTCAATGTTGGATGAACCAAAAACATCAAGCTGGTCTCACCCAATTGCTTTGCCACTGGCAATCTAGACGCTGGGCGTAACCCTGTATGATCAAAGGCTTTTTCTAAATAGACCTCTGAAGCTGAGCCAGAGAAGCAAGGCACACCTTGATCATTGATCTCCTGAATAATACGGTCGCGTGACCAACCATCAGGTAGATTCTCTGGCCGTACATAGACGTAGAGTTTATAGTACGCATGTTTAGAGTCTGAAAACTGGGCAGACGTCTCTAATCTTGGTACCGACAGATAGCCTTTTGCTTCCCAACCAGCGCATGCATCTAATATCGCTTGGGCATTGGCAGTACGCTTGGCGGTCCAATCACCCATTCTGTCTAACTGAATACGCCCGATCACGCCTTGCATCTCGGTCATACGCCAGTTAGTACCGAAGCTCTCATGCAACCAACGATAGCCTGGTGGATGCTCTGTTTCATAGACAGCCGCATAGCTCTTGCCATGGTCCTTATACGCCCACATTTTGCGCCATAGCTGCTCGTCATTGGTCGTGACCATACCGCCCTCACCGCCCGTGGTCATGATCTTGTCTTGGCAAAAGCTCCACGCCCCGATATGCCCGATACTGCCGACACTCCGACCTTTGTAGGTCGCGCCATGTGCCTGCGCGCAGTCCTCTATCACGTATAGATTATGCTTATCCGCCAGCGCCATGATGCCATCCATATCACAAGGCCAGCCTGCCAAATGTACGCACACAATACCTTTGGTCTTATCCGTCAATACCGCCGCGATCGACTCAGGTGTGATATTACCCGTTGCTTCATCGACATCAGCAAAGACAGGCGTCGCTCCAGCATTAATGACCGATGAGATACTGGCAATAAAGGTACGCGGGGTGACGATGACTTCATCGCCTGCACCAATCTCTAGCGCTTGTAAGGCAACGTCTAATGCTAAGGTACCATTACCCAGCGCAATCGCATACTCACTGTCTGACCAGTCCGCAAACTCTTGCTCAAACTGACGACACTCTTGCCCTGTCCAGTAGTTGACCTTATTGGATAACAATACTTGGCTGACGGCATCGGCCTCTTGTTGCGTAAAACTGGGCCAAGGTGAAAACGGAGTGTTTAGCATATATGCCTCAAAGGTTATTCGTCATAACGGCTGATAAACAGCGACTAACGGATTATAAAATAACTATGTTTTATGTAGTGGCCTAGCAGGGTTACCTACTACCACGGCTCCAGCAGGAACATCTTTGGTCACTACTGCGCCCATACCAACAACCGCACCTTTACCTATAATTAAAGGTTTTTCAGGCGTGCCTTGCTTGATAATAGCACCTGCACCAATGTAAGCATGGTCATGAATATGAACATTGCCATTACAGCCAGCTTGAGGTGCAAAAGTAACATAATCACCGATTGTACAATCATGAGCAATATAACTATGAATATTAGCGTGAAATTGTTTACCAATTTTGATATTCGACGTCAAATGTGTAAAGTGACATAATATAGCCCCTTCACCAATCTCAACACTATCTAATACCACAGAGTTAGATGCTTTTACAGATAGAATTATCACGTTGTCTTGGCTGCATTTAGTTTCTAGAACTTCTCGCACTTTACTATCTGCAATTGCGAAAACTACCGATTTATCTGTGTGTGGTAACTCTAAATACTCTTTATAGTTATAAATTGAATAACCATTAAGCTCACTTTCTTGCGAACCATCATCTACAAAACAAAGTTGAGCAGCTACATACTGTTCACGGACTAAAGGTAATACTTCTCGACCAAATCCACTTGCACCATAAATACCAATTAATTTCTGCATACTGATTACTTGTTTCCTGTGAACTTATTCATGGTGGCTTCGCCATCAGCACTAATACCGTCTTTAATCAGCACTTTTTTGACTGTTTTAAATAGTATCTTAATATCTAACCATAATGACTGGTTGTCCACGTACCACGTATCTAGTTTGAACTTTTCATCCCAACCGATAGCATTACGCCCGTTGACTTGAGCATGACCTGTGATACCTGGGCGTGCATCATGACGTCTAGCTTGCTCGTCACTATATAATGGCAAATACTCCATCAATAATGGACGCGGACCGACAAGACTCATGTCACCCTTAACTACGTTCCATAGCTCGGGCAGTTCATCGAGACTACTATTGCGCAATCTCTTACCAAATGATGTGAGACGTTCACTATCCTCTAGAGGATTACCATCTGCATCTGTCGCATCTTTCATCGAGCGAAACTTAATCATTTCAAACGGTTTGCCATTTAGTCCGGGGCGCGTTTGACGAAACAGTACTGGCGAGCCTAGGTTTTTACTGACTTTATAAGCAGTGAGAGCATACACAGGAGATAAAATAACCAATGCAGTTGTAGCGGCTGTGATGTCAAATAGGCGTTTTATCATTGTTGAACCTAATTTAATAAATAAATATTTATTGATTGAGAGTAAATAACAAGTGCTAATGTATTTATTTAAATAATTTATATCTTAATCATTACCAAATAAATCACGCGTAAAGACCTTATCAGCGACATCTTCCAATTCCACTGCTAGTCGATTAGTGAGAATAACATCAGACTCTCGCTTAAAATCTGACAAGTCTTTGATGACACGTGAACCAAAAAACTGTTCATCATCTAGCACCGGCTCATATACAATGACTTCGATTCCTTTGGCTTTTATACGTTTCATTACGCCCTGCATAGCACTGGATCTAAAGTTATCTGAACCGGTTTTCATAATTAGCCGATACACACCCACTATCTTCGGATTTCTCTTTAGTACAGATTCTGCGATAAAATCTTTACGAGTACGATTAGCATCTACAATAGCTCGGATGATGTTATTTGGCACTTGCTGATAGTTAGCTAATAGCTGTTTTGTATCTTTGGGTAGGCAATATCCACCATAACCAAACGAGGGGTTGTTATAATGATTGCCGATGCGAGGGTCTAAACCAACACCTTCAATAATTTGCCTACTGTCTAAGCCTGACGACTCAGCGTAACTATCAAGCTCATTAAAATAAGCCACTCGCATTGCTAGATAAGTATTAGAAAATAATTTAACAGCTTCAGCTTCTGTATTGCCTATGAACAACATATCGACATCTTTCGAGATCGCGCCTTGCAATAATAGCTCAGCAAATTGTCGCGCACGGTCAGAGCTCTCACCTATAATAATACGTGACGGGTGTAAATTATCGTATAGTGCTCTACCTTCACGTAAAAATTCAGGAGAAAAAATCAGGTTTGAAGTGTTGAAAGTTTTTTTGGCTTCTTCTGTATAACCTACAGGTACTGTAGATTTAATAATCATTACAGCTTCAGGATTAATAGCAATTACGGAAGCAATAACAGCTTCAATGCTTTTGGTATCAAAATAATTAGTTTGTGAATCATAATTAGTAGGCGTGGCGATAATTACAAAGTCAACATCACTATAGGCAGCCTTAGCATCTAAAGTCGCTACAAAATTGATTGTATCACTGTCCAAAAAGGACTGAATCTCAGCATCCTCAACGGGTGACTTTCTAGCATTGAGTAGGTCAATTTTTTCTGGGACGATATCTACTGCAACGACTTCATTATGTTGAGCTAAAAGCATAGCATTAGAGAGACCCACATACCCTGTTCCAGCAATAGCAATTTTCATTTAAATACCTCTATAGTCTTTATACCAATTTACAAACTGCTGAATGCCATGCTCAATTTCAGTTTGCGGTTTATAGCCTACCGCTGCCTCTAACCGTGCTGTATCGGCATAGGTACGCTCGACATCACCCGGCTGCATATCCAACATGATTTTTTCTGCCAATTGACCAGTTGCGGTTTCAATAGCAGAAATAAAACGTGATAATTGAATAGGTTCGTTATTTCCGATATTAAATAAACTATAAGGAATCGCATCTGTAGGTATTACGTCTTGAATACGAATGACACCTTCGACTATATCGTCGATATAGGTAAAGTCGCGCATCATTTTGCCATGGTTAAATACCTTAATAGGCTCCCCTTTCAAAATCGCTTCAGTAAACAACCAAGGCGCCATATCTGGACGCCCTGCAGGCCCATAAACGGTAAAAAAACGCAAACCAGTCACTGGCAATCTATAGAGTTTAGCGTAGCTATGTGCCATCAACTCGTTGGATTTTTTAGTAGCTGCATACAGTGATACTGGGTTATCTACTTGATCTTCTTCACTGAAAGGAGTTTTATCGTTCATGCCATAAACAGAACTAGACGAGGCATAAACTAAATGCTGCACTTTATTATGACGACAACCTTCAAGAATAGTCATCATACCCACTAAATTACTATCCACATAAGCAAAAGGATTTTCAATAGAGTAACGCACACCAGCCTGAGCAGCTAAATGAATCACACGATCAAACTCTTCGGCAGCAAATAACGCAGCAATACCTTCACGATTGGCTAAATCTAATTCAGTAAAGGTAAAGTTTTCAAAAGGGGTTAACTGAGCAAGGCGGTACTGCTTAAGTTCAGGTTCATAGTAATCATTAAGGTTATCTAAACCCACAACTTGATGACCTTGCTCTAATAAACGTTTAGTAGTATAAAAACCAATAAAACCGGCAGCACCTGTAACTAAATATTTTATTTTTGAATGATTCGACATTTAAATGCACCTTCTTTAGAGAAGCACAGCTTGAAACTCATTAACGTACAGATATTATACCCATTTCGCTTAGCATATGATGATTGACTTTATGAACATCGTATTTCTGCTCTGCCATTTCACGGGAGCGTTTACCCATTCTGACAATAAGCTCTGGTTGCTTAATAAACTTCAACATAGCCTCTGCTAGTGCGTCTGAGTCTTTAACAGCGATTAAGAAACCATTGTCGCCATCGATTACTGTTTCGCGGCAGCCTGGTGCATCGGTGGTAATAATAGCGCGTCCCATAGACATCGCTTCCAATACTGTTCGAGGCGTGCCTTCGCGATACGAAGGCAAAACATATACCGAACACGCTGCAATAAATGGCTTTACATCGCTCTGCTGACCATAAGCTACTAACACATTATTGTTTACCCAACTATCCAATTCATTTTGGCTTATGGAGTTAGGATTCATATCTGTGCGCCCGACCAAGCCAAATTCAACTTGCGGATATTGCCGCTTTACTATTTGCGCAGCGGCGGCATATTCATGTACACCTTTATCACCAAGCAAACGTGCGATTAATAAGAACGTTGGCTGTTCATAATTAGATACAGGAGTGTTGGGGTATTCATGCACAGGTACTCCTGAACCGTTTACCACAACGGAAGGAATATTGATTGGCAGTAGACCAAGCTGCCTAAACAAGGCTTCATCATCGGGGTTTTGGAAAAAAACTTTATGCGTTTTTGAAAGCGCTGCTTTATATAAAACATGAGCAAGCTTACTCGCTAATTTACGCTTAAGACTCTGCCCATCAATAAAGGTATAGCCCAAGCCAGTAATCAGTGCAAAACGATATGGTACACCTGCCAACGTTGCGGCTAAGTTGCCATAAATAACTGGTTTAATGGTATAACCCAAAAAATAGTCTGGCTTTATCTTTTTCATTAAACGATGCAGCGCAAACAGAGTTTTTAAGTCGGATACTGGATTCATGCCAGTACGCGACAATGGTGCATCGTGGCAAGTTACACCCATAGCAGAGAGTTCGGAAATGATTTTCTTATTGTCAAGTAATTCAGGAGCAGTAGCATGGACCTCAAGCCCTTGAGACACAAGTGCTTGAATTAAAGGTTTGCGGAAGCCTGTAAGAGAGCCAGCAAGACTGGCAAGGATTAGAAATTTCATACGTTATTCAGCCTCGAAAACTTGCACAAACATTGATACCAATTTTTATTTTCATAGGTAGCCAAAAATAATGCTAATAAAACTAATAATTAAACCAAACAGACTAAAATTAAAAAGCAGGACAGCTAAGGCTGCGTATGCGCGTAAGCTGTAAACATCATAACTAAATAATTCTGTGCTCATAAAACCCACTATACTAAAGAGGCTTTAATATTATCAAGCCAATTTAAAATCCGGTCATCCCAAGTGACTGGTTTATCCTCGTACATATCATCATACTGCTTCTTTATCTTAAAAAAGTTAGCTATTGCTAGTCTTGTTGAAGCCGCGTCAGCAAAGTTTACTGTACAACCAACATCGTACCTTTCTACCTCATCCGAATAACCGGCTATATCTTGAGCAAAAATATATTTTTTATGGGCTATATAGTCATAAAGCTTAAGTGGACTACCTGGGCTTATACGGTTGTTTTTTACTGGCAACAAGCACGCGTCAGATGCTGTAATGATTTCACTACAACCAACTTCGTTTAAGGGGCTCACGTTTATGCATAGCCCATTAGAATCATATTCGGCCATACTTCCACCAGCAACAACGATTGTAATATTATCACCATGTCGGTTAAACTCTTGTTGCAGTGAAACAAGATATTCAACACCATGCCATTCCGATACAGAACCAGTAAAAGCTAAGTACCTCTGGTTAGCTTTAAGACCATACTTCTTTCTTGATTGCTCTTTATTTATGGGAGCAGCTGCACCTGTAGAAAAGCCGTTATAGCACACAAGATCAAACGGTTGTGTTCTTTCCTGTTTTTTATAATGCTCATAAACAAAAGGGTGATTAAATATTCTGATATCAGCCAAATCATCTAGTTTGGAATAAAACTTAGTAATCAATACAATGAGCTTTAATCTCAAGCCTTTATGAGGCAATAGGTTTATCTCATTAGAAAAAACACCATGAACTTCACGTGCTGTCCTTATACCCAAAAATTTAGTGACAAACAAAGATAAGTAATTAGATCCACCACGAGCGATCAGCGCATCAGGTCTGTGCTTTAGCAGATAAAGTGCACATTGAACATCCAACGAAATGCCAAAAAAAACTTTATAAAAGTGCCCCGGTTTAGTTAAGTAAAAAGCCTTAAACTGATTAGATTTTCTTTGAAGCGCTTCTATCTTTTGTTTAGTGGCACGATGTTTCCCACCAGTAGGATTGCTTAGGTCAAAGTCACAAAAATAAACAATATGCACTTTATTTCTCACTTACAAACATTGATTGTAGCTTTTAATAATACCATTCAATAACTCTTTAATCTTATATGCTCTTAGTGATAAAGAGTTTCCAGCACTTAAAGCTATAGACTCATTGCTCATTTTACTCAACAACACTTTATCACCACAAAGTATTTCAATTGCTTTGGAAATTTCATCGATATCTTTCGGATTTACCAATATAGCATTGTACTCATTAACCTGCTCTTTTATAGCCTCTATATCAGAGCTTATAATAGGCAAGCCGCATGCCATTGCCTCTGCAACCGCATTACAAGAGCCTTCATTTAAAGTAGGCAGCGCAAATACATCGGCTGAGCTTAACATTTCAGCCACTTCTTCTTGTTTTAAACGCCCTTTAAATAATACTCGATCGCCAGTTGGCTCTTGTTCCCCACTACCAATAAACACTCCAAAAACTTTCTTATCTTTGGGGATTTTCTCAATAGCTTGAAGTAAACGTAATGGGCCTTTTCTTTCTATATAGTGTCCTGTAAAAGCTACAATAAATGCATCATCAGGAATACCAAGTTCCTCGCGCACCATCTGCTTGTCACGCGGGTAGAAAATAGAGGGATTTATCGCATTAGGTATAATTGATATTTTTTGTGGCGATATATCAAATTGCTCTATACAATAACGTTTGTTTTTTTCTGAAACACTGATAATAGCAGAAAACTGTTCCATTGTTTTTTGCATGGCGTTTTTGGTAAAGATATCTTCATGCTTTTCCATACTGGATTCACCTAATGCTACAACCGCAGGTATGGCAAAATCCTTCGCAATGCCTATTGCTGCAGGACCACCGCGATATAAAAAATGAGTATAAACAACATCGGGTTTAAAGTATAAATTCTTTACAATTCGCTCAACTGCCCACTTATAAGTTAGAGCATTCAAGCGGCCTGCTGATAAACCACCTAACCTTATACGATTAGGAAAATCGAAGTATTTTGGCCGGTATACTGTAGCACCTTCAAAACCATAATTTTTCTTACCAGATCGTTCGCACAATACATTGCGTTTAGACCGCCATTGTTGTGGTGCAATAATAGTGATATTGCACCCTAAAGCGATTAACTCCTGAACTAAGCGATAAACAAAGATAGAGTCTGAGGGCGAGAAATTAGAGGGGTAAGAAGTTATAAAAAGAATATTCAACTTAAAGATCCAAAGGTAAATTAATAAAATCGCCTAATTTAAAGTCCCAATCTTTGGGTTTAAACGGCATCATGCCACCACCCTGAAAGAGAGTATATTCACCTATAAATATTTTCTCTTCAATGCAATAAAAGTCGATTCTAACATGAGGCTGATCAGTTGATAACTTACCTGCCAATTCTTTCATCAACTCCCAAGCCAGAGGCTTTTCAATTATATCGCCATATGGCTCATGGCCTGGTCGAATTATGTCTAATTTCTTGAAATTCATATCGAAGAAATAGAAAGGGGTGTGCTCAGATGAGCGTCCTAATGAAATATACATAACTTTGGGAACACCATTAAAACAATAAAACTTGAAGTCCCAAAGATCTCCCTTTTCACTATCAACTAGAAGCTCTTCAGCCATAATTCTTGGCTTAACATATTTATACGGCCACTCTCTAAACCGGTAGTACAAGTTACTTTTTAGATGTTTATTAAGTTTTTTCTGTGCAGCCTCAAAATCAAATTCTTTTTTGTTTTTACAAATAACAACACCACCTTGATCATGTGTCGTCTTTAATACAAATTGATCAGGTAATTTACTCCACTCTATTTGCTCAAAGGTATCCCAGACACTATATGTTTCAGGCAAATATTGCTCACCGACAATACCTTTAGCCCATTCTTTATAACCTTGCTTATCTACGCGCTGTGGCAAGTTTTCATCGTAGTAATTAAGCTTTAACCACTGAAGTTTTTCATTAAAAGTTCTTGGGGTTTTTAAATTAAGTGAATACCCTGTTTTTAATCGAAACAAAACCTTTAAATAGATCTTGTTAGGAATAACTGGTGACAGTGTATAAAGAAGTTTTACCGCCGCTCTGTCACGCTTTTTAATTAGTTTTAGAAACATATTTACCTCTACCACCTGTATATCCAATACCAATGATTGCTAGTAATACCCAACAGTACTTAAGTGTTAGCCCTCCTCCTGACTTTGACATAATAAAAATCACACAAATCAACAAAGCCAGATCTAGTGCTATCCTATCTTTATTTGGATATTTTTTTACTAACTTAAACATATAAAAAAAGAATATTAAAAAAGCAAAAAAAGCAAAAATACCGCCAAACAGAAAGACATCTATAAACACATTATGTGCTGTATCTTGAGGGATATTCAGCTGTAAAAAATATTTACTAGTATTGTGTTGCCCACCCAGACCAAAAACCATATGTTCGTTGATAATACTTAGCCCCGCCTTCCAAAGAGCAAAACGACCAGATGCTTCGCCATCAAAGAGCCCTGATATTTTTGTGGCAATTGTTTCATTTCCACTAAGTATAAAATATGTCAAAAAAATTAACAGTGGGGTACCAAGCAATAAATAATATGGGGCTTTGTAAAATTGTAACCAGCGCTGATAAAATAAAAAGCCCACTCCTAAAAATAATGCTATAAAACCACCAGCAGATCCCGAGAACATAATCAATATAGGATAAGCCATTAATGGTATGCTCAAAAATAACCAAAACTTGTTCTCTTTAATTTTAATTATAAGGAAATACAAACACAATACGAATGATATTGCTGCTAGACCTCCCAATGTATTTGGATTTAACCCCATGAACCATACTCGCCTGACATTTTCTAACGCTTCTACGTCTTCAAGTTCACGACCTGATTGAATGCCGATACCTAAATTTATTAATATAAAAATCAAAAAAACACCTGTGCAAAAACTAAGCAGTAGCATTTCTTTATTTTTTTCTGCCTTACCAACATCAAGCCGAATGAAAACGAATAGAATAATAGTTTGAAGAAAAGTAAGATTCATACTAATTAAGGCAGAATTTCCTTTAATGTGAGTAACAATCTCTCCTAATAAAATAAACCACCAAACGAATAGTAGAAAAATAGCTGGCCTTAACGAAACTTTATTTTCGAATTTAATATTAAACTTTTTTGAAAAAATATTAAGCATTGAAAAAGTAACATAAAGAATAGCAAGTAATCTTGGTAAGGTCATACCATTATAAACATTTACCTTATCCCAATACTCAAAACCAAGAGAGCAAACAAAAAGATATAGAAAAGTTAAGGTTATTTTTTCTGGTATGCTTCTCATAACTTTATTTCTTATATGCTTTATTTAAAGATAGCTTTAAAGTGGCACAAGATAAGTCACGATGAGCCTCACACCTCATAAAATTTAGGCTTTTTTTCCAACCTTGAACTTTTGAAAACTGTATAGGTGAGCGTCTTAAAACGCCTCGTATAATACGATTTTCAATAAAACTAAGAATACTCCAAACTGATGAGTAACTATCTGATTTTTCATTTACATATTCAATCCAACTTGTTTTTAGTTTACTACTATCAGAAATTATTTCGCTATAAGCTTCAATTCGACTTAAGACTTTTATTTTACTTTCACCCTCACTTAAAGCAAGCTTAAAACTTGTCTCCTCCATAGAAACAGAATGTAAGTTAGTTTTTAATTCGTTATTTAATAACTCAACCTCTAAAATAAGACCCTGATACCAATCAGAATGTGGGCTTTGCTTAGTAAATAAAAAATTACCTAAACTATAGTAAATTATTTTACCGTTATATTCTTCATAGCCACTAATACAGTGAGTATGGTGCCCAACAACTAAATCAGCACCTTCATCTATGTAAAAACGATATTGCTCTTGCATCCTTGGGCTTGGCAAGTTGTAATACTCATGTCCGCCATGCACCACTACAAACACAAAATCATACTTTTGTTTTGCTTGTTGAATTTTACGCATATCTTTAATTAAATTCATGCCATTAGCACCAGCACTTCCGTGGCCAGCACTAGCCCATTCATTTTCCGCGATATTAACAATCGCTACTGAGCCCTCTGGTGTGTTTAGTACAAATGTTTCCGAAGCATCTTCAAGATTTCTGCCCGCACCCATAGTTTTAATAGCGTTTTGGTGGCAAAAATCTATAGTATCTAACACACCTTCTTCGTCGTAATCTTTAATATGATTATTAGCAAGCGCAGCTACATGTATGTTTAATTTCTTAAAAACATCAAAGGTACTTGCTTTATTAGACTTCAAATGTGGCCCTAATTTTAAAATTTTTGCTTCACTATCAGTAACAGGTGCTTCTAAGTTAACTATATTGCAGTCGGACTTCGCAAATAAGTTGATAAGCTCTTGCTCAATATTATCTAATGCGCTGTAGCTTTGATTGACGACTAAATCACCAGTAATTAGGAACTTCATATTGATATATACTCTTTTAAGTCAAGACGATTGATTGTTTTTCAATTTTTTTTGCTTTGTACATCATGCTGAGTCCTTGAATTCCATGTACTAATATTGCAGTAATAGCTGCGCCTATAAAATCAAAGAAATAAATCAAAGGAAATGATAATGTAAAGCCTATAAATGAGGTAACTAACATGATATTTCGTGCCTCTTTTTCATAACCTCTAACTATTAAATAGTTTATCCCATAAATATTTCTCAAAGATAGAAATAAGATAGAGAATGAACTTATTTGTAGTGCTATTACGGCAGGATAAAATTCAGGTGTGTAAAATAGTTTAATTAGTATAGGTGCCGCTAAAAATAAGACTAAAAAAAACAAGGCTGCAATCGAGAAGTTTATCTTCACATAAGTATTATGTTTGTCTGACCTTCTTGATAAAAAAGGAAAAAATACGCGCGATACAATTTGTAAAAACTTCTCACTTATGGATAAAAACCTACGTCCAGCATCTAGCAACCCTACAGAGGCATTACCACCCCAAAAACTCAATAAAATAGTAGAAAACCCATAGTAAAAATTGGGGACTATGTTGTTTATAAAAACATCTGTGCTGTTTTTTATTGTGTTAAAAACACTGCTGCGGTTTGGACGAATGAGCTTTACCTTCCACTTCACTATTATTATATACATAGCAAATATTCCAGATACTACAGAGCCCAGAGAGATAAATAATGGCTGTAAAATAAAATCAGATTTTTCTTTGATAAAGATAAAAACTAATAATGTAAATAATATTTTGGATATTAAATTAAAGATAGTTATATATTTCATTCTCTCCATTGCTTGAAAAAACCAATCCGGAAAGAAAATATTCCCCGGCACCATTAAAAATGTAATTAGCAAAATCGCTTGATTTTCTCTCAAATAAGGAATTGTAATAATTAGCCCCATAAGCAAGAAAAATGAGCAAAACATTAAAAGTATTTTTGACCAAAGAACATTAGAGAAAATCTCTGATACTCTGTTTGGGTTATCTCTATTTTGAGCTACATCACGTGTAGCTGTGTAGTTAAAGCCCCAATCTGTAATCGTTTGAAACCACACAACGACTGCTGCTGCAAAAGCAATTTTACCAAAGCCTTCTACACCAATAACTCGTGCTAAATAGGGAATAGTAATTAGAGGAAATACATAACCGGCTATTTGCAAAAGCATTAAGTAGCCGAAATTACTAGCTAGAGCGCTACCATCTTTACTTTTTTGGAGACGATTTTTTAGTTTTTTTATTTTACTTATCATTCTACTCAAAAAACCTTTTATACCAAGGCATCGCTTTCTCAATCCCTTGAATGATATCAAATTGTGGCTCATAGCCTAACGCATTCTGTATTTTGCTAATATCAGCCTGACTATGACGCACATCCCCTGCTCTAAAATCTCGATAGACCGGGGCTTGAGTATAGCTAACGCCATTAGCTTCTAAATGCTCTTTCAATGCTGAAAACAGCGTATTAAGAGTGGTACGGCCACCCACAGCTACATTGTATACTTGGTTCTTGGCTTCTTCAGTAGCAGTCGCTGCCAAGATATTAGCCTGCACCGCATTTTCAATAAAATTGAAGTCGCGACTGGTATCGCCATCACCATTGATAAATACCTCATTACCTGCGATCATAGCAGCCGTCCACTTTGGGATTACCGCTGCGTATGCGCCATCAGGTGTTTGTCGTTTACCAAAGATATTGAAATAACGCAAACCGATCGTCTTAAAGCCATAAGTACGAGCAAATACATCTGCATACAGCTCGTTGACATATTTAGTCACCGCATAGGGTGATAACGGATTACCAATAGCATCCTCGACTTTTGGTAATGCTGGATGATCGCCATACGTTGAGCTACTCGCCGCATAGGTAAAGCTAGCTACCTGAGCATCGCGAGCAGCCACTAGCATATTCAAGAAGCCTGAAATATTAGTGTGATTGGTGTTGATTGGATCAGCAATAGAGCGCGGTACTGAGCCGAGCGCCGCTTGATGCAGCACATAATCAGCACCTGCGCATGCTTGCTCGCAATCGGCTAGCTCACAGATATCACCCTCTATAAAGGTAAAGTTCTGCCACTGATCTTTGCTTACCAAACCCTGTACTTCATCTAGATTATGCTGAAAACCCGTCGCGAAGTTATCTAGACCGACTACTTTTTGATTTAGTAACAATAGCTCTTCTAGTAAATTAGAGCCAATGAATCCTGCTACCCCAGTAATCAACCATGTTTTTGGCTCGTTAATTAGTACTTTTTGAACTTTTTCATATGCAGTTGACGTCATAACCATTACTTTCCGTATTTTTTATAGATTTATAGGCGGATATCAGTGTCTTCTTTAGTGAAAACATACTTTAAATCGTAGAGAACATGATTACTTTTACCGAATGCTCTAATGCTCTCTATACCCATCTCTACAAACTGCTGATGAGCAACTGCTAAAATAATACCGTCATATTGATGTGATGATGGTTGAGAGATAGGCGTGATATCGTATTCTCGCTGAGCCTCATTCGCATCTATCCAAGGATCATAAACATCGACCTCGATGTTATATTCTTGTAGCTCATGGACAATATCGATGATCTTAGTATTACGCACGTCGGGACAGTTTTCTTTGAAACTTAATCCCAAGATTAAAACCTTGGCACCCTCTACTTGTATGCGCTTTTTAATCATGGTCTTAACCAATTGGGTGACGACATACTCACTCATACTGTCATTTAAACGTCGACCCGCTAATATAATCTCAGGATTGTAGCCGATAGCCTGTGCCTTATGAGTTAAATAATAAGGGTCAACACCGATACAGTGTCCACCGACCAAACCCGGACGGAACGGTAAAAAGTTCCACTTAGTACCTGCCGCCGTGAGCACCGCTTCGGTATCTATGTTCATTTTATTAAAAATAACTGCCAGCTCATTAATCAAGGCAATATTGACATCTCGTTGGGTATTCTCGATGACCTTTGCAGCTTCTGCGACTTTAATACTTGGTGCTTTATGAGTGCCGGCGGTGATGATTAAGTTATATACCTGATCGACGAAGCTAGCGACTTCAGGGGTAGAGCCTGCCGTAACCTTTAAAATATTGGTCACGCGATGCTCTTTATCACCTGGATTGATACGCTCTGGACTGTAGCCCGCATAGAAATCTTGGTTGAAGGTTAATCCAGATACTTTTTCTAATACTGGGATACAGACTTCTTCGGTCGCGCCAGGATAGACTGTCGACTCATAAACGACGATGTCGTCTTTTTTTAGTAATGTACCAATCGCCTTTGAGGCATTGATCAATGGTGTCAAATCAGGCTGCTTAAAGTCATCGATGGGTGTGGGTACTGTTACGATAAAGAAATTACAGTCTTTCAGCACTTGAATGTCTGAGCTGTAGCGCAAATGTGTCGCTTCAGCTAATTCTTCGTCACTAACCTCTAAAGTATGATCGCTACCCGCTATCAAAGCAGCAATACGACTGGCATTGATATCAAAACCCACGACCGAATGCTGCTTGCCAAACTCAACCGCTAAAGGCAATCCTACATACCCAAGACCAATAACGGCGATTCTTATATTATTGATGTCCATCATCTTTCCTATTAAACAATCTTTTCAGTGAGTTTTGTCTTAGATTCTAAAGTCTCAGTATTAGGGCTTTCTTGATACCCTGCTACAAAGTACTTAAACTGCTCTTTTAGCCATATCACATCATGCTTTTTGGCTCTATGACTCAGTTCGCACAATGTCTCTTCTATATCATCTAATGGGAAGCTGTGCTCCATTGCCTGCATGATGAGCGGATGTTCTGTATTTTCAATATTGTCCTCACCGATGATAAGCTCTTCATAGAGTTTCTCTCCTACCCTCAGCCCCGTAAAGACAATCTCTATATCACCATCAGGATTGTCAGCTGTTTTGGTTTCATGACCACTAAGATGAATCATTCTACGTGCCAAATCGACGATTTTTACCGGTTCACCCATATCAAGGACGAATACCTCACCACCAGTTGCCATTGCCCCAGCTTGTATGACCAAATTCGACGCCTCTGGAATGGTCATAAAATAACGAGTGACATCAGGATGAGTAACCGTGATTGGCTTACCTTCTTCTATTTGCTTGGTAAATACTGGCACGACCGAGCCAGACGAGCCTAATACATTGCCAAAACGCACCATACTAATACGGGTGCTACCGCTAGTCTTACTCAACCCTTGGCAGACCAGCTCAGCCAACCGCTTGGTCGCCCCCATGACATTGGTAGGTCTAACTGCCTTATCGGTAGAGATGAGCACAAAGGTCTCTACATCTGCTGCAATCGCCGCACGCGCGCAGTGATAAGTACCTTTAGTATTATTAATAACACCTTCAAAGGGATTGTGCTCAACTAAAGGCACATGCTTGTAGGCAGCAGCATGATAGACCGTCTTTATGTGATATTGCTCGAATATCCTGACAAGATTGTCCTCATTGGTGACATTGCCAATGACTGCAACGATTTCAATATTCTGATAGCTGCTGTGCATCACTTGTAATGCTATGAGCTCCTGATGGATACTATAAAGCGCGAATTCAGACAACTCATATAGCACAAGACATTTTGGTTCGTTCTTTATTACTTGACGGCACAGCTCGCTACCGATAGAGCCGCCGGCACCAGTCACCAGCACACATTTACCAGTGATATTCTTCTGCAAGAGGTAAGCATCGGGCTCGACCGTCTGCCGATCTAACACGTCTAAAATATCAACCTTACGCATGCTACTAACGGTGACCTTGCCATCAGCAAGCTCTTGTAAACTCGGAAGATCTTGAATTTTGATAGAGATGCTCGACAGCTTATCTATGATTTGTCTTCTACGAGTACGACTAAGAGAGGGAATGGCCAAAAACACCTGCGCTATTTTTAGTCTCTCTACTATGTCCTCAAGTTCATGAGCGGCATAAATCCTTCTTCCTAATAAATACGCACCTGTCAGTTGCCTATCGTCATCAATATAAGCCACGACATTGTATTTATTGGAGTGTCTCAAACCCTCTAGCAAGTCTCTACCAGCTTCCCCCGCGCCATAAATAATGACATTGTCGCAATTATCTTCTAAACGATGCGGTTGACGTCCTCCTTGCCAACGAGTTAATAACTCGCGAATGGTCAGCCTACTATTCCATAGCCATGCAAAAAAGAAGAATAAAAATATAATAGGGACTGAGCGTGGTAGGTTCTGAGAAAGACTTAAAGAAATAATAATTTCATAAACGACAATAAGTAGTATAAATAATAGAGATACTCTACCCATTTCCGCATCAAAAAAGCCTCTAGCGATACCTTTATAAAACCCAATCACATATAAGCCGATGATAGGAATAAGCGCATATAAGCATAAGGCAACTGGACTAATATGATGAGCAATATAACCATGTCGCAATGCCAGCGCCAAGAATAAGCAGATGACTGCTACTACAAAATCGGCAGTTAATAAAATGGCACGCTTAACATGACGCGGTAGTGATAATAAATACTGAGCCGTAAGCTGTAACCATTTTTTTAGGTTACTGCCTGACTGATAAGGATCCATAGACTCTGATTTTATAGACATAACATCCAACTACCTGAAGTGTACTTTTGGAGTCGACAGTGACGAGCTAGCTATTGATTATTGCCATAAGCATAATTATAGTGATAACTGTATTTACTCATCAGACCTTGCTGTACATCGTTGAGAATAATGCCATCTACTTGTATGTTGGATTTAGTCATCTGCTTGACGGCATAAACCAACTGCCCTTCTATTGAATCATCATATCTCGTTACCATTAGTACCTTATCCGCGTACTGTCCTAAGACCATAGCATCTGAGGCTGCCAGCACTGGTGGTGAGTCGATAATAATATAATCATACTGAGACTTTAGCTCTGCCATCAGTTGGCCAAAATTATCATTCATCAGTAGCGACGCCGGATTGTGTGGATGCTTGCCTCGCGGTATAAAATCAATACAATCCATAGCTGTAGGATGAATAAAGTCAGCAATACCTAGGTTAGAGACCGCATTACCTTTTTGGATATTATCTTTTTGAATATTATCGACTTGATTCAGTCGACTGTGGTCTTGCATCAAATAATCAGCTAAGCCATCATATTGACTCATATTAAACATATTATGTAGCCCACCTAAGCGCATATCCGCATCGATGACCAATATCTTTTTGTTCAACTGGGCAAATACCTCTGAAAGGTTAGCCACGATAAAAGACTTACCAACTCCTGGGCTTTCTCCAGTAATTAGTATCACTTTGGCAGATTGAGCCGTTAAACCTTCTTTTGGCATTCCGAACATCAAGTTCGTTCTGAGGCTTTTGATCGCTTCATAGCTCAAACTATTGTGATCGACATGAGCCAGCATTCGATCGGCAGATTTTTTATTTTTACTTAATCTTGACAATAGGGGTGAGCGCGGAATGGTCGCAATCACTGGAATACCAGTCTTGGCCTCTAAACGCTCAGGATCTTTTACTACGTTTCTCAGTAAGTTTTTGAGTAGGACGAGCATAGCTCCTAGCATCGTACCTAAGAGCATTGCTAGTATCATGATTTGCAGTTTCTTAGGCGCGATGGCTTTAAAGGTACTGATTGGTAAATCAATGATACGTGCAAAGCCTATTTGACCTGCTTTGACGATTTTTAGCTGTTCGTAGTTTTTGAGCAGCGTTAGATAGATCTCTCTATTGATCGCCGTATCTTCTGATAACTTTAAGAATTCTCGTTGGATTTCAGGCAAACCAGCAATGGTATTGTCAATCTCCTGCTTTCTATTATTAAGCACGGCAAGTTGTTCATTGATTTGAATGACCAACGGATGCTCTTCAGTATAATAAGTCGTCAGATCCGCTTTTTTAAGTTTAAGCTCGTTCAGTTGCGCGTCGATTTGAGAGTTTTCACCCAATAATAACTCCGCCTCTTTACCGACGTCGATCGTGCCGTATTTTTTACGGAATTCATTAAATATGGCTTCAGATTCTTCTAGCCTTTTCTTTAATGTTGGGATCTGAGTCTCCATAAAGGTAAGCGTTTTGGTGGTTTCTTCAGAACCGCGAGATTGGTTTTGATTGACATAAGATAAAACGATTTCATTCAGCACAGACGTCACTTGCTGCTGGTTTGCACCAGTCATAGACAGCTGAATAATACCGGTTTGCTTGCCTTTCTCTACAACAGATAAAGATTCATTTACAGCATCTGTGGTGGCCTTTACTGACTGTTTAATGATATTGATAGGATAGTCTGTCGCAGGAAGGTCATTTACCGTAATATGGATCTGACCGTCTACGCCCTTGAACTTATGCGGCTGACCAATCTGACCTTTAAACTCATCAAAACCATTGGTTAATACAAATCCCGTAGCAGATCTCGTCAACGTAAAATTTTGGTTTAAATAGGCTTGCGACACGTTAAATTGACTAATCTGTACTTGGCCACTTTCAGTATCTAGTGACACGCCTTCAGCAGTATTAATCTGGGTATCAGTACGATCATTTTTTATTTTATCGATGTACCCTACATTAGGATCAGTGAGCTGGATACGCAGATGTAATAAATTAACGACCGGCTCTAATATCATCCGTGATCTGATGAGCTCTGCCTCTGTCTGGGCCTTACTGGCTTCTGAGCCGACCAGCTCTGATATACTCTCGCCGAGTGCAGCAATACCTTGAGAGTTCTCCTCAATCTGTATCAGCGCATCTGACTTAAAAGTTGGATTGACATAACGGCTATATAGTATTCCTATCAACAGTCCTAATACAGCAAAAAAAACCACGACTTTCCAGCCACGTAGCAACACTAGTAAAAGTGCCATTAAATCAATGTCATCACCCTCTTTGTCACCGTTAGACTTTGATAGGTTCTTTGAATCTGTATTTATCACTATGTATTCACCACTTCGTGTTGGTTGCTTAATAGCAGTCGCTTAATTTTAATCGCTCAGCTAATTTTGTCATTCCATTGCTTAAGGCTTTCGACAATATCTTTCTTTACTGTCTCAAATACGGATTTTTCATGCTGATAAGGATCCATAATATCTTTGTCAATCCAGTGTCCAATCCGAAAGGTCTTACCACGGCAGTGTGGCCAGCGACTTTCAATCCATTTGGTTTGGTTGGTCGACATAGTCAAAATCAGATCAGCAGTTACCACTAGCTCTTCATCAATCTGTTTGGCTATATGGTCAGACATATCTAAACCATCTGCTTTCATAACTTCTTGCGCTTTTGCATCAGCAGAATGTCCAACGACGGCAGACAGGCCAGCAGAATCAATATTTTTCTGCGGAAATTTATCTATCAATAGGGCGGCAGCAATAGGGCTGCGACAGATATTGCCCACACAAACGACCAAAATATTTTCAAACACCATAATGTTTCGTACCTATAACCGTGAAAGCGTATTGATTGCAGAGGTTGATGGTAACAACGAGCTGATCACACGATTCCAACGCGTTAAACCAGTCGGATCAACATAAAGAATATCATTAGGCTGCAT
The DNA here is from genome assembly GCF_013248965.1 of Psychrobacter okhotskensis. GTDB lineage: Bacteria > Pseudomonadota > Gammaproteobacteria > Pseudomonadales > Moraxellaceae > Psychrobacter > Psychrobacter okhotskensis. Next base: position 80,479 of record NZ_JABRVQ010000007.1, on the reverse strand, counting down.
CTCAAAGCGATTGGCCAATGCTAAGCTGGTGATGGTCTGCATATCGACATAATAAATATTGGTATACTTATATTCTGGGTTATCACGGACAATATATATTTTAGCGGCATTGGCAGTATTAGAGTCTAGCCCATTCGACTCACCCAGTACGTGCGCTAAGCTCAGCCCTTGTTCAGGGATGGCAACTGGTGCAATTTTGCCAAATTCACCCAATACATAAACTTTATTACGGCTTTGGCTATTCACATGGATAGAGTCGCCATCTTGTAGGTAAATCTGATTGGCAGACAGACCCATTTGACGTAATGACCGCAATCCTAGGTTATAGTTCTTACCTTGGCGATTTAAGACAATATTATTGGAGTCACCAGCTTCTGTAGCACCGCCCGCCATAGAAATTGCGCTATATAAGGAAACCGGCACATCAGCAATAGCAAACTCCCCAGATTGATTGACGTCACCATCGACAAAAAACTTACTGCCCCGATAGTTAACAATTTTGACCTGTGGATCTGAGTATTTAAGATAGCGCTGTAGCTTACTTTGCAACGTCGCCGTGAACTGCGGCACACTCATACCGCTGGCTTTGATACGTCCTATTAAAGGAAACTGAATAAAGCCTTGTTGATCAACCGGAAAGCCCGAAGTATAAGGATTACCACTACTAGCAGCTGCAGAAGGCGTTATATCAGGATAGCCGGTCAGGACGATACTTAGAATATCGCCTTCAGAAATACGATAATCTATCCGTCCCGATGCTTTGACTAGGTTATATAAGTCGCTATCGAGCACTGTGGCTTGCTTAGGCGGTAATGTCGCTACGTTTAATGGCTGAACATTAAAGGTAATACCGTTTTCGGCCACAAAGGCCCCATTAGGCGGCAAATCACCCGCTTGAAGTCCAGAATTGATACTGGTACAGGCTGATAACATACTGACAAGTAGGAAACACGCTACTCTTAATAGACTGTATGACTTGCGACGCATAGAAGAACCTTATAAAACATAGTGATAAATATCAGCTATTAACGATTGAGCAACTTTTGTAATACTACATTAGCAAGAACACACTAAACCATCGTAGTAGAAACAAAAATAAACACCGTTATAATAACACATGAAGTTAGTTATTAGACAGTTGTTACCTAATTTTCTAAAATATATTCAAATATTTGAATATATTTTGTTTTAATAACTAAAGCAATTTTTTAATGACAATCAAGTGCTGCATATATAACACAAATAGCGTAGAATATGCCCTTCAAATTTATACATTGAGAAATGTAAACCCACCGACTCAAGGAATTGATTATGAAAGATGAAAAATTACAGAAAGCCCTCGCCCGTATGGGGCTTGGCTCACGTCGTCAGATGGAAGAAGTCATCAAGTCTGGGCGCGTCACGGTCAATAATGGCCCAGCAACCATCGGTGATCGCGTCGAACCAGGCGATGAGATCCGTGTTGATGGTCGTCAAATTAAATATACGGCTGAAAATGAGAAGCGTCGTCGCGTATTGGCATATTATAAGCCTGAAGGCGAAGTCTGCTCTGCCAACGATCCAGAAGGTCGTCCAACGGTTTTTGAACGTCTGCCAAAGCTAACTCATGATCGCTGGGTCATGGTCGGACGCTTAGACATTAACTCGACCGGTCTATTGTTATTTACCAATGATGGCGAGATGGCGCACCGTTTGATGCATCCATCTAGCGAAGTGACTCGTGAATATGCGGTACGTGTATTGGGCGAAGTTACCCCTGATATCGCCCGTGCGCTGACTTCTGGCGTTATGTTAGAAGATGGCATGGCACAGTTTGAAGACATCAAAGAAGGCGGCGGTGAAGGCGTCAACAAGTGGTATCACGTCAGACTAAAAGAAGGTCGTAATCGTGAAGTACGTCGCCTATTTGAGTCACAAGGTCTCAAAGTCAGCCGTCTATTGCGTACGCGCTACGGCACGATTGTGTTACCAAAAGAGCTGCGTACAGGTCGCTTTTTAGAGCTGGATAAAAAAGACATCAATACTCTAACAGACTTAGTCAGCTTACGCCCACGCCACGGTACTGGTCTGCATGGTGCGGCAAAAGAAAAGCAAGAACGTATCAAAAATAAGCCACTTAAAGCGCGTCGCACCGATACTCGTAGCGATAGCCGTAATAGTAGTGGCAGTGCGAAACCAAAAAGTAGCGGTAGCCCTGCCAGTCGCGGTTCGCGCAATACCCGTGATCGCAACGATAAGCGTTAATCGAAATTTATGTTAAGTCGTTGCACGATTTAGCGTAAACCATAAAAAAGCTGCCCATCATGAATATTCATTATGGGCAGCTTTTTTATGCGTTTTTATAAGCACTTTACCAACTCAGGATTTAGCTACGATGACTATCCATATAACGTGTCATCACTCGTAAGTCTTGTAAATGCTGCGTCTCCTCCTGCGCTAATAATATATCTAGGCGACTCTCAATATTGTTGAATACCTGCTGCAATAACTCATTGGCTTCCGCTTTTTTGCCATTACTCACATTGTTAGTGCTTATATTGTTAGTGCTTATATTGTTAGTGCTTATATCGGCCTTCGTTAGATAATAATAACTGGCAAGCGTCTCAGGCAAGCGAGTATGCAAGAGTTTGTGCAGCACAAACTGCGACTCTGTGAATTCAGGCGTTTTATGTTGCGCTTGCTGCTCTTTTTGATAATTATGATAGCTGTTTACTTTTTCATCAATACCTTTTAATTGACGCAACTGTGGCTCGGATAAAGCTTTCAAATGTGTTTTATTCAATGTTAGCTGTTGCCAATGTATGGTAGATAACAACGCAGATGGTGACAACGTAGATAGTGATAACGGCGCATCATAATCCTGATAAGTGGGCACCCCTGGGGTGATACCGACGGCTTTATGCAACGCTTGCCAGCCTTTTCTACCTAAGTAGAAGGTGGTCACCGTCGTCACAATGCCAATGCCTATCAAGATGCTCATATACGCTTACTCTTCATCTTCATCTTTTAACCATACGACTTTGCCTTTATTTACAGTTTGATATCCTCAGCACTCACCTGTCCGTCATTGGCGCCAGTTGGACTTTCAATTGCTTGGCTTTTCACCTTAGTATCAGCATCACTGACACTATTAACCCTATTAACATTGTTATTGAGCTTTTGAATATCGGTAGTAATAGCAGGATTATTAAAACGTTGTTGTAAATATCGATTGGTCGCCAGTAGCTTTTGGCCGTCTTGATGGTAGGAGGCATTTAATAAATCGTCAAATTGCGTATTGATGGTGCGCAATACGTCTAGTAACGCTTCTTTTCCAGTGACGTTAGAGTGCTTAATCTTAGTGCTATCGGCAAGCGCGCCGTCCCCAACATCTAAATCATGCAAGCGGCGATAGTCAGCCACTGCTTGTGGTACATGCCTGTCCATCAAATTTTGAATCATGATATAGGTTTCATTGACCGTATCTTTATCGTCTATCTTGCCATCATTGTTGGTATCACCATAAATGACCCGCAGCTTCTCCCCTTTTTCATTGATTTGCTCAAGGGCTGTTTTAACCTCAACGGGCAAGCTTTTTTCGGGGATATAACCTAGCTGCGGCATTGCTTTGTATTCAAGCATTTTAGGTGCGGTCACTTTTTTGATACCACGATATCCCAGATATAACCCTGCTACTGGTAACACCCCATATAAAACAAACATCACGAGCATCGCAGTTACTTGGGTCATTGGAGTGTCCTAATGGTTGAATAAAATAATTTAGCAGAATGGTCTAGCAAGTTTATTATTATTTTTAATGATGTTTATAGCAGCCACAGCAAGCAAGGAAAATTTATACCAGTAGCGCGTTATAATACTTGTACTCATTTTATTTGGGACTAACTATAACAAGGAGAACGAGTGCAAGTACTATCGTTCAGCTTTGCGTACGACTTTTGACATAACGATGGGTAGAAGCAAGTTTGTTCATCACCGTTTGGTGTAGCTCGTCTAGCAATTCATCAAGCTCATAATCAATCTCTAAAAACAAATCGGTCAACATATCACCTGCGGTCATCTTTCCTTGCACCATGGTATTTTTGGTACGATGCGGGCTAAAGCGCTGTAGCTGTTCATAATGGTGTAGCGCTTCTGGAATGCTCTCAGATATGAGTTTATCAATGACAAACTGACGCTCGTTATGTTGCTGCTGTTGCTGCTCGTTCAGCTCACTGCTCCACTCACGGTAGCGCTTTAGCTTGCCGTTAATACGGTCTAGTATCGCAACGGCCTCAATAGGCATGGCATTTAGGGTGGCTTCATCGACCACATCAACAAGCTCAGTCATAATCGGACAGCGTCCATGTTTGAGATACCACAAGGTATCGGGGTCAAAAGGTGGTCTATTGGTCGGTCGCATCGCAGCGCGATTGGACAAATAGCGGTCGGTCAGTGGCGTGGGCGAGCGAATGTCATTGACTTGCGATAACGCTTCACAAATACGATCGGCACGCTCAGGAGGCGTCAGTACAGAACGCTGACTGACCGCTTGATTGTTTTTATCATTGTTATCAGTCACCTCTATATCTTGACTGATAGCCGTTGCCTGAGCATTTTTGGCAGCTATGGCTGGCAGGTCATCTTGAGCTTGCCCAAATGACTGTAGCATTCTTGTCAAACTTACGACCATGTTTTACTCTGCCCCTCACCCATTTATTACTCACGCCTACCTACCATACAGCGACGTCTATACAGACAATAAAATATCAGCCGCACTCTCAGTAGTACTTATCGCTCTATACTCAGTTTTTTAATTTTACTACTTCTATTGTGATTTGATGCTATTGCATTCAATAACTCGATGACTTATCTTAACAGTTTTTTAGCCTGCTGCCAGTAAGCAAACGTCAACGTTTTGGTCTTTAATATTAGGGTCTGTTGTACATTCAAATGTGGCACTGGCAGTGGCTATTTTTTAGGGCGTGTCCTCATTTTAAAAATGGTGATAAAAATGAGGTGAATTGCCGTCAAATGAGGAAAATAGCGCAAATAATATCGGGATATTAATCAGCTATTTGACGATGTTTGGCAAGATTTAACCATTTTTAGCCCATTTAGATTGCTATCGGTTGAATTGAGGACACGCCCTAGACAATATGCAGGGAAATTTTGGACACTTAGTCATTCTAAGTTAGAAAATTTCACAATATATTGGCAAAAAATAGTCCTGCCCTGAAAGGCTGATGCTAAAATCGCCCCAAACGTCGTTGTAAACCTCGCTAAGGTCTAGACATTAACGTCGGTATACGCCTGATTTGATAAAAGGTTTGGAACCATTTTAGCGATCAGCAGTCCTAATATTTGAATATTTAACAGATCCCAAGTAAATAGCTATGAATGCGACCGATTACACCTCTGGATTTTTGCTAGGGCTTTCGCTCATCATCGCCATTGGCTCACAGAATGCCTTTGTCCTTAAACAAGGACTCAAACGCGAGCACATCTTTTTTATCTGCCTATTCTGCGCAGTGAGTGATGCGTTTTTAATCTCTGCTGGCGTCGCAGGCTTTGGCGCAGTCACGGCTCAGTACCCGCAGGCCGTCAATATTGCCAAAATTGCTGGCGTCATATTTTTGCTGGCCTATGGCATCCAAAGTCTGTATGCCAGTGTGCGCTTATCACACGCGCTCACTGTCGATGGACAAGTTGTTACCAGCTTAAAAAAAGCCTTATTACTCTGTTTTGGTTTTACTTGGCTCAATCCACACGTCTATCTAGATACCTTGGTACTCGTCGGCATGGTTTCAACAGGCGCAAGTAGCAAACTGGCCTTTGCCGTTGGTGCCGTCAGCGCCTCGTTCTTTTTCTTCTTCGCGCTAGGCTATAGTGCACGCTTACTCAGACCCTTGTTTGCCAAGCCAAAAGCTTGGAACATACTCGATGCCTTGGTAGGGTTATTGATGTTGTATTTGGCTTGGCATTTATACCAGAGCTAATATATTAAAACCAATATGTCAAAGCCGTAAAATAGCTACACAAATACAGATTTTTAGCTTAAAAGATGACACTGCTTCTTTAAAGCAAAAAAGCCAAACACATTGTATAAACGTGTTTGGCTTTTTTAGTTCGCATTTGTTATTTATGAAGCTTTTTTACGCTTTTTAGGTTTAACAAAGGTTAGGTTCAAAAAGTGCTCTAGGGAATCATCAAGGACATCCAGCCAAGGCTCTGGTAGCTCAGGCGATAACGTACCTGTCAACGTAGAACGATAGGCCTTTTCTCTAAAGGTCATGATATTGTCGGCTTTGTCTTTTTGCCATTCCTTTAAGATTTCGCCCTGCTTCTCTACCGCAAACTCTGGGTAATCGGTCGCATTGGTTAAGTCACGAATATAAGCGGCTTGAAAGTCGATCGAATCACTGACTGTCGCACACTTCGCATAAGTTGCCAACCACTCTTGCTCATCTGCTTCACGAGTCGCCAAATCAGGCAATTCGATATCACCCACCATCACATCGCGGGCATACCACGCTTGCGCATCAAACATATTAAAGGTGAAATACTGATCCTGCATACCCAGATAAATAAGCTTTGGATTGGGCTGCCAAAAGATACCTTTATACAAATTGGCTGGATATAAGCAGTTGTGCGTTTGCAAACGTAACTCATCTGGCATAAAGGGGAAGTGAAACAAATAGCCTGTGCACATAATGATGGCGTCGAATTTTTGACTAGTACCATCAGCAAAGTGTGCCACATCATCTTCAAAATGGGTGACTAAAGGCACTTCTTTAATACCTTCTGGCCAGTCATAGCCGAGTGCTTGCGTGCGATAGCTGATAGTAACTGACTTGGTGCCATACTTATAGCACTGGGTGCCAATGTCTTCAGCAGAATAACTGCTGCCAATCAGTAAGATATCTTCATCTTTGAATTCTAAGGCATCGCGGAAGTCATGGGCGTGCAAGATACGACCGGGGAACGCTTCTAATCCTTCGAAGTAAGGCATATTCGGCGTTGAGAAGTGACCGGTCGCTACTACGACGTAATCAAACTCTTCAACTTCTTGCTCACCGCTTTTATGATTCATCACCGTCACGGTGAATTTTTGTGTCTCATCATCGAATGATACCCAACGTACTGGGCATTCAAAACGGATGTACTTTTGAATGTCTTGCTTATCGATGCGCCCCATGATGTAGTCTTTTAAAACTTCACGCGGTGGGTATGAGGGGATCGCTTCACCAAAATGCTCATCAAACGAATAATCGGCAAACTCTAAGCATTCTTTAGGGCCGTTTGACCATAAATAGCGGTACATACTGCCGTGAACGGGTTCACCGTTTCTATCTAATCCAGTACGCCAACTGTAATTCCACATGCCACCGATAGCATTTTGCTTTTCATAACAGATGATCTCAGGTAAATCTGTCGCACCAGCTAAACGAGCCGCTTCAAAGGCTCGTAATTGCGCCAAACCACTTGGACCTGCTCCTAAAATAGCAATTCTTTTGTTACTCAAGATTAACTCCCATAAAAATAATGTATATCTATTATAACATATTTTCATTAATGGCGTTTTTGGCAGTACTTTTGGTAATTAATAATGATTATTGAAGACACAACTACCATTTATAGTGAGTAAAAAGTGATATCGAACCAGCACGTACTACTGATATCCACTTTTGTTGCTTGCTGTGCCTGCGCAGACAAAGACTACAAAACATTGATATCAGCAATACCATCGCTTTTTTAAGATATTTTGACTATAAAAGATAGACTCTATTCAAAGTTTAGTCTTGTAACATTAAGGTGTTCAGTAAATATCGGTTTATCTGGATTAATACTGTTGGAGGGGTTTGCTAAGCGAAGATAGACTGTATATGTGTTACACAGCCTAGAGCGTGTGCTCAATCTGAACGCAAGAGCCTAAATGGCCTGAGAATGATAGTTGAAATGTTGGAAATGAGATGTCGAAAAAATAAGTAATTAGACTAAATCGGGAAATAAGGTGCGCAGTCCACTGACAATAATTTCGATAGAGACCGCAGCCAGTAGCATCCCCATGATTCGGCTCATAATATTAAGCCCAGTATCACCCAATAGACGGCTTATACGACCTGCTGCCATCAATGCCAAATAACAAAAGAGACTGATTAATAAGCCGGCGATTAATACCGCTGATACCCGCAAAATACCAGAAACTTGTGAAGAATAAATAATAACTGTAGAGATACCACCCGGTCCAATCATCATAGGGATCGCCAATGGCACTACTGCAGCAGCCATCGTCGGCGGCGAGTCTTGTACATGATCGACATCGAAGTTTTCTTGGTCAGGCTTAACGGGATTCCCGTCGCCATTCATCATATTCAAGGCAATCAAAAATACCAATATACCGCCCGCCAGCTGGAACGAGCCGATAGAGATACCCAAGGCTTTTAGTAGCGTCTCACCTGCTATCGTAAAAAAGCTGATGGTAATAAAAATAGTCAAGCAAGCAACGCGTGCCACTTTGCGGCGATTATTCATTGAATAACCACGAGTCAAGTCCAAAAATAACGTCAAGGCGCTAAACGGATTGATCAATACCACAAAAGCTAAGATAATTTTGATGATTTCAGTATTCACTGAGCGCTCGCTTGTCTATCGATAAAACTTGGGCAAAAAGATAAGGCCATCGTGCGAGTGCAACGATGACCCAATAGGCGGTTAGCAGTGGCATTGTAGCATAGGCAGATAAGCTAATTAAATCATTAACTTTGCTTACCTTTCTGACACCAGTATATCAGCGAAAATAGTGGCTGACCCCCGACCGCTCAGCAGTCATTTGGTGGGTGGATAATCTGATGAAGACTAATGGTTAAACAAGTCGTGTTAAGACAGGCGTATTGAAAACTACGCGCTAAAATCCAGACCAATATCTAGCGCAGTAGTGCTATGCGTTAAATAGCCCATAGCGATAAAATCAACGCCCGTTTTTGCGGCTGCTTGCACCGTTTCAGGGGTGATGCCGCCAGAGGCTTCTGTTCTGGCACGACCTTTACACATGGCCACCGCCTGCGACAATATCTCAGGGGACATATTGTCTAATAGCACCAAACTCACACCAGCGTCTAGTGCTTGCGCTAATTGCTCTAGCGTATCCACCTCTACTTCAATGGGAATCAAATGCCCAGCGAAATTTTGCGCTTGTTGAATAGCGGTCTTGATATCACCAGCGATAGCAATATGATTGTCTTTAATTAAAATGGCGTCATCTAAGCCCAAGCGATGATTGCGACCACCGCCGCAGCGTACCGCGTATTTTTGGAGGATACGCAGGCCAGGAATGGTCTTGCGCGTACAAGTAATTTGCGCCGGATACTCTGCCACACTGTCAACAATCTGCCGTGTTGCCGTCGCAATGCCACTCAGATGGGTCATAAAGTTCAATGCAGTACGCTCTGCCGTCAATAGATGACGCGCATTACCACGCACGATAGCCAATACCGTATCTGCTTCAACTCTCTCACCATCGGTAACTTGAGCGATGAACGCTATCTGTGCATCAACCAAGGCAAACGATAAACGCGCCAAGTCCATACCACATATCACGCCGGCTTGCCGCGCTTTAATCTGGAGCTGCGCCTGCATATCGGCGGGAATGGTGGCTTGTGATGTGACATCTCCGCGTCGACCCAAGTCTTCGGTTAGGGCAGCCTCAACCAAGGGTTTAAGCAATACTTCATCCAACGCTGGCTCTCGTGCAACTGTCATCTTTAACCCTTATATAAATTTTAATGATTTAAACTCAAAATGAGCATAAATATAGCGCAAAGTGAGCAAGCTCGCAAGCAAAGGTAAGCATTTTATACCTCTTTGTACCTGTGCTTAAAGTTTATAGAAATAGCATGCGGCAAGAATATCGCAGGAATAAGGTGGCGACTATTTGTTTCGTTTGGGCAATTTATTGTCCATTAACAAGCTTTGTAGCTCGATATCATGACGGAAACGGTAAAGCTTGGCAGGGCGACCGCGCTGAGCGCTACTACTCTGACCGGTTTCCATGACAAGGTTTTGCGCATCGAGCAGACGGCGGAAGTTTTGCTTGTGCAGGCGCACCCCTGATAAGGCTTCAACGCTTTGTTGTAATTGTGACAAGGTAAAAACGTCTGGCATTAAGCCAAAGATAAGCGGTCGGTATTCAATCTTTGCGCGCAATCTAGAGATGGCCGTCGCAATCACGCGACGATGATCGTAATACATGGGCACGCCAATCAGCTGCGACCAATCGGCTGGCAACTTGCTTTGCGTATCGGATGAATAGCTAGGTGGATAAGTCGGTGCTTCAGGTATCAGCCCTGCTTCATACAGCATCTCATAGCGCAGCAGGACATGCTCAGCGACCCACTCTCTACTCTCATAAGCTTTGTCATGACTTACTTCGCTAGCATTTTCTGTATCTGTACCGTCAACGATAGGCGCTGCCGCTAAGCCCCAGCATAAGCCAATACGCTGACGGCGGCGCTGCTGAATGATCTCATCAGACCCAGCGTTTGCCCAGTTCAATAACGCTGGCACAATATAATCCAAAATGATGCTAGGCGTACCATTCAAGTGATTTTCCCATGGGAAATAATCGTACCAATCTCGCCACAATGCCTGACTTTGTCGTGCTTGCATTTGTGTCTCTTGCACCAGACCCAGATAGCTCACATACACCAGTGCATGACCGTCAACATTGCGTCTATTGGTATCTACAAAGGTATATAACTGCTCTAGATAACCAAGCGGCTGCTGCGTTTGCTCTTCCACCCATTGCCGTACACCTGCTTGCAAGGAGCGATGTAACGGCATCAAAGGGCCATTGGGCAAGAGTTTGCCTTGATCCACTGTTAAGACCCGGGCGCTGTGGTCGGTAATCGCAACTAACACCGCGACCACCTCAGTGGTACCACTTCCCTGTTGATGTGCATGTGAATAAGACAACGTCATGACTTTAGCAACGATCCTTTAATTATATGAATGGAATGATGAGCTCGTCATATGCAGCTCTGACAATAGTGCTCAGTATAACGTGAATCTAAAACTATCATAGCCTGCGGTTGTAATTATAAGAGGTTGAAAGAGTTGGATACCAACAATCATTAGGGCGTGTCCTCAATTCAACCGATAGCAATCTAAATGGGCTAAAAACGGTTAAATCTTGCCAAACATCGTCAAATAGCTAGGTAATATCTCGATATTGTCTGCACTATTTTCCTTGTTTGACTACAATTCACCTCATTTTTATCACCATTTTTAAAATGAGGACACGCCCTAGGAAAATTCTGTAAAAATAAATATTATTTTGAAATCAAGTTATAAAAAACACTTGTATTTATGCTCAAAATGAGCATAATTAAAACATCTGATTCGCCAGCTGTCTCTAATTGACTTGTTTTTCGCGACATATTGCTTGTCGTTACTGCCTAAAAGGTTTGCATTTATGAAAACTTATCCTTACGACGCGCCCATCATGAGCAATGACACTCGCATTGCCACTCAAATGAATATTGAATATGCCAAAGCTAAAATGCCAGCAGACTTACCACGTGCTGAACGGCTTGCGGTTGAAGAAAATATCAAGCAATTACTGAAAGAACATAATGCGGTATTGGTCGCCCATTATTATGTCGATCCCTTTATTCAGGATTTGGCATTGGCAACCGGTGGTTGCGTGGGTGATTCGCTCGAGATGGCGCGCTTTGGACAAGCGCACAGTGCGCAAACCCTAGTGGTCGCTGGCGTCCGCTTTATGGGTGAGTCGGCCAAAATTTTAAGTATGGAGAAGACCGTACTGATGCCAGACTTGGAAGCCGAGTGCTCGCTCGATTTGGGCTGTCCGGCTGATGAGTTCTCGGCCTTTTGTGATGCTCACCCTGAGCGTACCGTCGTGGTTTATGCCAATACCAGTGCTGCTGTGAAAGCCCGTGCCGATTGGGTGGTGACGTCATCGGTTGGCATCGATATCATTCGCCATTTGCATACTAATGGTGAAAAAATTATTTGGGGCCCCGATCGCCATTTGGGTAAATATATTGCTAAAGAGACGGGCGCAGATATGCTGCTCTGGCAAGGTTCGTGCCTCGTACATAACGAGTTTAAAGCGACCGAGCTGCTGCAATTAAAAGAGGATCATCCAGATGCCAAAGTATTGGTACATCCTGAATCACCTGATAGCGTCGTAGCACTGGCCGATGTGGTCGGCTCAACCAGTAAGCTGTTGCAATCAACTTATGAGATGGATGCCGATACCTTTATCGTCGCCACCGACTTGGGTATCTTGCACGAGATGCAAAAGCGCTCGCCAAACAAACGTTTCTTAGCCGCACCGACGGCTGGTGAAAGCGCCAGCTGTAAAAGCTGTGCATTTTGCCCATGGATGGCAATGAATGGCCTAAAAGGTATTGAGCAGTGCTTAACGCATCATAGCGGTGAGGTATTAATGACGCCTGAGCTGGCAGTCGCGGCTAAAAAGTCCTTGCAACGTATGCTTGATTTTGCCGAAGCGCAAAAGCAACGTGTGGCAGCGAGCGGCGATATTGTCAAAGACCGCGAGCTGTTCGCCAATGTCGGGGCTGCCTAATATGAGCGCGGTATTTACAGCGGAATTATTAGGTGCTAATAGCCCTGCTGCTATGGTACAAACGGATGTGCTTATTATTGGTGCGGGATTAGCAGGCTTAAGCACGGCTCTAGCATTACCAAAATCACTGAATATTACCGTACTCAGCAAAGCCAGCTTGGAGGTTTGCTCCAGTCATTATGCCCAAGGCGGTATCGCAGCAAGCTTGGATAAAGAGGACTCTGTCGCTGACCATATCGCTGATACCCTAATCGCTGGCGCAGGCCTATGCGAAGCTGACAATACCAGTAGCATTTTAAGTGCCGGACAACAAGCAGTGCAATGGCTGTGCGAGCAAGGCGTTCCTTTTACCCAGATACCGCAAGCAGATAATGCAAAACCTGTCACCGAACTACAGACTGAATTACAAACTGCCGACTTACATTTAACCAAAGAAGGCGGACATGGTTGTAGGCGGGTCGCACATGCGGATGACGCGACCGGTCGACACATTATGGAAGCTTTAACAATAAAGGTAAAAGCGGCAAGCAACATTAATGTTTTACCGTTTCATGAGGCGCTCAGCCTTTTAACGAATAGCGCCAATCCAAATAAGCAATGCCAAGGGGCGCTTGTTTTTGATCATACTCATCAACGACAGCTTACGTTTCACAGTCGTGCCGTTGTCTTAGCCAGTGGTGGCTTGGGGCAACTGTTTAAACGTGCCAGCGCGCCAAATGTCTGTGTCGGCGACGGGGTTATGATGGCATGGCAAGCAGGCTGCCGCTTAGCAAATTTAGAGTTTATCCAATTTCATCCGACCGGTTTAGCGTTAGATGACAGTAGCTTTCTAATATCCGAAGCACTACGCGGTGAAGGTGGACGGCTGACTTGTCCGCAAACTGGCAAGCGCTTTATGTTAGAGATTGACGAGCGAGCGGAATTGGCACCACGCGATATCGTCGCGCGCGCCATCGCTGAGCAGATCAGTAATAATGGTCTTGGCTACGTGCATTTGGATGTCAGCCATTTACCAGAACAATTTTTACGAGAGCACTTTCCACAGATTTATCAAACACTATTAGAGCTTGGCATCGATATCACGAAACAACCTATCCCCGTTGCCCCTACCGCTCATTACAGTTGTGGCGGTGTGATAACCTGTGCCAATGGTTTGACCGATGTGATAGGTTTATATGCTGCAGGCGAAGTTGCTTATACTGGCCTACATGGTGCGAATCGCTTGGCGAGTAATTCACTTTTGGAATGCGTGGTGGTTGGGCGCAATATCGCTGCTGACTTGCCGCACTATTTGAAAGCATTAGAAAATCTAGATACCGTTGCCATTTATGATCACTCAAATTTATCAGGGACTACTATTTGGACACCACCAACGCTTAAAGACGCTCAGGCCGTCATACTACCACTGTCTAATTTACCTGCATCTCCTTCATATGGAAGCAAGGCGAATGACAATGTTAATGATAATGTTAATGATAATGATAATGTTAATGTTAATGGCAATGGCAATGCCAATATAGAGGCTGACATTAGCGAAATAACCGCACAGCTAAAGATATTGATGACCAATAATATGGGCATTACTCGCAGGGCTGGGCAATTAGAACAAGCCTTGATACAGATAGAAAGTTGGCAGCATCAGCTTAGATACCTCAAGTCTCATTCAACCAACCTCAGTAGTGAGAGTAAGAGCGATACACCTACCCTTGCCAACCTGAGATACTTTCAATTAGCACGACAATTACAATTAGCCACATTGGTTATTCAGTCAGCTTATCAGCGTTATGAGAGTCGCGGTGGTCATTATCGTCAAGACTATCCACATTTGGCATCTACACCTCGGACCAGTGTGATTGCGCCATTATCGAAGTTGATAGATGATGACAAAGCAGGTGACAAAGAGGGTGGCATTGGTTGGTTGGTTCAGCCTATAATCGATGACACAGAGGTTGGATCAGCACATACAGTTGCTAACGTCTAACAGCAATTAAAGGTTGCCACTCTAATCATGACAAAACGGTAAATTGCCGTTCTTTATTGACCTCAAAGTGCTAAAAATATGGCTACTGATTTACAGTTTGTGATCGGACTTATGATGGTCGTCAGTTTGACGTGGGCAATGCTTGCCCTACCTCGCTTGCGTCAGCGCTTACCGAAAATTTATTTGATTGCCCGCTCGTGGTGGCTGATGCTAGCAGCGCTTTGCGCTTGTTATGTTATCGCTAAGATAACTGATAATAGCCAGCCCTCACAGCCTCCTACCTACCCATACCAGTGGTTACTCATCGCCTTTTTCGTCTTAATTGGTTTACGTGGTAGCTATGAGATCAAACGCTTATGGTGTCTGCGCAACAAAGCTGTGCTGATTCACAAGCTCCAAGCGCGCGGTTTACAAGCAAACACTCAGCCTTTTAGCAAAACTCCTAACCATTCTACTCAAGCTTACACACGTTTAAATCTATTAGACCTAGTCTTTAGTTTTGCTTTTATCGCACTGATTATCAGTCTCATTGCCTTACAACAATTAATCTGGCAACGCGAGCAGTATGGCGTTTTATTTTTTGTATTATTCGCCAGTCAATTTAATGATATTGCCCAGTATTTATGTGGACAATTGCTTGGTCACAAGCTGTTTAAGCGCGGTCTTGCCCCAACCATTAGCCCGAATAAAAGTATCGAGGGCGCTCTTTTCGGTAGTATGCTCGCGGCAGTATTGGCAACGCTATTAGGCATTTGGCTCACGCCGTTTAGTTGGTTGGTATGCTCATTAGCCGCTTATGGCTTAGCGGTCAGTGGTATCGCTGGAGACTTATTAGAATCCGCCTTTAAACGTCAGCACGGGGTAAAAGATACGGGTACGATGCTTGCCGGACATGGCGGCGTATTAGATAGAGTGGATAGCTTGCTCATTGGTGTGCCGCTATTTACCTTGTTTTATTGGCTGCTTGGGTAAGCGGTTACAGTCGATCCACTTTTAAATGAATATAGTGCTACTAGGATGAATTATTCGCAGCCTCTGTCGGCGTAGGCACAGCAAGCAAGAAAAATGGATACCAGTAGCACGTTATAATAGTTGTCTTTCTTTTATTTAGGACTGACTATATCAACTAGGTTTATCCAACTTACTACGCAATATCCAGTTAAGCACAGGCTTAGGGAAATGATTGAGCGCCCGAGTAATATAGCGCATGGAGCGTGGAAATATGGCGAGCTCAATATCGTTATCAATCGCTTGCATGATATGGTCAATTGCTGTTTGAGTCGTCATTATAAAGGGCTTATGGCTGGCATCACCGTTATTTAAATCGCGTAAGGCTTGGGTATCGATATAGCCCGAGGCGATGCAGTTGACTTGAATATGATAAGGCGAAAGTGCCGCTCGATAAGCGCTAGCAATCGCAATCATCGCGCGTTTGCTTTTGGCATAAAGACTGGTATAAGGATAATCCATAATACCGGCGATAGAGGCGATACAAATCAGGCTTCGTCTGTTGTTTTCGTTGAAATCTGATGGATAGCTTTGGCGCTTTAACTGCTCACTTGCCCATCTAAAAACCTGCTCAAACGCTTGCAAATTAATCGCTAGCATTTGATCGCTGTCCACTTGACTAAGATGGTGGACGCGCTCATTGGTGTAACTGCCCGCACTATAAATCACTCTTTGAAAACTAACATCTGACAAGCTCTCTAACAAACTTTGTGTTTGCACGCTATCCGTTAAATCACAACAATGAGTATTGATATTAGAGTGTTGCTTTTTGATATGGGTTATTTTCTCCATACTATGGCCAACGACACTCACCTGCCAGCCAAGCGCCTGATGATGCAGCGCCAATGCCAAGCCAAGTCCGCTCGTACCACCAAAGACGATGATATGCGATGGCTGATGAGTTGAAGTAGATTGTGTAAGGTCTTTCATTTGCGAGTTCATAGCCCATGCTGTTGTATATAGTTGACCGTACGCTGATAGCCATACTGCCACTGCGCCTGCATTTGCTGTACAAAGCCATCATAATCACTGTGAATGAGTTCAACGGTCATTTGCCTGATATTAAAACGCTTTTGTACATGCTGTCCTGCCAACTGTTGGCCATTATCTGCAAAGGGTAACCAATGCAATTGACGGCTATTTCTTTCTGACTCCACAAGTGATGACGTTTCCATTGGCTGATAACCATGCACTTGTGCCAAACGCTCATTGGGGTCAAAACCAAAAACGCGCTGAATCGCTGGTGCCGCCAGCCATGAATCATAACCTGCCTTGGTCTCTGCAAATACAGTCTGTCCTAACTGACACGCCAGCTCAATGGGCGTGAGATTAATTACCCCTCCTAAGCACCAACCCAAATCGTCTATAGGCGTCGGTGGTAGATAATACATATCTGCCATAGAAGCACGAACCGCTGAATTAAATGCCCACTGCTTTACGACATTTACTGATTGATGAATACGCCTATCGGCAAACGTATGCGCAGGTGAATCAAGTATTTCATCAAAGTGCTCTGATGCTGCCAAACGCGGTGGCGCAAATAATAACTCTTGCAACTTAAAATCATCGTAAACAGAACTATTAGCAGTAGGCATCTGATTAGATGTTTGACTGGAATTTTTATGTAGTCGGCTGGCAATAATGGCTATCTCTGGTGCTATTTTATTAACATTACTATTACTAGCAGAAAAATGGGATAACTCATCCAGCCATTGTCCCTCGTTATCTATCCGAAACATCGCTAACTGCTGCAACTCATCTAATAGTCGCTCGTAGCTATCTGCTTGCTGCTGTTTTTGGCGGTTAGAAACTTGCCGTGACAAGCGCCAGCGTTTTAGTGCCTGCGTCATATAACGTATTTTCGAACGTTTATTGGCTTCATCTGGCGCGACATGTCTGATTGCAGTAATGACTCGATATAATTCACGACTGCACATGAGCTCCTGCAAATCCTTGGGGTCAGGCGCTAGATTGACCAAATAAGCCGACAGACTACCACCGCAAGTGCCGACGATGATATCTGGCGTCAAATCATGGGCAACCAATGCTGCATAACTGCCTAAATAATAGCCAAAACGGGAGCCGCCCCCTGAAAACAGCTGGACGCGCTCATAAGGCTTGGCACTTTTACTGTTCAAGGGCTTGGCACTTTTATCACTCATCTATTATCCATCTATCACTTAGCAGCATTTGGTGCTGTTTTAATCGCTAGCGACACGGTAAAGATACCAAAACGGTCGATACGCATGGCGACTTTCTTAAAGCCGGCATTTTCAACCAATTGATCCATTTCCGCTTGTGAGCGACAACGCATCACCCAACTGCTACCGCGATGATTGTTTAGGGTTTTGCTGATAAATTCCTGCTCAGGATGCCACGGCTGATTGGTATAAAGTAAATAACCACCCGATTTTAAACGGTCATAAATACCCGCCAATGCAGTGGCAGGGAGCGTATTATCAGAAAATAATTCAAAAACCCCAGAAGCAATAGCGATATCGAATTTTTTATCATCAAGACCTTTAGCATTGTTACTTCCCTTCTGCATATTAGAATAACTGGCAGGGTCAAACGCATCTTTTTGACAAGTAAGGACACGATCAGCAATCTCTAACTGTTCCGCCTTTTTCTGTAAGGCTTGGATATTATGCTGCTCATAATCGCGTAGCTCAGCATATAAGCTTTCAAACTCTGTCAATAAGTCAAAGGCATAAAAGCCATGCCCACTAGCGATATCGAGTAGTTTCGGCTGGAATGACTCAGTGCTGTTGTGATTAGCTTGGTTTTGCTTGCCAGACTTAATATCTGCTAAAGCTTCACGTGCCAGCTCTAATATATGCTCGCGGCGGATACGAATCCCTTGCCAGCCAATATTGCTTAAGTAAAATTTATCGACCGCCTGACCAAATTTATTCTGACCGCTCGGCTGATTATAATAAACGTGATCAAGCGAATGACCAGAATCAAATCCATGCTCAAGTCCTGTGGCAATCGCGTCGCTAACATGACCAAATTTTTGCATGGCGAATCGGGTAATGGCAAAGCTTGGGTTAAAGGGTTTAATCGCTAAGCGGTCAACTTTATCTTTACTGGCACTATTAAGATGAGCCGCGCTTAAATCAGGCGCTTTAACATCGGTACTGAATACCTGCTCAGCGAAATCGATACAATCCGCGAAGACGTCTGCCTTATTGGTCTCATGAAAGATCGCATGGTAGCTATCTGGATATAATTGCCAGCGTTTATCAGTGGTATTGATGGCCTCATAAAAATCGCGCTCTGCCTGTTTATCGACCACGTAATCCTTACCCGCACATAATATAAAGGTTGGCACGGTGATAGCACCCGCATCATCGAGCAAGCGTTGACCCGTTGCATGCGTATCGATGAGCAAGTCGGTCGAGATGCTATTCGATATCAGCGGATCGGCATTATAAGCTTGCTGTGCGTCTTTATCATGCGTTAAGACTTGCGCCTTGACGTAGCTGCTCACGCGTGACATCAGTCCAAGCGCGCGAGCTACCTTTAGCGATGGTATGGCAAATGGCATGTACAAGCGAATACTCAACGCTGGCGTACCCAATATCATCCCGCGAATATTGGGGGCGTAATCATGTACCCATGCTGCGGCGAGTACCGCGCCGATACTGCTGGCGACGATTAATGTATCCTCAATAGCAATGCCCGTTTGCCCGATAACCAGTTGCACAAAACCGTCTAAATCGCGCTCCAGCTCGGTGACGCTTTCGGCATGATCCTTGATACCACCTGAGCGCCCATTACCACGCGCATCCCAAGCAAATACTTGATAGCCTGCCCTAGCAAACTGTTCCCCAAGTTCTGCTAAGCGTCCCGAATGCTCGTGACCACGATGTAACAGAATGACTTGGCGCTGTTGTGTGTGTTGCTGACTGGTTTGTTTGATAGCCTCTAAAGGCATCGTTAGCCAATAGCGGTAATAGATCGCCGTACCATCATAAGCGTTATAGCAACTTTCACCGCTTATCAATTTAGAAGACGATAAATTAATGTCAGCGCCAACCTGTTTTGGAGCAGCTTTGGCATTGGGAGACTGGGAATTTTTAGCAATAGCAGGCATTGTCTTGGACTCCAAAAGGGACGTTTTAGCAGCAGAGTTTGATAGATGGGCATTTAATAAAGGAAAATTTGATGAAAAGGTATTGGGAGATAGCGTATCAGGTTGATCAATAATCGCTTGGCAATCGATAGACGAAATAGATTGATACGATGATTCTGGTATTGACTCAAGACTGTCTAAACGGTTTGAGCGTAGCACAGGTGGTTTACGCATCAGATATAATTCTGCCATATAACGCAGTCGATTAAGGCAGGTTTTAAGTAGCAGCGCTTCTGTCACTATAAATAATTGTCCTACTCTCATATGAGATAGCGCGATCGGTGCTTTAATTGCCATAACAGTGCCAAGCACACCGAGCACAAAAGCACGATCACTTTTGCCTAACGGCCCTTGATTCGCCCGAACATTTAAGCTTTTATTACTAATTATCGCTAGCAATTCAGTGCCAATACTAAGCACGATTAGACCGACAATATGTGGCTGATGGATTGATATACGGTTTGGTAAATTGACTGTCGACGCTTGCGCATTATCATTCGCAACATGCGGGGCAAGACTTGCGATAAGCGCCGTATCAGCCACGATATCGCCCACTTCATTAAGCACTGCGCCAATCCTTGACGCTTGCCCATGCTCGCGTGCCATCATGCCATCGATCGCATTGAGCGCCATGCGTACAAAGAGAGATGATGGCAACAGCAACCAGAGTCTAGGCTGATTTTGCGCAGGTTTAGCAATGACATACGCCGTACCAAGGCTCAATAAGATGGCTGATACGGTCACTTGGTTAGCGGTAACCTTTTGCTCAACCAATGCATCGCTAATGGGACGCAATTGATCTTGAAATTGAGACTTGAGCTGATAGAGCGACATAAGGCGAACCAAATATATTCAGTTCTTTAATGTAGCAACAAAAGTTGGTTAGGTAAATACGTAAACGTTGTTAGTAGTCAAATTATCATGAATAAAACCCTAACTTACGGCTTCGTGATTCAGTTGCTTACTTTAACGCCCAATATTTAGTCGTTAAACAGTCAGCTTTTACAAGGAATCTTAGTCGCTCATGTCAGTATTAATAGCTTGATATGATACAATCTCCAGCTTCCTAAAAATGCCTTCGAAAGCTGTGAGCACATCATCATGCAAAGCCTAGTTACCCTTGTTTTGGTATTAATGCCAATGTTTATTGGCTTTGCCATCCCCTCCAATCCCAAAATGACCAAGCTTGCTGATAAAGGCTTGTCTTATTTGGTATTTATTATCTTAGCGCTGATTGGGATTGAGCTGTCGCAAGTGGAAGGGCTTGGCAGTCAGATAGGCGAGATTGCCCTGTATGTGACCATATTATCAATATTGACGATTGGGTCGGGCTTATTTGCCTTGATGTTATTCGATCATTTGCGCCCATGGCATGCCAAAAAACCCAGCATCAAATCTAAAGAACATCGCGTTAGTATTCGCGGTAGCCTCGCTCAAGTCGTTTGTGTAGTCATTGGTATGGTTGTCGGCTATTTCTTACCAGCCAATTATATGCCACCCGAAAATACGATGACGGTGATGTTAATGATATTAATTTTGCTAGTCGGTATTGGCTTAAAGGGCTCGGGTATTACTTTAAAAGAAGTACTGCTGAATAAACGCGGGGTGGAAATGAGCGTTATCTTTACGCTCTCGGTATTGGTTGGTGGTTTATTCTTTGCGCTGATGTTTAGCGATGTCTCTTGGACGAAGGGAATGGCATTGGCGTCAGGATTTGGTTGGTATTCGCTATCAGCAATCGTCATGACCGATGCTTATGGCGCGGTTTGGGGCAGTGTCGCGCTATTTAACGACTTGGTACGTGAGTTTTTTGCGCTGATATTTATTCCTGTCTTTATGCGTAAATATCCGTCAGCGGCAGTAGGACTTGGCGGTGCGACGAGCTTGGACTTTACCTTACCCATTATTCAGCAATCTGGTGGTCTAAAAGTCGTGCCATTGGCGATTAGCTTTGGTTTTATTATTAATATTGTCTCGCCTGTGTTGATGGTGGTGTTTTCGGCTTTTTAAAAACCAACCGTTTTTTTGACGTTATTATTCAGATTTAAATATCTCGCAGCGCTTTAGATATGGTTCATAGTTTTTCCAATCATTTGGGTTTTCTATATTCGCCAGGTCTTTGACTTGCGTACTTGCTTTGACAGTTACCCTTCTATCTTTTGACTCTATACCTGCAAGATCACTTTCGCTAAAGTCTGTAGCTATAAACGGATATCTATCTAAGCAGTCATAAGTGGAGATACGATCAGAGGTAATGTGATGCTTTTCTACTAACCTATTCCTGATATTAATGGCACGGTTACGTGATAAATTATTTTTATTATTCGTTATCGCAAGCTCGTTTGATGATACATGACCAAAAATAAAAATCTTGGCATCTGGTTGCTCATGAAGGTTTTCTTCAATTATTGCAAATTCTTGATCATATTCGTCAGATATTTGACTGCTTATCGGTTCAAAAAATCCTTGCAACTGCAATTCTAGCGAACCTGTATAAACCACTACTGGACAGCCTTTAGCATCGACCACTACGTTAGGTGGCGTTTCAGGGCACTCGTCTATATCATCAAACACTCCATCGCCATCTAAATCGCTATCCGCCTGCATCGTCCTGATATTTTCATATTGCGGTATGGTTTTGGGCGGTACAATTTCGGTCGTTTGGCAGCCAGCTGATATTATAGATGCTGCTAGTAACAACAACGTGCTATGGGTTTTCATGGTCATTATTACACTCTCTTTATCCAGAATAATTTACCACTTAATTTGTCATCATTTTCACGTTTTTTAAAACGCTCAATATATTAATCAACATTGCTAATAAGCGCATAAATACGCTGGTTGAGCCAACTGCTTTCGATATCATTTGGCGCAATTGGACGTTCTGACCCATAGTAAACGGTCTTGATGCGATCAGGATCAATGTTATATGTCATGGTCATATAATTTTTAATTCCTTCCACACGGTATCTTGATAGTGTTTGATTGGCACTATTGTCTTCACTTTTGGATATGTGCCCTTCGATATGCATAACAGCGTCCAAATGATCTTGCATTTTTTTGCCTGCGTTATCTAGCTGTTCATAATACTCATTTTTTATCTCACTGCTATTTTCATCATAATACGCTCTAGCTTCCATCATAAATTCATTTTCACCAAAAAGTAAGGAATGCGGACAACCTCTTTCATCGATGACTACATTCCACGGCGTAGCAGGACATTGGTCCATGTCATCAGGAACGCCATCACCATCTGAATCAAGAATATCCGCTTGCATCGTCCTGATGCTTTCATATTGCGGTATAGTTTTGGGCGGTATAATTTCAGTCGTTTGGCAACCAGCTAGCGTTATAAATGTGGTTAATAATAAAATACGATAGCGTTTCATTATGATTCTTCCTTGAAAACAATACTTCCGTGAGATGATCCAAAACTCATTTACCTGTCAGGTAAAAGTAAAGTAAAATCTGAATTAAGCCATCGGCAGCGCTTTATTCACCTGACAAGCACGGTCATGCCATTGTACAAAATCATCAATACTGGCTTGTACTTTGCTGTTATTAGCAACTTCTTTACCAGCCATACTTTCAACATAATGACAAGCACGATAGCCTTGGGCAAAACGATCATAGTCAACAATCCACTGTTTACGCGCTTTTAACTCATCTTGACGTTGCTCAATGCTATTCTCCACATCGGTATTATCAGAGCCAAACCAAAAGTCCTTAGCAGGGATATCTTTAGCCAACTTATTATTTTCAACCTCAGTCATACGCCACGGCTTGGCAGTCAACCGCGCTCGAAAACACTGCTGCACCTGACTCAGCCGCACATAATTGGCATCCGCATGGAAATACTCAAACCATTCTTCGACTAATTTATCACTTGGCGAAATGGTATCGTGTGTGGCAATAATGCGAAATCCTGCTGGCGTCTCATACAAGCGAAATGATTCCTGTGGATGGCTGATAATGCGTTGTTGAATCAAATCAGTTATAAAAGGCAGTAACGAGGCGGCGTCATCGGCATATTTTTGCGTGCGGGTCTTGTCTCTGGCACTGGCTTGTTGCCACAAATAAGCAGTCACACCAAACATAACGACTAACAGCCATAACCATGACAATCCTAGCCAAGCGATGACACTGGCGATGAGTATAAAGGCAATAACAAAAAACCAAATTTTAATTTTGCTGGTGGGATTACTTTGATTAACGAGAAAGGCAGGCATAAAGCCATGATGGGTATAATCATCAGGATAGATATGACGCAATAAATCGTCATTATCAACATCAATAATAGCGATGTTATCAACGTTGGCGACTTGTGCGCCATAGCTGTTGCGCGTGACGATGAGCTTCGTTACTGCTGCACTATTATTAGATGATTCATTCTCTGGAAAAGAATGCTTGGAGACAATTTGCTCACGAATAGGAATGCTATTGCCTTCGTTATACTCTTCCCTGCGTTCACGACGCACAATGTCTTCACCTGCCAGCCAGCGATGATGGGCGTCATCTACTCGTGATTTAGCATGGGATAGCGCTTCCATTTGGCTGATATCTGACCAACCGTAACGTTTCATAGTGGCTTGCTTGGAAGGGTTACTAGACGTTTCTAGCGATTCAAAGCGCTGTTTGTGTTGCGCCCAGTACTTCGGGATGAGCATAGGATTTGCCTTGGTATAGTTGTTTTAAATCAAAATCTGCTGATTGACCATTAAATAATTAATCTTCAGGCTCCATAGTTATACTAGTAACTCGGCGGTGCATAGACATCTCCTCTTCGGTATCAAAATCTGCAGTAGCTACCCCATAAACTCGGCGATTCATAGACTTACCTTCTTCAGTATCAGAGGATGCAATAGGCTGTTCAGCACCAAAACCAAAGGCACTTAAACGATTAGGATCAATTTGATGCTGCATTATCAGATAGTTTTTGACGATAAGCGCCCTATTCCTTGCTAAAGAATTAGGTTGCAGGGCTGTATCAGTAGCGGATATTTCATTTGTGGTGGCATGCCCTTCAATACGCATAGTTGCCGTATAGTACTCTTGCAGCTTTGCTGCTACTTTATCAAGCTCAAGCTGATACTCTGGCGATAGCTCACTGCTACCCTTGGCAAAAAAGGCACGATATTCCATTTTTAGACCTATCCCCATGCCATTAAAGGGACAACCCCTTTCATCTGTTACTATGTTCATTGGAGTACCTGGGCACATGTCTATATCATCAGAATATCCGTCGCCATCGCTATCTAAAATAGCTTCAACAACTGGTATATCAATAATTTGAGTTGCTTGATTAGACAGATCGGCGGTTTGACAGCCTGTTAATAATGAAGCACTTACCAAAACTAAAAACGTATTTCTTGGTTTAATTATCATTGTATTTTACCTTTAAAACTCGATACATCTGTTTGAGCCTAGGTCATTTTGATAATGATCAGCTTTGTGGTTTTTTGAATCGCTTACTAAGCTATAAACTCTACGATTCATAGATCTGCCCTCCTCGGTATCAGAAGGCGCAATAGGACCTCTAATACCGCAATCGAGAGTAGTCAGACGACTAGACTCAATTTTGTGATTTAAAATTAGGTAATTTTTAACAACGAGCGCTCTATTCTTAGCCAGTGAGTTTGATTGCAAAGTTGAGGTAGAAGCTTCATTGACCTCGTCCTCTGAGACATGAGCTTCAATTCTTATAGTAGCCGTCTCATAGTTATTCATCTGTGCTGCTACTCTATCAAGCTCATCATGATACGGTGGCAATAGCTCACTGCTATCTTTGGTAAAAAAAGCACGATACTCCATCATTGGAGGCATACCAATAAGACTTATAACCTCAGGACAGCCTCTTTCGTCTATTACCACGTTTTCTGTCGTATTTGGACACTGATCTAGCTCATCAGGAACGCCATCACTGTCACTATCCAAATTAACGACAACCGTTGGCATGTTGATGGTTTGACTTGTTTGCTTAGACAAATCGGCGGTTTGACATGCGGATAGCGTTAAGACGCTGATTAAAACAACAAGCGTACTTCTTAATAGCATGGTTATGTCTTCTACCTTTAAAATTGCTGACAAAATTCTTTATAGTACGTGAGTGAGTGCTCATTACCACTGCCCGTATAAAAATCATCTGCCTTTAACGCTTTGCCATAAATACGCTGGTTCATTGAAGCGCCTTCCTCATTATCGTTAGGTGCAATCGGCATACTATCAGCGCAATCAAACGTATAAATTTTATCAGCAGCTATATTTCTGTTAATCAAAGCAGTTTTTATTACCTGTGCCCGCTCACGTCCTAATAGACGTTTATCAGCTTTTACTTGATTCGTTTTTCCGTCTATATCTACTGATTTTTGCGCAGCTTCAGGCTCCGAGATGTGACCAGATAAGACTACCACCAGCTCAGGATCACTATGCATTTTTTCCGTTACTTTTTCTACTTCTGGTAAGTACTTCGTTTGCAACTCATTACTATTTTGCTCAAAGAAAACTCGTAGCTCCATCGTAAGATAATCGATCAAGCTCACCGCTACTGGACAGCCATACTCATCTACCACTACCCCTTTAGGAGTGTTTGGACAGTTATCAAGTTCATCGGGCACGCCATCATTGTCTGTATCTGCAAGTGGCTCTATCAGGACTTTAGGTGTGTTGTCTGCCTTTTCATCGATTATGGTTTTTTTGGGTACGGATTGGCAGGAAGTTAAAGTAAAACTAGCTATTACCACGGCTATCGTCATCCATGACTTAGTTTTCATACGCCATCCTTAGTGTAGTTAATAACTTCAATAAAACGCTAAACCCCGCTCGCCTGCTTAGCAAACAGTCTCATCAATAGCTTAATTTTGCCAACTCGATACATACCTTCGCTGCGGATTTGTTGAATAGGACGCATCTGTGCAAGCGACCCTGCAAATAGCCAGTTAAGCGCGGAAAAGCTATGCATCATTAGACTGTTATGCGGACGGCGCAAACGCTCGTAGCTACGCAACGTTTGATTGCTGCCCCAACTGGTTCCACCGCTACGGGCAAAGTCGTGTGACAATTGCTCGCTTAACGTCTGCACATCGAGCATGCCCAGATTCAACCCTTGACCTGCCAGCGGATGCACGCCATGTGCCGCATCACCGATTAAGACCAAATTATCTGCGACATAGCTCTTTGCTTGTTGCGCAGTCAATGGAAAACTCGCGATTGATTCAATCTGACTGATAGCACCTAGCTCATAGTTACTGGCAGCAGCCAATTTATCAGCAATGACGCGCGCGTCCTCCTCTATCAACGCCAATGCTTGATTGCGCGGCAACGTCCAGACTACCGATTGCCAATGTTGTGGGTTGGCTTTATCCTCATCGGTAATATCGGCTAACGGTAATAGTGCCAGCGTACCGGTAGGTAGCATCGCTTGACGCGCAGTAGCTTGGTGAGGTTTTTCAGTTTGAATAGCGCAGCAAATCGCCGTTTGCTTATAGTCTAAAGTATCTAGTTCGATAGCGGCTTGCTTACGGACAAATGAGCCGCGACCATCAGCGCCCACTAGTAAATTAGCCTCAATACTTTCGCCATTGTCTAAAGTGACTTGATGGCCTAGTTGCGCGCCTAGCCAATCCATAGCGACTACTTTCTGACCTCTGATAACGGTAAGATAAGCGCTAACATCGTCATCCTCTAAACGCTGCCACAAAGCATTTTCAATGACCAACGGCTCGACCATACTGCCTAGCCTTTGCGGGACATGCTTATCATTATTAGCCTTATCATTATTTTCGCTATCACCAAATAGCAATTCACCTAGCCCATTAAGCTGCCACACTTGCATCTGCGAATAGTCCGCTTTACGTCCACTAGCTTCAATGTTTTGCCAAGCGCCAACTTCTTTAAGCAATTCAATACTAGCAAGGCTAAGCGCATAGACCCGTGCATCGCGTTGACTAAGCAGCTGTTGCCAATCCGACTCATCACGCGCAGGACGTGCATCAATCAACGTCACGGGCATTTTTGCTTGCGCCAGTTTTAACGCCAATGTCGCCCCAACAATACCGCTACCGATAATCAGCGTATGATTATTTTTCATAAGTTATTCCTACATTTAAGTGCCATCGTATAGAACATTGGTATAGACAATTAATATAACGTGCTCGTGCTATGACAAACTACGACTTCAAGCCCATCGCATAGTTAGCGATTAGCGGCTTAATATTTGGCAGTTTATCAAAGGCAACCAAAGCCACGTTACGTGCCAGCTTCACCGCTGGATTTGGATGCGTAAAGCCATGTACGACGGCATCACAAAAGCGAATGACGCGTTTTTGATCAGTTTGACGTGCCTTCTCATAGCGTTTTAATAATTGCGTATCGCCGATATCTGCGCCCTTTAACACTTGCCTACTCATCATTTGCGCCAGTACATGAGCGTCACGCATACACAGGTTAAAGCCTTGACCTGCTACTGGATGTAGTGTGTGAGCGGCATTACCCATAATCACGCAGCGACCCTCGACTTGTTTGTCAGCGAGCACTCGCGTTAAAGGATAAGCGCCGCGACGACCAGCCGCTATAAAGGTGCCAGCGCGCGCGCCAAAAGCCTGCTGCAAGGTTGCCAAGAAATGCGCATCATCTTCTAGATACTGCGTTTCCTCACCCGTTGGACAAACCCAAACGACTGAACGTCTATAGCCTTTTTGATAGTCATCATTACCATCACCTTCTGGATCGGTCAATGGCAATACCGCCAGTGGCCCTGCTGGGCTAAAACGCTCAATCGCCACATGCTCATGTGGCTTGTCAGTCTCTACCACGCCGACGATAGCAGTTTGCTGATAATCATAAGTTGTCGTGCCGATATTCAATAGCTGACGTACGGTAGAGTCACGACCATCACAAGCGACCAACACGCTGCCCTGCAATTGCTGCTCATCGTCCTTTTCACCATGACGGCTAAAGCTCAGCGTCACCATATCGTCTTGCTGCGCAACTGCCGTGACATTGGCATTATCAATCAAAGTGATCAGCGGTTCTTGTTGCGCAGCTAATAACAGCTTGCGTCCGAGCCACGCATTTTCCATTACTTGGCCGAATGACTCGACCCGCTCTTCCGCTTTGTTTAATTGCGCGCGCCCAAAGCTGCCCTGCTCGCTAATTTGCACCGCATCAATACGGCAAGCGTGACTTTGCAGCTCGTCCCAAAGGCCAATCTCTTGATAGATCTGTACCGTACGCCGCGATAAAGCAGTATTACGGCTATCCAAATAATGGCTGCGCTTAGCATCATCACTGGGACTAATGGTTGGATAGCTCATCTTCTCAAGCAAGGTGCTACCAATACCATGATGTGCGAGTAACAGCGCAAAAGACAAGCCTACATGACCACCGCCGGCGATAAGGACTTGCTGCTCAGTCATTGCCTTTGTATTTTTAGACTGGTTTGTAGCATTCGATAAATTCGAATCTTTATGTTGTGTCATTATTATTCCTTATGTGATCTCTTTAGCATGCTGGCTAGCTATCCATCATTAGCAAAAACGAGTTATTGATGAACCTTCAAGAACGTTATTATCGTAGACGTTATATTGTTCTATGTGAAAACGTCATCGTTCTATTAAGACGTGAATTTATCTGTTAAGTTAGCTATTTAGATATAGTCAAAATATCCTAAAAACGCGACGGTATGGCTGATATTATTTTGCACCACTATAACTAATTAAATTGTGATGATATGGCTGATAGATTACCACAAATTGTCTACTATTCTGTGCTCTCGACGGTATAGACAGCGTGTACAAAAACTATTGAAATATCTAAAACAGCAGTGATAGTGTGCTTGAGACACAAAGTTATATAGTTTAAGCATCAGCGCTTGTAAAATCTTGGCGCAGCGGTTGCAATCGTCATACAAAAACAAGGCCTTTCACGCCATCTATTGCTTGAATTTTAAAATCTATCTACCATAATGAAGGCAGGCCATTCACTTATTATCATCCACAAACCCCACAATAATTTTACCGTCATTGTTGTCGCTACTCTCTAAAAGCAATAAAGCATTACTGACTATTTTATCTATTATGCCCCTGCTTCTATCAATAAATAGCAATAGCATCGGGCTACCAATATAAGGATAATCGATTGACTGACTCCATGAGCCGCCGTATAAAGTTCGAATCATTGACTCCAGCACAGCTAAAAACCGTGCTTGGTGAATACAATAACCACATGAAATATATCCAAGAACGCCTCGATATCAAAATTAGCCAACGCCAAGGTGATTTTTGTTTGAGTGGCGATATCACTGGCGTTGAGCGCGGCGAACGTATCATTTATAAAATGGTCGATGAAGCTCAAAATTCAAAAGATATTAGCGCAGAAGAGCTGCACCTCATTATCCAGTCAAGCATCTCGCGCGATCAAGACAATGAGGAAGATGAGCAAGCAGCTGCTGAGGAGAATAAGGACGACTTAGCTACTGCTAGTGAGTTTACCCCGATCAGCTTGCGTACTCGTAATGGTAAAATCATTCCGCGCGGTGGCAATCAGCAGCGTTATGTGAGAGATATTTTATCGTCTGATGTGTCGTTCGGGATTGGGCCTGCCGGTACCGGTAAGACTTATTTGGCAGTCGCTTGTGCCGTCGATATGATAGAGCGTAATGAGATTGAGCGTATTTTATTAGTGCGCCCTGCGGTAGAAGCAGGCGAAAAGTTAGGCTTTTTACCCGGTGACTTGTCACAAAAAATCGATCCCTACTTACGCCCTTTATACGATGCGTTGTACGAGATGCTTGGCTTTGAAAAAGTCGGCAAAATGATTGAGAAGCAAATCATTGAAGTTGCCCCGCTGGCCTATATGCGTGGTCGTACTTTGAACAATTCGTTTGTCATTTTGGATGAAGCGCAGAACACCACGCCTGAGCAAATGAAAATGTTTTTGACACGCTTAGGCTTTGGCTCACGTGCAGTCATCACGGGTGACATTACTCAGGTCGATTTGCCTCGCGGTACCAAATCAGGACTGACGCAGGCGCTCGAAATCCTAAGCGGTATCGAAGAGATTCATATCACTAAGTTTGATTCAAAAGACGTGGTCCGCCATCAGTTGGTGCAACAAATCGTTGAAGCTTATGATGTGTTTGATAATGAGCAGTTGATACTAGAAGAAAAACGCAAACAAGAACGCTTAGCTGAGCAAGAGCGCAGACAAGCGATAAGTAACGCGGCGGCTAAGCTATAGGTGAAAAGCTATAGCTGTTGAATTGTAGCTATCATGAAACGTTTAGCTTTAAAACGTTTAGCTTCAAACTAATCAAAACCGGATTACTAAAGACAGTAGTTCGGTTTTTTATTAAGCCGTGCTATTTGTTAATAGGATAGAAGAATGAACCAATCTAATGATAATAATATGAATGAAACAGATGCAAACAATCTTACCAGTGCTGAGCTCAATGTCAGCGCTATTGACAGTATTAATGATGATTTGATTGAGCGCTTTTATAGTGAAGATAGTCTGTTGCCAGTCATAATGGCGACTTTAAATTATATCGATAAACGTATTAACACTGGCATGACGCTGCCTTATTTTGCAGATATCAGTCATGAGCAATGGCAACAGAAGCCAAAAGCACTCGATATATATATTACGGATGAGGCGGAGGGACGCGAGTTAAATCTGGAAGCGCGTGGCAAAGATTATGCGACCAATATTCTGTCCTACCCCAGTGAGATGCCAGCCAACATTATTGAGCTGATGCCAACGCTGCCGCTGGGTGAGCTAATTATTTGTCATGAAGTCATGGTACGTGAGGCCGCCGAGCAAAACAAAACCGTCGCGCAGCATATTAGTCACCTATTGATACACGGTATGCTGCACTTATTAGGGTTTGATCATGAGCTCGGACAGACCGAGCAAGATGAGATGGAAAGTTTTGAGATTGAGATTTTGGCAGGTTTAAACCTACCAAATCCTTATATTTAATTTAATGGCTGTTTAACTTAATAACCGTTAAGTTAATAACGGTTATTAAGCGATAAGTTAATAAACAGTTAAATTTATGCGGCCAATCTTTGGTTAGTCTTTAGTCATGGTTAGCTTTTGTGCCTCACCCATTTGGTTAATCATTTGATCTAGACCTTTGACATGGACACTGCGCTGCGGGAATGGAATCTCAATTTTCTCATCATCAAGCGCATGTTTAAACTGTTCAAGCAAGTCACATTGCATTGACCACCAGTCGGCGTTAGTCGTCCAGACATTTAAAGTCAGATCAACCGAGTTATCACCTAGGTTGGTCACCCGTACGATGGGCTCAGGGTCCGTAAAGGCCATTGCATTATTTCTAGCCAAACTTAGCATGACCTCTTTTGCCGTTTTAATATCGGCATCATAGCCGATACCTACTGTGATATCGACACGCCGATTGGGCAACGCCGTATAGTTGATGACCGCTGAGGTAGTGATATTGCTATTAGGAATAATAATATCGTGATTGTTGGTCGTCGTAATATGCGTATTGACTAGCGTAATCTCAGTGACGGTGCCAGTGTAACTGCTGATCTGCACAAAATCACCGCGTACGAAGGGACGAAACGTCACAATCATAATACCAGCGGCAAAATTTGATAACTGGTCTTTTAGTGACAAACCAACGGCAACAGCGGCACCACCTAAGATTGCGACGACCGACGTAGTCTGTACACCGACTTTGCTAAGTGCAGCTAAAATCACCACGACCAGTAGCACGCCATACAATAGGCGACTTAAAAAACTAGCAACTGTCTCGTCCAGATGGCTACGCGTCATCAAGCGATCGGAAAAAGCGACTGCCTTTTTGGCAAGCCAACGTCCAACGATAAATATAAGTATTGCTAAAGCGACTTTAATGACCAGCTCTAGGGCATTGCTCGTTAAGGTAGCGACATCGACGGTAAAACCTAAAAATTCCATACTGACTCTTTATTTTATAGCTGTGTGTTATGAACTTGGATATCTGTGATGATAAAAAATAGTGCGTTAAGCGTTATTCTTAACAGTTGTGTTTTCAGTGACATTTTTTCAGTAACTTTAATTTCAGTAGCTTTTTTCTTAGTGCTTGTCTTCTTAGCACCTATCTTCTTAGTGCATGAATACATTAACCTTAGTACGTTACTTCGACTGTATCACTATAGCGGTAAGTACGTATCAAGCGCAGCTCGACGATATCGTTCATGTCTTCGGTGAATTTACCAAAGGGTGCAGCTTGTCGTACCGACTGCTTGGCCGCTTCATCCAATATCGTAGAGTTTGAGCTTTCAAGCAAACGAATGGCTTTGATATTACCGTCGTTACTTATGATAACCATAAGGCGTACTTCACCCGTAATGCCTTGGGCGCGCGCTTGTACAGGATAGTGTAAGTTACCCACTCGCTCGACATGCTCGCGGAACGTATTGATATAATCTGCTGCCGCACCCCGTGTGGTCGAGTTACTATCCATGGTCACGACTTTGGATTTGGTCGCGTAGACCTGCTGACGCTGAGATAGCTGAGCTTCTAAGGTAGCAATCTGCTTACGTAGCCGCTCTTCTTGCGCCATCGCGTCATCTTGCGCTTGCTCGCTGTCATTATCCGACTCTACAGTGGCCTGACGCCAACTCAGCGTGGTACGCAGATAGCTCTCTTGATAGCGCTGCTGGCGCACTTGGCGCTGCAAACTGATCACATCTTGCGTTTCGCTCATTTGCTCAGCAGAGAGCGGACTACTCTGATCGCTCTCTTGCCGCAACGGTTCACGCACTGTGCCACCGCCCTCTTGGGAGGCATTGGCAATAAAATGCGCATCTTCATTCGGCTGCATATTATCGGTGAGTGCCTTGGCCACGTCTTGCATCATCGCGGCAGGGTCTTTGCCCATCGAAAAACTGATACCAAAAATAATCACCGCATGGACGGCAACGGCGATGACAATAGCAACAGGCAAGCTAATATCACGCTTAGGGGTTTGCGCTGAAAAGTGGTAGCTTTGCGAGTCTTTGATATAGGCCACAATTGGTCTCAGCTTTTAGGTATGAGCGAGCTTATAGTTATTTATAAATATAAGGGTGCAGACAATATGATTGTAATGTTGGCGCGCGCTATTTAAAGCACATGAGCATATGTCGGCGCTATCATAACATGACACATAATTATGTCGCTAGCATAACCGTTGCTAGCACACATTGCATCATTTTGGCATTTTTTGGCAAAGTCATAACCTAGCGAGGGTGAGACAGTTTTATGACGAATATCTGTTAACAGGGGTACATTATTAGTTTATTAACCTGCAATAGGTTTAAATGAATAGCGACAAAACGCATGTGTTCATTTTGCATGCTGCTGATTTGTTATATACTGTTTCTAATGATGACAATAATAAATAGTAGGTATTACCCTAACAATCGTGAATTTCTATTGTATATGACATAGCGCTGCTCTAAGCTTAGGGCGTGTCCTCCTTTGAAAAATGGAGATAAAAATGAAATAAATTGCAGTCAATCAAGGAAAACAGCGCAGATAATATCGAGATATTGCCCAGCTCTTTGACGACGTTTGACAAAATTTAGCCATTTTTAGCTCATTTAGAGGTTCATCGCTTGAATTGAGGACACGCCCTAGTATCAATATATGTCATTTAAACCCGTTTTATAGTGACCATTTTTTGAGCCAAAACTACTTTGAACTCATGTAGCATGTCTGACTTTTACAAGACGTTTTCTATTTTATAGACGCTATTTTTCATAAACGCTACTTTGCGTCGCCTCTGATGTTGCTGCCCGATAATGATAAGGATAATAAGTTTGAGTGATTTTGATAACATGAATAATTCAGACAGCTTCGATGACTTCTTCGATAGTATCGGCTATCGTTTTGACGAGTCATTCAGCGATGGTTGGGAGCGCCTGACCCAGACTATTAAGAATATATATAACAGAACGACTGACAAGTTTGAGGACGAGCTATCGCTGCCAGTAGCACAAATCTATGTCAATGATGCCCTGCAAAAGTTCGTGACCGACAATGTCAAAGCCATCTTAGAGCTACGTGTCGAGATGCATGAGGATTGGTTTCGTTTGTACTGCACTGTCAATGCAGGCGGCATCTATGCCGAGGTGGCAAGTAACTTTAGCTTAGTTCACGTCCAACTCGATCGCAATGTGCAGCGCTTTGTATTTGGTCAGCAAACTTATACCGATATATTGAATCTGCGCTGCGAATCTTTCGTGAAACGTCAAGGCGTCAAACTGGCGATTTGGTTTTATCATAGCGTCCTCAAAAAAGACCCTTTAGGCTTTATTCTGTCGTACGTCAATATTGCTCGCGCAAAAGACGAAGTGATTTATCTCGATATCCATCGCTGGCTGAAGAAGAACAAGAAAATCATGAGTACCTTGCATAAGGTACAGATAAATTATGGCGAGCTAGAAGAAGAGCAAATGATTTTGAAGGCTCAAATCAACTATCGTGATTTACTGGCGGCCAGCAGTAACGAAGATATCATCGGTGATGATGATGATCCTGAATTGATGCAAGGCCCTATTAACCCTGTAGACGATGCGACTGAACCAAGCCAAGAGTAAGTCGCTAATGTTTCATCCCATAAGACAATGTTTTATCCCATAAAAAAACGCTGCAGCTTAGAGGTTATTGGCCTTATAGATGCAGCGTTTTTTTATTAAAGTCGTCAACTACCAGTAGTTCTCTACGGCAATATTACCCTCACCGCGGCGATTCATTACTAGTCCCAGTGTCTTTAATGCCTCTTTGGTATCTTCTACCATATCTGGGTTGCCACATAGCATGACATGCGTAGTATCAATATCTAATGCGATACCCGCGCGCGCTTGCAACGTACCCTCTAGCAGCAGCTTCGGCAGACGCTCTGACAATGCACCACCGACAGGCTCACGAGTAACGATTGGGATAAAGATAAGCTTTGCTGGATTATCAACCAGTGTACCGAAGTCTTCTTGCAAGCGTTCAATCTGCTCGACATAAGCCAGCTCCTCTATCGAGCGCGCACTATACGCCAAGACAATATGATCGTAATCCTGCCACGTTTGCAAGTCTTGTAGCATCGACAAGAACGGTGCCAAGCCCGTACCTGTCGCCAGCAGCCATAAGTCTTTTGGCAACGGCTTTTGATAACGGGCCAAGGTTAAAAAACCAAACGGCATGGTATTGAGCAATAGCTCATCGCCCACTTGTAAGTGCTGCAGCTGCGAGGTGAACGCGCCATCAGGAATCACGATAGAGAAAAACTCTAATACCTCATCAAAAGGAGATGAGACGATAGAATAGGCACGAAAGATATCTTCATTCAATGCAGCATTAGGTGCATCTTTGGCAGACTCGCCTTGCTGCTGATAATATTTTAATTGACTCGGATTGACACCCAAACGTACAAATTGCCCCGCCGTAAATTTAAAACTATCTGGACGGCTGACGGTAAAGCTAAACAAATTCGGGGTCCAAGTGGTTTTACTCAGTACCGTCACGCTTTGGATATTGTCACTCATAATCATTCGTCACTCATATTTTATTAAGATTTATACTTATAAGAATTTAAAAAGTACAAAAAAAGATGCGCCAAGCTTATCATAAAGCGGGCGCATCTTGTTTTTCTAACCGTAACAGCAGATAAGCAGCTCCATAAAAATGCAGCGACTTACCTTACATTTATAATAGTATTACCAAATACGAGCCAGACTTGCCCACTCAATTAAGGTGTTTGGCAAGATACCGAAGAAGACAATCAGCGCAGTCGCGGCAATCACCATGATACCACCGGTACGAATACCCCATTGTCCAGCGACGTCAAACTCGATAAATTGCTTAGGACGTTTAAATAAGGTAAGCATCACGCGCAAGTAATAGAACAAGCCAATGGCACTACCCAAGATAATCATAGCCGCCAAGAACCAATGCGTGCCTTGTACCGCAGCCAATATCGCAAACAACTTAGTGATAAAGCCTGCCGTCAGTGGAATACCAGCCAATGACAACATCATAATTGTCATAACAGCGGTCAGCACCGGACGACGCCAAAACAGCCCTTGATAATGGGTCAGCTCATCCGCTTCACCAGCCAATCGATACGGGCTCGACATCAAGGTCACCACACCAAAAGCACCGATAGAGGTAAACGCATAAACGGCCATATACATGCTAGAAATACTATCCGCTGCCGTACCAATGCTGACGATGACAATAAGCACGTAACCCATATGCGCAATGGATGAATAACCCAATAAGCGTTTTAGGCTAGTCTGACGGACTGCCAACAAGTTACCCGCCAAAATCGATAAGGTCGCCATAACCATCAGTAACATCTGTACCGACGGTAATGCCAATAAAGACGTATCGATTAAGAATCGTACTGCAAGCGCCATCATAGCGACCTTTGATACCGATGCTAAAAACGTGGCAATCGGTGCCGGTGCGCCTTCGTAAACATCGGGCGTCCACATATGAAAGGGTGCAGCCGACAGTTTAAACGCAATACCGAACATCATCATTGCCGCACCGAGTATTAATAGTGGCGACTCAAACACGTCACCCAACATAATACTAATCGGTTTAAAGGCCAACGTGCCGACTTGCGCATAGATAAAGGCCATGCCCATGAGCAAGGTTGCCGATGCCGTTGCTGACAGCACCAGATACTTAAGCCCTGATTCAAGCGAGCGATTGCGCATGTAAGTATAAGACAACAGACCATAGAGTGGCACTGAGAGCAGCTCTAAGCTCATAAAGAACGATGCCATATGCTGAGCACAGACCATGAGCAGCGCGCCAGTGGTCGATAGCAGCATGAGCAAGTACAGCTCATCTTTATTGTCTTTGAAATCAGCCAAATAAGCATAAGACAACGTACAACAAGCCAGCGCACAGATCAATATCACTACCATGTTGAACTGCGCAAAGTTATCAATCACAAAAAGCTGCTCGGCGACTGGTAACTGCGACCCACTAGTGATGATGCCTGCCATTTGCCCAATTAACGTAAACAAACCAATGTTGAGACCAACGACTGTAATAGTGCCGGTTATCATATGTGAGCGTTTAATAGTGATGGCGATCATTACCAGTAATACCGTAATGACGACGGCAATGATCGGTGCATAAGGCATCAGTCCCATCAAATCATTCATCGTAAATTCATTCATGACTTAACGTGCCTCCATTGCATCAAGCAGCTGCG
Source organism: Psychrobacter okhotskensis (assembly GCF_013248965.1). Classification (GTDB taxonomy): domain Bacteria; phylum Pseudomonadota; class Gammaproteobacteria; order Pseudomonadales; family Moraxellaceae; genus Psychrobacter; species Psychrobacter okhotskensis. Next base: position 42,546 of record NZ_JABRVQ010000007.1, on the reverse strand, counting down.
ATGCGTCTACTTGTGTCACTTGACTATATATATAGGCATTATTAATCCACTGCATCGCGTGGCTTGAGGTATCAAGGAACGGCTGTGGATACAGTCCGAGCCAGACCAAGCCTGCGGCGAGCATCAGTAATAATGACAGCTCACGTTTGCCCAAATCTTTTAATTTGCGGCTCGGTAAACCGTGTGATTTGGTCTCGCGCATGGCCAATTCTTTAACATTATTGGTACCAAACAACGCGCTATGAATCAAGATAAGCGAGTACAACCCTGCCAATACCAAGCTAAAGGTGGCCAATATCACAAACACGGGATACTGAGCAAATGCGCCTAATAAGATCATGAACTCGCCGATGAAGTTACCAGTACCTGGAATACCTAACAAAGCGGCACAGAAGAACATCAGTATCGGTGCATAGTAGCGGAATTGTCCCCACATACCGCCCATTAAGGTTAAATCGCGGGTATGCAGACGCTCGTACAACTGCCCTGCCATAATAAATAGAGCCGCTGAGCTTAAGCCATGGGCCAGCATTTGAATCATCAAACCTTGCAAGCTGAGCAACGTACCTGCATAGATTGCCAATACCACAAAACCCATGTGCGAGATACTGGTATAAGCCAGCAGGCGCTTCATATCGGTCTGCATAAAGGCTAGCCATGCGCCATAAAAAATACCAATCGCACCCAAGGTCATGGCTATTGGCGCAAAATCTTGTGATGCGGCTGGGAACAGTGGTAAGACAAAACGAATCAAACCATAAGCGGCGGTCTTGATCAGTACCCCTGCCAAATCCACTGAACCAGCGGTTGGTGCCTGCGCATGGGCGTCAGGTAGCCAGCCGTGAAAGGGAACAATCGGTAGCTTGACCGCAAAGCCAATAAAGAAGCATAGCATGATGGGATATTCCCAACCGCCAAGCGAGGTACCGAGCAAGTCATTATAATTAAAGCTGACCACGCCTTTTTGTGCGTAGCTAATGATGACCAGTACCAAGATACCGACCAACATGATGAGGCCAGACGCTTGGGTATAGATAAAGAACTTGGTTGCCGCGTATTCTTTGGTCTTGCCACCGACCACATCATGACCCCAAATAGCAATCAAGAAGTAGATAGGAACCAGCATCATCTCCCAAAAGAAGAAGAATAAAAACAAGTCAATCGCTAAGAAAACACCGATAACGCCGCCCAAACTCCACAGCAAGTTTAGATGAAAGAAACCAACGCGGCGCTGAATCTCATTCCACGAACAGGCCACTGCTGCGATACCCAGTAGCCCTGTAAGAGCCACCATCATAAGCGACAAACCATCCATCGCTAAATGAAAACTAATACCAAAAGTCGGTATCCAAGGCACCATAAATTCAGCGACCCAAGGCACAGCAGCATCTGGTGCAATCACCTGCTTGCTCATACCACCAAAATCACCGTATTGCCACAGTACCAGTGACAAAGCAAAAGTCAACGTCATACCAATTAAAGCAATCCAGCGCGGCAGACGTTTATTAAAGCGCTCTACCAGCCAACACAGCAATCCAGCAATAAACGGAATTGCAATCAATGCTGGTAGCATCCACGTTTGTTGTAACTCAATCATCTTATACCACCGTCATCATTACCAGCACCAGCAATACAGCCATGCCCAAGCCAAAGCTTGTAGCGTAACCTCGAAGTGACCCTGTTTGCGTCGCAGACAATACCCTATTACCAGCCGATGCCAGCTTAGGTAATAGGAGCCACGATTTATCGACAGGATCGGCTTTAAATAAGCGGCCGATGAACAAAAAGGGTTTTACAAAAATTATATCGTATAGCGCATCAAAGCCCAGACCGTGGTAGCACCAATGATATAACGCACCGCCGATACGTGAGCGCTTAAAGCGTGTGAGTGTACGACCTTTATCCACCACATATAATAGTGCTGCTAAGACAAGCCCTGCGAGCATCGCACCCATCGCGATATACTCTGCGGTGTGCTTGGCATGCGCTTGACCAGCAACTTCTAATAAGTGTCCAACGCTCTCTGGCAGCACCCCTTGCAATGGCGGAGTAATCAATGCGCCGACCGCAGTTGATAACACCAGCAATACAGTCAGTGGTAACCAATATGACACCCCTGACAACTTGTGCGCATGGGTTTTTTCTTCGCCAAAAAACACAATCCAAATCATACGGAAAGTATAAAGCGCGGTTAAGAAAGCACCGAATACACCCATATAGAATAAAACTTGATGACCAGTGGCATAGGTTTCCCACAGAATGGCTTCTTTAGAATAAAAGCCAACGGTGACCCAAGGTATCGCAGCCAGCGCACCGCCACCGATGATATAACACCAAAACACCAATGGAATCTTTTTGCGTAAGCCACCCATCTTAAAGATATCTTGCTCGTGGTGTACCGCCAAAATGACCGCGCCTGATGATAAAAATAGCAACGCTTTAAAGAAAGCATGGCTCATCAAATGGAAAATCGCTCCTTGCCATGCGCCCACACCAAGTGCTAAGAACATATAGCCAATTTGGCTCATAGTCGAATAAGCAAGGATACGTTTGATGTCAGTTTGCGCCAGTGCACAAAAGCCAGCAACGACCAACGTCAGTGCTCCAACGCCGCCGACCCAATATAATAAAATACCAGGCGTCAGCAGGAAAAGTGGATGCAGACGGGCGATTAAATAAACCCCTGCCGTGACCATCGTTGCCGCGTGAATCAATGCCGAAACTGGCGTCGGACCTGCCATCGCATCGGCAAGCCACGTATGTAATGGCAGCTGCGCTGATTTACCCATCGCGCCACCAACGAGCATCATGGTCGTTAGAATCATCGTTGGATTGTTAATATCAAACACTTCCGGAGCGCGCGTAATAATCTCTTGAATATTAAGCGTGCCAAATTCGCGGAATAATAAAAACAAACCAAAGGCTAAGAACACATCACCCACACGGGTGACGGTAAAGGCTTTCATCGCTGCACGACCATTAGCGCGGTCATGATAATAAAAACCAATCAACAAGTACGAACAAATACCAACGCCTTCCCAGCCGAGATATAGCAAGAACAGGTTATCTGCCAAGACTAGCAATAGCATGCTGGCGACAAACAAATTCATATAGCTAAAGAAACGGGCAAAGCCTGTATCGCCTTTCATGTACCATGCCGCAAATAGATGGATTAAAAAGCCAATGCCAGTAATAACACCTGTCATCGTTAATGCTAAACCGTCAAAGCTCAAGCCAAAGCTTGGTGCAAAGTCTCCCACTTGGAACCAAGTCCATAGCGGAACCTCAATGACCGTGCCCGCAGGATGCGTCGTTAAAAAAGTATAGCTGACCACCAGTGTGCATAGCGCTGATAGCAGCATACTACCGACACCGACAATCGCGGCTACTTGCTCTGATAATTTGTCACGCATAAAGGCTAAAATCAAAAAGCCAACGAGCGGGAATATAAAGGTTAATGGTAATAAACTCATGACATCATCCTTTCATCTCATTGGCGCTATCGACATCGAGATGCCCACGCTGATGATAAAAACGTAATAATATTGCCAGACCAATAGAGGCTTCAGCGGCTGCCAACGTCAAAATAAAGATAAACATAATTTGTCCATCCGGATCGACCCAGCGACTGCCTGCGACCACAAACGCTAAGGCTGCCGCGTTCATCATGATCTCAAGGCTCATTAGCATAAATAAAAAGTTACGCCGTACCATGACACCGCACAGACCAATGGCGAATAAAATTCCCGCCAAAATTAGTCCGTGGCTCATGGGTATCATACCCAGTACATTCTGCGCCGCGGCAGCGGGCTGTACTAAGCCTGCTACCTCATGGGCAAACGGCACGTTCGACACGTCTTGTGCCACGCTTGCTGCTAGTACCATCAGTCAGACTCCTTGCGCGTGACTTTCTTCATACCCACCTGCATACTTACCTTCTTACCAACGTAGTCATGTGGATCGACATCTTTATATTCGTAGGGTTTAGCCATTTTTACCGCATCATGTTCAGTATGAGTGCTATCGTTATCGTATTGGGTGATACTGCCCACACTGGGCTTAAAGTCCTGACTGTCATTGCCGACAATTTCATCATCACTCGACTCTTTGCCCACATGATACGCAGCCACTAGCGCCGCTAATAATAACAAAGCAGCGACTTCTACCAACATAATATACTTACTAAATAAGGCAGTACCCACTGCTTTAGCAGGAACACTCATACCACCAATGACGGCTGCTTCGTCGTGATTAAGACCAATCAGCGCATAGAGCACAACGGCGATAACGATCGTCAACCCTGTCGGTATTGCCCAAGTGCCTGCATCGAGCCAGCGCTCTTCACGCTCATCATTACTCATACCCAAGTTGAGCATCATAATAACAAAGACGAAGAGCACTAAAATTGCGCCAGCGTAAACAACAATTTCTAACGCCCCAGCAAATGGCGCACCCAGCACAAAAAATATGCCAGCGACCGCCAATAAAGACACAATCATCGACAAAATAGCGTGTACAGGATTGGCATGGGTAACTACCCGTAGACTGGCAAAGATAGCCACCGCGGCAAGCGCATAAAAACCTGCCAGTTCAGGATTGTTCAAGATATTCATCATGGCAGCAAGCTCCTTAGATCAATCGGTGCTGCTTCATTTTGAGCAGCGCCTTTTGGTTTGTCCGCTACCGCCATACCCGTCACACGATAATAGTTATAATCGGGATATTTACCCGGTCCTGAAATCAGCAAATGCTCTTTTTCATAGACCAAATCTTGGCGCTTATATTCACCCAGCTCAAAATCGGGGGTCATTTGAATCGCGGTCGTCGGACAGGCTTCTTCGCATAGGCCACAAAAAATACAGCGCGAGAAGTTGATACGGAAAAACTCCGGATACCAACGACCATCTTCACGCTCCGCTTTTTGTAAGGAGATACAGCCGACTGGACAGGCCACGGCACATAAGTTACAAGCTACACAGCGCTCATCACCATCAGGATCGCGAGACAATATAATACGTCCACGAAAGCGCGGCGGTACCGGTACCGGCTCTTCAGGATAAAGGATGGTGTCACGTGGCCTAAGAGCATGACTGTTAACCATCCACATACTGCGTACAATGGTAAACATACCAATGACGATCTTTTTTATGGCCGTAAAAAAAGTTGCTAACATGGAACTTTCCTTTGCATATTTGCAATGCTAAATGATTAGGTTTATCCCAAATATGGATAAAGTTGCTCACCAATACGAGCAATCACCTCATTTCTATCCGAAAAATCACGGATGTATCTACCACAAACAAACTTATAAAATAAGAAACGTGTTCTTCATTCCAAACTACCGCAATGATATTACGTCAATGCCTTTAATCCATCATCAGCAATATGACTGCCGCAGTAGCCAATAAATTAATCAGCGTGACGGGCAGGCAGACTTTCCAGCCAAAGTTCATCACCTGATCATAGCGCGGACGCATGAGTGAGCCTCGAGCCAGAATGAACATGGTCATAAAGAATAGCGTCTTAATCATGAACCAAAAAGCGGGTGGAATGAATGGAATATCTAGGTTAAAAGGCGCAAGCCAACCACCGAAGAATAAACATGTCATTAATGCAGAAATCAAAACGACGTTGACATATTCGCCGATAAAGAACATCCCAAACTTCATGCCTGAATATTCAACATGATACCCTTCGGCCAGCTCTTGCTCTGCTTCTGGCTGATCAAATGGATGTCTGTGCGTAACAGCCACACCAGCCACGACAAAGGTCAAAAATCCGAAAAACTGTGGAATGATATACCAGCCATCAATTTGTGACTCGACAATCTCGCGTAAGTTAAATGAGCCGGTCAAGGCGACGACACCCATCAACGATAAACCCAAGAATACTTCATAACTGATGGTTTGTGCCGCAGACCGTAAGCCACCGAGTAACGAAAATTTATTAGCCGATGCCCAGCCACCAAACATAACGGCATAAACAGCGATACCTGCCATCGCAAAGAAAAACAGGATACCGATATCCCAATCAGCCACACCCAGTGTTGGTGAGATAGGAATAACTGCGAACGATGCCAATGCAGTAAACATGGCCACTGCAGGTGCTAGAGTAAATATAAATTTGTCGGTAAAATTGGGCGTCCAATCTTCTTTAAAGAAGATTTTGAGCATATCCGCGACCAGTTGCAAAGAGCCAAAAGGTCCCACACGGTTTGGACCATAACGGTCTTGCCAAAGCGCCAACATACGGCGCTCATAGACAATCATCAACGCTGCAACAATGACTACCACTAAAAAGATAACCAAAGATTGTACGACCAAAAAAAGTATCGACCAAGTATCAAAGCTCATGCTACTCGCTAAGAAGCTTGGCACATCAGGGATAATACGGGTAACTTGCATATTACACCTCCTGTGTAGTGGTCGGCGCGTTGTCTACTGACGCTGTATCGTTAGTATTCGCAGTTAAAGAGCTGTCATTAGCCATACTGCCCATCATCGTTACTGGCGCATCAACCTTACGTACTGATGCTGGCATGGATGGATGAATAATACTCACCTGCCCAACCGGATAACCAATACAACCTTCTGCTAGATAACCGACAATCTGTACCGGCAAGGTGATTTGCTGCTTATCAATCTCAATGGCTAAGTAATCACCAGCTGCAATATTCCAGTCTTTGGCATCGTCCATACCAATACGCCATGTCGCGATAGGCAATTGCTCAGCTACGATTGGGCTACGTGATGCCATCATCGAGCTGGCATAAATATTATAAATAGGCACAAGCTTAGCCTGTCCCTGCTGCATGTCGGTCGTGGTTGCAGACATCGCTTCTGGTGCAACATATTGACGCATGGCTAAACGCTCTAATTGATCAAATAAGCGTACACCGGGATCACCATTTTTTAGACTGCCGCCCACTTTGTCTTGATACTTATTCCACGCTTGCGGTGAGTTCCAACCTGCCGCATTGGCAAAAGGAATCATCGAGCTTGGTGTTTGTTTGCCACTATAGCCTTCCATTGAAAAGGTTAAACCAGTATCCAAATCTTTTGGCTGCATTGGCTCATGGACTGAGATTGGGGCCCGCATGGCGGTACGGCCTGAATAGCGACGCGGCTGACGGGCAATCTTTAGACCCGTCATACGGTAATCAGCATCAGGCGCAGCATTCTTGATACCAGCAAGCTTAGGATGCGTAGCGATTAGTGCATTAATAACATCATCAAGCTGTGTCCAATCGACGTCGCGACCTTCAATACTGCTATGTACCGCGTGCAGCCAGCGCCAGCCTTCTTTGATGCTACTCATCGGATGATAATATTCGTTATCATAAACTTGGAAGAAGCGCTGGGCACGACCCTCAGCAGATATCAATGTGCCGTCCGCTTCTGCAAAGCTTGCGGCTGGTAATACGATATCGACGTCTTTATGCCAATCAAGTAGCTGATGATCCAGTGCAATGACGGTTTTATCAGATAATAGCTGCGTCAATTTATTGGCATCGATTGCATCAGTCAGCTGGTTTTCAGCGACGATGACGACATCAAAATCAGTCGCTAACAATTCTTCGACTGACTGACCGCCGAGCATGGACACACCCATGCTGTTAGCGTCAGGAACCGTTAGATAGATACCGGCTTGCGCATGATAGCTATCATTCACTTCTTTTAGCTCAAGCTTGGTTGCAGGCTCACGCTCGACATCGTCTTGTGCTTCTGTATCAACGCCCGTTTCCGGTTTGTTGGGTTTAGCAGACAAGTCTTTGTCTTCGCTTTGCTGAGCAGTTGCTGTTTGTGCTTCAGCGGCGCGAACCTGCTCATTATGTGCCTCAACTTGCTGCTGTTCCGTTGCTTTAATCGCAGCACGTTTTTGTGTTAATGCTTGAGTAATCTGTGCCGCCGCTTCTATTAATGCGGTAGACGACAGGCTAGTACCAGAGATGATTAATGGCTTATCCGCTTGAACCAAATCATAAGCGATCTGCTGAGCCAATGCTTGCATCGCATCCACATTAGCGTCTTGTTCAGCCGCTTGTGGGTCCGCTACTTCTGCTAAATCATCAGCGAAGTTAGCAATTTCATCAGCGACTTTAAAACCAAGTTTAGTGATGTCTTCAGGTGTCGCGACTACGCTCACTTTACTGATGTCTTCTAGCTTGGTTTGGGTCACATCAATGACATAAACTGGGCTTAATGCATCTTGCGCGATACGCTTAACTGGTTCAGCAAGCCAAGGCTGCGTTTGCAGCGCCGCCGCCATTTTTAGGCCTTCGTTCTTTGCGGCTTGGCGTACTGATAGCGCCACTCGTGATGAGGTTTGCGTGATGTCCTCACCTAATACGAGCACTGCATCATGCGTTTCGATATCGGTCATGCTAGGGTTATAAATGCCTTCCGTGCTAAGCACTTCGATGCATTTATTGACCAGTGCTTGTTGCTGATGATTCAGACCTGTTGAGAAGTTATCAAAGCCGACCAGATTTTTTAGCGCAAAGTTAGTCTCAAGGCTGGCGCGCGGCGAGCCAATACCAATGACTTTTTTATCTTTGATACGTTTGATGGTTTCATCAAGAGCGTAGTCAATATTAATTTTGACATGCTTATCATTGATGCGTTCAAGCGCTTGGGTTGGACGATCATCACGATTGACATAGCCATAACCAAAGCGACCACGATCACATAAGAAGTAACGGTTTACTTCGCCGTTATAGCGGTTTTCGATGCGGCGCAATTCACCATAACGCTCACCTGGTGAGATATTACAACCTGCTGAGCAACCATGACAGATGCTTGGTGCGTACTGCATATCCCATTTGCGGTTATAGCGTTCAGAATGCGTTTTATCGGTAAATACACCCGTTGGGCATACTTCGGTTAAGTTGCCTGAGAACTCGCTTTCAAACTGACCATCTTTGTCACGGCCAAAATAGACGCGATTGTTTGAGCCATAAACACCCAAATCTTCGCCGCCCGCATAGTCTTTATAAAAACGGACACAGCGATAGCAAGCGATGCAACGGTTCATCTCATGGGCGATAAATGGCCCAAGCTCTTGGTTATGATGGGTGCGTTTGGTAAAGCGATAGCGACGACGGCTATGACCTGACATATAGGTCATGTCCTGCAAATGACAATGTCCACCCTCTTCACAAGTTGGACAGTCATGTGGATGGTTGGTCATGAGTAACTCAACCATCGACTTGCGGAATGCTTTGGCTTCATCGTCAGTCACAGAGATGTACATATCATCGCCAGGAGCGACCATACATGACATCACGAGGCGACCGCGACCCGCTTCCATATCTTCTTTATTTTGGAATTGCTTGACCGCGCACTGACGGCACGAGCCTACTGAGCCAAGGGCTGGATGATAACAAAAATACGGCACATCAATGCCGAGTGATAAGCAGGCTTGTAGCAAGTTATCTGCGCTATCTACTTCGACAGTGGTCCCATCAATATGTATGACTGCCATGCCGCTCTCCTTATTTCACTTCTGGCTGTTGATTGGCTGCCGCATCAATGACATCGACACCAACCGCCTGCGCGATTTTTTGATCAAACTCAGGACGGAAATATTTAATCGCACTCATCAGTGGTTCCATCGCACCCGGCGCATGCGCACAGAAGGTTTTACCAATCCATAAGTCACGCGTAAGGCCCTCTAGTTTTTCGACATCGCCCACTTGCCCTTCGCCATCATTGATAGCGGTAAGCAATTTGACACCCCACGGCAGGCCATCACGGCATGGTGTACACCAACCACACGATTCGCGTTGAAAGAAAATCTCGAGATTGCGTAGTAGCGGCACCATATCTTGCGCTTCGTCGACGACCATAATCAGCCCCGTACCCATACGGCTACCCGCTTCTTGAATCGTGTCAAAATCAACCACCACATCTAAATGCTCTGCGGTCAAAAAGTCGGTCGAGGCACCGCCCGGCAGCCATGCTTTAAGCTTTTTACCATCTTTCATACCACCCGCTAAATCTTCGATAATTTCACGAGCGGTATAGCCAAATGGTAGCTCCCACAGACCGGGATCATTGACTAAGCCTGAACACCCAAACAGTTTCGTGCCTGGCGTTTTACTTTTGCCTTTGATTTCCGACAACGACTGATACCACTCTACGCCATGATTTAAAATCGCAGGCATATTGCATAAGGTCTCAACGTTATTGACAACCGTTGGTCTGCCCCATGCGCCAGAGATTTGTGGAAAAGGTGGTTTGGTGCGTGGATTGGCACGGCGACCTTCTAAGCAATTAATCAATGCGGTTTCTTCACCGCAAATATAACGTCCAGCACCCGTATGCACATGCAAGTTAAAGCTAAAGTCTGAGCCAAGAATGTTAGCGCCCAATAGATTATTGGCCAAGCATTCTTCGATAGCAGTAACCAAACGCTCTGCGGCTAAAATATACTCACCGCGGATAAAAATATAACCGTCAGTCGCCCCGATTGCATGCGCGGTAATGAGCATACCTTCAATCAACTGAAACGGTAAACGCTCCATTAATAGACGGTCTTTAAAAGTACCCGGCTCCATTTCATCCGCATTACAGATGAGATAACGCGGTAAGCCATCTGGTGGCGACATAAACGTCCATTTCAAACCAGCATTAAAGCCTGCACCGCCGCGACCTCTGACGTTGGCCGCTTTAATCATATCACCGACTGCTTTGGGCGATTTAGATAAGGCTTCTTTTAAACCTGTGAAGCCTTTTAGAGATTCATAAGTGGATAAATCAAGTACCGCGTCATGATGCGCCAAACGCCATGTAAGCGGTTTGGTTTCGCTAGTAGCGGTTGCTTTATCGCCATAAATTGGAACACGCTGTGCATTTAGCTGGCTTGGCGCTTGGCCTTGACCGCGACGAGCAATCTGCTCTGAAATCGTTAAACTCATGCGTATAGCTCCAATAATTGCGCGACCTCGGAGGGCTGGACAGGACCATAAGTGTCTTCATCTATCAGCACCGCAGGACCTTTATCACAGTTACCCAAACAGCAAATCGGTAATAGCGTAAAACGACCATCAGCAGTCGTCTGGCCGTACTCAATATTTAATTGCGATCTGATTTCAGCCGATAACGCCTCATAACCGGTCAAATAACAAGCCACTGAATCACAAATGAGAATGACGTGACGACCGACAGGCTGACGATAAATACGGTTAAAAAACGTGGCAACACCGTCCATATCTGACATCGGAATATCTAAGATATTAGCAATAGCATTCACTTGCGCATCATCGACCCAACCGTTGCGCTTTTGCACGATTTTTAGCGCGTCTAACGAGGCAGCACGTGCTTGTGGGTAATGGTGCATAAACTCATGAATGGCAGCAATTTCCTCAGCAGTGAGGATACTTGCCACATCTACTTTTGGCATTTTATCGGAAACAATTTTCATAATCTTTTATCTTTCCTCACTCATCACGCTTTATCACACTACAACGACTGTCTAAACATTGACTATCATTGCACTGAAATATTACAGCATTTTGGTGTGCCATTTGGCAGTAATATATTGATTAACTTATCTTTTTTTAAAACTATAACTCTTTGAGCAAAGCTCTATTCTTAGGTGAAAGCACTAGCGATCACAATCCGCCATCACAATATCAATCGATGCCAAATACATAATGGCATCGGATACCAATGAGCCATTAATCACCGATGGCATCTGCTGCAGGTGCGCAAATGTCGGCGTACGGATACGAGTACGATAGCTCATCGTCGCTTTATCTGAGGTGATGTAATAACTGTTTAGACCTTTGGTCGCTTCCACAATCGTCGTACACTCACCCGCTGGCATCACAGGGCCCCAAGAGACGGAGATAAAGTGATTAATCAAGGTTTCGATGTCATTCAAGGTACGGTCTTTTGGTGGCGGTACTGCCAATGGATGGTCGGCTTTATAAGGGCCTTGTGGCATATTGTCCATACATTGACGGATAATACGCAACGACTGACGCATCTCTTCGACTTTTACCATACAGCGATCATAAGCATCACCGTTGTAGCCGACTGGTATCTCAAAATCGTAGTTTTCATAGCCCATATACGGACGTGCTTTACGTAGATCAAAATCTACGCCAGTGGCACGCAAGCCAGCACCAGTAACGCCCCAAGCTAGCGCTTGCTTAGCATTATATTGCGCGACGCCTTGGGTACGACCTTTAAGCACACTGTTTTGCAATGCCGCTTTAACATACTCATCCAAACGTTTTGGCATCCAGTCTAAGAACTCACGAACCAGACGCTGCCAACCACGTGGCAAATCAGCAGCAGTGCCGCCGATGCGGAACCAAGCGGGATGCATGCGATAGCCAGTGACCGCTTCGATGACGTCATAGGCTTTTTGGCGATCGGTAAACATATAGAATACTGGCGTCATACCGCCCGCATCCTGAATAAAAGTACCGACAAACAGCAAGTTATTGGTAATACGGAAAAACTCACTCATCATCACGCGGATGGTTTCAGCGCGTGGTGGAATGGTAATCCCAGCGAGCTTTTCAACCGACATGATGTACGGCAGCTCATTCATTACTCCACCGAGATAATCAATACGGTCGGTATAAGGAATAAATGAGTGCCATGTTTGACGCTCCGCCATCTTTTCGGCGCCGCGATGGTGATAGCCGATATCAGGGATGCAATCGACGACTTCTTCGCCGTCAAGCTGAAGTACCAAACGGAACGCACCATGAGCAGAAGGATGGTTAGGACCGATGTTCAAGAACATAAAGTCTTCATCACGACCTGAGCGTTTCATGCCCCACTCTTCTGGGACAAAGCGCAGGTTTTCTTGCTCGTATTGTTGCTTGGCGGTATTCAAGAAGTAAGGGGTAAATTCAGTCGCCCGCGCGTGATACTCTTTGCGTAGTGGATGACCTTCCCAGTACTTAGGCAATAAGATGCGAGTCAGATGCGGATGACCTGTAAAGACAATACCAAACATATCCCACACTTCGCGCTCGTACCAGTTGGCATTTGGCCAAATTTGGGTGGCGCTCGGTACATTGACATCGTCTTCGCTCAGTGCCACCTTGATACGCACATCACTATTACGCTCAAACGACATTAAGTGATAAAACACCGTAAAGTCACTGTCGGGCATGCCTTGGCGATGTTGGCGCAAACGCTCATCTATCGCTGACAAGTCAAAGAGCATGACATAGGGTTTTGGCAATTTACGCAGGAATAAGAGAATATCCAGCAAATCAGCACGCGCTACCCAAACCGTTGGAATCTCATCAACAGTGTGCTGTACCACGAATTTGCCAGCATATTTATGCTCTAGCTCTTTGATAACTGCTGGAACAGGCTTAATCTTAGGATCTGTGTTTTCGACTACCGTGACCATGAATGATGCATTCCTTCATTAATCATAACTAAACTATGTCAGTCATAACCGAGCTATGTCAGTCATAACCAAGCTATGTCAATCGTAACTGAGCTATGATAAGCGCATAAAATTTTGGATTTTTGCTGTGAATCTAAATACTCTCTAACACTTAAATACTGTCTGTAACTTAAATGCTATCTGGGCTACGTAAGTTTTTGACCGCGATACGATCCGCTTGCTTACGGTCACGCTCAGGGGTCATTTGTGGCTTATAAATACCCTGCTCATTGACATGAATACCCAGCGGACGACGCTCTTTGGTAATAGATTCTTGTAGCAGCATCAAACCTTGAATCAACGCTTCTGGACGCGGCGGACAACCCGGTACATAGACATCGACGGGTATTATTTTATCCACGCCTTGCACAACAGAATAGATATCATACATACCGCCCGAGTTGGCACAAGCACCCATCGAGATGACCCATTTTGGCTCAAGCATTTGCTCATAGAGGCGCTGAATAACGGGGGCCATTTTGACGAAGCAAGTACCAGCGACGATCATCACATCGGCCTGACGCGGTGAAGCACGAATAACTTCTGCCCCAAAGCGTGACAAATCATGAACCGCGGTTAAAGTAGTGGCGTATTCGACGTAACAGCAAGACGTACCAAAGTTAAATGGCCATAATGAGTGCTTGCGCCCCCAGTTTGCTGTTGAATGAACGAGGTCTTCAAGACGACCCATAAAGACGTTTTTATTGACTTCGTCTTCGATAGGATCGTTGACTGTTTGACTGGTCTGTGCAGGATAGACATCTGCATCAGGGTTGGCTTTTGTTAATGTGTATTTCATAACATACAACCTTTATATTAGGCTCAGCGTGGCAATTATCTTGTCTTCACTAGCGCCATAACTTCTATTATTAATAAGTGACCATTAATATAAATCGACTGCCATATTCTTTACAATCTTGTCGTTATCATATTGTTGCCACTAGCTTTGATCTTTATAACTTTTTATCAAACCTATTATCAAACCTAGATATCAGTTTTAAAAGCCAATAACTATAAGCAAAATAGTTAGCGCTTATTATCCTGATGCGCAGACGTCGCAAAGTCCACAGAAGTAACATTACCTGTGGTATTAATATGATCGATATTTTGTAAATGACGACGATTGGTCTCAATATTGTTTGAGACATTAATCTGTCCTGAGGACTGCGCGGGTATCTTACCAGTCGGGTCGACCATCAGCTCATCGACACCATCAAACTTGGTGATGTCTGCTAAGTTAAAGCCAGCAGGCGCAGTATAGAGACGTACTTTTTTACGCAATTTGTCAGCAGGTGCCCAGTTTAGAGCCCCCAGACTTAAAGCGTATACCAGACCAATTAACAAATCAATGATAAAGGTCGCCGCCGCAATAAACCCCGCCCAGCCAGTTTCACGAACGGAAACAGCGTAAGCGTATAAGTACAGCGCTTCTAAGTCAAAAATAACGAAGAAGATGGCCACCAAATAGAATTTTGCAGACAAACGAATACGGGCGTTGCCAGATCCGACAACACCCGCTTCAAATACTTCTTCTTTTTGTGAGCCATGAGAGCGACCGCCAAGTAAGCGCGGAACGACCAGCATAAAGACAACTAGCCCGATAGCGGCTAAAATAAACGCAACTGCTGACCAATTAAAAGCAGACATGATAATACGTGCTCCTCACCCAATCGAGTGTTAAGCGCAGCGCAGATGCACCAATTAAGGCAGTCTTACGACAGGCGTAACGCAGACGAAAACACAAAGTAACTGTCAGTGAGCCACTTTATACAAGTAACTCAATGACTATTATAGGTACTGTGCTGGTAATAACCAATTATCAAGCTTATTGACGACGGTGTCAGACGTGACCAACTGTAGAATTTCCGGTACGCGCGCGGAGAAAGCTGGTCGCCTAACGCATCTTCTAACAACGTAAGATCAACGTATTAAATCAATATCATATTTGATGTTTTATTTAATTGATTTAATAGCTCATTACACGTGGTCAATAATGACGTGACAACTGGCATAAATTATTTACGTACTATACGCATATCATGGCCCAAAAGCTAGTTTTTAACTGTATTGTACGGTCACTTTATAGGCAAAAAAAACATATTTTTTTTATTATAAATTATGATATAGACGTTACCTTATATTGATGTCAAATAATTATATTTTATGGTCAACTGTCATCAATTTTTACCGCTAGCCACTGTTAGCACTTTAGCTGCCAAATACTGCATGCTTTATCATGCCACTATCATTAGCTAACTCCTTCCCCAAAGTGGTGGTTTTTGCTTTATAATAGCCCACCTAATTTCAATGACACATAGTCAATAAACTGTAGATTTTATTAGCGTTATTATCTGATTTATGTATTTAAAAATATCGCTCCGCTATCAATTTTAATGATATATACCGCGCTCTTTTAGCTATGCGGCTATAGTCTGCCCACTATAAAATCACTACAGCCTCGACCTCGATTACTATACTAAGGTATAGCTTGCATTCGGTTTCCTTGTCTTGTACTGATGTTATTTTGGATTGACTGTCTTAGCTCTGCCCTCTTTTTTGCTTTTGTCTTACAGGTCACCTTATGAGTCAACTTAATCCCAAACAACAAGAAGCGATGCTCTACGTATCGGGCCCATTGCTCGTACTAGCAGGTGCTGGCTCCGGTAAGACGTCGGTGATTACGCGCAAGATTGCGTATCTGATCGAAGAATGCAACATGCCAGCTGAGCGCATAACGGCGGTGACCTTTACCAATAAAGCGGCGCGTGAAATGAAAGCGCGTGTCAGTAAATTGCTACCAAGCGATAAGATGCGTGGCCTAACGGTATCAACTTTTCACCAATTTGGTCTGCAGTTTTTACGCTATGAGCTGATTCATACGCCTCTAAAAGGTAACTTCTCTATCATGGACAGCGACGACAGTAAGCGCTTGCTGATGGAGCTGATGATGCGCGACAACTTGAGTGGCGCTGAAAGCCGCGAGTTGGTCGGTAAAGCCATCAAAATGATTTCCGATTGGAAAAATGATTTGGTCGAGCCCGATAAGGCGATGGAAACGCTAGACGATCCAGAAGATATGATTTTCGCGACGTTATATGCGCTTTATGAGCGTAACTTGCGTGCTTATAATGCTGTCGATTTTGACGATTTGATTGTATTGCCAACCAAGATATTACGTGAAAATAGAGAACTGCGTGATAAGTGGCAAAACCGTATTCGTTATTTGCTCGTCGATGAATATCAGGATACCAATACCGCGCAGTATGAGATGATTAAATATTTGGTCGGGCCACAAGGGCGTTTTACTGTGGTTGGCGATGATGACCAGTCTATCTATGCTTGGCGAGGCGCTAAGCCTGAAAACATGGCGCTACTAAAAGAAGATTTTCCAAAGCTTAAAATCGTCATGCTTGAGCAAAACTATCGCTCGACCACGCGCATCTTGACTTCTGCTAACGCCGTTATTATGAATAACGAGCATTTATTCGAAAAGAAACTGTGGTCAGATAAAGGGCAAGGCGAAAAGATTCGCATTATTAATTGCCGTAATGACGACGACGAGTCTGAGCGCGTGGCAAAAGAAATCGTCACGCATAAATTGCGTTTTGGTAATGAATGGGAGCAGTATGCCGTTCTGTATCGCAGTAACTTTCAGGCGCGCATGCTGGAGGCGCAATTGCGCCAGTTGCAAGTGCCTTATAAGCTATCGGGTGGTCAGTCGTTCTTTGCCCGTAGTGAAATCAAAGACATTATGGGCTACCTGCGTCTGATTTTGAACCCAGAAGACGACAGCGCATTTTTACGTATCATCAATACACCGAAGCGCGGTATGGGACCTGCGACCCTCGAAAAGCTTGGTCTATTTTCGCAAGAGCATAGCATCTCGTTATTAGCCTCTTGCACGCACGCTGGTCTGGCTCACGTCTTGCCATCGAAGGCTTATGGCACGATAAAAGAGTTTGGTGAGTTCATTGAGCATTATACTCGCGAGCTGGATCAACACCCTGACCCTGTGCCAATCGTGCGCCAGATGATTGATGAGACCGGTTATATTGACTTCGTGCGTAGCGACGCCAAAACGCCGCAACAAGAAAAGAACCGTATCGATAATATCGATATGCTTTATACCAGTATCCAATCGTTGATTAATCGCGCGGAAGAAGATGAAGACCGGACGATTGATACCATTATTCGCAAGCTGGTGTTACTCGACATGCTTGAGCAACAGCAAGAAGAAGAAAACACCAACAAGGTCAACCTAATGACCTTGCATGCGGCAAAAGGTCTGGAGTTTGATTTCGTTTATATCATGGGCCTTGAGGAAGAGATGCTGCCACATCGCAACTCTATCATGAGCGAGACGGTCGAAGAAGAACGGCGTTTGATGTATGTAGGTATTACCCGAGCCCGTCGTGAGCTGACGTTGACTTTAGCGACTCAGCGCCGCGCCGGTGGGCAGATGCGCGTGACCTCTGAATCACGCTTTTTAGATGAATTACCAGAAGATCATATCGACTGGCCGGCCAAAGCGAAAAAGAAAAAAGCGACCAAAGATCCAGAAGCCGTCGCTGATGAATATTTGGCCAATATTCGTGCCTTGCTGGGTAAACGCTAGACCGATAAAAATCGTAACATGGCTAGTGGCTAGAACATGCACTAGCCACTAGCCATGTTACATTGAGCGCCACACCATTAGCATGAGGTTAATGGTTGGCAAAAAAACTATTCACTCACTACTTTGGAACGATTATGCCTGCTCCCACGCCTACTCCTGATCGTCAGCCAACCTTGCAGGCAGATTATAATCCGTTAGAATATAGTGCCGAATATAAGCTGTTATATCTACAGGAACTGGTCGCTAAAGACTCGCATAGCGACATCGCTGAGTTCTTAATCAAGCAGTCAGAGTATGAGATTGCCAACCTACTCGAATCCTTCCCGACGCAAGCGCGGCGCATTATCTGGGCGCAAGTCCCTGACAATTTAAGAGGTGAAGTCCTCGCTGAGCTGGACGTAGATACGCGCCAGCCCTTGATGGAAAACATCTCTTCAAAAGAGATATCACTTTTTACTCAAGACCTTGATGCGCAAGATATCTCTGAAATTCTAGACACCGTTACTGAGAGCGTGCGTACCTCAGTCATGGCGACTTTAGATGAAGATATTAGGATTCAGGTTAATAAGCTCGATACCTATGCCGACTGGGAAGTTGGTAGCTATATGGACCCCGACCTCATCCAAGTAAAGGATGATATTAGTCTGGCGCAAGTACAGCACTGGCTACGCGAAAACGACGACTTACTTGATGATCAAAGCCAAGAGCTACTGGTCGTCGATCAAGGTCAGCAGTTACTTGGGCTACTCAGTTTGGTCGACTTGATCAAGCATGATCAAAATACCTTGGTCTCCGCGCTGATTGATAATGCGATTACCATTAACGACCGCTTAGACATTCAAGATGCTGCCGCGATTTTTCGTTCAGAAGACATTCGTTTTGCGCCAGTGATTAACAGTCATGGCGAGCTGGTTGGTCAATTAAATGGCGAAGACATCATGGAAATTATCCAAGATGATGTCGACAGCACCATGAAAAATCTTGCTGGTGTCAGCCAAGATGAAGAGCTGTTTGCGCCTATTTTAACCAGTGCCAAAAGCCGTAGTATTTGGCTTGGCATCAACTTGTGTACCGCGCTTTTAGCGGCAGCGGTGATTGGTCAGTTCGAGGAAGTATTGGCGCAAGTGGTGGCGCTGGCGATATTGATGCCCGTGGTTGCCAGTATGGGCGGCATCGCTGGCTCGCAGACGCTGACTGTGGTCATTCGCGGTATGGCGATGGGTCAAATCGGTGGTTCTAACCGTCTGTGGTTACTCAATAAAGAACTGTGGGTCGGTGCGATAAACGGTATCATCTGGGCGATAATTATGGCGTTTATCGCGCAACTGTGGTTTCATGATATTAAAATTAGCTCGGTGATCGGTTTTGCTATTGCCATTAATATGACCGCTGCCAATGTATCGGGCATTAGTATTCCATTAGCATTGAAACGCATGAATATCGATCCTGCGCTGTCCGCTTCGGTTATCTTAACCACCGTGACTGATATCGTCGGCTTTATGTCATTCTTGGGCTTGGCAAGCGTGCTGATTCTTTAGTAAAACCGTTATTAGAAGTTAAATACCAAAAGTTAAAAATCAGCAGCTATTTATAATAATAGTTGCTGTTAAGTATATTTAAAAACTCAAAGTTAAAAATGTGATTCGTTCTATTTATAAAACATAAAATCAACTTAAATCAAAACATCGTTAAGTGAGTGCGTTATGCAAGCTGTACAAGTCAAAGTATTAAACCCTAAAATCACTGAAGATAAAGCATTTTCTCTACCAACGCGCGC
The DNA here is from genome assembly GCF_013248965.1 of Psychrobacter okhotskensis. Taxonomy (GTDB): domain Bacteria; phylum Pseudomonadota; class Gammaproteobacteria; order Pseudomonadales; family Moraxellaceae; genus Psychrobacter; species Psychrobacter okhotskensis. Next base: position 22,732 of record NZ_JABRVQ010000007.1, on the reverse strand, counting down.
CACCGATGGCAGTGCCGGTATTGACTTACGTGCTTGCATTGACGAGCCTTTAACGATTAAAGCAGGTGCCACGCATTTAATAGGTACTGGCCTCGCCGTTTATATTCAAGATCCCAATTTTGCGGGGATGATTTTACCGCGTTCAGGTCTGGGTCATAAGCATGGTATCGTTTTGGGTAACTTGGTCGGCTTGATTGATGCCGATTATCAAGGTGAGCTGATGGTCAGTATTTGGAATCGCAGCAATGAAGACTTTGTACTCAACCCAGCAGAACGTATGGCACAGTATGTGGTCGTACCCGTCGCCCGCCCAGAGTTTGCAGTGGTGGCAGAATTTAGTGACGAAAGCGCGCGCGGTGCGGGTGGTTTTGGACATTCTGGTCGTCAGTAGCATTGAATATAAGCATTAAGCATTATTGGATTTTCATTTAGCATCAATCGCAGCAATAAAAATAATCAGCGATTTTTTGTTTCACCACTAGCCCATTTATTACGACAATAAGGAGAGTAAACGATGCCGTCTTTTGCTGCGCAGCAATCCTTATTTCGTGCTTATGATATTCGCGGCGACGAGCAGTACTTTACTTCAGATTTTATACAGGCTTTGGGCAGCGCCTTTGTACGACTTTACAAAAGCTATAATGCTGCCAAACATGGCAAGCTGATTTCTAATAGCCTCGTTGCTAATAGTCTCATTGCTAATGTCGATATTTCTAACAGCCATATTTCTAACAGCACTGCTAAACCGCATCATAAGCCGAAAGAAACCACGGTCATCATCGGCTATGATGTACGCTGCGATAGCGATAGCATGGCTCAGGCATTAGCGACTAACCTGCAAGAGCAAGGCCTGCAAGTGATTAATTTGGGCTTGGTCACTACACCGATGATGGCATTTTGGACTGAGCAATACGACGGTCATGGCATCATGGTCACCGCCAGTCACTCTGCCAAAGGCATCTTGGGTATCAAGTGGCTGGTTGGCAACGCTTCCCCTAGTGCCGAAGATATTCAGTTGCTTTATCAAGATTTGACAGCGTTTGCGGCTAACCAACGCAACAATCAAAATGACAATAACAATAACAGTGACAATGGCAATGACAGCCCTAAACTCTCAAATGCATGCCACAGTGATGACGCTACAGCACCGTCGATATTATCCGTTATAGGCTTGCCGACTGATATTGTGGCAGCGCCTTATATTGATGCCATTGCCGATGTATTTATCAGTATCTATCCCGATCAAAGCCTATCTGCTAGCAACAAGCGAACCTTTAAAAAACTTGATCTCACCATCGTTATTGACTGTATGCATGGGGCGACCAGTAGAATCGCCCTGCCGTTATTCACGAACTTCTGTCAGCGCGTCATCATCATCAATGACACGCCTGATGGTAGCTTTCCCATGGGCAACCCTGACCCTACTGAACCGAATCGATTGGCCGAACTGCAACAAACCGTCATCGTAAATATTGCCGATATTGGTCTGGCATTCGATGGCGATGGCGATCGATTAATGATTGTCGACAACAGCGGTAAAGTGATTATGCCTGACCATCTACTGTATTTGCTCGCCTCAGTTGCCATTAGCGAGCGTCCAGAACCGTGGCAGGCTGATACCGTGAGCCCGCAAGTACTGTTTGATATTAAATGCTCACACCATCTGCCTATGCTCTTAAGCGACTTGGGGGCGACTCCCATTCTAAGCAAAACCGGCAGTAGCTTAATGCGGCAACAGCTGCGGGTCGATGACAGTCAAATCCTATTCGCAGGCGAGTTATCTGGACATTTTATTTTTAACGACGGTTATTTTACTGCTTATGATGATGCGATGTACGCCGGCTTACGGCTGCTGCATTGGCTGGTATATACAGCGGCGCTTGCTGATAAATCATCAGCCGCCGTTGGTCTATGGGGCGAAGCCATTGAGACCTCTCGCCCTCCTCGGTTGACTGATATCACCCGTCAATTACCGACGTTGGTCAGTACAGCGGATCATTATTTACCTTTACCCAATAGCGCGTCTCTACAATGCCCAATCGTGCAACAGTTAGCAGAATTTTGTTATTATCTACAACGTTTGGTTACGCCGCCTTTTGATGACGTCGACAATACCTTGGCTGCGGCTCATGGCTCATCATCATGCTCTTGTGTGTCGAGTGTCGAGCATACGACCTTAGCCCAAGCCAAGCAATTGTTACCGAGTGGCACTCGGCTGACCTGTATTGATGGCGTGCGCTTAGATTTCGCTCATGGTTTTGGCGTATTGCGCCAATCAAACACCAGTCATCATTTGACCGTGCGCTTTGCTGGCGACAGCTTAGCGGATTTAAAAGACATACAAGCACGCTTCGTAGCGCTCTGCCGTCCCTTTGATAAAAATTTGGCAGCGCAGATTGCAGACCTTATTTCTGAATAACCAGCCTTTTAAACCCATATCTTTTAGGAGTTAGTCATGACGCTTAATCTGGATGAAGCCAAAATCACCGCTGAAGTATTGACCACAGCGCTGCCCTATATCCAACGCTACGTCGGCAAACTAATCGTCGTCAAATACGGTGGTAATGCGATGACTGATCCTGAGCTTGAGAGCTCTTTTGCACGTGATATTGTGCTACTAAAGACAGTAGGTATGCATCCGGTAGTGGTGCACGGCGGTGGACCGCAAGTCGATAATTTGTTAAAGGAGCTCGGACGCAAATCTGAGCGTATCGATGGTATGCGAGTCACTGACAAAAGCACCATGGATATTGTCGAGATGGTACTAGGCGGCGGCGTCAATAAATCTATCGTCAGCTTAATTAATAAACATGGTGGTAGCGCTATTGGACTTACCGGTAAAGACGCCAACCTGATCCAAGCTAAGAAAATGTTGATGACAAAAATTGATGACGATGGCCGCGAAGTGCCAATAGATTTAGGTTATGTAGGCGATGTGGTCAGCGTTAATAAAGAGGTGATTAATATGCTTATCTCCTCCAATTTTATTCCTGTGATTGCGCCGCTTGGTGTTGATAGCGAAGGCAATACCTACAATATCAACGCTGATTTGGTCGCGGGGAAAGTCGCTGAATTTTTACAAGCGGAAAAGCTCATGCTATTGACCAATATAAAGGGTGTGCTGGGTCGTGACGGCGAAGTCGTGACTGGACTCACGCCAAAGAAAGTCGATGGTCTTATTGAAGATGGCATTATCTCAGGTGGTATGATTCCTAAGATTCAATGCGCGCTTGACGCAGTACGTAGCGGCGTAAAAAGCGCGGTTATCGTCGATGGTCGTGTCCCGCATGCCACGCTGTTAGAGATTTTTACCAACGAAGGTGTTGGTACGCTGATTAGTCGTGAAATCGATGCTGCTATGAGCTAGCGATAAGCTCTCAAATTCAAATATGAAAAATCCCGAACTTAGCAATGACTAGGTTCGGGATTTTTTGCACTTGACCAAAATTTCCTTTACGAAAAGTTTATATCGAATGCTTCTTCATCAAAACCGCACAATAAGACCGCCTGATCCTTATTCTTAAGCTGACCTTCGACGATCGGACGTTTAATCATGCTGGTATTTTCGACAAGTAAATCAATGGCATTAGTTACATTAGTATCAGCGGCTTGCTTTTGCTCATCGGTGAGCTTACGCCATGTGGTACCGCGCTTGTTTAATACTTTATCAATGCCAAGCTCGTTGACCCAACGCTGAAGCGTTTCTTTATCGATACCTTGTTTTTTATAATCATGAAAATCATAGCTGATGCCTAGCTCATCGAGCTTAGTAAAAGCCTTTTTCATCGTGCTACAAGATTTAATACCGTAAATAGTGATGGTCATAATTAATCCTTAAGGGGTTATATTTAGCGCGTACTTTTATTTAATCATAAAAAATAGATAGAAAACTATACAAAGAAAAATCAAGGCTAACAATAACCACTGCACTCTTGGAGTGATCAGTTTAATTCTTTCCATTCCTATAGGCTCATAATGTATAGCGGAACGGCCTTCAGAGGCAAGTTGCACTAAATGCACCACTTCCACTTCATTCAAGATGGCATCTTTATATCTCATAGACCTTATGGGGTATTGTATAATTTTGCCTTGTTTAGGTTGAATCATTAATAGCCAAATTTCGTGGCGCTTGATGACTCGACAATCGATACCTATACACTCAATATCCTGCCACAACAAATATCTCTGTTGTGGTCGGCGCAAGACTTGTAAAATCGTTATCCCTTTATCTGTAATTTGAAAAACGGGCTTACCAGTAATAAAGGCAAATAATACCGTGAATACCGCAACAGCTATCAAAATTATTGATAACCACATCACTATAATGAAAAACCAACCTTCATCTTTTGCGATGGGTAGCCCATAATAATACAGCGGAAAAATTAACAAACCTAAAGCCAAAATCGACAGCATGTGTTTGTTCGATAAATACAAATCAATAGTATACTTTAGTACCTGACCTTTCTTTAGTTTTTGCATGCCGAGCCTTACTGTGGATTCATAAGTTGTTATATACTTCTTAATACTGCTCTATTATTACGTTGCCCCATCGCATTTTTTGCCGATTTGCGCTATTCTAGCGTATCTAATTTCTTATCAAAATATTCAATCTAGAGCCGACTATGAGCAATACTGTGACATCTGACCAATCAGAAAATAATTATTATAACCCACAAGCTATTGAAGCCGCACAACAAGCCAAATGGGCAACGGATAAGCGCTTTGAAGTCAGCAATGAGCCAAGCGACAAGCCAAGTCGCTATATGCTGTCGATGTTCCCTTACCCAAGTGGCAAGCTACACATGGGTCACGTGCGCAACTATACCATCTCGGATGTGCTGAGCCGTTACTATCGCCTTAAGGGCTATGAAGTCATGCAGCCAATGGGCTGGGATGGTTTTGGCCTGCCCGCTGAAAACGCTGCGATTGCCAATCAGACGCCACCTGCTAAATGGACGTTTGCCAATATCGACAGCATGCGCGCGCAGCTAAAATTGCTAGGTTTGTCTATCGATTGGTCACGTGAATTTGCCACTTGTAGCCCTGAGTATTATCAGTGGGAGCAGTGGTTGTTTTTACAGTTATACAAAAAAGGCTTGGTCTATAAGAAGCTGGCGACGGTCAATTGGGATCCGATTGATAATACGGTTTTAGCCAATGAGCAAGTCATTGACGGTAAAGGTTGGCGTAGTGGCGCGGCGGTCGAAAAGCGCGACATTCCGATGTATTACTTTAATATCACTGATTATGCTGACGAATTGCTTGACGATTTGGATCAATTAGAAGGTCACTGGCCATCAGAAGTATTGACTATGCAGCGCAATTGGATTGGTCGTAGCGCAGGTATGGAAGTGCATTTCCCTTATGAGCTTGCTGGCGAAACCAATACCCTAGATGTATTCACGACGCGTCCTGACACCTTGATGGGCGTCACTTATGTGGCGGTTGCTGCTGAGCACCCATTGGCACAGTACGCCGCTGAGCATGATGAGGCGATTGCCCAGTTTAATGCGCTGTGTAAAAAAGGCTCAGTGGCAGAAGCCGATCTAGCCAAAGCTGAAAAAATCGGTATGGATACCGGTCTTACCGTGACGCATCCACTGACCGGCGAAGAAGTACCCGTATGGGTCGCCAACTATGTGCTCATGAGCTACGGCTCTGGCGCAGTTATGGCAGTACCGGCACATGACGAGCGCGATTATGAATTTGCCGTTAAGTACAAGCTACCAATTAAACAAGTTATCGATATCCCTGCTGGGTATTTTGATGAGTTAGAAGCAGACGCAAAGGCGAACGATGCTGAGATTAATCTTGCCTATACTGAGCGCAATATTTTGGTCAATTCAGGTGAATTTGATGGCTTAGACTTTGAGCAAGCGTTTGAGGCTATGTTAGCCAAACTTGAGCCACAAGAACTGGCTAAGAAAAAAATCCAATACCGTCTCCGTGATTGGGGTGTTTCTCGCCAGCGTTATTGGGGCTGCCCTATTCCAATGGTCAACTGTGAGCATTGCGGTACCGTACCTGTTGAAGAGCAAGATTTGCCCGTTGTCTTGCCGACTGACGTCGTTCCTGATGGTCGCGGTAATCCACTCAAAAACATTCCAGAGTTTGTGAATACCACTTGCCCGAAATGTGGCAACCCTGCTGAACGTGAGACTGACACCTTTGATACCTTTGTAGAGTCAAGCTGGTACTATGCGCGTTTTGCCAGTCCGAATGATGCACAGAACATGGTCAACAAGTCTGCCGCCAATAAATGGCTACCTGTCGATCAATATGTTGGCGGTGTAGAGCACGCCGTCATGCATCTGCTTTATGCACGCTTCTTCCATAAGCTTATGCGCGATGAGTCACTGGTGTCAGGCGATGAACCATTTGCCAATCTTATGACCCAAGGTATGGTGCTTGCCGGTACTTTTTACCGTCTTAATGCCGATGGCAGCACGACGTATTACTTCGCAGAAGACATCGATATCGACTACAACGAGCGTGGTCAACCGATTAAAGCGATTTTAAAAGCTGATGGACAGCCAGTAACCATTGGCAAAATCGAAAAAATGTCTAAGTCCAAAAACAACGGTGTTGATCCACAGATCACTATTGATAAATACGGCGCTGATACCGTTCGTCTCTATACCCTATTTACCGCGCCTGCCGATCAGACGCTAGAATGGTCAGATGACGCGCTAAAAGGCCCTTATAATTTTGTTAAAAAAGTATGGCGTATTGCTACTGAGCATATGCAAGCGCTTACTGAAGCAAACCTAAGCCTTGAGACACTCAATAATGTCGCCTTGAAAACTGATGGCTTAAGCAAAGAAGCGAAAAATTTACGCCGTAAAACTCATGAGACCATTGCCAAGATCGATAGTGACTTGGGTGATCGTCTGGCGCTAAACACGCCCGTATCAAGTTTGATGGAGCTTGCCAACGAGCTGACTGGCTTTAAAGCAAATAGTGAGCAAGACCTACAAGTGCAGCATGAAGCGTTGATTGATCTGCTTATTATGCTATCAGTCTACGCGCCGCACGCGGGCGAGCACTTACTTGAGCAGTTAGGGCTGGATACCCTTACCCTGAGCTACCCAGCCGTCGATGAAAGTGCCTTAGTACAAGACATGATCACGATGGTGGTACAGGTCAACGGCAAAATGCGCGGTAAGATGGATGTCGCGCCGAACAGCGACCCTGAACAGCTAAAGGCGCAAGCGCGTGCGATAGAAAGCGTGGCGAAATTCCTAACGGGTGACATCAAAAAAGAAATCGTCGTGCCGAATAAACTGGTCAATATCGTGGTTGCAGGCTAAACTTTTTTAAACGTAGTGTTTTAAGCCTTTTTATCAACATAAGGATAGCGATTATGTCTTGTAAGCAGCGAGCTGTGCAGTCATCTCAAACGAAATTAAGCAAGCCAAGTGGACAATGCAATATGGCAAAAAAGTCTAATGCACAGAAGCTAGCGACAGCATTACTCGCAAGCTTGCCACTGCTTTCTGTACTGGGAGCCACAGCGGCTCTTAGTGGCTGCGGCTTTCAGCTAAGAGGTTATGGCACACCGATGCTATTTGATGTGGCCAAAACAGCCATCATCATCGAAGACAATCGCACCTCCTTTCCACTAAAGTTACCGTTGTCACGACGCCTAGAAGCCTTGGGCGTCGATGTAATCGATAATATGACCTTGGTCGATATTACCAATAACAATAAAAACGCGACGGCGGAACCCATTGCTGCGATTAGCGTCAAAAATATGCGCTTTAAGCGTTATGAATTGGTCGGTGTTTTAACAGAAATCCGCTTAGTATTGTCAGCAGATGTCAGCTACCAAACCCTACAAAATGGCAAAGTGGTGACACTAACCAACCCTATCCAAGTCGAGCGCAGTTACCAGTATAATGAGGCATCGGTCAGTACCGATGACCAACAAGGCGATCAAATTCGTGACTGGCTCTATGACAGTTTGGCACGCCGTATCACTGATCAATATGTTGCCATTGCATTGCCTAGAGTCACCCCTGCCAATGCCAATAAAACGGCACAAACAGGCTCAGCGTCTACGGCTGTTATCGTTCCAAGCACACCAACCCCTTAATGGTTAGCGTAAGGTATTCTGTCCATCCATTCTCATAAACCTGTGTCCTCATTAGTCTATGCAAGAGTCTTTTATACAAGCCTATCCCAAACTACTACAGTCATCCGTGGCCGTAGCTGGTTTGTGGCTGGCACATGGAGATGAGCCGTTATTGAGTCAGTGGCTAATCGATGCCTTGCGTCCGCATTGGCGTGCGCAGAATTACGCGATTAAACGTATAGAGCTGGTGTCGGTTAAGAGCTGGCAAGAAGTACTCTCAGAGCTTGGTAGCCAGTCTTTATTTGATGATGCCAGCGCCTTGATCGTAACCGGTAATCATAAACCTGATAAAGTCGTTATCGCTGAGCTTGAGCGCTTTGCTGTCGAGGCACAAACAGGAGCGCACAGTCATAGCTTATTATGGTTAACGCCCAAGCAAGACAAACGCGCGCAAAGCAGCAAGTGGTTTGCGCCATTTGCGCAATACGGTCACATCATTGACTGCAATTTATACAACGAACAGCAACGTCAGCAGCTGTTGCAGATTCAAGCCCAGCAATTTGGACTCAGGCTGTCACAAGAAGCGTGGCAACTGCTCATGTCGCACACCGAGCATCACCTGCTAAGTGCTTATCAAACCTTGTGGCGGCTGTCTTATCTATTTGCACCGCAGTTGGATGCTAGTAGTCATGATGCAACTCACGAAGGCAATAATCAGTCTACAACGACCGCGCCAAACGTAGCATTAGACATCAAAGATCTTCAGGCCGCCTTGGTCAGCGACGCTCAATTCAGCGTCTTTGATTTATCTGATGCAATGCTGGCAGGCAATAGCGCACAAGTGGCGAAAATCATTTTTCAGCTGAAAGCCACTGATGAGCCGACGACCTTGGTACTGTGGGCAATCAGCAAAGACATGCGCCAAATTATACAATTAATGGATGGGCAAGATCCGCAAGCATTGGGTATTTGGCGCAGCAAACAAGGTCTCTATCAACAAGCATGCCGCCGCCAAGCGAAAGCGCAAACGGCTGAATGGCCTGCCCTGCTATATCGTTGTGACCAAGCGATTAAAGGTCTCGTTCGTCAGCCAGCGTGGGAGTTGTTGTTGCAGGCCGCGCTTGAATTAACAGGTAAGCGCTTGTTTGCTGCACGATAAATTTCAGTCACTATTGTTATTGATGTGATGCAGCCATTCCCTGTCAAAAACAGCGTCAGTAATGACTTCTCACAAATCTTCGATGCCCTCTGATGCCCTCTATAGTTTTCACATATATCTACTTTTGCAATTCCCCTCCTATTTTTTCTCTATTCCCACCATGTTCAAAAACTACCTTAACCTTTCTTAAACTAATTCCCATTCCATTTTGACCATGAAGTCTCTACTATAGCTACACTTGATTTAATTGTAATTGGATTGTTGTCATGCGCAAAATAAGCAAAAAGTCTGCTATCAAATGGGGTGTTATTGCCTTAATTATCATCGCATTGGGAGCTTTGGCCTATAGCTTTTTTAAACCGAAAGAAACCACCCCCAACTATTTAACAGCCATCGCTGAAATGGGCGATATTGAAAATAATGTCATGGCCTCTGGTAAGGTCAAAGCGCTTAATACCGTTGATGTAGGGGCACAGGTATCTGGTGAAGTCACTCGCCTATTCGTTGAAGTCGGTGACGAGGTAAAAAAAGGCGATTTGATTGCGCAGATTGATCAAGTAACGCAAAAAAACAACCTGAGTAATGAACAAGCCAGCCTTGAGCAAAGTGAAGCAGCCTTACAAAGTGCGCGGGCAGAATCTTTGAGTCGGCAGGCGGCGTTAAAAAGTGCCTATGCAGATCTTGCCAGCCGTCAGTCGGAATTAAAACAAGCGCAATCCGATTTTATGCGTTTACAGTCTTTAGTGGCTATCGATGCCATTTCACAGCAGGAGTACGATATGCAAGCCACCAGTGTTGAGACAGCAAAAGCGGCCGTAGCCAATGCCCGTGCTGCGATTGAAACGGCAAAAGCTGCCATTGCGACCACAGAGGCCAATATCAACAGCCAGCAAGCGGCACTACGCAAATCGCAAACCAACGTCAGTACTGCCCAAGAAGATCTGAGCTATACCACTATCCGTGCCCCAATGGCAGGTACTGTGGTATCGGTCACTACCGAGCAAGGTACTACTGTTAATGCCAATCAAACGGCACCAACAATTGTGACTTTGGCAGATTTATCCACGGTTCGTATTAACGCGCAAATCTCTGAAGCGGACGTTATTAATGTCCAAGCGGGTTTGCCCGTCTACTTTAATATCATTGGTAATCCTGATCAAAAATTTGACTCTGTCCTCAAGGCGATTGAACCCGCCCCTGAGAGTATCAGTGACACCAGCTCAACGGACGCGGCTATTTATTATGTCGGTTATATTGAAGTGCCCAATACCGATCGCCGTTTCCGTATCGACATGACCGCGCAGGTTTATATCGTTATTGATCAAGCAAAAAATACGCTACTTATCCCCTCTGCGGCCCTGCAACCTGCTGGCAATACTAAAAATACCAAAAGCAGAAATGAAGATCCGAACGTAAAAACGGCCAAGGTTCGCGTGCTAAAAGCGGATGGTCAAGTCGTCGAGCAAATAGTGAAGACTGGTATTAACAACCGCGTGAATGTTCAGATTTTGAGTGGTCTTAATAAAGGCGATGAAGTCATCTTAAGCGAAGAAGGTCCCGCAAAAGCAAATGCCCGAGGCGGACGTCCGTTTTAATGCCTAGCACTAAAATTGGCGTACCATCTGCACAGATACATCGCTCAGCAAACATCGCTCAGCAGATAAGTTTTTGAAATTGATTCATATTAGCAGTATTGATATAGGTAGCATTCTAGATGAATAGTGGCAACCCCAACCCTAATATCGCAGCAGACGTCCCATTGATGCAGGTCAAAGGGCTGATAAAAGAGTTTAAAGCGGGTGAACAGACCATTCGTGTGCTTCATGATATCGATCTGACTATCAATCAAGGTGAGATGGTGGCCATCATTGGTCAATCGGGTTCGGGTAAGTCGACCCTGATGAACATCTTAGGCTGCTTAGATCAAGCCAGTGCTGGCGAATACAAAATATTTGGCAAACCCGTTGACCGCCTAGAAGCCGATGAGTTGGCCAAACTGCGCCGCGAGCACTTTGGCTTTATTTTTCAACGTTATCATTTACTCGGCGATATCAGCGCGCGCGATAACGTCTCGGTGCCTGCAGTATATGCAGGGATGGATGGGCAAGCCCGTAACGAGCGAGCCGAGAAACTGCTAGCAGACTTGGGATTGGCAGATAAAGTCAATAATCGTCCTAATCAGCTGTCAGGCGGACAACAGCAGCGTGTTTCTATCGCTCGGGCACTGATGAATGGCGGCGACATTATTTTAGCGGATGAGCCAACTGGGGCACTCGATAGTAAGTCTGGCGACGATGTGATGCAGATATTGTATGAGTTAAATGCCCAAGGTCATACTATTATCATGGTCACGCATGATCCCAACCTTGCGGCACAAGCCGAGCGGGTAATTGAGCTCAAAGACGGTTATGTGATTGCTGATTATAAAAATGAGCGCTACCAGCGAACAGAGGTAAAACCTGAGCCTATTTTAGACAAACATCGAAAGAGTACCTTTAGCAGCTTTATCGACCGTATATTTGAAGCGTTTAAGATGTCATTACTGGCCATGCGTGCTCATAAAATGCGCACCTTACTGACGATGCTAGGCATTATTATTGGTATCGCCTCAGTCGTATCAGTCGTCGGTCTCGGTAAAGGCTCACAGGCGCAGATCCTCTCCAATATTAGCTCTCTTGGCACCAATACTATTACCGTCTCTGACGGCTATCCTTATGGCGATCCCAGACGGCAATACAATGATGACAATTTAACGCCAGAAGACGCCCAAGCGGTCGCTGATCAGCCCTATGTCGTTAGTGTGAGCCCGCAGCTCGATACCAATATTAATGTGCGTTATCGCAGCGTCCAGGAGGCGGCTAGCGTTAGTGGTGTGGGTAAAGACTATCTTGATGTCAGTGGCGAAACACTGGTTCAGGGTCAAGGTTTTGATCAGGACAGCATCTTACGCCGTACTCAAGACATTATCATCGACAACAACGCCAAAAATACCTTTTTTCCGGACAACCCCAACCCCATCGGTGAAGTCATGCTGATAGGTAGCGTACCAGGGCGAGTCATTGGCGTCTTAGCCCCCAACTCTAGCGGCTTCGGCAGAGGTTCTGTCGATACGCCTACGCTATATATGCCCTATACCACGATGATGTCGCGACTTATCGGTAGTGCCTATATTGAAAATTTTGTCGCACTCATTGATGATAATATCTCATCGGCCGCTGCAGAATCCGCCATTTCCGAATTGATGGAAAGTCGCCATGGTACCGATGACTTTCGCATACGCAACTCAGACTCGATTCGCCAAACCATCGAATCGACCACCACTGCCATGACCTTACTGATTTCATCAATCGCTATTATCTCACTAGTTGTTGGTGGCATCGGGGTGATGAATATCATGCTGGTGTCGGTCACTGAACGCACCAATGAGATTGGGGTACGTATGGCGGTCGGTGCTCGTCAAAACGACATTATGCAGCAGTTTTTAATCGAGGCCGTACTGGTCTGTATTCTAGGCGGACTACTTGGTATTGGGCTGGCATTTGCGATTGGTGAGGTCATTAACCGCGTTGGTGGCGATAGCTTTAAAGTCATTTATTCATCCACCTCTATCATTGCCGCCTTTTTGTGCTCGACGCTGATTGGTGTTATCTTCGGTTTCTTGCCTGCACGCAATGCGGCCAGACTGGATCCTGTAGAAGCGCTGTCTAGAGATTAAACCAATAATTAAATCAAACACTAAGTTATAGTCGATCTACTATAGAATACACACAGTGCTACTGGGATGGATTTTTCATAGCATCGAAACTGCGCAGGCACAGCAAGCAAAGAAAATTTATACCAGTAGCACGTTATAATACTTGTACTCATCTTATTTGGGACTAATTGTATTTATTCAGTCAGTTATCTTAGCTAACTGACCTTCTAAAATTGCATTTACTCGTGAATATAATAAAAATACCCATTGTTTTGCCTCAATTACACTTTTTTTGTTCTACGGGGTTGTAATTGTCTTAATAATATATATAATGTGCTCTCACGTTTAGAGATACAAATAATCTAAACGAGTAAACAAGCTTATTGTCTCTTTTGATATTGATTCAAGAATAGATAAAGAAGTTAAGCTTATAGATATTTTTAATGTCTAGTTTTAATAAATATCCCTTTAAGGGAATTTATCTTGCAGTAAATGCAAACCTAGTTTGGATACTGAGTTTTTAGAACTTACGAAAATGTAAATTCTCTTGCGCTCAGACGAAGCAGTGTTTCGTGTTATCCTCGCTCAGGGCCGATAGCTCAGTTGGTAGAGCAGTTGACTTTTAATCAATTGGTCCCGCGTTCGAGTCGCGGTCGGCCCACCATCTTTAGTATGATTCTTATCATGTATGCTACCCTATTCGGTAGTAGCGTTATAAGTTTAAAGACATTGTTTTTGATGTCTAGTTTTAATAAATTTCCCTTTAAGGAAATTTATCTTGCGAAGCTAAAATTGTCATGCAATTTTTTAACGCTTCTCAGGGCCGATAGCTCAGTTGGTAGAGCAGTTGACTTTTAATCAATTGGTCCCGCGTTCGAGTCGCGGTCGGCCCACCATATTCTAAAAGCCCAGCCATTATTTATAATGGCTGGGCTTTTTTTGTCTTAAATTTGGTTTTAATAAAGAATAGTGTATATAACTGAAATATCCTAAAAACGCGACGATATTACTTTCACTGACTATATCGATATAATTTGGATATAGGGAAAGCGAATGAGAGTACTGCAAATAGTAGACTAAGCGAGCCTGACATCGTATCTGATTTATAGAGGACTACCTATAGAAGCTATTCTACTTTAGTAATCTTTGACCTTTGTTTTTCCACCTTTTAATTTATGCTTAATGGTGTCGGTTATAGTACGAGGCTTTTTGGGAGCTTGTGCGATAAGCATGTCAAAAGTTGCCGCGTCAATAGGCAGCTCGCAGCCATGCGCCATCATAACGTTAGAAGGACGTAAGTCTTTTATTTTTTGAAGAGATTGAACATAAGCTTTTGGATAATGAACCGGAAAAGGAGCGACAAACTTATGGCGTAGCTTTATAATTAAGTCAGCCGTATATACTTGCCTAGTTGAAAGGTGAAACAAAGACAAATCCCGATCGGTATGACCCGGTGTTTCCAGTACCTGCCACTCCTCAAAGCTAGGAATACAATCACCCTCCTTAACGGTAATATCAGGGCGCAGATGTATTGGGTACCATAGGTTTGCATAAGGACGTTGTGTACGACGAGCAACATAATGAGCCAGCGCAATATCCGTTAAATACATAGCTTTTCCACTAATACCTGCATACCACGGCTTCGGTTTATCTGCGGAAACAATAAGGCAGCCTGTCGCTTTTCTGAGCGCACTAGCACCTCCTGCATGATCCGGATGCATATGCGTGACCACCACTACTTTTAGGTCGGTGGCGGGTCGTTTTAACGTCGACTTGATATAGTCGAGCACCATCGGCACATCAGCACGGCAACAGCCATCTAACAGCATTATTTTATCTGGATATACTGCCAGATAGCTACTCTGGATATATCCTTCTAATCGTACAATTTCACATAGACTCATTGGTGTTCCCTACCTCATTCGTCATTATTATTGTGAGGCTTTTGTTCAGTTTTATAACCAATCTTTATTATAGCGCCCGTCACCATAAATAAAATGACTTTGAGTGAACGCTTGTGACTATATATAGAAACCATACGGCATACAGAGACTATGCAGCTAACAACTAATTATGGACAACTGACTATTAATAATTGCTTATATAATTCTATCTATGATAATTCTCACCTTATTAGCAAAAAGCAAAAACCCAGCACTTTGGCTGGGTTTAAGGAAACACTTAATATCTTATTTGTTATTTTAGATAATTCGTAAATTACCTACTTATCGACTATGCAAGGTCACGAACCTTTGGCTCACGTTCCCATAGACGAGACTTAGCATTACTAATAAAGGCATCTAGCTCAGCCAATGGCGTCACAAATTCATCTTTTTCAACTGGCAGCTTACTTAGGATAAATTCATCGGTCGCGCCGCAATATGCAATAGCTTTACAGTGATTGTAAGCATCATTGAACCAATCTAACGCAGAGCTATCCATGGCTAGCTTCTTAGCTTGGTCAGGCATAATGATACTCACTACCGCATCAAACAATACTGAGGGTCCACCAGCAAGACGCTCATCAGCTTGAACACGGGTACCATCGTCTAAAGTCACTTCTTTATTCGGCGAGACAATCTTCACACTCGCGCCTTCCGCTTTTGCCGCATCTTCGAATTTCTTAATTTCACTATGCTTAGAACCTTCTGCGACTAAGATGCCTAGCAGACGGCCTTTTAAGCTCTTAGGCGTCAAACCAATAGTTTGTACTGCTTTAGAGGTACCTAAGTCTTGCACAGGTGCTGCTGCTTCAGCAGGCTCTGGCAATTGCATACCTAGCGCCGTTGCCACACGATTGGCCAAATCTTCATCGATGTGAATCAAGTGACTAAGGACACGGGTACGTACATACCCTGTATCTACCTTGCCAAGCTCAAATGCAAAAGCCGTTGCAATATGCGCTTGCTCAGTAGCTGTCTGACTACGATAGAACATACGTGGCTGGCTATAATGATCTGCAAAGCTCTCAGCACGGATACGGCCTTTAACACCATCATCCAACTGCTCATGGAATGACTCAAAACCGTGCTTAACACTTTCGCGAGGACGGCTTTGATCCAAGCTTTGTGGCTCATACAATACTCTAGTCTTAGGTACCCGCATTTGCATATGACCATCCTGCTGATTGTTAGCAAACGGACACTTTGGTGCGTTGATAGGAATCTGGGCAAAGTTTGGCGAACCGAGGCGCGATAGCTGGGTGTCTAGATAGCTAAACAGGCGACCTTGTAATAATGGGTCGTTACTGAAGTCAACACCAGGTGGCAAATGCGAGGGACAAAAGGCTACTTGCTCAGTTTCTGCAAAGAAGTTGTCTGGATTGCGATTCAAGACCATTTTACCGACTATCTTAACTGGTACTAATTCTTCTGGAATCAGCTTAGTAGCGTCTAAATGGTCAAACGGGAATTCATTAGCTTCTTCTTCGGTAAATAACTGAACGCCAAACTCCCACTCAAAGAACATACCATTTTCGATAGCTTCATACATATCACGGCGATTATAATCAGGATCTGCGCCTGAGATTTTTACTGCTTCATCCCAAATTAAAGACTGTACGCCTAATACTGGCTTCCAATGAAAGCGTACAAAGGTACTCTTCCCTTCTTTATTAAGAAAACGGAAAGAGTGAATACCAAAGCCTTCCATCATACTAAAGCTACGTGGTAACGCACGATCACTCATCAACCACATAACATTATGCATGGTCTCAGGACTTAACGAGACAAAATCCCAGAACGTATCATGGGCAGATGCCACCTGCGGGAACCCACGATCAGGTTCTGGTTTTACCGCATGAATCAAATCTGGAAATTTAATGGCGTCTTGAATAAAGAAAATCGGCATATTGTTACCGACAATATCCCAATTACCCTCTTCAGTATAAATTTTTACAGAAAACCCTCGGACATCACGTGGCGTATCCTTGGAGCCTTTATTACCGGCAACCGTAGAAAAACGCGTAAATAAAGGTGTCTGCTTACCTGTTTCAGTCAGAATTTTAGCGGTGGTGTATTCTTCTAACGACTCTGTTAGCTCAAAATAACCATGCGCCGCACTACCACGAGCATGGACGATACGCTCTGGAATGCGCTCATGGTCGAAGTGATTGATTTTTTCGCGTAAGACAAAATCTTCTAACAAGGCCGGACCACGTGCGCCGGCTTTTAACGAGTTTTGGTTGTCTGAAATTGCGACGCCTTGTTGCGTGGTTAACACCTTGCCATCGTCACTAGCACGCTGATGAGTCTCGCCACCATTACCACGCGCAGGGTTCATATCTTTGGCGGGGTCGTTATGATCAATATTCTTTTTCATAAATATCCTAGCTTATAAGTGAAATGGACTCTAATGAGACCAAAGAAAGCACCTACACAGTTCTAATATCCCTAGAGATAATAATGACTTCAACTGTCGTTTAATTGTCTGTGTTTTAGCGATGCTGATTGTTAAAAAGATAAAGAAATTATAGGCTTGCGACTTATCTTAGCGAAAAATTCAAAGTTACACGTCATATAAATAGTTAAGCTTGTTGATATTTGGTTAATAATACTGGGAATTGACAGTAAAAATGAGGTGCATTTTATTATTGATAGCCATGCTTGTCATGAGCAGGTTCTATAAGGTACTCTCTAAAGTATGCCTTGCTAAAATATGCTTCATCAAACTATAGCTTGCTTGCGAGCCACATCTTATGAATAAAAAGAGAGCTCAGCCAAGCATTTACCCTGATCATTCATAAATAAAGGACTACTTATGTTATCGAACGTCATTCACCCCGCTAAGCGTTTGTGCCAATCTCTGCTCTTTACCACGTCATTGGGCTTAATGGCACTGACCGTTAGTCAAACAGCAGCAGCTATTACGACTAAAAATATCACTTATACGGTAGACAATCAAAATTATGAAGGCTATTACGCCAAAGCCGATAAGGCCAATGCGCCTTTTATTTTGCTCATTCATGATTGGGATGGGTTGACTGATTACGAAAAAAAACGAGCTGATATGCTGGCGACTGAGGGCTATAATGTCCTAGCTGCTGATATGTTTGGCACGGGTATTCGCCCGACTGAGTTAGCAGACAAAAAGCGTCTGACTTCTGAGCTTTATAAGAATCGCAGTAAGATGCGCCGTATTCTGACGGCGGCGTTAAATACTGGACAAGCCCAAGGTAATAATGTCCGCGAAGGCGTGACGATGGGTTATTGCTTCGGTGGTGGTGTCGCGCTAGAGCTGGCACGCTCAGGCTTTGAGCAAAAAGCCTTTGTCCCTTTTCACGGTGGCTTGGAGACGCCAACAGGTCAAAGCTATAGCAATACTAAAGGCGAGATATTGGTGTTTCATGGCTCAGCCGATGAAGCCGTACCGTTCGAAGATTTTGCCGCGCTTAACAAAACGCTAGAAGCAGCTAAAGTACCGCATGAAATGATTACTTATAGTGGTGCAGTACATGCTTTTACGGACTTCAATAATAAAGATAGATATGATGCTCGCGCAGATGAACGCTCTTGGAATCGTTATCTAAACTTTTTAGAGAATACTTACAAATGAGTTGCTACTCAAGTTGTTAAATGACATTTTTATAAATGCTATTATTTTGCACCACTTTAGCTATCAGCAGTGCTTTCTTGTGAATGTTCAACACGCACTAAACTGACTCTATCTTTTTGAAAACAAGTAGCTGATTGTTGGCTGGCATCGGATAAAATTTAACCAATGTCAGCCAATTTTTTTCAGCCAACGCTACAACATCTTCTTTATCGCGTATACCGCTATTAGCATCACGTTGTCGTAGTGCTTTATCAAACTGACGATTGCTGTTACTCGTATAAAGCCCATTGTCATTGAAAGGGCCATACACTATAAATTTACCACTATCAGGTAACATCTCTCCCACTGACTCAAAAAGTCTTTCGACCAAAGACCACGAAATAATATGTAAAGTGTTGGCCGTAAATACTGCATCATAAGGCTTGTCGTTAGCACTTATAGAAGACTCATTGTTAAGGCTTCTAGGTAGCGTGTCAGTCGTTAAGTCAAAAGCCAAAGGTTTATATAAATTAGAGGCAGGGTGAGCATCATGCCAAGCTTTTATAGCAGCGTGATTGGCGACAACATCGCTAGTTTGCCAATTGAGATGAGTTAGGTTTGGTGCAAAGTACACGCTGTGCTGACCCGTTCCTGATCCTACTTCTAATACTTGCGAATATCCTACTAACTCTTTTTGCAAAACAGACAGAATGGGTCGCTTATTGTTCTCACAAGCTTGCGAAAACGGTAGCTTACTTTGATTATTGATACCGGTGTTGCCTAAGTTTTTATTATTCATAACAGCCTTTTAAACCCAATTCAGAATTAAAAACTAGTAAATACCCGCTTCTAATCCAGCTGCCAATGTCATCGCTAGCTCTTCCACTTGGGAAGCAAACTCCTCTTGCCAATCACCTTTTAATATTAGAGCATCCTGAATCCATGACCAACGCAATCCGGTAGTAATGGTCTGCATCGCACGATGAGTACCTGTACCATCTTGTCCAGCACGAATATAAAGCGCAAATGGCATACCCTGCTTTCCCTCTAACACAGGATAATAGCAACGATCAAAGAAGTCTTTGGTGAGCCCAGCCATATACGCTAAATTCTCTGTCGTTCCAAGAAGAAGTGCGTCCGCCGAGAGTACATCTTGAGGCTGCGTGTCTTGTGGTGATTTCAGAATGACATTAATATCTATATCAGGATGGTTCGCACCATCGTAGGCCGCTTGTGCTAATTTTTTAGTATTCGGCGATGGTGCATGCGCAACAATAAGTAAGGTTTTGCTAGCCATATTAATCACCCTTGTAGAGGTCATTAGTTCTTGGAATTAGTCGTTCTTGGAATTAGTCGTTCTTGGAATCAGCAACTTTTAGAATTAATAGCTCTTAGAATGAATAGTTCTTAGAATGAATAGCTCTTAGAATCAATAGTCACTTTTTGAATGATATCAGGATGCAAGCTATTAGCCACTGGGCAAGTTAAGGCGGTGTTATAGAATATTTTTTGCGTTTTATCATCTAACTGTTGATTAAAAGTAATTACGATATGTACTTCGCTAACACGTCTTGGGTCAGCTGCCATTACTTTGGTCACTTCAGCCATAGTGCCTGCAATATCGATATCCATATCACGAGCTTTAATCCCGATAATCGTCAACATACAACTGGCTAAGCTAGTGGCTAGTAAATCAGTCGGTGAAAACGCTTCACCTTTGCCTTGGTTGTCAGTCGGTGCATCGGTAATTATTTCATCTTTTGATTGCAGATGTATGGCAGTGGTACGCAAATCGCCTTGATAGGTTACTTTTGAAGTTGTCATATTATTATCCTATTTTTTAGATCATTTTTTTATAATTGATTTAGTTGAAATTTTTAGTACGATTCATGACTCATCTCTTAATCCATTCTAATATATGTATGATAAGTAATGATTATAGAGAAATATCACACTTATTTGTGCGAATTCGAAACTAATAACTTGATATCCTACATTTGCCCACTATAATTACTAAGTTAATATATTTTGATATAGTGAAACCTTAAAGGGGCAAATTTAATGAATATTCATGACCTATCTGAATATCAGTTATATAAACTAAAATCTATAGATCCTACTCTCAGTTCAGACTGGTCTGACGTTGTAAACAGTATCCTTCCAAAACTGAATCAGCAAGGTCAAGATACGGTCTATGAAAATATATTAAAACCGCGAGGTATTTTTCTTAATGATGAAGACAATCTGATTCATAAAAGTCCTAATACGTTGAGACAAACTGTTGAAAACTTACATACGAATAATCAAGAATTAAGCGCTATCTCACGGCATATGTTAAAAATTATCGACCCAAACATTAACGCTTACAATGCCATAAAGTTGGCTGATGAGGTCGAAGCGATTCTTAGCTACCTTGATAGTGTAGACACAAATAATAGCATCTCTGATCAGAAATATAGGCAAATGATACGGACAGCATTTCTATATGATTTGGCTATATGGATAGAGAGTATTACTCTAGAGATTAAACCGGGCTTACGGAGACTAGATACCGACACCATCAAATCCTACTTCAAAGAAGTTTTTATCAAACAACAAATACAAGGACGCGACTTTCGTAATTGGGACTCGTCAGACCTCAGCTTTCAAGAACTTACACATCTGCCCTCCTTTATCAAAAAAGAAGGTAAAGATAGAAAATTCTTTATTGTGGAAGGACAAAGTTATTGGTTTTTAATTGGTAGTGCGAATAAAGTTGACAAAAATGCTTACTCTTTCCGTCGATTTCTGTACGAAGATGAAAGTGGTAATAATGTTAAGAAGTATATCTACTTAACTCATATAGTGCTTAAAAAAGACCAAATGCATGATCCTCAATATATGGAACATGCTGCCTACTGTATGACAAGACTATATACACTCGACGTAGGTGTATCAGACACACTGCTGAGATCTGTGCATGAGATTCAACAGTTATATCAAAACTATCTACAACCTTTACTAAGAGCACCTCTTGAACAAGATGGCAGCAACCCAGAGATTGTCATTAGAGAGCGTTTGATTAAATTTGAAAAGCAGTTATCGATATTGATACTTCAAAAACTACCTGGAATGATCGAAGTAGCGCTTCATGATGTAAATGACCAAGACTATTTATTTTATCATCTAGATCAGTTGATAAAAAAAATGAATGAAAATATTGAAGATTTTCGATTACAGCCTTTTTCTATGTACTCAACCAGTAATGAAATAATGGCTGTGAAGTTAACTTCTATGGCGCAATTATTAAATAAATCACGTAGCCTACTTTGCTCTCAAGAGAAAGCCATAGGTGATCATACTGAAACCATGAAAACAACATTAGAAATCATAAAAGCAAATCTTGAAGAAACTGAGGATTCTATAGAAAACTTAAAGTCTTTCAAAGATAGTATAGATGACTATAAATATATAAAAGAGAATGGTAGCTTCTGGCAAAAACTGAAATCTCGAAGAGCTCCTGAGTACTCATTAGAAGATATCTCTCAAATGGAGCAAAGCTTACAAGAAGATTTTTTTATGTCAACCGTTCGTTTGGCTAAAATACAAAACGAAAGTATGATTTACGTCGAATTTGAATGTAATAGCATTATCAACGAACAATACAGGCATTATGCCATTGCTGACGGTAAGCTAGGAATAAGTCGTTTGCCACGGATATTACGCTTAAATGAGGATAAAAGTAAATTCAATATACAATCTATAAGAGATGTAATATATCAGGATATTTTTAAATCTAACCAACAATGGAACCCACATAACGCTTAGAAAAAGATGGAAATGTAAGATTTAAAAAGACTTTTATCTAAATGATAAAAGTCTTTTTTTACAAGCACATAAATAATTGAGCTGAGAGAAACTGTCCATTAAAGAACGCATAAACAAAATAAAAAACCCGCAGACAAAGAAAAGCCCCTTAACAATTAAGTTAAGGGGCTAATCAGGAATAGAGAGCTGACGATGACCTACTCTCACATGGGCGAACCACACTACCATTGGCGCTACGATGTTTCACTTCTGAGTTCGGGAAGGGATCAGGTGGGGCCATCGCGCTATTGTCGTCAGCAAAGGGGGTTAGATATGAGTCTGATGTTATTATGACGTCAAGATATTATCTATTGGTCGACCAACTTGTAACCTAACTGAATCAAGGTTAAAGGTGATATCGAAATTATATATATTCTAAAGCTTTCGCTTTACAAGATAGATTAATTAGAGCTTTGATACAAACCAC
>NZ_JABRVQ010000006.1 GCF_013248965.1 Psychrobacter okhotskensis | reverse complement strand
TATAAGGAAATACAAACATGAGTGCAGTTCAAACCTTAATAAATGAAGTAAGCCAAAAAATCCATGCTTTAGAGATCGCGCAAGCATTATACAGTCGCCAGCTCTCGCCAGACTTTAATACCTTTGATTATATCAATACCGATGAATTAGGGCTTAGTCGTATTTTAGCGTTTTTACTTGATCCACAAGGTAATCACGCTCAACAGGAAACCTTTTTAAAGTTATTTATCGAGCATTGTTTACCCGATATGTATGAAGTTTCAGAAAGACAGATTTTTCTTAACAACATCGAAAAAACGGAAGTTTTTCTTGAAGAAGTGACTAGAAAAAGTAACAGTCTACGTCGAATGGACATATATCTAAGATGCAAGGTGGATGATGAAAACTACGGTATTTGTATTGAAAATAAACCCTATGCAGCAGACCAGTTTGAACAGTTAAAGGATTATTCGGAAGAGCTTGAAAAAAGAGACCACAAGGCTTGGCACCTTGTTTATCTTAATGAAGCTAATGAAGGTCCGAGCGAATACAGTATTGATAAGAGTAAGTTAAAAGAGTTAAAAAGTAAGAGACAGTATAGTCATCTTCGTTTTAGCGAATTATTAGGTTGGCTCAAAGCTTGCCAAGTCGAATGTCAGAATCATAGCGTTTGTGAGTTCCTCGCACAGTTAATCAAGTTTATTCAAAAGCAATTTATGGGGATTGAAGATATGAGTGAAAGCAATGCAATTTTAGAAATAATGAAACAGAGTAAAAGTAATTTAGACGCTAGCCTAAAAATTCATAACAATGTGCAAAAAATGAGGATAGAGCTAATACAGAAGCTTAAAAAAGGTTTGATATCACAGTGTCAGCACAGAGAGTACACGTTAGATTTTGACAATATTGGCAAAGGCCAAAATTGTGAGTATTTTGGCTTTAAAATGAAAGATGATGACAGAGGGTTCATTAGTCTAGAGTTCGCAACAGATTTCAATAATCCAGGATTAGGTATTAGGTTTTATACTGAGGAAGATACTAAAAACCCTGATAATCTAACTTATGCAACTGAGGTCAAGCGTCTGTTTAATGATCGTTTTACTAATAAGAAGATTATATCTAACAAATGGTGGCCTGCGTATTACGAGTTTCAACCATTTGATTGGACAAGTAACGGTGAGCCTTGGTATCAAATTGAAACAGGAGCTATGGCAATCAAAATCTTAGAAGAAGTCGACACTATTTACTGCATGTTAAAAGCAGAAAGTTCATTTCATATTAAGGATAAATAATATGAATAACGCTTCTAATATAAAGCCATGGATGACAGAGCTTTGGGCATGGGCTGATAAGTTTAAGATTCCTGATGAAGTGTTGCCACGTGATCACGCTACTCTATTGGTGTTAACAGACCTGAGTATTGATTGTAGTCAATTAACTAATTTACCTGAAGGTATTGGTTATTTATACAACTTAACCAATCTCACGCTAAACTGCGAAGCGCTTGAGTGTTTGCCGGAGTCACTAGGTCAATTAAGTCAGTTAGAGCGATTGACGATTACTAGTCATAAAATACAGCAGTTTCCTGATGGCATCGCTAATCTTGAAAGTCTACGGCTGATAGATGTTCCCAAGCAGTTGATTGCTCAATTACCAAATGCTGTCATTGAAAGATATCGCAATAATGAGTTATGGATTAGAAATATATTTGTTACTAAGTTATATACACCACAAATGAGTGAATATGAGTTATGTGATTTTGGATTTTTCCTTACTAGTGACAATTGGGAGGAAAAAGCACTAATTGATCTGAGGTTCAAAACAGCGCCAGAGTTCTTACTCGGTTTGCAAACCACTGAAAAAACTATTGATGCTTTTGATGTGATGGATGGTGTGATCATTTGCAAGCCTGATGAAGTACAAAAAATAATAAATATGTTTAAAGATATATTTTGCAACGAGACGGTAGGTATAGACTTTGGAGATATTAGAGAAACAATAAATTTTGCGAAACCTGCTAAATTTATACAAGCTAGTGCATTAAAAGTATCTGAATCAGACAAAGTATTTAGTCAGATCATTGATCAGATTCCTGAAGATGTCACAATAAACGCTATAATGTTTCAAGCTGAAAGTAACCGTCAACTTACGCTTGATGAGCTTAGAATTGCATCAGATACTATTGATAAAATGGATATAGACGATAAATGTGTTTTCTATAATGCAGAAGTTGTCGATAAGCCTGAGCACTGTTGGATGGGTATGATATATATGATCGGGTAGTTTGGCGTAAGGTAATGGCTTGAATGAAATTGTGGACATCGTTTGCAAATAATTATTATTAAGTAGCAAGGAATACAGGAAATGAAAACTACAAATAAGCATCTATTTGATGATTTTATTCAAGCTCAAAATACTATTTATCCATCGGTTATTAAAGAGTTAACCGAAGGGCGTAAGCGGACCCATTGGATGTGGTTTATTTTCCCGCAAGTGAAAGGGTTGGGACATAGCACAATGGCTCGGCGTTTTGCAATTGAGAGTCTAGAGCAAGCAAAAGAGTATTTGCAGTACGACGTACTTGGAGCACGGTTAATAGAGTGTGCTGAATTATTATTGTTGCATCCTGATAAAAGCGCTTTAGCAATTTTCGGATCAATCGATACGCTGAAATTACACTCTTCGCTTACGCTGTTTACTTTAGCCTCTTCTAATAAAAAATGTGTTTTTGATGAGCTTTTGGATCAGTATTTTGAAGGCAGTTACGATGTAAATACCATCAGAATGTTAATGCAGTTGAGTGGTCAATAATAGCGCCAATCTCAACCGAACGAGATTTAACCAGCGCCAAAATTTGATACTTTTGGCTACATTAAACCCCCTTAACTATCAGTGAGCATAACCATGAAGTATCAGATTGATGACTCGCATATAGATGACATACCTAGTGCTGTTCTATATAGACAAACCATGGATCATTACCCTAAGTCTGCTATTGGCTGCTTTATCGTCAGCGATGGTTGGGATGACCAAACGTTACTAGAATTAAAGGAGCGTATAGGGGCTTATTTTTTAGTGGGCTTACAAACAGATGATAATGAATTTGAGCGCTTAGATATTATAGAGGGCGTTATTAGATGTCAGCCTAATGAAGTAGATAATGTCATTAGAATACTTGATGTAAACTCTGCAAGTACCATCATCGGTATAGATGTTGTGGATATCAAAATTTTGTTTGAGTATGGCAATTCATTCCAGTTCATTCAAGCAAGTGCCACAGGTGAATCTGAAACAGATTTAATAAAAGTAACAACGCATAATCTTGTGGATCAACTTTCGACAGCACGCAATACTAAAGCATTGTTTATTGGAATGGAGAGCGTTCAAAGCTTACCAATAGAAGCTTTCGCTTATATATCAGAAGCTGTTGAATCGTTGTTATCTAATGATGATGCGTCTATCTATTACCGTTCAAGTATGACTGATGAGCCTAACTCTTTTCATTTAAAAGCTATATATGCCTTGGCATAGCTCAGTTTTGAGTGCAGTGTGGAATAGTGCATGAACTGGTTTGGGTATTCCTTCAAGTTATCAAACCCCGATATTAATAGCGTCACCTAAGAAAAATAAATTTCATACTCCAGCCCTCTACACTATATAGATAATAGCACATAGAGCTTTCCCGACTTGTCAGAGTAAGATTGATCCATGGCATATGCAGATATTAATAATATTTTAAACACCATAATATTGAGGGGTTTATTACCTAATAAGTTATAGTTTTAATAAGAACTTGATCTACTTGAGCGTTAAATATTTCTAGTATCGATCTCAATTTTCAGCATAGCTCAAACTGACTACATCAGTATATTTATACCGACTCTAATGCTTGCTGGCATGCTTGAGCTAAATAAGGGTCAACACTGTCCTGTTTGAGCAGCCATTTAATATAGCCAGTACCTTCAGAGCTCGCAGCTAAATCTGCAATAGCCTCACCCTTATGCTTACCAAAACTTAAGTGTGTGGGTATACGTGCCATTTGACTAAACTCATATAAGCTCTCCACATCACTTATCTCATGACCTTGACTGTTAGCCATATCAATCAGACTACCAAGCACTAGCTCAGTGAAGTAGATGTCAGCAATGGCAGCATGCGCGTTCTTTGCTTGAGCGCGCGCTATATCACGGTGGAAGTGATAGAGGAGGGATACTAGCTTATGGCTCTCAAGCGTAGGAAGGAGAAAGTTAGCCATCGCATTGGTACAAATTAACTTAGGCTCATGGGTCACGCCAGCATTTTTGAGAACGGCCATGTCAAAATCAATATTGTGGCCAATTAAATACTTAACACTACTAGGTAGTCTGAAGTTTGTATGAGGTGGTTCATCTGCCACATCCTCATCACAGATATGTGATATCGCCATAGAGCCTAAGCTAATTTCTTTTAAAGGATTAAAGCGCTTAGCTCGCGGAGCTTGCAATACAAAGACCTTGCTATCGTTTATTTCAACAATAGAATAGGCCGCTTCAGTCATGTGCGGTTCAATAAGTCCCGTCGTTTCTGTGTCGAGTATATAAGTAGTCATAATTTTATTTGTAGTTCTTATTTGAGGATGAGATTTAAAATAATGAAATATTTGATGTGATTAGCATCGGATCAGACAGCTAATAGTAAGTAACAAATTAACATATAAATTGGTAATAGCTATCATTTATCAGGTTTCTTGATTAAGTAATCGCCAATTGGTGAAACTATATATGAAAACTAAACTAAGGATTTAATCATGAGAAGTTTATATTCACAAAAACCAACACTCGAGCGATGTAATAATATCCCCCGACTCCTTAGCATTAAGGATGTCGTTAATTATACTAGCCTTAGTCGTTCTACCATCTATGAGATGATTAATGAAGAGTCTGATCGCTACGATCCAACGTTCCCAAAAAAGGTACAACTTACAAAAGTCAGAGTAGTATGGGTAGCGAGTGAAATAGCCGAGTGGATTAATAACAAAATCGGGGAACGTTTAGTATAAACAATAGAAAATCTATTGAGTAAAAATATGCTTCTAGCTACCTTAGAATGAGCGCTAGCTGAACGTAATAACTAAAAATATGTGGTCGTTTGAAGTTGATTGATATGACAAGTTAGTCTAGCAGGGCTGGCTGGATAAAATAGCTTCATTGGTAGGCCAAGCTTTACATAATGAAAGGCTTAGTATTATAAGTCTGAGTTACAGTGAATTAATTAATCGCACCTCTAAGGGTTTTTATAGTGACAACAGCAGAATTTCAGCTTAACTTTCTAAGACGTATTCAAACCCCGATATCATTCAGGCTACCTAAGAATTTTGTAAAACTGACAAAGCCCTGTTAAGCGTTTGCTATTATAGCCTAGCAGGGTTTCTTTGTGCCAAATCGTACTAGGCGCATATCACTCTACTCTATGAATACTGATAATGCGATATCCTAAAAAAGGACAGAATAGTCACCTGATGAGTAAGAGGAAATTAAACATCACCTTTATAAGTTGTCAGTCACTCGTGATCAATATCGACTCAAAATATCGCATAACCTAGAAAAAAAATTACTAGGTAATCTACTATACTTGTCTTAACGATAATCACTGATGAGCGAGTGAACATGACAGCTATTTTAATTGATGAGGATGAACCTCTTATTGAAACAATAGCCCATGCCTGCGCCATTACCTTTAAAGGCAATGCCAGCAACGGACTACAACAAGACGCATTTTTCTTCTTAGATCACTGGTATCAAGAGGATTTAGGAGTGATGCCAGCGACCCAAGTTGTTGCTCCATTTTGCCTTGCCGTATCGGACGGTGTCGGTAGTTCTAACCAGTCACAGCACTGTTCAAAGGCAGTTGTCAAAGCAATTAGATCACTATGGAATGACGATCAAGTAAACGTCCGAAACATGACCTCAGATCGTATCTATCAACAACTGAGCCAAACCAAGCACACCAAAAAACGCTATGGTGCTGCGTCAACTCTCGCAATGATCATCGGCATGCTGAATGATGACGACTCAATCAATATAGACATCACTCATGTAGGTGACAGCCGTGTGTACTTGCTAACAAAAGAATCAAAAGAATGGCAATGCTTGACTCGTGATCATAATCTGCTTAATGAGCTGGTAGATGAGCAAGCGAAAGATGAAGATCGCCAAGTAGAGTTTACGGAGTACAATCGCACAGGTATGGCAGGCAGCTTATATAGCATTACTGAATGCTTTGCTTTAGCAGTAGATAGTGATGACCCAAGCAGCGAGCCACCTAGAAGTATAAGGCAAAACATCACGGTACAATCAGGCAATAGTCTCATTGTCTGTACTGACGGTGTTCATGACTTAGTGCCAAGTAATGAATGGGCGCGTATCGATAATCAAACGGATTTACAGGAGTGGCTACAGTCGCTTAGGAATCAAGTGTATGACTCAGATGGTCATGCTTATGATAATGGCACGGCGATTGTGGTGCGGTTTGATTAACCTTTTTATAAGAGCCTACTTTTAAGATGACAGTTTGATAGATTCGATAACCTATAGAGTAGCTTATATGTCTACACACCCAATCGCAACCTACAAAAAATCAGCCCGTTTGTTTGCGCTCTATCAGCGCTTGCCACGTAGTAAAGACAAGGCAATATCACTCACAGAGCTAATGAATGTTTATGGCAATAATCCTAACCATTACGCAAACGAGCGCAAAAATTTAGAGAACGATCTAACAAGTCTCAATCAAATATTCAATGACGTTTTTCACAGCGATGCTTTAATGCGTCTGCCAGCTTGGGGACGGAATATCAGCGGACAGACGGCAAGGTTTTATATTGAGCCAAGCTTTAGTATTGGTGTCATTAATGAGCAAACGGTGTTCTTTTGGCAAATGCTTGATAAATATACCGCAAACTATTTACCAACGTCTTTCAAGCAAAGTATTAGTGAAAAGCTTGCCCAGTTAGATCGTCAAGATAAGACCAGCTTCAATCAAAGCAGACTAGGGCAGTGGCAAAATCATCTCATTACCCTGCCGAGTATCGTACAAGCACCAAAGCTTGATAGTGACGTGCTCGCTAGTATCCATCAGGCGTTATTACACAACAAGCAGCTTCAAATCAGCTATCAAAACAAATGGCGTAACAGTCGTACAATCAGGGTAATCTATCCTAAAGGACTTATTTTCATCGACAATATGATCTATCTTACTGGGTTTAATCCAACGAGTGATCATATCGATGATAACGTCCTGTTGAAGGCACATCGTAATTTTGCAGTTAATCGTATTGAAGCAGCTGAAGTAACAGAGCAGTTGGTACCGGACTGGGTAGTGCGCAATGCTTTTACTCTTGAGAATCTACGTAAGCTAGGAAAGTTGGAATTGAATAATGGTTTAAAAATCGGACTGGTTCTAAAGGTGCAAAAATATGCCTGCCAGCATTTATATGAGCGGCCGTTATCATCTACTCAAACGATTACGGTTATCGATGACACTTGGAACGAAGTGCGTGCAACAGTTGCCAATACGCAGCGCTTGCAAGACTGGCTGGTTAGTATGTCGCAGTTGGCAGTGGTGATTGAGCCTAACGAGTTAAAAGCAGTAATTTTAGAGCGCCTAGAAAGTGGAATGAAATTATATACAAAATAGCTGATCAAGAGTTTTACCAAAATCACTCAAACACAAATACATTTTTTAATTTAATCAAGGGGCTAGAATGACCACACCTAACTTATTTAAATTTGCCACCTCTGAATTATCACAAGACGCTTTTATTTGTTGGCTTCTTTCTTGGGCAGACCAAGACTATCAGACAGGAAGCGATAAGCATAGAGCGCTAAATAGATTAGCAACCAGTGTGTTGGCGTTATTCTTCAAAAAAGCGGGTAAATCGCTACCAAGTCGTATTGATAAAGTAGTAGTAAAACGTCAGGTGAGTAATATTGATGTTCTTTGTATTGTTAACGACACTTACTGTGTATTAATCGAAGATAAAGTAGGTAGTTTGCAGCATTCCGATCAGTTGGTTCGATACAAGCAGTTTATGCTTAATGGACACGCTCAAACCTTTACAGAAGATAAAATCATTCCTATTTATTTGCAAACGCATGATCAAAGCAACTACAAAGCTGTGTTAAAGGACGGTTTTTATCCAGTAACTAGACAAGATTTATTAGACCTCTTTAATAGTGAACAAAATGCGGCACTGCAAGAGAGTGATATATATAGCGATTATCATAACCATCTGCAGTCTATTGAAGAAGCGGTGCAAAGCTTTAAGTCAAAGCCTGTCAACGAATGGAAAAAACGCGCTTGGATTGGCTTTTTTCAATATTTACAGTCTTACTTAGGAGAAGGCAATTGGGGTTATGTTGCTAATCCTTCGGGCGGCTTTATGGGCTTTTGGGGTTTGGGTCATAGAGTAGAAAATAATATAGATATTTACTTGCAAATCGAGCAAGAGAAAATTTGCTTTAAAATGTCTGTTCCTGCTAAGGAAGGACGAAGTAAGATTAGGAATGAGTTTTATAAACTATTTAAGATAGAAGCTTCTGATTTTGATTTAAAAGTGACTAAGCCAAAGCGCTTTGGTTCAGGTAGGCATATGACCTTTGCTGTATTAGACACAGATATATTTGATGGTAAAAGTTCGATAGATCTGCAACAGGTAGATAGGCTAATGAATGAAGTGCAAAAATTCATTAACCATGCCGTAAATCAGTATAAAAATAAAAACGAGTGATAGTCGCAGTGTCATAATATTTAAAATAATAAAGGGTCTAATGATGAAATATCAGCTCGATAAATCGAAAGTAGATGACATTCCATGTATCGCTTTATATCGACCAAATAAAGGCCATTATTCGCCATCTGTTATCGCATGTTTTATCCTCAGTGATGGTTGGAATGAGCTGGCATTGCTAAAGCTAAAAGAGAAAGCAGAGGCTGATATTTTAGTAGGCTTACAAACAGATGATCATGAGTATGAACGCTTAGATATCATAGAAGGGGTTATTAGATGTCAGCTAGATGAAGTAAACGATGTCATTAGACTGCTTGATGTTAATTCAGCCAGTACGCTTATCGGTATAGACGTTATAGATATCGAAAGCTTGTTCAAGCGTGGTTATTCATTTCAGTTTGTCCAAGCAATTGCCACAGGTGAGCCTGAATCAGATATGATAAAAACAGCTACATATAAGATGATTGGTCTACTTACCAACGCTCGTAATACTAAAGGGGTGCTTATTGGGACGCAGAGCGTGCAAAGTCTTCCACTGGAAGCCTTTGCTTATATATCAGATGCTATTGAGGAGTTGTTGTCTAATGATAATGCATTTACTTATCTCAGCTCAAGTATGACTGAAGAGCCTGACTGTTTTCGTTTAAAGGCGGTTTATGCTGAAGAAAAACAAAGCCACACGTAATAAACGTATGGCTTTGGCTGCTACTATCGATTGAGGCTAGTTCTATTTGCTAATAGAGTCTCCGCGCCACATAGCATGCTCACATACTGCACAAAACCAACTCTCTTTTGCCCGCATATAAGCAATATCGGCAGGTACTTCAATAGGACAGGCGTTTCCGCAATATTCACAACACACATCATCTAAGCAAGCGTAGCATTGGCTTACGGTTTCAAATAATGTATGGGTACTAATGCTATACTTTTGACAAAGTAAACTAACATAATCCACATAGCTGATTTTATGATCATAGGCCCAATAATCCTCACAGACCCGTTTGTCCCAAGCGTTTTGTGTCATGCTCCATTCAATGCTGATGCCCACAACGTACTCCTTTTTAATGACCGATACCTATGATTAGCGTTACCTTTTTATAATAATGATATCTATCGAACCAGTCGCACCTATCATCATTAGTGAGCTATTGAGCAGCAAGATAGGTATATGACATAATAAAGCGTTAGTCAGCATAAAATAGTTTTTGACGGAAACTTAGTTATTGCCAACGAGTATTATTTTAACAGAAAAGTAGTCACTGGCAAGTATTTTTTACTTACCAATAAGGATTTTATTGTGATTTCATGTAATCTACCAGTGCTTTTAGCAGAAAGAAGATTGCGAGTTGCAGATTTAGTAAGAATGACAGACATCAGCAAGTCAACGCTTCATAGAATTTATAACGATGAGACAACTCGCATAGAATTCGATACCCTGAGTAAGTTGTGCCAAGTATTAAAAGTCACCCCAGGGGATGTTTTAAAGTATGTTCCCGATGTTAATGAAGAGAACTAAGCTTGATAGGAAGGTCTACTGATATAAGACGTTAACCTCCTCACCCAACTAAAATTGAAATTTTAAAATACTCTTTAGCCTTTATTTGTCATGGGTTAGGGAGTATTTTTTTGTCTAAAAAATGGTTGTGAATCAGTATTTTAGTTGGATAGGGATAAAAATATAACAGCAATATTAAAGGCTTTACAATTGATAAGTTATAACATATCATAATTAATATAATTCACTATTATAAATAGTAAAATGAATAAAATTCATCTAAAGCCTACTCAGAAGTTTATAACTTTCAGTAAATATAATCTGGTTGTTCATCAAGATGCGCAAAAGGCATTGCTGATATGGCATCAATTTAGGCCAAGAATAGCTAGTATAAATATAGGTGGCTTGGATGATTATTACCGCCCACCGCTACGATTGGTGATTGGTAAAGATTCGACTTATTATTTTTTTAATGAGTTTAGAAGGTTTGATGAAATTCTAATAGAAGAGACTAGTTCACGTCAGCCTTGCTTAGTTGCTGCTGAAAGCCTGAGAGATATTAAGCGCTTAGCTTGGAGTGAGGTGATCGAGCTAGCCTTCTCAAGGGGAATTAATCATCCTGAGTTCCTAAAGGCTTTAAGCTCCAGTGCTCCAAAAAGCATTATTTGCGAACTCATGAATATTGAGCGCCTAACGGTAGATAATTATTGTAGGTTCGCTGGTATCAGCCAAAGTGCTTATGAGTATCAGCAGTGTAAATTAGCCAATGATGAGGTGATGCTGGGGCTACCCAAAAACCTGAGTTGGATGGAAACTTCTTATGGTTCACACTAAATTATTTAATGAAGTAATCGATAGGCGAGTGTTTGATAAGCTTATCCCAATAGATTCACCACATCACATACAAATGTCTCAGCTTGTGATTGATGTGATTAATTTAGTGCCAGATGATGATATTGATTTACTGTCCTCAACATCGGAGTCTAATTTTGCAGACTTTACTGGCATAGACTGCACTGAGGTAATGACACAAACCATTCGGGAAGGTAAAACTGGAGAGTGGGCGGTTACCTATATGCTGATAGTCTTCTATCAGGCCTATGGTGCGATAGACGTTAATAGTAATGCTTGGCGGTTTATGAGTGGCTACTTAAAGGTTATGGTTATGATCACAGTACGCCATGATGAGCACTTTGCCAAAATAGATAAGCTTGGTGTGCGTGTTCGTATGGCGCTAAGACCTTCTGATCCGCAGCGTGGCATTCTCGACCAGTTAATCCGCATTCACGATCAATGCGATAGCTTGTCCTCATGCTTATCTCATATCAGACAATATGAAACGAGCGTTAAACAGAAAGAGGCAACAGGTAAAACAGCGAACCAATATCTTGGTAGTAAAATCGGTCAAATCAGGCTGGCTTATGAGGTAGCAATTAATAATAAAACCTTTGTTGGTAAAACTTATACTGGGAGCACTAAACGCGTAAAGTCGGCTCAAACCATCATCAAGACAGTGGTGAGTACTGACAATGAGCCACTACAAAGAATAGTGTTTGGTACGAAACAATCAAAAAAGCACAGTAACGTGGCAATCGCTGAAAATATTGCTGATGACGACGAAGTACCTTTGCTAGACAATGACTTTAAGCCAGCCACACAAATTGCTAAATCCTCTGAGCTGCAGCAATGGCGATTAAAGAACAACCATCAACATGCCCGCCGTAATCAATTTCATTTCCCAACCAATCATCGTCAGTTAAGCATTACCGGATATCAGATGCTATTTGCCACGCTTTGGCAACGCTTTATGAGTGTTGATAAAGAGGGAGGCACTGGGTATGCCGTTTTAATACTATCACTGTTAAGCGGTCTTAGTATTGATAGCATCATTGCTGATTGGCAATGCAGTCGCAGTCAACGGCAGTATTTCGTCTATGACCGTGTCCGTGAAATCATTAGCATTGGCATCACGATTGATGTGACGACTAATACTCGAAGTCATCTGCTTGCCCACAAACAAAGCTACGGCAGTACCTTTTATCGCGCACTGCCTGAAGCTTTGCAAATCATGCTTGAGGATAAAATTACCGTTTCATCCGATACTGTTAAAGCCGCTATCTCTTACGCTAAAGATCTACTTAACCTACCAGCACTGAGTCCGCAGTATATTGAAGCAGGCCTACTTATCCTCATCAAAAACGAGATTAATAAGCCCTTATATGCTGATCTGATCACAGGTGTTGATGTACGGCATAGCTCTTCGCTGTATTACCTTAGCACTAAAACGGTAGAGCTAGAGCAAACCTATATAAAAGCGGTAGAGCTGATAACTGAATACTGCAATGATGAGCAAAAAGCACTTTTAATAGATGAGTGTAGCGTACCGATGAACGGGCATAGAAGCCACATTGGTAGTGATATGGCACTAAAGACCACAATGTGCCAGCAGTTCTTTAGTCAACTGGCTGTCAGTGCCGAGAGTTTTAATGGCAAGCTAAAATCCCACATGGATCGCTACATTGCGCAGTTTAATAGCTATAGTATTTGGCTGTGGCATATTGTTATGATCCAAACTGGTATTCGCCCAGTCAAGCACGCACCAGGCTTGCTACACCAGTTTGACTTTCAGCGGTGCATGCTATGGGTGTCTGACAAAGAAGAGCGTCATGCGCAGTCTGATGGCAGGCTCATTCCTCTTAGTAAGTTTTTGATAACGGCTATTCAAAACTACATTATTTATATTAAACAATTTGCCGCTATCTATAATCCATTATGTCCAGCAGCGCCTTATCCCATCAATGCCATCTTGCAATCAGAACAACCCCTCATTCAAATTTACCAAAAAAACCCAAAAGGCTTCGCCAGTATTACGCCAAGCCGAGTCCGTTATCAGTTGCAAGACTTTTTTAGTCATCAGGATAATTGGCTGCGTCATCAGCTGAGAACTATGCTCACAGGGCGCGTACCTGACTATCTAATTTGCGCGCTTTACGGTCACGAGCATCCTGATCAGGAGTTCATGCACCCGATGTCATCAAGCTCTATCAATCAGCTGCACCAGCTCAGCCCTCATTTAGATGCGATCGCTACAGATCTTCACTTAAAACAAATTGAGGTTCGTCTATATGGATAATATAAGTGCTCATAAACTGCGACAGCTTAATAGAGAAGAATCCAAAAAAAGTGTTAAGCATGACGCTAAAAAATTAATCGAAGAATATATCAATCAAAATTCTATGCAGCCGCCTTGTGAGCTGCAGTATCATTATTCAGCAATTAACCAGTTGCTAGAAGGGACGTTCGACACCGCTCAAAACTTCCAATTGGCTCGGCGTGGGTTTTTAGAGTTTGTTCGTGATTATAATAAAACTCACCAGATATATCTTAATGAGCCTGTGGTACCGATACTGGCAACTCGTGAGCGCTTGACCATTAACTATGATTGGTTTGTGAGTGGACGCGCTGTGGCAGACAGTAGTACGACAATGATAGAGGTTTGGCAACGAAAACGGCGTTTCTCAGTGAATGACTTGGTTGAAGGGGTGCTGTATTGCAGCATAATGTATGGTGGTATTAATGATATTGAGGTACTAAGAGCGTTATACGATTGGCTGTTTGGTGAGCGTCAGATGTATCAGATTGACATGCCAGCGACTGATGAAAAAAGTAGGGCAGAGTCAGTGGCTGTGATACCGCTTAGAGTGCGTGATGATAATTATGGCTGCGCGGCTGATGACAGTGAAAGCTTACACCGTTTTGTTGATTATATTCCTGATGATATGAGCTTGTGTTTTTTATATGCTCTAAAGGATAAAGAGTTAAACACGGCCAAGATAAAGTCATTTAATACCATAATTAACGATATTTCAAAAACGCTTAAGCTCACCAATAAAGATAGTGAGCGCCCGCAGCACTCATTGCTTATCAAATATGCCAACTATCACTGGCGGCAAATAGAAGGTAGCCTGATTGATGGTGCGCTTACTGTGGTAAAACAAGGTGGTCTCAAAACCACAGGGCTATCGACTGATAAGCTTATCCATTATAACCGAGAGGACATTAAGTCAAATCCTGTACCACTAACGTGGTCTGAACTGTTTAATGCCAGCTATCCATCACCAATAAAGTCGAATAGCCAAGGCGGTACCATAAACTACCCTAGTTTTAGTAAAAATCTGATCAAAGAAGTTCAAGAGGTGCTTAAATCAACCAGAAATGACGCTATTTCCACTATCACAATATTAAAAACAGTCGCTAGCCAGCCCAATGCGAAGCGTTTGCTCGGCTGGGCGTTATCGCTGCTTGATGATCATAGCATTCGGCTTAATACCATCAGTAAATACATCGGCTGCATTGGTCGCGACTGGCTAATGCTAACAATGGATGAGGAAATTAATCAATGGGAGGGTGATGATTTTGAGGAAATCTATGAGCAAATTATTCAAAGTAAGGTTAAAGATGGTCGGAAAAATTCAATCTTAAATAAATCATCTGAATTTAACCGGAGTACTGATGATACAGAAGATGAAGCCAACACACTAGTCGATTCTGTTGAACAGAAAGCAGAGCGAAATACTTCTACGCTAGATCATTTAAAGGATAACCAAAAATTCACTTATGGTCGTCTGCGAGCATTTCATGATTATCAGCGGGCGCGTTTCGATGCACCTTATGTGTATTTTCCATGGGGCAATAACCGGCAAGTGGTTAAAGCCGAAATGGTGTCACCGCGTGTATACCAAGCAATGCAAAATTATATTAAAACATCAGAGTTAGAGGTTGAGCAACAGCAGCTATGCCTAATTGTTTTGGCACTTGCTTATCGGACTGGTATGCGTATTAACGAGATCATTGGTATTAAGGTCGGCGATATTGCAGATATAAGCAGTATCAATGGCTATGTCATTGAGAACCCTAAAATTATCCTCAGACCTAACCATTATCGCAGACTTAAAAGCAGCAGCGCTAAACGAGTGATACCGATAGATAGCTTGCTGAAAGCAGATGAGCTAAAGCAAGTTATTTCGTATTATCATCAGCAGCGTAGACTAAAAAGAAAGTATTTATTTTCGCAAGGTTCAGGTGATCAACCACTGCCGCCTGTGTTTTTTAGTAATATGATGAAGATAATTTGGGATCACTTATTAAGCAATCATAGCTTTACTTTTCATAGCTTTCGGCATACGGCACTTAGTCAGCTGGCATTGGTGTTAAGCGGATCACCACTGGCTCAGGTGATGACAGACTATGATAAAGCCCATAGCGATGCTATCGTTAGCGTTGTGCTTGCTAATAACAAAGAAAAGGGGATGTGGTTTGGGCTAGCTAGTCTTGCCGGGCATTTAACGCCAGACACTACATTTGAGTACTATATTCATACCGCTCATTTGCTGGCTGGCTGGCAAATGAGTCAAGCTAAGCTTGTTATGCCTGTGACCGTATTTGAGATGGTAACAGGTATTAGTTATCAGACAGTGAATAGGCAAGAAGGTAGAGCATATGATGGCAGTACTAAACAGGTTAATCTTGATAAGATGCGTGGCTACTTAATTAACAAAGTTGTGAGCAAAGAGTCTTTATTTGTCGATAACAGTACATCAGTTAATGTAACTTACCCGCAAAACATAAAAAATGATGCGGTAGATACTCAGTTATCTATATTTATTCATCCAAAAATATACGATGTGATTGCGCTATTAGAGGAACTACAGACAGTAAATGTTGATAAACGAGCAGGGCAGTTGGCAGAGGTCGCACTTCGGCATGGTATCGCTATCAGTGATGCTAGAAAAATTTACAATAATGCTTGCCAGCTGTTTACCGATGATAGACTAATTTTAGGTGCACCTACCGGACATAAGAACCAAGAAGTTTTAGTGACTGCGCTTGATCGTGCGTATCAAATGTCAATTGATGAGCCTGCTAGACTGAAGTCGTTTGTGGAAATATTTAAAGATAAACACAACCTAAATACCTCATCGATTCATTTTGGGATTAAAGAGACCCGGCTTGAGATGCTACAGCAGTTCGTCACAGTAGGTTGTCAGCTTATCGATGCCAGTCATTGGCAGATTAGGGCGCATAGCGAGCAAGCAGTGCGTAATATTAAAAAAGAGCTAGGGCTTGATAGCGCAATACGTGTCGGCGCTCGTGAGAATTTCCATGGTTATGAGGTAAAAGTGGTACAGAAGAAGCACAAGCTATCTAATAAAAACATGGCTATCACTGATGAATATTACGGCTCTTCAGGATTACTGAAGTATGTTGGTCACACTTTAATGATATTGGTTAGACAAGAATAGATTTAAAGAGTTATTTTATATACGTGTCAAAAATATCATAAATTATAATCTAGACTTTTGTCAGTTTTGTCAGTTTTGTCAGTTTTGTCAGTTTTGTCAGTTTTGTCAGTTTTGTCAGTTTTGTCAGTTTTGTCAGTTCGGTTTGAGGTAATATATTAAAAAAGTGGTGGTGTTCTAAAAAGTATGCCGGTATCAGACGTAACCATAATTGACATAAAAGAACACCAGATCGAATACTTTAAAGTGATTATCAAGCTTTTTTGAGAAGCAACAAGTCTTTCTAACCGTTCGTCTTAACCGGTGTCTAAGACGGCAGTTATTACCTTCAATACCTACCGTATGTTTTTTGCCAATTCGTTTGTTATCACTTTTAAAGGCGGTTATAAAACTGTCCCAGTTATCCATACTAATAGAGCCATAGCTGACTTTAAGTTGCTCAAGACGTGCTCTTAGCTTCTTAGCCGTTTTCAAATCACGTTTGCCCCAGACATAAGCGACAATCTCATTAGTAGCACGGTCATAAGCGTAGATGAGCCAGACTTTACGCTTCTTGCGATACACGTAAGTCCAGAACTCATCAACCTCTAAGCGTTCATAGTAGCGCTTCTTAGGCGCGATCTTATAAACAGACAAGCCTATGGTGCTCAATACTTTACCGATACTGACTGAGGCTATAATAGCTATGTCTCTAACGCCGCAACCTCTAACCGTCATTAGCTGTATAATGTCTTCTATTTGAGAGTGACAGCCATTATAGTTTAAGGCATGGTCGCCAATGAACTGGCGGTTGCAGCCCTTACATTGGTAGTTTTGCTTACCATAGCTTTTTATGCCATTTTTCTTTGAACTGGGACTGTGACAGTCGGGGCAGCTAATATCTATTTGTGTCTTCATAACCTCAAATATATCATCTTGCTTTGGCTGTCATCCTTCTTTTAACTCCTCAGCATACTTTCTGATACACCACCGATAATTTTAATCTGTTGGCATCGCTAACAGACTAAAGTAAATCACTCTCCGATGTATTTGCGGCAGTTCAAAACATTTTATGTAGATTATTCTCTATTCTTGGCGCTGGAGCTTTACCTGTACTCACTTTTTTTAGATAGGATACTCCCTACCGTCAACTCCGTACATATACAATACATGGCTCATAGTGGTGATGCTAAAGAGCTGCTGGTTATCCTTGAGGTAGCGTAATTCACTAATAGTTCGCTAAATGAACTAGTTACAAATGTTGCATCGATTGTAGAAACTAACACTAAATATTAAAAAAGTATTATCTAACAATAGCGCTATAATTCTGTACTGACAAAATCTAAATTTGAAAAATAAAAAAGGCGCTATTTTTCAATAACGCCTAGATGCTGCACTGACATAACTGACAGAACCTATAAAAGCTCTCTTAATCTTGAGTTGATATAGTAACGCTCCGTTGGTCGCCCGCCTTGTCCTGTACTTTCAATTGACTGCCATGTTAGCCAGTCATGCCCTACTAAAATATCAAGCGCGTTCAGTACGTCTTCGCTATCAGTTAAGCCTTTCCAGTTTTTGCGGTGCAAGTCTCTTGCAGTGAAGCCATGGTTTACCCAGTCGGTTTTGTCAGTTTTGTTACCTCCATTCTTAATCATTTTTATTATTCTATCAGCTAAATTAGAGGCTTTAATATTGGCGCTATCGGTCACTATGCTATAAATACGCATCATGTGAGTTTCTAACATATCATGCCATGCGAGGGCTGCATCAAGCGCTATCATACTGACTGCACCTAATGACGCGCCATGTTCGATGCAATCGACTAAGTGAAATATAAGCGCTAATGACGCTATAGTTTTGGGATATTTAGTTATATGCTCAGCTATCACGCTATGTTCACACTCATCAGCTTTAGCTTTTTGCTCATCGTACCAATTCATAAACTTTTTATAAGCGTTATCGGTGAAATGATAATAAGGTCGCTTGTGATAGTCATCGACTGGGTTTGCGCCATACTTGATGAAATCACATAAACTCATATTGTCGATGGTTTCAAACAAGTCATACACAATCTGCCTTATCTCAGCATTGGGTGCTATATCACGCTCTTTTAGCCCTTTGATATGGTCAGGATAGACGGCAAGCTGAAAACGTTGCATCAGTCCATCATTATCTAACCCCTTGATGGTTTTTTCTAAGTAGCGTTCAAGCTTGTTCGGTTGTATGCCACCGACAACAGACAAGCAATGATGTTCAATAAATATCGAACCTCTAATCACTCTATCCATAACATGGCTGCCAGTACCGTTAAAGGCTTCAAGATAGAAGTTGCGAGCATCATTATTTTGCTCACCGTTAAACGAGGCAAGTAAAGCTGTCAGTTCGTCACGTTCCACTAGCAAGCCATTATTGGTTTGGGTTAGTATCTCGCCTAGCTTTTGATGAGTACCATCATTAGCTATGTAGCGCTTCATAATGGGCTCGCTTTCATTAGCTTGCTGGGTTTCGGCTATCGTTTGCGCTTTTGCTTTGAGATCGTCATCAGTGATTTTGTGCTCAGCATCATCAGCTTGCTGAACTTGCTCTCTAGCAAGTTTTTGTAATTCACTTTTAACGGCTTTGGTCTTAAATTCATTAATCTCCTTTTGTGCTGCAAAGTCTTTTTGTGATTGCTCATAATCTGCTTTTGCTTTATACGTTAAGTTTTTAAGTGGCTTCATGCCAGCATCAAGTGCTGGGCTTTTTTTAGTCGATGGATTCCCAATAATAGCGCCCCATATATTTGGTACGATTTCCCAATCATCGTACATCTTTGGGTAAATACTAACCTTTGTACCGATGACGCTTGCTAACGCAGTTATCAGAGGTATTGCGATATATTCAGGTGGGGTGCTTAGGCGCTCAGCATGGTTATTCACGTAACGCTGTAAGCTATCAGGTAGCATTCCATCAGTTACATTCTTAACTGGTGGCAAGGTTTGGTTAATCAGTTTTGGCTTTGGTTTGCCTAGCGTCTGTAAGTCGATAACCTCTGCATCAGCTATTAAGTCATTATAGCTAGCCCCATACTGTATAGCTTCATATATGGGCGTATGTTCACATACAACTGCTTTAACATTCATCCCCTCAAGCTGTTTTAACTTTGCTTTATCGGCTGGCAGGGCAGTCACAATAATGGTTAACTGTCTTACTTTTTCAAACTCTGCTACCGTCTGCCTAAATAGAGTAGGTACTATGCTAGTAATAACACTTGCTCGTACACCTGCATCTATATAAGAGTTATAGCAATTAATGGCATCGGTCAGGTTATCAATAGCTATAATCACATCATTAAAACCCATAGAGCCCAATATAAAGGCGCTGGGTTTGGCGGTGTCGGCTATAAAAGGTCTGCCTTTGCCATTAACCGGTACGCTGGCAAGGTTCACTATTTGCGCTTTGCTATCTTGCATGACTAATCCTAGGGAATTAGCGGTACCTAACTTTATTTCTCCTTTTAGTTGTCCAGAAAAAATGGTAATATCACAATGTAGTTTGTAGATATTAGTGTTTCCATGATTATTGATAAGGTTTTCTAATATTTCGTTGCCTGCTACGTCTGCCAACGTAGCTGCTTCAAAATCAGCTAAATACTGACCTAAGCCCATGCTTTGAGCATGGGCTTTTTCTTTGTTTGAATTAATCATTAGTTTCCTCCTGCACATCAGAAGGATTTAGGCTTTGCTTTTCTAGCCACTCTAGAACGTCCGCATTTCGCCAAGCCACCATTTTTGGAGATAGTTTAACACTTGCAGGAAACCTACCATCGTTACTCCACTCATGTAAAGTCGTTCTCGAAAATGGTAAAAGTGGCAGAATGTCTTTTGCTCTAGACATTCCCTGAAGCGGCAAAAGGTTACTAACCACACTTTTTTCAGTTTGGGTATTCTTTGTAGAATCTTTCATTCTAGCGTCTCCGTATATTACGATGATTATCCACCGCAACGAACAGTTACGGTGTAGCTAGAATATAAGGTAGGAATCATACATAGTCATCGCAACTTGCGACTTGCAAATCGCAACTTGCGAAAATTAGTCTAAACTACGTTTGTTAGCTTCTGTGAAGATCTTTTCAATATTGCTCTTGCTGAGCTTTGGAGTCTCCTTAGCAGTGATGTGATCAACTATTTCACTTTGATTAACAAAATTGATTTTGTTCTTTTTCTCAGTAGATAAAACTTTGGACTCTTGGTCTAATCCCAATATTATATCCTTAAGAGCGAATATAAGACGATAGGCGCTGTCCTTC
Organism: Psychrobacter okhotskensis; assembly: GCF_013248965.1. Classification (GTDB taxonomy): domain Bacteria; phylum Pseudomonadota; class Gammaproteobacteria; order Pseudomonadales; family Moraxellaceae; genus Psychrobacter; species Psychrobacter okhotskensis. Next base: position 115,547 of record NZ_JABRVQ010000006.1, on the reverse strand, counting down.
ACATCATTTAGATTTTCAGTAGGTTCTTGAAGTTGAGTAGCTCGCAGATCTCTCTTTAATCTATCGACTTCTACCTCTAATAGGTTTCTACCACGTTTTAAACGTTCAATATGCTCTCTAGCTTCTTCAAGTTCATTTTCTAAATAATCGTTTCTTTGCTTGTTTTTATATTCACTGACTATATCTAGTAATTCTTCTTTATCAAAAACTATTTCGCACTTCAAACCAGTTTTTAGGTGTTTTTCATTTATCTTGTCATTTATATTATATAAACAATAACCTAATGAAAGATCCTTATTTTTTAGATTTTCATTACTAATACTATAGATCTTAATTTCTTGAGCTACAGGATTTCCAACTCCTAAGATAGCTTCAAGACAAAATTCTGAAAGGAATATGTTTTCGTTAGATAACTTAAATATACCCGAAACATAAAACTCTTCTTCAAAGAGTTTGAAGACATAGTCAATACCTCTCAAAACTGTTCCATTTTTAGTAAGGTGGGCAGCACCTTTGTAGTCAAGATAGGGGGTCAATTGACCAGATTCTATTCTTCTATACACTTCAGTGTCACTTATGCTTTTATCTATCATATCTTTGAAAAGTGCAACAGAGTCTTTAAAATTATAAAAATCACTACTTTTTAACATAAAAATTGCTCTATAAGTTGAAATAAAATAAATTTTTTGATAAAAATCAATAATCTTTTCGAAAACTATTATCTATAAAATCTGCCCACGCATTCATCATATCTCGACGATAATCTAAATGTTGGGCACCGTTATATGCTTTACTAATTTTGTTCTCTTGCTCATGGGCGAGTTGTAGCTCTATAGCCTCATGCATATAGCCCTGTTCGTGAAGGGTGGTGCTTGCCAGCCCTCGGAAACCATGCCCCGTCATTTTGTATTTATAACCCATCTGATAAAGCGCGTTAATAAAAGCATTTTGGCTGTAAGGTTTGCGAGTTGAAGGGTTGTAGAATACGTACTGCTCTGAAAAATTCAGCTCTTTAATTTGTTGTAATATATCTATGACCTGCGGTGCAAGAGGCACAATGTGAGGTCTATCCATCTTCATTTTGTCTGCAGGTATACGCCAAATTTTATCCTTCCAGTCGATTTCTGACCATTCCATAAATCTGATCTCATTAGTTCGTACAAAGGTATAGCATAAGAACCATAGACCTAGTTTGACTGGGATATGGCCAGTGTAGTCATTGATATCTTGTAAAAGTTTTGGTAACTCTTTTGACGTAATACGGCTGTGATTTTTAGTCTTATGCGGTTTGATTGCCGCTGATAAATCTGCCGCAGGATTTGATGTTGCTATACCTATGCGAATAGCATGTTTAAATATCTGTCCAACCTCTGCCATTATACGTCGCGCCATTTCATTAGCGCCACGAGCCTCGACATTCTTACCAATCTTCAAAATATCAGGTGGGGTAATATCATCAATTAGTTTATGACCAATAATCGGTTTAACGTCACGCATATAGGCTGAATAATTACGACTAAACGTACTTGAGGCTAAAAAGGTCTTGCGATCCGCATACCAAGCTTGTGCAATAGTATCAAAAAGTCTTGAACCGTCTTGTTCAGCAGCTTTCTCTTTTTTCTTATCCTTCGGGTTAATACCTTCACTAATTAACTGTTTTATTTCTAGGTTACGCTGGCGTGCTTGTTGTAATGTGATTAGTGGATACTTGCCCAAAGTGAGTGATTGCTGTTTACCTTGCCAGCGGTAAGCACTGACCCAGACTTTGTTTCCCGTATGTCTTACCCACAGTTGAAGGCCATCGCCATCGCTATGCTTGTCAGGGCGGCTAGGGGTGCATTTTTCACTTGGTGTTAATTTATTGATAATCGTATGAGTTAATGTCATGTTGGTATATCTCCGCGTTGGTATAATCTATACCAACAAATATACCAATATTCTATATGGTTCGCCATATACCAAGGTATTCTTAAATCTGCCGAAACCCCATAAAAAAAGGCTTGCCGCATCGCTGCGAACAAGCCTGATTCAAAATGTGGTGGGCCCAGTAGGACTTGAACCTACGACCAAAGGATTATGAGTCCTCTGCTCTAACCAACTGAGCTATGGGCCCTAACGGTAGACGCACAATGATACCTGATTTTTTTTATTTTTCAAGTAAAAGTTAGCAAGTCGAGTAGAGTATTTAACGGTTTGTTAATAATTGCCACCGGCCAGCGTCAAACTACGCCCACCATCTACCGCAACTATCTCGCCGGTTACATAACTTGCTTTAGCCAAATATAGCACACTATGCGCAATTTCATCAGGCATTCCTATTCTTTGCATAGGAATGGAGCTAACGATGCTTTGTTGTTGCTCATCATCAAGCGCTTGATCGCTATCAGTCTCAGGCAAAATATTGACTCCAGGGGCAACGCCATTGACACGTACATCAGGTGCCATATCGAGTGCGAGAGATTGTACCATCATTCGGTGAGCGGCTTTCGCCATGTTATAGATGGTATAAGTGCTGAATGGCTTATTGTGTGCATGGATATCGAGTAGGCTAATGATGCAACCTTGCCGTGCTTTAAGATAGGGATATAACGCTTGGCTTAATAGTAAGGGCGCTTTTGCATTAGTCAAAAACAATTCGTCCCATTGCGCGTTTTCGATACTACCAAGCGGACTCGGATAAAACCGTGACGCATTATGTACCAGCACATCGAGCTGACCAAAACTTCCTATGATATTTTGGATGAACTGGCTAAGAGCCGAGCTGTCATTAACGATTGCCAAATCAGCGACGATTACCACGGCACTATCGGCTCGATTTTCATTTAGCTCATTGGCTAGGGTATTTGCTGCATTCTTACTATGATGACAATGGATAATCACCCGATAGCCCTGATAGTGTGCGGCACGAATAATAGCGGCACCAATACGCTTGGCGCTGCCAGTCACCAGCATCACTGGTGCAACAGTATTTTCTGTTAAAGATATCTTAAGTTTTTGATTCATAGTTAGGTTTTAATAGACATTGAAGAGTGATTTCTAAGCCATCTTTTCAGAAGGTATTGATGACATATCGTGCGCTTGTAAGTGTTCAATTCTGGCTTGTCGCAATGCAGCACCAATCGCTGGACCTTTGAGGTCTGATTCGATATCTTTGACGCCAATAGCATGGAAGCTGCCTAGAGCTAACATCATCTCACGGTGCTGAGAAGCGAGCTGTAACACGTGACTGGTTACTAGCAGTTGCGAGAGCTTATCAGGCTCTTTATGAGCACTATAGGCTTGAATAAGGTCTATTTTTTCGCTCGGGCTCAACTCGTTTATACGCTTTAATTTTTCGCCTTGTTGCACGAATAAAGTCGCAAACTGAGTTTGGGCTTTTGGTATTTTGGCGGTGTTGCCTATTTCAGTAATGGCTTTTGTGGCAGACATCGTTTCACTGGGTACTAAACCGAATAACGCCGGATTAAGGCTCGACAGTAATAACGCCCAGCGTTGTGATAAGTTCAATTGCATTTGACCCGCGAAATACAGTGCGGTCTGTACCGTCTCTCTTATGTCACCGTTAATGCTCCACGTCTGATGTAAGGGCGCAAAGTATTCTGTTAAAGCATCGATTTCGAACAGTTGCTGCCAGTATACCTGAGGAGAGACCTGCATCATTGCACGGCTCGATTCTTGCCAAATGCGCTCGCTACTTAAATGTGTTAGTTCGCCCGAGCTGACCAACTGACGCATCAATTCCAGTGTTTCGCCAGCGATGATAAAGCCCAAGTCATAATAGCGTCCATAAAAGCGCGCGACTCGCAGAACACGCAATGGGTCTTCGCTAAAAGCACTAGAGACATGACGTAGGGTTTTGCTTTTTATATCATCCAGTCCACCATAGTAATCGACCACTTCGCCACTGATAGGGGTGGCGTCAGTGAGGCTAGTAACTTCGATTGCCATGGCATTGACGGTCAAGTCGCGACGTTGTAGATCGTCTTTTAAGCTGATATCAGGACTGGCATGAACACTAAAGCCTTGATAGCCTTGACCTTGCTTACGTTCGGTACGAGCTAGCGCATACTCTTCATGACTGGTAGGGTGCAAAAACACAGGAAAATCTGCGCCGACTTGTTGAAACCCAGCAGCTATCATCTCAGCTACTGTCGCACCGACGACGACGAAGTCTTTGTCTTTGATAGGACGACCTAACAGTCGATCACGTACTGCGCCGCCGACGAGATAAACTTGCATAATATTCCCTAGGTATTGACCCAATTGGCATTCATAGCATGAATAGAAGTGGTACTGAGCAAAAAAAACCAGTCAATGCTTTATTAAAAGCGTTGACTGGTTTTAGTATAGCAGACCGTCGCGATAAATAAATTATAGCGACGGTCTCAATAGTGTACTCATACTATCATTGAGCTTCGTCCTTTAAATCCTGAGCTTCATTCTCTAGATCTTGAGCTTCCGTCACGGCAAGCGCAGTCATGTTGACCACACGACGAGCGGTAACTGATGGCGTTAGGATATGGACTGGTTTATTCGCACCGAGCAAAATAGGACCAATAGAGGCGCTACCAGTTGCTGTTTTGAGCAGGTTAAAGGCGATGTTTGCTGAATCAAGCGTTGGCAAGATAAGCAAGTTTGCGGCACCTTTTAATGGGCTTGATGGCATATCTTCTAGACGAATCGCTTCGTTCAAAGCAGCATCACCTTGCATCTCGCCTTCAAAATCAAAATCAACATTCATATCGGTTAGTAATTGATACACTTTACGCATTTTGACCGCGCTGGCACGGTTTGAGGTACCAAAGTTAGAATGTGATACGAGCGCAACACGTGGCGTGATCCCAAAGCGGCGTAATTGATTAACGCCCAGAACGGTCATTTCAGCCAGTTGTTCAGCCGTTGGATCTTCATGGATATAGGTGTCAGCGATAAAAATATTGCGATCTTGCATAAGTACGGCATTCATCGCATAAAAATCTTTGACGCCTTCTTTTTTGCCAATGACGCTTTGTACGTAGTCTAAATGCAATTGATAATGGCTAAACGTACCACATATCATACCATCGGCATCGCCATTTTCGACCAATAGTGAGCCGATTAATGTGGTCTTGCGACGAACATCACGGCGGGCAAGTTCAATACTAACGCCTTTACGCTTGTTCTTCTCATAATAACCCTGCCAGTACTCTTTATAGCGTGGGTCGTCATCTTGATTGACGATAGTGATGTTCACGCCATCTTTTAGACGCAAGCCCAGTTTTTCGATATTGGCTTCGATAACTGAAGGACGACCAACCAAGATAGGTTGCGCCAGCTCTTCGTCGACGACGACCTGAACCGCAAGTAAGATGTTATTGTCTTCGCCTTCACAATAAACAATGCGTTTTGGTGCGGCTTTGGCACGAGCAAAAATAGGCTTCATGACGAAGGCTGAGTTATAGACAAACTCAGACAGACGTTGACGATACGCCGCAAGATCTGTGATAGGGAGCGTGGCAACACCGGAATCCATCGCCGCTTTGGCAACCGCAGAAGCGATTTCAATGATTAAGTTTGGCTCTAGTGGACCTGGGATTAAGTAGTCACGACCAAAACTTTTCATCGATTCGATGTTTCTAACATTGGTGGTCGGTGTCGCTTCAACGTGCGCCATGGCAGCAATCGCACGTACACAGGCAACTTTCATCTCTTCATTGACAGTTGTGGCACCGACGTCTAATGCTCCACGGAAGATGTAAGGGAAACATAAGGCATTGTTGACTTGGTTTGGATAATCCGAGCGACCAGTTGCCATAATGACGTCTGGACGCACAGCATGTGCCAACTCTGGCATAATTTCTGGTGTCGGGTTGGCAAGGGCAAAGACAATAGGGTCTTTTGCCATGCGACGAACCATATCTTCTGATAAAATTCCTGGCATGGATAGCCCTAGGAACATATCGACATCATCCATCACTTCATCGATAGTAGTGGCGGTCGTGTCACGAGCGTAGCGTTGCTTTGTTTCGTCAAGGTTTTCACGGCTGGTGCTAATGATACCGCGCGAATCTGAGACAATGATATTGTCTTTATTGACGCCAAGTGCGCAAATAATATCTAAGCAAGAGATTGCTGCTGCGCCAGCACCTGAACAGACGACTTTGATATCTTCAATTTTTTTGTCAGTGATAATCAACGCATTGAGCATGGCAGCGGCAACAATGATTGAAGTACCATGTTGATCGTCATGGAATACAGGAATGTTCATGCGTTTACGCAATTCACGTTCGATTTTGAAGCATTCTGGTGCTTTGATGTCTTCTAAGTTAATACCACCAAATGTTGGCTCAAGAGAAGCAACGGCTTCGATGAACTTATCTGGATCGTTTTGGGCAATTTCAATATCAAAAACATCGATACCCGCGAACTTCTTGAATAGAACGCCTTTACCTTCCATCACTGGTTTTGACGCCAATGGCCCGATATTACCTAGACCCAGTACGGCAGTACCGTTGGTGATGACGCCGACCAAGTTGCTACGCGCGGTATATTTGGCAGCTAAGGCTGGGTCTCTTTGAATTTCAAGACAGGGTATGGCAACACCTGGTGAATAGGCGAGTGCCAAATCACGTTGATTGGCCAATTGCTTGATAGGCGTAACTGAGATTTTACCCGGCCTTGGGAACTCATGATAATGGAGGGCAGCTTGTTCAAACTGCTCTTTTTCCGTAGTAGGGTTATCCGTATTCAAAGTGATATCGTCATTCATAATAATTGCCATGGTTGGAATAAATTGGAATAGATTAAATGGTGATAAAAAAAACTAACGCCTAACCCTCAAAAAACCATGAGATATGATGAGAAGAGGGTAAAGTCACACTAAAAAAATAAGTATCGGCAAAAGATAAGTATCGGCGCTTAGATAGCAGCGAAAAAAAGCAATCCTGCAAAATAGTCATTCTAGCATTATTGGCATTTCACTGCCTAGTCAACAGCTGTGAATTATGCGAATAATATAATTAAATGATATTCATCATTTAGCCCGTTGATAATGCCAAAGATTGGAGTCAAATATCAACCCCATTCCTATTATGTTTCAAAATATTACAGTATAGCAGGCTTATTAAGACGAACAACTAATGGGCATTTGCGGTGCATGAGGCGTAGGCGGCTTACTATCCAGTTCGATAGCGATATCTTGAACATTATAAGGGTCGGCGAGTAGCTCGAACACCCGATTAACTTCTTCAAATTGACCTTGTTCAGCAGCAGTTATGGCACGCTGAGCCATGCTATTACGCAGCACATAAACGGGATTATTCTCTCGCATGCTATCGAGCGCTTGTTTGACAGACACTGATCGTAATTGGGCCAAATAGCGCGTCGACCAATCTTGCCAAACTTTACTTGCTTCATCGGTGAGCTCTGCCGTCAGGGTAGACAGTAGCTGCTGCTCATGAGAATAATCATCTGGCGCTACGAGAGCCAATAATGCTCGGAAGCTATTGGTATAATCGAGTAAGTTATCTTCGAGCAAGGTAAGCCACTCAAAGGCCAAGGTTAAGCTTTCTTTTTCGTGCGGCAGACCGAGCTTACGGCACAGTCCCTGTTGGTAGTGCTGCATAAAGGTCGCCTCGTAAGGCGCTAAGCAGTCAGCCAACGTGTCGCGGGTAACTCCCTCTAGGCGCATAAAATGCGGTAGCCAAGTATTGAGATTCCAATGTCCAATAGCAGGCTGATTCTGATAAGCGTAACGCCCAGTATGGTCAGAGTGGTTATTGATCCACGCCGGATCGAAGCGCTCCATAAAGCCAAACGGCCCAAAGTCTAAAGTACTTCCTGTAATGGATAAGTTATCAGTATTCATCACACCATGAGCGAAGCCGATCAGCTGCCAGTCCGCAATCATCCGCGCGGTGCGCTCAACCACTGCGGTCAAAAACGCCAGCACTGGTGTCTCGCTTTGGCGGCACTCTGGATAGTAAGTGTCAATCATATAGTCGGTGAATTCACTGAGTAAATCAGGGGCGAAGCTGGCAATCCACTCGACATGACCTAAGCGAATATGACTGTCAGCCACCCGCATCAATGCCGCACCTGCTTCCACACGCTCGCGACGTACCCGAGTATCTGAAACCACAAAACCCAAGGCATTGGAAGACGGGATACCTAGCTGAGTGAGGGCATGACCACATAAATACTCGCGAATAGTACTGCGTAACACGGCGCGCCCATCACCCATCCGCGAATAAGGCGTTAGGCCGATACCTTTAAGATGTAAGTCTTGCAACGTATCATTATTATCGAGCACTTGTGCCATCAGTAAGCCGCGCCCATCACCCAATTGGCCTGCCCATTGCCCGAACTGATGACCGGCATAGGCCATCGACAGCGGTCGAAACTCAGCTGGCACGTATTGACCACCGAGTATCTCAACCCAGCGCGCCATTAAATCCTCATCATCTGCCCAGCTCAATTGCTGTGCCACCTGCAGGTTGAAGTGACCAATCCGTGGATTTTCTAGCGGTGTAGGAGGTTGTTTGTGATAGAGACGTGTGTCTAGATTGACGTAGGTGTTTTGATAGCGCATAGAAGGCTTTCCCATCGGCTGATAAAATCGAATTATAAAGTGAGTAACTTACTATAGCATAGCCTTACCATTGCAGCGTTTCACTCTGTCCATCTCTTGTAATCTATACCTTCAAATTTTGCCTAATTAATCCTGTCCGATTTCATGCGCCTTGCAGATAAATAAGTGCTGTGAATAAACGCTAAACAAAAAAATCCCTCTATCTATTACAGATAAAGGGAAGGAGAAAAGCAAAAATAAGAAAGTCACATTAACATCACATTACGGGTCTGCTGTTAACGCTTAAGCGGCTTTGGAGCTGTGACCAATAGAGCGAAACGCCGTTTTTAGATTGCTATTATGCGCCAGTATTTTTTGCTCAACTTTGGCATAGTCGTGCTTTAGCATCTCTTCAACTTCATGCAAACGGTCAGCAAGCTCAGTCTTTTTTAGCTCAATAGTTTTGGCTTTTAGCGCTTGCCATTCTTCGACCGTTTGCGTAAAGGCATCATATTCAAACTTGATACGATCTTGGAAACTCTTCATCGCATGCGGAATATCAAGTCCGTTCGCAGTGGCACTATCAATCTGCTGTTGAGCCTTTTTGAACTGCATTTGTACTTCAGCATGCTTAATGGTGGTGTCGTCAACCGTACGTAATTCACTGGTTAACCCAAGTTTAGATAAGCCCAAGATAAGCCATTTAGTTGGATCATATTGCCACCATTTCACGCCATTACGATAGTCGTATTGGAAGAAGTGATGATAGTTATGATAACCCTCACCCCACGTAAAGATAGCAAGGAAAAAGTTATCGCGCGCACTATTGGTATCCGTATAAGGACGCGTACCAAACATGTGGCATAACGAGTTGATAAAGAAAGTAAAGTGGTGGGTCAATACCAAGCGCAGTAGACCTGCCAATACGAGCGTGCCCCAAACGTCACCGATTAACCAACCAACTGCCGCAACCATCGCAACGTTGGTAGCCAGTACCCATAAACCATAGTATTTATGCTGAATCTGTAGCACTTTATCTTTGGTCAAATCAGGAATGTTTTTATAATCAAAGCGACCACTAGGATAATTGCGTAACATCCAACCGATATGACTGAACCAAAAACCACGTCTTGCTGAATAAGGATCTTCCATGCGGTCATCAACATGACGATGATGAGTACGGTGGCCCGATACCCAGTCAAAAGCAGAGCCTTGAACCGCAAGGGTTGAGCCAAGTAATAGGAAGTTTTTTACCAAGGGATGGGCTTTATAAGCGCGATGCGACAATAGGCGGTGATAGCCTGCAGTGATACTAATACCGGTCCACACCATAAAGGCACCAAACACGCCCCAAACCGGCGCACTAACTTGATGGGTCATCAAGTACCATGGCGTAATGACGGCAGCAGCAATAGGCGTTGTAATCAGAAAAATCGCTGGAACCAGATTGATGGGCGACTTTTGAAATTCAAGCTCAAGCGGATCGATACCTTCATAGTTAGCGACTGCATTGGCATCTTTATAACCGCTCGTCGTCGCAAACTGCGTATCGGCAGCCTCATCAGTTTTGCTTTTGCCAGTATCAAGCCACGTCTTCACGCGCAGCGCCTGAGTGCCAGCATGCTGTATAAGCGTATCACCCGACTTCATGGCAAAACGCAAGCCCTTAAGTGGTAAGCCTATTACTTTTTTAGCAATCATGTAATATTCCTAATGATATTAATTTCAGCCTCCATATTACCCTAAAAGACTAGTAAAGTGAACAGTCATACACTAGAAAAATATTGCTAAATAACAATAACTTGTAGGAGTTATGGTAGTGATTAACCCAAACAATCCCTTACTTATCAGCAATTAAGTGAAAGTGTAAGTAAAAAGATAAATATGTGTGCGATAAAAACGTACAAATGACTATCGAGCCAATTAATTAGCTGGCTTTTTTAAGCCATTTTCAAGCAAGTTTTTTGAAATATGACAAAAAGATAGGTAAGAAGTTCACTTACTTAGCGCGTGAGAAAATAGGTTGGATAATCGGTAATGATGACGTCGACTTGCCACGTAATAAGCTGTTTAATTGTCTCGCTATCATTGACGGTCCACGCGCTGACTGGCAGGTGATAACGATGACAGTGCTTAATGACTGCTTGAGTCAGCAATGGATAGTGAATACCTAGCTGGACGCAGCCAAGTTGCAGGGCAGTTTGTGGTGCGCTTAGCAAAGTTTTAGGGGTGCGAATCAGTAAGCCACGCAGAATATGTTGTAAGGTTTTATTGCGTTGCAGCCGCGCGTGTAATTCGACATCAAAGCTAGTCAGGACAATAGGTAAGCTAGCAATCGGGGTGTCAAGGAGATTATGTGTCAATGCATGTACCAACTGCGTGTAATTGGTACGCTCATGAGTCTTTATCTCAAGCTCTATATAGCTAAAATTGGTCAATGCTTGATATGCGCGGTCTAAAGTAATAAGTGGGTGTTTATCCTGACGATAGCGCTGAATCTCAGCGAGCGTTAATTGATCGATGCGCGATTGCTGACCACACATGCGTTGTAGATTGTCGTCATGGAATACGATTAATTGCTCATCCGCACTCAACTGTACATCAAACTCAACCCCTGCTAAACCTTGAGGATTGAGACGTTGAGCGTGTTCAAAACCTGCTAAGGTATTCTCGACTGCTTCACCACGCGCACCGCGATGACCGAGTAAAAGTGTATTGTTAAGATTTATCATAATGAGGAACTGTCGGCTATTTTTACGAGTAATGATATAGCGTCCAACCGACAGAATCTAACGAAATTTGCAAAATAGTTTTGGATTAAATACCGTCTTAGAGGGTTGTGATATTGAAAAGTAAGCTAATATTTGAAAGTTGTTTCAGGAATAGTTTGTTGCAAGTTTCCGCTAGAATTAAGCCCTTGTTTAAATATTCTTAGCGATGATATAAGTATGTATTTGTTATGTTTTTGCAACCAAACATAGGTTTTGGGCACAATGTAAGACATTATTTGTACAGCAAGGGGTCACACTAATGACCATCTCATTTAAACACCGTATAATAATGTGATTTTCAAATCTATCGCGGCAAGTGTTGCGATCTGAATGTCAAATACTGTCCATCGCTGACGGTAAGAATTAGTAAATTGGGAGCAAATTGAGTATGAGCGCAACAAAAAGCAAGTGGATCAAATGGCAGCACGTCGCCGGTATTAGTCTGATATGTGGTTTGGCCGTGACAGGTTGTGATCGCTCAGATAAAGACGATAACGCTGAGACGACAGAGGCAACAGTAGAACAGCCAGCAGTTGACGATAATGTCATCACGCCTGCCGTCAGTTGTGATGATCCGATGGTACAAGACCGCTTGAAATCCGCGCTAAAAAACACGCTCAATCAGCAGGCTCAAACGTTGGCTGCCAATTATGCCAATGAGGCAGAAATCAGTCTAAATAGTGGTGTTGTCACTGACAAAATCAATGGTATTGTCATTGACGTACAAAATGCAGCGATCTTACAAGAAGCCAATAACAACGGCATGACCACTTGTCAGGCAAGCGTTAGCATGACTCTGCCAAGCGAAGATTTGTATCAGGCCAGTCAAGTACAAGCGGCCGGTAACCAGCCAAGCTTGCAGTCTCGCTTAGCGCAAAACAATATTCGTATCAATAATAATATGCTCGTTGACGACGCCTTTACTTATGTCGTTGGTACTCAAGGTGGTCAAGTTCGTACCCGTATTGCTGGACAACCGGCATTATTGACTGTGGTGGCAGATGTGATGGCAGGATCTGCATTTAAGTCAGCAGTTGATGAGCAACGTTCCCAGCGTGCCGCTCAACAGGCTGAGCGTCGCCGTGACACTGCACAGAACAATAATAACAACAATCAATCAGCGCCAACCCGTCAGCCAAGAACTGTGACGCCGACGGCCCCTGTTCGTCCAGCTGAGCCTGCTACGCCACCGACCATTAACAATCCAAGTAGTAGCCAAAATAACAGTCAGAGCAGTGCTACAGAAAATAATCAAGCAGCGCCAAGCACTGACACCAAAAAACCGGCAACCCAAACCTCGCCAAAATTAGTACCTAATGATGAGAGCATTGATATGGTCATCATTGAAGATGACAGTGCTACTTATTAAGTCATAAAAACGCAGCAGTTGCTACGTGATACAACTATAAAAAAGCCCGCTACATTAACGTAGTGGGCTTTTTTATAGAACTAACCTTTTTGGATAAGGTGGGATTGCTATAGTAAAACTACATCATTTGCCTTTATGCTATGGGTGACTATTTATCATTAGCAAAATCTTGCAAGACTTGATTGTCCCACAGCACCTCAGAGACTTGGGCAGGGTCGGTACAAAAACGCGCGGCAACGAACAACCAATCAGACAAGCGATTGATAAAGCTAACGGCAGTACTGCGAATCGCTGCTGGACGCTCTTGCTGCAATAGTACCGCTTGGCGCTCAGCGCGGCGGCAAACCGTACGCGCGACGTGTAGTTGACTGACCAATAGTGAGCCTGTCGGCAAGATAAAGTCCTTGAGCGGTGGCAGAGTTGTGTTCATCGCATCAATTTGTTGTTCTAGCCATTCAATATGGCTGGCATTAACGCCTTCATATTCTGGCATGGCCAGCTCACCGCCGATATTAAATAATAAATGCTGAATTATGACCAAGGCTTGAGCAAAGTCTAACTCTTTTTGCTGTTGTAAGCGTTCAGGCAGATGTTGTTGGTTTGCGTTTTCATTATCAGTAGCTTGTGTTAAGTGTGCCCGTACCAAGCCGATGTGTGAGTTGAGCTCATCGATATCGCCCATTACGCTAAATAAATTGTCGGCTTTACTTACGCGACTGCCATCTGCCATACCGGTGCTACCATCATCTCCGGTGCGCGTATATATTTTGCTTAAGCGATTGGCCATTTCTACATCCTTAACGGTTTTTATCATTGAATAGGGTTAGTTGCGCGCTCATTGTAGTATTTTCCAGCCGATTTCGCTAAGATAATGGGTTAAGTTTTATAAAGCGTTTATAAAGCGGTAACTTTCAAGTTTATAATCTTATTAGTCGCGGTTAGTGGCTAATAGTACGATACTCATATTTTATCGTCATCTCAATTTATCTATCTTGTTCTAATTAAAAGGCTTTTATACCATGACCACACCTCTTGCCGATGCGATGTCTCAGCTTGCCATTTATGATTCACTGACGGGCGGTAAACGTCAGTTTGTACCACTTAAAGCCGGGCAAGTAGGTATGTATGTGTGCGGCATGACCGTTTATGATTATTGTCATATTGGTCATGCGCGGATGATGATTGGCTTTGATATGGCAGTACGTTGGCTAACACAAATAGGTTATGACGTTAATTATGTGCGCAATATCACCGATATTGATGACAAAATCATCGCGCGCGCGAATGAAAACGGCGAGGCTATCAGTGCATTGACTGAGCGCTTTATTAAAGCAATGCATGAGGACTTCTCAGCCCTTGGCTGCTTGACGCCTAATACCGAGCCGCGTGCGACTGACCATATCGATGAGATGCAACAAATGATTGAGACGTTAGTTACCGGCGATTATGCGTATGCTGGCGATAACGGCGATGTCTATTATGCTGTAGATAGCTTTGCAGATTATGGTAAGTTATCAAAACGTAATCTCGATGATATGCAGGCAGGCTCGCGCGTTGATGTCGAAAACGACAAACGCAACCCGTTTGATTTTGTCCTATGGAAAGCGGCTAAACCTCATGAGCCGCAATGGGCATCACCGTGGGGTCAAGGACGTCCAGGTTGGCATATTGAATGCTCGGCGATGTCGACCAAGTGCCTAGGCAATACCTTTGATATCCATGGCGGTGGTCATGATTTACAATTTCCACACCATGAAAACGAGATTGCTCAATCTGAAGCAGCGACTGGCTGCGAGTATTCACGTAACTGGATGCACGTGGGCTTTATCAATGTCGATGGCGAAAAAATGTCTAAGTCATTGGGTAATTTTTCCACAATTCGTGATGTTATTGCACATTTTCATCCTGAAACGCTGCGCTTCTTTTTATTATCCAGCCATTACCGTAGCCAAGTGAACTTTTCGGATACGGCATTAGATGAGGCTCATAACAGCCTAAGCAGACTTTATAATGCCTTAAAGCTGGCTGAACAGCAAAAAGGCGAAGAATTGACAATCAATGATGCGTTGATAAATGACGCTTACAGCAGCCCTGCTGGACAAGATTTTATCAAAGCCATGAATGATGATTTTAATAGTTCAACGGCGATTAGTGTCTTGTTCGGGCTGGCACGTGATATTAATAAAGCCATCAAAGCTGAAGATTTAGAGAGTGCTTGGCAATGGGCGCAGCAGCTCAGAGCCTTGGCACAGGTACTAAATATCTTGCAGCAACCAGTGTCACAGTTCCTACAAGCAGTCATTGGCGATCAAGCGGATAATGGTTTAAGCGATGCGGCTATTGATGGTCTAATCATTGAGCGTGCAGAGGCTAAAGCCAATAAAAACTTTGCGCGTGCCGATGAGGTGCGTGAGCAATTAAAAGAGGCGGGCATCGAGCTTGAAGATAGCCGAGCTGGCACGACTTGGCGCCGTGCCTAATGCTGTGCTTAATAATGCTGTGCTTAATATAGATGCTGTCAGTAATGAAATACGTTAACTAATAAATTAAGTCAGCATTGCGCTGGCTTTTTTTTGTAGACTGCATTAGGTTAGAAATACACTGAGGCCAAGACTTTTCGTATGCAAAATTCCTTTCATTCTCTAAATAATACACCAGTTAAAAACGTCAATCATAAATCTGATGCCATTGAAGATTTTGGTATCGATGACAATGCTATGCGTCATCATAGTAGACTGACACTTTTACTCAGCATGCTCGTCATGGTATGTAGTGTGTTTTATCTTCCTGCCTATGCGGCAACCAGTAGCGATACAACAGTTGATAGGCAAGACACTACAAAAAATACTGAGATGGCAAAGCCAGAAAACCTGATAGATTATACAGCGCAGAAAATTGATCAATTCAAACAAGACGGCATTAGTGTCTCAGATATTGCAGAAGAAACCTTCAATCCTTTAGACAAGGATGCCGTGCAGCAGGCAGGCATACTGCAAGGAGATACTGGTCTCACTGGTGATTATAACGAAAGCTATTATTCCTTAAACAAGCTAAATGCAGGATTGCCGCCGTTAGCTGAACCACCGAACTTATCCACGCCGCTGGCCACATTAGAGTTTTTTCAGTCAGCCGTCATGAAGCAGCAGTATGATTTGGCGGCTTATGCGCTCAATATGAATTTGATTGATAGCAAGTTGCAGCGTAATCGGGCGATAGATCTGGCCAAACAACTTGATTTTTTGTTGGTTGAAAAGAAGCTGTATGTGTTTGATGAATTGCCAGATCGTCCTGATGGCTTGATTGAGCCGCCGCTTGGTAGCACCAACAGTATTCAAGGGATACCCAGACGCTCTATTCAGCTTGGCTATATCGATTATCGTGAACGTCGCGTACCGATATATTTAGAGCGTGTGCGCATTGATGACAGTGCGCCTTTTTGGATATTTTCTGCCCAAACGGTTGGCAATATTGACAACCTTTATGAACAATACCATCCCGCAAAATTCGAACGTTACTTACCAACATGGACAAAATTACAGTTATTTAGTATCGCTATCTGGGAGTTTTTAGCGTTATTTATTTTCTTCTCTTTTACTATGGGAGTAGGTTGGCTATTAAGTACCGCCGCTGGCAAGCTTCTTAATTGGTATGTCAAAGATAAAGAAGGCAATCGGCTGAGTACGGTTCACCATAATAGCGTGGAAGATTTGGTCAATAAGCTGACGGTACCGCTGACCTTTTTCATCAGTTTTTCATCGGTATTTACTTTAGTATCGGGCGGTTTTCCTTACTTAGACGCGGTCGCGTCATCAACTCGTCCAATTATTTGGGTGGGATTGGTCTTTAGCGCGTTGTGGCTGGGTATTCGAGCGATTAATTTTTTTGCCAATCGCTACAAAGATTTGCAGATTGAGAATTTAGGCGACGAGCAATTTGATAAAGGTCGTCGTCGCCGTACTTACGTTTCTATATTTCGCCGCATTTTTATCTTCGTCATGATCCTTGGTAGTATTTGGATTGGCCTCAGTGAGTTCACCAATATTCAAGGATTGGGTAAGACCTTGCTGACTTCCGCAGGTATTGCTGGTGCCGTTATCGGTATCGCCGCTCAGCCGATATTGGGTAATGTCATTGCTGGTATGCAGGTTGCCATCACTCAGCCAGTGCGTATTGGTGATACGGTCATGATGGAAGGTGAGTGGACGACGATAGAGGATTTGGGCTATACCTATGCGGTTCTGCAGACTTGGGATGAGCGCCGGTTGATTATTCCAATGCGCCACTTCGTCACTGAAATCGTAGAGAATTGGTCGCATACAGACTCGCATCAAACCTGTGTGATTTACCTCTACGTCGACTATGGCGCTGATATCGAAGCAATCAGGCAACAATATATCAAGCTGGTCAAAGCGAACGACTTATGGGACGGTGAAACTGAGCCTGAAATGTATACAGTATCCGTGTCCGAAAACACCATAAAATTACGCTGTAGCCAAGCGTCTGATAGTCCTATCAACGCTTGGCGGTTGGAGTGTCAGGTACGCGAGCAGATGTTAAGTTATTTATATGCTGAACAGCAAGCTTATCTCCCCGCTGAGCGCTTGATATTTAAAGACACTAGCGTATAAGTTGGAACGGTCAATAGGTATAGTGGACAGCAAGCAAAGTGGCAAAAACAGACAAACTATTGATGTTAAAATAAGCTAACAAATAAGCATGCGATTTGCTTGTTTATTTGTTATAATATGGCGTTATTTTTAAGGGATAACTGAGCGATTAAAGATAAGAGGTTGCAGTATTTGTGTCTTCTTACCACTGATAAATCAATAGCTGTTTTCCAGTGTCTTTGTTTACTGATAAAAAATATCTAATGACAAATAACAACTGGTACATTGCTTATTATCTAAAGCTCTATGATTCAAAGCCTTTCATAAATAAGGGTTGAACGTCGTAAAGTCATAATGGTGATCTTGATTGATTGTCTTAATGCGAAAATCCCACCCATCAAAATAACCACCACTAGGGGTCTGTATGTTACGAATTGTCGATGAAGCCTTTACCTTTGATGACGTTTTATTGTTACCAGCCTACTCTGAAATCCTGCCAAAATCTGCTGATCTGTCCACGCGTCTGACCAAAAGTATCACACTGAATTTGCCATTAATCTCGGCTGCTATGGACACGGTCACCGAATCTGAAATGGCTATTACCATGGCACAGCTAGGTGGTTTGGGTATCTTGCATAAAAGCATGGATATCGATAAGCAGGCCACGCAAGTACGCCGCGTCAAAAAATTCGAAGCAGGAACCGTGGTTGATCCTATTACCGTTCACCCTGAAATGACGATTGGTGAATTATTAAGATTGACTCAAGACAATAATATTTCAGGTGTACCAGTGGTAGAGAAGGGTACTGATAAAGTCGTTGGTATCGTGACCCATCGTGACTGGCGTTTTGAGACCAATTTGTCGTTACCAGTTAGCCATATCATGACGCCAAAAGAGCAGCTAGTCACCGTGCAAGAAGGTGAAAGCAATGAAAATATCAAAAAATTGCTGCATGAGCACCGTATCGAAAAAGTGATCGTGATTGATGAAGACTTTCGTCTGCGCGGTTTGATTACGGTCAATGACTTTGCCAAAGCTGAGAATAATCCAAATGCGTGTAAAGATGAGCAAGGTCGCCTACGGGTTGGCGCTGCTGTCGGCACTGGCGCAGATACGCAAGCGCGCGTTGAAGCCTTAATCGCCGCTGACGTCGATGTTATCGTGGTCGATACCGCCCATGGACATTCAAAAGGCGTGATTGAAAAAGTCTCTTGGATCAAGAAAAACTTCCCTCACGTACAAGTCATCGGTGGCAACATCGCAACCGGTGATGCCGCTCTAGCATTACGTGATGCGGGCGCTGATGCAGTAAAAGTCGGTATTGGCCCTGGTTCTATCTGTACCACCCGTATTATCGCGGGTATTGGTGTGCCACAAATCTCGGCCATTGATAATGTAGCCAGCGCCCTGAAAGACAGTATTCCATTGATTGCTGATGGTGGTATTCGCTTCTCAGGTGATATGGCAAAAGCTATCGCGGCCGGTGCTTCATGTATCATGGTCGGCTCACTAATGGCTGGTACCGAAGAAGCGCCAGGCGAAGTTGAGCTATTCCAAGGTCGTTATTATAAAGCGTATCGCGGTATGGGTAGCTTAGGTGCGATGTCAGGTCAAAACGGCTCATCAGATCGCTATTTCCAAGATGCCAAAGATGGGGTAGAAAAGCTGGTTCCAGAAGGTATCGAAGGTCGCGTTCCTTATAAAGGACCAGTGGCAGGCATCGTCAATCAGTTGGTTGGTGGTTTACGCTCATCAATGGGCTATACTGGCTGTGCGACTATCGAAGATATGCGTACCAAACCACAGTTCATTAAGGTGACGTCTGCGGGGATGAAAGAGTCGCATGTTCACGATGTGCAAATCACCAAAGAAGCCCCGAACTATCGAGTAGATTAATTCATATTCTGTAGTCCTACTGACGTTGATAATTGCTGACAGACAGTAGGATAGTGACATCAAGATACAAACAGCCAACAATGCCCCGTCATTGTTGGCTGTTTTTTTTGTAAAATACACAAATAGAATATACTGGTTATTGCCTTGCCTACGCGCACGTCTGGCGTTTCATTTTTAGACTTGAGGAACATTTATAATGAGCTACTTTGGCACTGATGGTATTCGCGGAAAATTTGGTGAGTTGCCGATTACCCCTGATTTTATTTTGAAGTTAGGTTATGTGACTGGACTGGTGCTCATAGAAAAAAATGACAATCCTAGCCGTAAACCGAGCGTGGTGATTGGCAAAGACACTCGTCTATCAGGCTACGTCATCGAGGGAGCACTACAGGCCGGCTTTAACGCAGCTGGAGTCGACGTGCATATGCTTGGCCCATTGCCAACACCTGCTATCGCGCATCTAACCCGTAGTTTCCATGCGGATGCAGGCGTCGTAATCTCAGCATCGCACAATCCATACTATGACAACGGCATCAAGTTTTTTTCAGCTGACGGCAAAAAACTCACCGATGAGATGCAAGCAGCGATTAATGATAAGTTAAAAGCTATCATGAGTGACTCTAATAGTGGCGATGTGCTCATGCCTATTCTTGATCCTGCAAAATTGGGTAAAAATAACCGTATTGACGATGCTAAAGGTCGCTATATTGAGTTTTGTAAAGGCAGTTTCCCTTATCAGTATGACTTAGATCATCTGACCATCGTGGTCGACTGTGCCAATGGTGCAGGCTACAGCGTCGCCCCAAGAGTCATGCGTGAGCTGGGTGCCAACGTGATTGCTATCAATAATACGCCGGATGGTATCAATATTAATGCTGACTGCGGCTCGACCCATCCGGAGAGTTTACAAAAAGCAGTGCTTGAGCACGAAGCAGATGTTGGTATCGCCTTAGATGGTGACGGCGATCGTATCGTGATGGTTGATGAGGCAGGTAATTTAGTTGATGGCGATGGCATTTTATACGTGCTTGCCACTCAGGGAAAGACGCCTGCAGTGGGAGTGGTTGGTACGCTCATGACTAACATGGGGCTGGAGTTGGCACTAAAAGAGGCCGGTATTGCCTTTACTCGGGCTAAGGTAGGTGACCGTTATGTCATGCAAGAGCTTGCCGCTCATGACTGGATACTAGGCGGTGAACCATCTGGGCATATATTGTGCTTAGACAAAAGTCGTACCGGTGATGCGATTATCGCAAGCTTGCAAGTATTGGCCGTTATGCAAGCACAGAATAAAGCCTTGAGTGACCTCATGGAAGGCTTTGAAATTTTGCCACAAAAACTGGTCAATGTGCGCTTGTCTACCATGCAAGATCCTTTTGAGCATGAAGAGCTGGTCGCCGCTTTTGATAAAGCCCGTGCCACTCTAGAAGGTCGTGGTCGTCTATTGATTCGTCAATCGGGTACCGAGCCAATGATTCGAGTGATGGTCGAGTCAGACGATGAGATAGAGTGTGATGTGATGGCCAATGACTTAGCTGAGCAGATTAAGGCGGTATTGGGCTAGGGCGTGTCTTCAATTCACTCGATAGTCATCTAAATGGACTAAAAATGGCTAAATCTTGCCAAACATCGTCAAATAGCTGGTTAATATCCCAATATTATCTGCGCTATTTTTCTCGTTTGACGGCAATTTATCTCATTTTTATCAGCATTTTTGAAATGAGGACACGCCTTAATAATCTCAACAAATACATCATCAGAAATTGTGATCAATGTTATTCAATCAAGGAAGCAGTATGAGCATGGACTTTACCGATCAACGTCTATCCTATGAGAAGGGCGCGCTTGATCAACAGTCAATACCCACCTCACCATTTGAGCTATTGAAAGAGTGGATGAATGAGGCACTAGCACAAAAAGTGCAAGAACCATACGCCATGAGTTTGGCAACATGTGGGGCAGACAACAAGCCCAGTGTACGTATCGTATTACTGCGCGAGATTACCGATAATGGCATTATTTTTTATACCAATTATGAAAGTGCTAAAGGTCAAGATATCGCTGAAAACCCCAATGCAGAAGTGCTGTTTTTTTGGCATGAGCTTGAACGTCAAGTTCGTATCAGTGGTTCTATTGCTAAGATTGATACTGCAAAATCCGCTGCTTATTTTCAAAAGCGTCCACACGATAGCCAAGTAGGCGCATGGGTCAGCCAACCACAGAGCGGTGAAGTGGCCAGCCGTGACGTCATGGAACAGACCTTTGATCAGCTACAAGCTGACTATCCAGACAATAGCCAAGTGCCAGTGCCAGTGCCAGCATTTTGGGGTGGTTATGAGATTACCATTGAGCAAGTTGAGTTTTGGCAAGGCCGTGCCAATCGTATGCATGACCGCATTGTGTATACCCAAGATAGCAAACAGAATAATGCCAGTTGGACAACTAAACGTTTACTACCATAAAGTTAAATGAATAAGTGTAAGACTGATATATTTCAGCTTGTTTTAATGCTAAAAAAACCACTTTAAATCCAGTTATATTGGTATTTAAAGTGGTTTTTTTATGCTGGAGTGTATTCACTATGCTCTATAGTCAAGATATACTAAAAACGCGACGATATTGCTGATATTATTTTTTTGTGACCTCTGTCTGTGCAGGCACAGCAAGCAAGAAAAATGGATATCAGCAGTCTTAGGATCTGTTGAACATTCAAATGTGGCACTGGCAGTGGCTATTTTTTAGACAATACGCAGTGAAATTTTTGACGCCTAGTCATTCTAGGTTAGATAATTTCGCCATGTATTGGCAAAAAATAGCCCTGCCCTGAAAGGCTGATACTAAAATCACCCCAAACGTTGTTGTAAACCTAGCTAAGGTCTCGACATTATCGTCGGTTTACGCCTGATTTGATAAAAGGTTTGGGACGATTTTAGCAATCAGCAGTCCTAATGTTTGAATGTTCAACAGACCCTAATGTTTGAATGTTCAACAGACCCTAATGTTTGAATGTTCAACAGACCCTAATGTTTGAATGTTCAACAGACCCTAATATTTGAATGTTCAATAGACCCTAATATTTGAATGTTCAATAGACCCTAATATTTGAATGTTCAATAGACCCTAATATTTGAATGTTCAATAGACCCTAGTTTTTTGCTTTAATATTGGTATCGACATCGACTGAGACGGACATACCGGGACGTAATTGGGTAAGGGCAGCCTGATTTTGGTCTAAATCAATGCGCACGGGGATACGCTGGGCAATTTTAATATAGTTGCCCGTCGCAGGGTTGGCAGCTGCAGCACTAAATTCACTGCCAGTGGCTGGTGAGATGTTGCTGACATGACCACTAAATTTGGCACCACCCAGCGCGTCAACATGGATGGTTGCAGGTTCACCAATGGCCATATTAGCAACTTGCGTTTCTTTAAAATTTGCGATAATCCAAATGCCTTTGGGTACGATATACATGAGCTGTGTACCCGCACTGACATATTGCCCTTCTTTGACACTGACTTGACTCAATTGTCCGGCTTCAGGGGCGGTGATAATGGTGTTGTCTACATTAATCTGCGCTTGCTTGAGAGCTGCTTCAGCATTTTTTATATTGGCATCGAGCGAAGCGCGGCTACCACTGGTCTTTTTACGGTTTTCACGAGCCGCTTGTAAGTTCGCTTCAGCTTGTTGAACGCCTGCCTGCGCTTGTGCAAGTTGTGCTTTTATATGAGCCACTTCTGCCTTTGATACCGCGCCGATGGCATCTAAACCCTGATAGCGATTGACATCTTCACGAGCACTATCGACACTCACTTTGGCGCTATATAAATCCGCTTCGCGTGCTTCAATCTGTGCTTGGCTGGTTTGTGTGTCCTGAGCATTGCTAGAGCGGTTGGTAACCGCCACTTCAATATTGGCCTGCGCCTGCTCAAGCTGTTGTTGAAACGCGCGATCGTCTATTTTTATTAGTAAATCACCCGCTTTTACTTGGGCAAAATCCTGTACGGCTACTTCGGTGACATAGCCAGATACTTGCGGACTAATAATGGTTGTTTGCCCTTTCACAAAGGCATTGTTCGTTTGCTGCAAAGTCGGGGTAAAAGGCGGTAGCTTCCATGCATATAAAATCAATGCCACGCCAATGAGTATTAAGGCAATCAATAAACCTAGATTTAGGTAGGATTTTTTCATAGGTGACCAGCCAGTGGCTGCCACAATCGGCTCTTTGGGCGGCATTGGTGGTTTATCACTGGTATTTTGGCTATCGACAGCCGATTTATCTGTATTTTTATTTGTATTGATATCCGCTTTTTTATTCGAGTCGGTAGCGGCAATTTCAGGCTCTACTGATTCGTTATTATTTTTTGGAGAGGCAGTTACTTTTACTTTAGCTGTATTAAGGGTCGTATTAAGCAGCGTGTCAGTTGGCGTCTGAGATTTTTGGTTAAGCTCACTGGGGTTTTCTTTGCTCATGACGCGCTCCTAAAGTTTGAATAAATATAACAATTATGTTCGATATTTCGATGATGTTATGCAAGATGGCGAGCAAAAATTAAGGCATTTAAAGCCGCTATTTTCCTTCACGCATTTTGGCAATGACAGCCAGCTCGTTAGCAAGGGGATTACGTTTGTGATAACGGTTATAGAGATAATTTATCAATAAAATAACAGCCGACAAAGTCGCAATACTGGCCATAAGAAAAAACAAGTCATCGTAAGCTGCGACGGTAGCTTGCCGCTGGATGCCTTGCAGAACTTGTCCCATGGCAGCAACGTTGGCTTGGGTAGAATCTGTTATTTGACCTGATAAAGCCCTACCTGCGCCTGCAACTTGTGCTACTAACTCAGGCTCGCCTAAGTTGAGTGAGCTGACCATATCGGCATAGTGCACTTGCGTGCGAATAGTGGTAAAAGCTTGAATAGCCGCCGCTCCTGCAAGCCCGCCCACCGTCTGCGAAATACCAAAAATCACTGAAAAACTAATAATATACGCAGGGCCACTGGCAATGGCTCGTAAAAACCCTTCAAAAACCAGAGGACCCATAAAATACACTGCGGCAAAAGCAATGAGGAATTGGCTAAAATAAAACATCGTCGGCGCCGAGTTAATCGATACACCCGTATCCAGCCAAGAACCTAGAGCGATTAGCGCCACTGCAAAAATAACAGGTCGACGCAAATCTATTGGATTGGTACTAAAAATACTAATGACCAATGCCAAGATACTGGCTGCTAATATCACAGCATAAAAAGTGACCAGCTGATCATTACCATAGCCAAGATTGGCCAGTAGTCCGGCAGCGCCAACACTTTGCTCGGATAGCAAGATACGCATGACCGCACCCGTTGTCATAAAAGCAATAATGTTGCGACTACGCATCCAGCGCACCTGTAACATGGGGTTTTTTCGGTGAGTCTCAATCCATAATGCGATGCTAATATTGACGATTGCAATGATGAGCGGGTAGCTCAGCCAAGGTGTTGTCCACCACTGTATGCGGCCTTGTACTAAAAACACCGCCAATGCTGCAAGACCACTGGCAAAAAAAGCAAAGCTTAAAAAATCCAGTTTTTCGAATACTTTTTCAGTATTGCCCGGTGGTAGCTCTAATATATTAATGAGTCCAAAACAAATCAAAGCCAAACCAAATTGAAATAAAAACAAGCTTTCAAGCTGACCATCGACAGCGAGATAGGGTGAGATAATCCGTGATAAGGGAATACCAAACTGTACCAAGCCAAAGCCTAATATCAAGCCACTAGTACGTTTGACGGTTGGCATACCTTGCAAGCAATAGAATAAGCCTAATATGGTCATGCCACTAGCAACCATACCACTGAGTCCTCTAGCAATGATTTCTAAGTAATAAGGATCGATTTGGATACTGGTAGCGTTCAATAGATGGCTACTGACCAACCACTGCAAACTCGTGGCCGCCAATAAAAAAAACAAGGTGATTTTACTAAAGAGTGACATGCCAAATTGCTGGCGAATTTTGTACAGTAGCACCGTAATACAAGCATTGGTCATATTATAGCTGACAGATATCCAACCACCTTCGACTGGTGTTAAGCCCATTTCGCCCTGAATTTGGGACAGGTTTGCCACCAATAGCCCATTTTGAAAGCTGGCGGTTATCCCAATAAAAATTCCGATCATTAAATAACATAGTTTACGGCGTGTAGGATGATCAGGGTTGGCAGGAGAACCAACCATCATTGGCTGTTCATGCGGCTTAAATTTGTATTCAGTATTCATGGGCGTAAGATGATCGGCGTGGTTGGATAGAACAAGACTGGACAAAACAAGACTGGGGTATTGCTACCCATAATGGGCAGCGCTATCA
The DNA here is from genome assembly GCF_013248965.1 of Psychrobacter okhotskensis. GTDB lineage: Bacteria > Pseudomonadota > Gammaproteobacteria > Pseudomonadales > Moraxellaceae > Psychrobacter > Psychrobacter okhotskensis. Next base: position 90,010 of record NZ_JABRVQ010000006.1, on the reverse strand, counting down.
TCAGAGTGATAAAATGAGAAAAATAGCCCAAGCTGAGTTTGAACTATTTTATCATAATTCTATTAAGCGTTATCTTACAGCGCCCATTTATTTATGAGTACGCTTGCTACGAGAAGTAAAATATTATCGGCATAAGATTACTATGAACAAGGGGTAACGTCTAAATCATAAAGGATAAACAGTAATAGTTAATCCTAAGCAAAGGTCAAAATAGGCAGTAGCTGCTTTGAATCTCTATTAGAGCATGTCCTCAATTCAATTGACCCTATGTAAACAAGCTAAAAATGGCTGAATTTTAAAAAATTAGTGGCAATAGAGATTTTAAATATGGGATAACGTGTAATAGCCATAAGCACAATGACTGATAATTGTTGAATTTTTATAGACAGGATGCTTGACGGTTTAACTTTGTCGGGTCAAACTGTGATGCTTATTTATCAATTTCCATCAATAAACCACTAAGCAATAAAAAAAGAAAAAAGACACAAGGCAATGTCTATAAAGGCGTAATTACTCACTTTTATAAGGAAGCAAAATGGATTTTGCGCAGATAACGATAACAGCACCCAAATCACCGAGTGCGTGGCTCGACATGGATGCCCTCGATCATAACATTCAGCTGGTCAATCAAAAAACCCAAGCCGTTAGCCTACGTTTGGCAACCAAGTCACTGCGCTCGATTGACGTCTTACACTATATCAAACAACACTCTCCTCATTTTATTGGCCTCATGTCTTATGCTGCCGACGAATCTGTCTATCTGTTAGAAAATGGCTTTGATAATATTCTCTGCGCCTATCCGACATTAGATATGACGAGCGTCACGCAAACTTTTCCCTATATAAAACAAGGCGCGACCATGATTTGGATGGTAGATCGTCCTGAACATGTAGAGGCACTGAATAAAGTCGGTAAGGCGCATGATGTGGTGGTAGATATTTGCCTCGATATCAATATGTCGATGCCGCTGCCAACGTTGTATTTTGGCACCAAGCGTTCTGCCTTAATGAGTAAAAAAGACATTAAAAAACTCATCAAACACATCAAAAAATTGGCCAATGTCAATGTCTGTGCAGCGATGGGTTATGAAGCACAAATTGCTGGACTGCCCGAGCATTTGCCAGGTAAAGCGCTACTAACGCCAGCCATTAAGCTGTTAAAAAACCGCTCAAAAAAACAAGTCAGTCAGCGGCGTGGCTCGCTGGTCAGTTGGCTCAAAAAACAAGGTTATAAGCTAAAAATCGTTAACGGCGGTGGCAGCGGTAGTATGGACTTTACTTCTCGCCAGCCTGAAATCACCGAAATCACTGTTGGCTCGGCATATTATAAGCCTGCATATTTTGACTACATGGACAGCATGATGGAATTTCAGCCAGCGGCAGGATTTGTGTTACCCGTCACACGTCAGCCCGAAAAAGGCGTAATTACTTGTCATGGTGGCGGGTTTATCGCTTCAGGTGCCACGGGAGTGGACAAAGCCCCTGTGGTGTATTATCCATCCAATTTATCAATAGTGGCTGACGAAGGTTTCGGCGAAGTACAAACGCCGATGATGGCTAGTAAAGTTGGTAAAAAATCTGCTAATGGTAAAAATGAGCTAAAGATTGGTGATGCTGTCTGGTGTCGACATGCAAAAGCGGGCGAGCTGTGTGAACATTTTAACGAGCTAAGCTGTTATCGAAAATCTGACATACCTGCACCTGCGCATTTTTCAAATACTGAAGCACTGTCAAACGCTACAAAAGCTGAGCAAACCATGACCACTTATCGAGGAGAGGGTAAATGTTTTCATTAAGACAGTGGCAGGGCAATCACGACTGGCAGAATTGGGTCGGTTATGTGACTGCGCAGCCTGAGCAAAAGCTCACGCCCTCATCCGTTGCAGAACTGCAAGATATTGTCAAAAGTGCCCGCGCCAACAAAAAGCGAGTCAGAGCCACGGGTGCGGCGCATTCGTTTAGTGGCTGTGCAAAGCCAGAAGAGATTGCCGTCAGCCTACACAATATGCGCGGACTTGTTTCAGTAGATAAAGAGGCCAAATTAGCGACTTTGCAGGCAGGTACTTATTTATCTGAAATTGGGGAAGCGCTAAAAGAACACGGCTTGGCACTAGAAAACATGGGTGATGTGCAAGCACAGACCATTGCAGGGTCAGCAAGTACCGCCACCCATGGCACAGGCATTAGCTTGGGCTCAATCGCCAATCAAGTCGTGACATGGGAATGGGTAGATGGGCGTGGGGAGCTGCATACTCATCACCGCGGTGATCCCGAAACCGACGATTTAGGCAATGCCTTGCATGCCAGTCTAGGTATGCTCGGCATATTTACCAAGCTCACCATCAAAGTTGTTGACCTTTATGGCCTAAAAGAGAGCAATGAAGTATTGGATTTTGAAGAGGGTTTGGCCAGATTTTATGAGACCGCCCACAGTCATCGCCATCTGGAATGGTTTTTATTTCCAGGTACCAATAAGCTCCAACAAAAAACGCTGTCTGTGATAGCGCCAAAGCCAATGAGTGAATGGCAGAAGTTTAAAGATCAGTTTGATAGTGCCGTGACCCTCAATGGCGCTTTTTATCTGCTTTGTGAGCTGGCACGTATGAAGCCCGCCCTCACCAAAAAAGTCAGTGAAATCTCGGCAAGATCGATACCGAATACCAAACGCGAAGGCTATAGTTATGAGGTGTTTCCGACACCGCGCGGTGTCAAATTCAACGAATCAGAATACTTTATTAAACTCTCTGACTTTGATGAATGTATCTCGGAGGTCAATCACCTTTTACTAAAAGATAATAAGGGCTCACATTTTCCGATTGAAGTGCGCACCCATAAAGGCGAAACAGGCATGTTGAGTCCAACTCAAGGAGAAGACTGTGCTGTCCTATCATTCCATGTGTATAAAGGAATGAATGATGAGCCACTATTTGAATGGTTATACCACTATATGAAAAAATGGGAAGGTCGTCCGCACTGGGGTAAGGTCAATAAACTGAGCCATATAGAACTACAAAACTTGTATCCTAAGCTAAATCGATTTTTGGAGATTCGCCGTCAATACGATCCCGATAATGTCTTTATGAACCGCTGGCTTGAAGAAAAGTTTCTCAACCGCTAATTTTAGACTTTTTCGAATCAGTCTCGTCAAACGATTAAGCGTTCATTTATAGTCATAATATCCTAAGAACGCGACGGTATTGCTGATATCAGTTTTCAGTTTTTTGTAGCCTCTGTCTGCGCAGGCACAGCTAGCAAGAAAAATTGATATCAGCAGTGCGCGGTGCATCAATATTACTTTTAACTGACTATAAGCAAATCGCACGTCTTTCGTTTATGACATAAAAAAGCAGCTCGTTAAAGAGCTGCTTTTTATAAAATTAATAATAGTTTAAGACTGGATTGATTCATCGTGTTCCGCTTCTAAGCGCATCGCACGTTGATGACTATCAAGACTGGCCAAGTGTAATGCATACTGCTTAATATTTGGATAGTTGTCTAATTTCTGACGACTGGCCAAAATAATTAAGTCAAATGACAACATAAAGTCAGCACCGCTAAGCTGGTTGCCGACGATATAAGACTTACCCTCGACCGCTGCATCTAAATACTTGAACAGTCTGGTTTTTTCTGTCTCTATATAACCGTTCAAAAACTCGTTGTCATTGATACCTGCTTTTTTAGAAAACAACTCAAGCATCAATGGCAGCATGAGCGAGCTTTCAGCAAAATCAATCCACTGTAGATAATGCCCATAATCCACACTATCAGTAGCGGGGCGCAAACGCTCTGGCGCAAAGCGTTCGATCAATAGCTCAGTAATGGCCCCTGACTCCGAGTATATTTCACCATCCATTTCGATGACCGGTGACTTACCAAGGGGATGTACGGCTTTTAAGCTATTAGGTGCCAGATGCGTTTTAGCATCGCGCTGATGACTAATAATTTCGTACGGCTCGCCTAGCTCTTCTAGCAGCCACAAAATGCGTAGCGAGCGTGATTGGTTTAGATGATGCAGTCGAATCATAATAGTACTCTTCTTTACTTTGTCAATTGGATTAACCGTTAAGCTTTGCGATCAAACGCTTAGCGGCTTCTTCTGACGATGCTGGGTTTTGACCTGTGATTAACAAGCCGTCTTCTACCACAAACGATTCCCAATCAGCTGCTTTTTCATAATTACCGCCATTGGCTATCAGTGCATCTTCTACTAAGAAAGGTACCACATCTGTAAGGCCAACCGCCTCTTCTTCTGAATTGGTAAAGCCAGTGACTGTTTTTCCTTTCACTAAATATTCGCCATCGATTTTGACATTTTTGAGGGCAGCAGGAGAGTGACAAACAAAAGCAACCGGCTTATCTTGCTTCACAAACGTCTCAATCAAATTAATAGAGTTTTTATCCACTGCCAAATCCCATAATGGGCCGTGACCACCTGGATAAAATACTGAGTCAAAATCTTCCGCTTTCATATCAGCAAGTTTTTTGGTATTGGCAAGATGCTTCTGCGCCTCAGAGTCTTCTTTAAAGCGCGTCGTATCTTTCGTTTGCGCATCTTCAGTATCGCTACTAGGATCAAGAGGTGGCTGACCGCCAGCAGGAGAGGCTAGGGTTACATTGACACCAGCATCCAAAAACGCATAGTAAGGGGCGGCAAATTCTTCTAGCCAAAAGCCTGTCTTCTTACCAGTATCGCCTAGTTGATCATGTGAGGTTAGTACCATTAAAATATTCATAAGTGTCCTTATTTATTGTTGATGTTGTTTTTAAATTATTGAGTATTAGCAGTCATGCTTAACTATTTATACTGAATTAATTATTCGTACTTAATTAATTTAATATTGTCATTAGCAATGACTGCTAACAGTATTCATGGTTAATGTGTCACTTTCAGTAGTTGTCGTAACGAATTATGTTGTGAAGTCGTTATTTAATGACTTAATTAACGTCACTTACTCAACGTCAGCTACTTTTACGACAGTTTTACCAAAGTTATCGCCATTGAGCATACGGACAAAGGCATTTGGTGCATCATCTAAGCCTTCAGCCATATATTCTTTAGTTTTCACATCGCCTGACTCTACCCATTTACTCATGGTTTTCAAGAATTCTGGGAAATGATCGCCATACTCTTCAAAGATGATAAAGCCTTTGATGGTTAGACGGTTGGCCAATACTTGACCCATTAGCATACCCAAGCGATCTTTACCATCAGGCAGTTCAGTCGCGTTGTATTGTGAGACCAGACCACATACTGGGATACGTGCATGAGCATTTAGTAATGGAATCACTGCATCAAACACTTTGCCGCCGACGTTTTCATAATAGATATCGATACCGTCTGGGCAGGCAGCTTTTAATTGCTCAGCGAAGTCATCCGCTTTATGGTCAATACAGATGTCAAAGCCTAGCTCATTAACAGCGAAATCGCATTTATCGACGCCGCCGGCGATACCAACCGTACGTACGCCATACTGATTACCTACTTGACCAACGGTTGCACCAACTGGACCGGTTGCAGCAGCGACGACTAGCGTTTCGCCTTTTTGTGGTTTACCGATATCGGTCAAACCCATATAACCGGTAAAGCCCGGCATACCGAGGACGCCTAAGCCATAAGAAGGGTTTGGCATATCTTTATCTAATTTCAACACGCCTTCGCCATCACTGACGCTGTAATCCTGCCAGCCTGAATTTGATACCACCAAATCACCGACGGCAAATTTATCAATGTTAGATTCAACGACTTGGGCAACCGTTCCACCCATCATTACGTCACCGACTTCTAAGGGATCAGCGTAGCTTTTGGCATCGCTCATACGTCCGCGCATGTACGGGTCTAATGATAGGTAAACCGTACGCAGTAGCATTTCATTGTCATTTGGCGTTGGGATATCGCTGGTAGCCATATCGAAGTTGTGAGCTTTTGGCGCGCCATGAGGACGACTGGCCAGTTTAATTTGACGGTTTGTTGCTTGGTTTTGTTGCTCATTAAAATTATTGTCAAAGCTCATAGTGAAGACCCTTTTTTATTTATTAAGTGTTAGATGTTGATGGTCAGTTAATGACTAATATTTAGACAGTTAACGGTTTAACGGTTTAACGGTTTAACGGTTTAACGGTTAGATATTGCATAGTCGTTTTTTAATAGTTATTGACTCTTTGCTTGTTGAAAGCTAATGGCGGATTAAAAGGGCAGTAACTACTCATATTTGAATAGCTACTGTTACTGCAGTCATTAAAGATACTGGTATTCTAAAAAGTGGTATTTTGGCTATCAATATTTTGAGCGTTGTTGCTTCAGCCAAATACCATTCAATCTCAGACAGCATTCGTTTACTGTGTTGATTGGTTACGAAGCTTTGCTGGTCACTGCACGATCTAAGATGCGACGTGATACGTCAAGATCATTCGTGCCGTGCTCACCCAGTTTGACCATTTTATGAGATTCGAGCTGCTTAATAATAGGGTCAATTGCTGACTGGTCTAATTCAGCATCTTCTAAACTGACTGGTAAACCAAGCTCGCGGAAGAAGTTCTCAGTATTGACAATCGCTGTCTCAATGATGGTGTCATCGTCTTGAGTGCTATCAGTAAGGTTCCAGACATTGCGTGCATACTGGAGCAGTTTGTCTTTTTTGCTGTCTTTTAGCTCACGTAGCACTGAGGGTAAGACGATGGTGAGCGTACGTGCATGATCAATGGCGTGCAATGAAGTTAGTTCGTGACCAATCATATGCGTCGTCCAATCTTGTGGCACACCAGTACCAATCAGACCGTTCAATGCCATGGTCGCGGTCCACATGATGTTTTTACGCGTTTCCATGTTTTCTGGATCTTTTTTGACGGCAGGGCCTTCTTCAATCAAGATTTTTAGTAAGCTCTCAGCGAAAGCATCTTGCACTTTTGCATTGACTGGGTAAGTCAAATACTGCTCCATAACATGGACAAAGGCATCTGCAACACCGTTCATTACTTGACGTTCAGGCAATGTTAAGGTTTTCGTTGGATCTAAGATTGAGAATTTAGGGAAGGCCAATGGGTTACCAAAGGGCAGTTTTGCCTGACGTTCGCTATAGTTGACGACACCGCCTGAGTTCATCTCTGAGCCCGTTGCTGGAATGGTCAATACAGCACCTAAATCAACGGCAGAGTCGATATTTCTGCAATAGCTGGTCAATGCATCCCATGCTTGCTCACGTGAGACAGACCCATCTTCTTCAGTTAATGAAGACACAAGCGCGACAAACTTACTGCCATCAATGACTGAACCGCCACCGACTGCTAATAAGAAGTCAATGTTATGTTCATTGACCATGTCAGCTGCTTTCAATAAAGTCACAAATTCTGGATTGGGCTCGATACCACCAAACTCAAAAATTTCACGATTGCCACTGGCTGTTAACGCTTCTTTAACTTCATCTAAAGTACCAGTGCGCTGAGCTGAGCCGCCACCGTAAGTAATGAGGACGCGAGCATCAGTAGGGACGAGCTCTGATAGTTGTTTGATTTGGCCTTCACCAAAAACGATACGTACTGGGTTGTAATATTGGAAGTTGTTCATAATTTTCCTAAAGGTTGTAGAGTGTATGTCTTACGTTTTAAAACTAAAATTCGTGATGCGTGTTCTAAACATCTGCACGCATTGTACATGAATTAGACCGGTCGTCTAGAGCTTGACCGTGAATAGTTACAAAACTATCGTAAAGCAAATGGTATGAATCTAATGAATGACTATCTATAACCACGGTGCGTTTTTATCAGAAACGTATAATCTAATTTATCAGAAGCATAGACCTAATTAGAGACGTACAGCTTCATGAAAAACAGACGGCTTCATTGAAAAAGCACCGTGAGTGACAGTGTGTGATGATAGTGTGTGCTGACAGTTAGCGACCCAGTTGCGAAGTCGTCATTTGCCAGACTTCTGCAAGTGGGGTATTGGTTTGGCTGGTTTTAGCGATTAAGCTGGCGCCAAGCCACGCAAAGTACCAGCGCTTCGCCATACTCTCAGCAGCGATATTGTCGAGTTGTGGTACAGAGCCATCAGCCCAACCAGCCTTTATTTGTGTGGCAAGCCAAGTGACGGTTTGCTGATAGCCAGCGTTTAAGGCCTCACGCATTGTCTCTGACATATCTGCCACCTCTGCGCTAAGCTTGACGACCAAGCACTTCCCATGGTCACAGCCATTTTGCTGAGTGTCATACCAGTTTTGAAAGTAGTTATACAGTTTTTGCTGGGCACTTACATCTTGTTCGCCGATCGTTTCTAAACGATTTTTATAATTAAAAAAATAATCACCGATGATTGCCTCACCGAAAGCTTCTTTTGATTCAAAGTAATGATAAAAGGAGCCTTTGGGCACCCCTGCGGTATCCAGTATTTGTTTGATACCAACGGCTGTGAAGCCTTTTTTGGCAATAAGCTGGTAGCCTGTGGCTAATAGGTGGGCTTTAGTATCTGATGAAGTGGTCGTTGTAATAGTAGACATAAAGATAATGTCCTCCTGAGATTTTTTTGATAATTGGGATGGAATAGTTTGTGCAAAATTAAGTTGTGCAAATAGCATATTCGATTATAAAGTGCTTCATTGGTAGGTTTGGGCGAGATATAGATCATTACTTTTAACGCTCTCTTTCAACGTATTTTATTTGGCGTTACGTTTATTCAACAATCTTTAATGATAAATTATTCTCGTTTTCATGATGCCTATGGTAGCATTAGACCAGTCGTCTAGCAAGTTGCGTTTTATAACGGCTTATAACTGAGGTTTTAGTAGGCACTCATTTTTGAGATGCTGACGAAATTTTTTTAGCCCATCTAGATGACTATCGAGGGAATTGAAGACGTGCCCTAGTAGCAGCGTTCATTAATTGCATCAATTAATTGCATCATTAGTCATCTAGATACTTGCTAGCTCAACCACTTTATTTCACAACCATAAAATAAATAAGGATAATTCTGTCAACCGATACCAATAAAACTGGCGTCTATAATGATTTTCATCTGCAATATATCGCAGGCTCATGGCAACAGGGTAAAGACGATAGCGTCAATACCAACACCAATCCCTTCAATGGCGACACGCTGGTCGAGATTCAACAGGCGACCAAAGATCAGCTCGATGAAGCTTATAAGGCGGCAAATGCGGCACAAAAAGAATGGGCGCAAAAGACGCCAGCTGAGCGTGCCAGTTTAATTTATAACGTCGTCAATGTCTTAGATCAGCGTCAAGACGAGATTGTCGATTGGCTCATCAAGGAGTCGGGTAGTACGCGTATCAAAGCAATGGTAGAGTTCGGTAGTGCGCGGGCGATTACACTTGAGGCCGCAAGCTTTCCTAACCGTGTCCATGGTGAGATTCGTGCATCGAATACACCTGGCAAAGAAAACTTCGTCTACCGTGAGCCAATCGGTGTCGTGGCCGTCATTAGCCCATGGAACTTTCCACTACATCTTACCCAACGCTCTATCGCGCCTGCCTTAGCACTCGGTAATGCGGTCGTACTCAAGCCTGCAAGTGATACACCTATTACGGGTGGTTTATTGTTAGCAAAAGTATTCGAAGAAGCGGGTCTGCCAAAAGGACTGCTTAACGTCGTCGTCGGTGCTGGTAGTGAGATAGGGGACGCCATCGTCACTCATGATATTCCAAGCTTTGTCTCATTTACCGGTTCAACCTCAGTTGGCAAACATATTGGCGAGCTGGCCAATGGTGGTGATTACATCAAACAAGTCGCGCTTGAGCTCGGTGGTAATAGCCCATTTGTGGTATTAAAGGATGCTGATATTGAGCAAGCGGTAAAAGCCGCCGCCTTTGGTAAGTTCCTGCATCAAGGTCAAATCTGTCTCGCTATCAACCGTATTATCGTTGAAGACGAGATTTATGATGACTTTGTAGAGCGCTTCTTAGCGCACGTTAAAACCTTAAACGTTGGTGATCCAAGCAAGCAAGATACGGCAGTCGGTCCAATTATTAATGAAAAACAAGTCAAATCGCTGAAAGAAAAAATCGCTAAAGCACAGGAAGAAGGTGCCAAAATGATTTTGAGTGCTGAGATTAAAGGTCAAGTCGTACCGCCGCATATCTTTACTGAAGTGACTCGCGAGATGGATTTGTCACGTAATGAGGTGTTCGGACCATTGGTTGGTATTATTCGTGCCAAAGATGAGGAGGATGCGTTATCGATAGCCAATGACTCCATGTATGGTTTATCTAGTGCGGTATTTACAGCAGATATGCAAAAAGGTCTGCGCTTTGCTCGCGGTATCAGAGCGGGCATGACCCATATTAATGATATCTCAGTCAATGATGAGAGCAACATGCCATTTGGCGGCGAAAAAAACTCAGGTATTGGTCGCTTCAATGGTGAGTGGATACTGGAAGAGTTTACCAGAACGCATTGGATATCAATGCAAAACGAACCGCGTCAATATCCATTCTAATTTAGCCGTTTTAGCTAGTCTTTTTAACTAGCTGTTTTAATAGTATGTTCTAGTCGAGTTAGAATTGTTAATAATGAAAAAGACCGCTTTTATAGCGGTCTTTTTTTTGTGAGTGTCAGCTGTCATTGTGAATCGCTTTATCTAAAAACAGGCTATCGAGAATGAAAACCTAGCAAAGCTTCAATCTCTTCAATAGTTATCTTTCTAACGAGCGCTTGCTCTTCTACTGATAGGCGATTGGTATGTTCTTTTATCATCGTATGGATGCTACGGGAGATCTCAGATGTCGTTGCATAATACATTTGCGGCTGTTCTTTGGTCAGCGTCATCAAAAACTTATTAACGATTTTACGCTTTTCAGCAGGTGCATTTTCTTCAGTCATAGTATTCTCCTAAGTGTCCACCATTTAATCAGCCCACTCAAGTAGAGTCAATGCTAGCGATTACAGTAGCTGCAAAAAGGCAGGTATTTAACACGTCCTATACTGTATCGCTTTTTTTAAAATATTATAGTCATAGCGTAGGGGCTTTTAAATTCTAAAGGATAAGCATGAGCAATCAGTTAGTAGCTAATGAGTCAGGTGAAAAAACAGTATTAATGCTGTTTCATAATGATCTGCGCGTGCATGACAATGCGACTTTGAGTCACGCTGCAGCGTTGGCTGATAGTGGGTCTTTAATAATGGTTTATGCGTCGGAGTTGACCGATAGTCAAACGCCAAACTGGGGGCAAGCTTATCACTTTGATGAGAGGGGATTGGCGCGCCAGCAATTCTTAATGGAAAGTTTGGCAGATTTGGAGTCATCGATACAGCGTTTAGGCAATAGGTTGTTGCACTTAAATCAAGATAAAAAAGCAGACGAAGATGCGTTTACCCATCTGTGTCAGCTTATTGAATCACAAAATGTTAGTGATATCTGCGTTAGTAACACCGCCGACTACGCTCAGAATTTGGCTTATAAAGCGCTACGAAATAAGTATCCACAAATCATTTGGCACTATCAATCGACCGCAACGCTTTTTGCCTCAATGCCAACTCAAGAGCTACCCAAAAGCTTTACTCAGTTTCGTAAAAAAGTAGAGTATGAGCATAATCTATTGAGCGCTCAAGACGATCTTGCCATTTGTCAAACCCCTACTAAGTTACCACCTATGCCTAAAACGCTAGATAGTAGCCATTATATTTTTGAATCCAAAACATTTGATAAATCTGTACAGTTAGAGCCAAACTTCAAAGGCGGAGAAGGGCAGGCACTTGTACATCTAAATAATTATTTCAAGTCGGATGCGCCAAGTCGCTATAAGACCACTCGTAATGCGCTCGATACTTGGACTGACTCAACAAAGTTCTCGCCGTGGCTGGCTAACGGTTCACTATCGGTCAAAGTCTTATTAAACCGTTTGCGTCAGTACGAGCAGGAAGTGATCGCTAATGACTCGACGTACTGGATATGGTTTGAGTTGTTATGGCGCGAGTATTTTTACTGGTATGGCGTCACTCATGACAAGGAATTATTTTTATTCAAAGGTATCAGTCATCAAGCACCAGCCAATCGTCATAATCAACAGCGCTTGGAGGCGTGGCAAAATGGCGAAACGAGATATCCTATTATCAATGCCTGTATGAAGCAGTTGAATAGCACAGGATATATGTCAAATCGCGGTCGACAACTGGTTGCAAGCGCCTTTATTCACGAATTGGGACTTGATTGGCGCTACGGTGCGACTTATTTTGAGCAGCAGTTGATTGATTATGACGTCTGCAGTAATTGGGGCAATTGGCAGTATCTAGCTGGAGTCGGCGCTGACCCTAGAGGATGTCGTCAGTTCAATCTAAAAAAACAAATGCAGCAGCATGATCCAGCAGGCGTGTTTATGGATAAATGGTTGTCTTAAATATTTCTTATCAGCTCAAATAACATATAAGTATGACTTATGAAAAAACCCAGTCCTTATTTAACGTTTGCCGGCGTCATTCCGTTCGTTGCCTGCGCCATCTTTATCACTATGGGCATTGACGCTATACGGGTACTGGGCGCAACCACGCAGATTCTTTCAGTCTATGGGTTAGTCATTGCCTCATTTATGGCAGGCGCGCATTGGGGCAATCATCTGGGGTTGGCTGATAACCATCCGTGGGCTGTCAAGCTACCTGTGCTCAGCAATATTATTGCGCTGCTGCTATGGCTTGGCTTTCTAAGCCTATCAACGACGGGTTTTATCTGGTTGCTTATAATTGGCTTCATTTGTCTGCTGCTCATTGATTATGGTTTACGTCGCGCTGATATTATTGATAATAAGTATTTTAAAGTTAGAAAGTACGTGACCCTAATCGTGGTTTTTTCTTTGTTTGTAGCCGCTATACAAATCTAAGGACTACTTGCTTAGCATCTGTATTACTTTATCAAATAGACATTAAAAAAGGCTATCACTCTAGTCGCCTTTGTTGTATGCATTCATCATTTTATAAGCTATCAAGTGCATTGCGCATATTGTATAATTTATAACATTCATTTAATATGAACTTTTAAGTAAGCGATTTAAATCAATTCTAAGAAGACTGCTATGCACTCTATCAAGCTACCGAGTAAAGCACCATACTCTCCACATCCTATTCTTAACCTCAGCTTTCGCCTATTTTTTAGTGCTGCGGCAGTATTTGCGATTATCATGATGGTGTTGTGGTCGTTTGTGTTTACCGGACATACCGACATCGATGCTCAGGTTTTAAACCCGCTGTACTGGCACGGTCACGAGATGATTTATGGTTATGCACTCGCTGTGGTGGCGGGTTTTTTACTGACGGCAGTAAAGACATGGACAGGAGTGATGATGCCGCATGGTTATTCGCTACTGGCAATCTTTGCTTGTTGGTTGCTGGCGCGTTTAGGATGGTTGGCTTTTGGGCTTGGCGTCACCATTGCAGGAAGTAGTGCATGGTTATTATATGCAGCGGCATTATTTGATTTGTTGTTTGTCGGCTCGATGGCTTTCGTTATATTTCGCGCAGTGCTACAAGTCAAACAATACAAACAAATGGGAATTTTGGCCAAGCTGGCGCTACTAACACTGGGTAACGGTCTGTGCTACTGGGGTATTATAAGCGCAGACATGAGTACGACCAGAGTAGGTATCTACTTGGGCTTTTACTTAATCATTGGCTTAGTGCTAACTATTGGGCGGCGAGTAGTCCCTTTCTTTATTGAGCGCGGATTAAGTGGGGCTGGCACTGGCACTATAACGCTACGAAATAGTAAAATTCAGGATATTGCCAGCTTGGCTTTTTTCTTCGCTTTCTTTTTGGCCGATTTGTTTTATCCTAATAAGTATTTGCTGACGATCACGGCACTTGGCGTAGCCGTGGTCAATATCATTCGTTTGTTGGGATGGTATAATCGCGGTATTTGGCAAAAGCCACTGCTGTGGTCATTATATATTGCCTTTTTGGGAATGTGTCTGAGTTTCCTGCTCTACGCTTTGCAGCCTTGGCTGGGCTACGCGCATAGTATTGCGCTGCACGGATTGGCCATTGCAGGGGTTGGGATGATGACGGTGGCGATGATGACGCGGGTATCGCTTGGACACACGGGCCGCAGTATTCATCAGCCACCAAAGAGCGTGAATGTCGTATACATTCTGATGATACTGGTATTTGTCAGCCGAGTGTTATTACCGCTGGTTGATATGAATCATTATTTGTTATGGATTATGGTGGCACAAAGCGCGTGGATTGCTTGCTTTGTACTGTTCTGCATCAGTTATTTACCGATGCTAGCACGACCAAGACCAGACGGCTTGTTTGGATAATATGCATTAGAGCAAAAATTTCGAAAACGTATAATATGAAAGCATTAACTTTTAATAATCTCAAACTAGACAGGAGCGCGAATCAATGCGACTAACCAATTATAGTGACTACGCGCTGCGCTCATTGATTTATTTAGCGGTGAAACCAGATCAGCATTCACTGGCCAACATCAGTGATATCGCCAACAGCTATAATATCTCAAAAAGTCATTTAACAAAGATTATTCATCAGCTCGGTCAGCTTGGCTATATCGATAGCGTGCGTGGCAAAAACGGTGGTATCCGGCTGGCATGCGCGCCAAAAGACATCAACTTGGGCGTATTGATTAAGCAGATCGAACCAGATTTTGCGTTAGTAGAATGTTTTGCGACGCATTTGCCCAATGGCGAGCGCCAAGCGCATGCAAAAGGATTACCCATTACGCTAATAGATGAGTCCGCACCTACCTCTAAGGTAGGCTGTGTGATTAGTCCAGTTAAGGTAGGCTGTGTGATTAGTCCAGTTTGTCAATTAAAAGGGGTGTTTTTTGAAGCGCTGACTGCCTTTATTGCGGTGCTTGAGCGCTATACATTGGCTGATGTGATGAATAATGAAGCGGAGTTGGCCGCATTATTGTCTTAAATTGCTTTACCATCAAAATCATTCTGTTCAAGGTTTTGGAAATAGACCCTATAATAATAAATTCATAAAAAAGCCGCTGATAATAGCGGCCTTTTTGCATTGAAAATTTTAGATACTGATAAGCTTTAAGCGCTTTCTAGTTTAGGACGCGCTTTATCAATGGTTTTTAACAATGCGGCGGTGAATTCGCCTGCTTCAAACTCGATCATATGGGTATGTGCCGCGCAAAAATGACGGACATCCCAATCATGAGCCAAGCTTGTTGCCCAGTCGCAATACTGTTTGCCAGCATTAGTTTCATTCTTCAGGGCTTTTTCGGTATCAGGTTGCAGTAGTACGTCAGGCAACACGGCATCTAGTAGCTTTAAAGGTGGCGTCACAAAGGTATCATCGACGTGCAAGCTGCGGCTGTCAGGATGATAAACCAATAGCGAACCAGCATGAATCTTTTCATCAGGCGCAATATAATAAATGCCCTTGGGTAAAGAGAAAGCCAGCTCAGGATAGCGCTGAGCTACTGCTTCGCTTTCAACCAAATCATCTGCCCATGCTACCTCTGGCACTTGTTCGGCATGACGGCTACTACCGTAAAATATAGCCTTTGGAAAGTCCTTGGCCATTTGCGCACAGTGTACCGTATGGAAGGGGTGGACATTGAGCACCGCCTCGACATCTTGACCGTCATTGGTCAATGCCATGACCTGAGCACGAACCTCATCGGTCAACGTATAGCTGTCCAAGAATACAAACTTTCCTGACTGTAAGCGTACCAAAGAGCATTGCGCGCCTATATTAACGACACCGCCTATTTTAAACGAGCCGCGTATGTTCCAAAAGCCTGAGCCCAAATCATGAATCTCGTCTGACATAGTTATTATTCCTTTTCATTTTTATTTATCATAACGGTACTAATCATAACCGTTCTACGGCGTTACGCCTGCTCAAGCTTAGGACGCGCTTTGCTTACTGCCTTGACTAACGCCTTTTCAAATTCACCTTCTGCAAAGGTTGTTAACTCTGAGTGCGCTGCGCAAAAGTGACGCACATCACGCCACTCATGAGCCAAGCTCGTTGCCCAGTCGCAATACTGTTTACCAGCATCAGGCTCGTTTTTTAGCGCTTTTTTGGTCGTTGGGTGCAA
This sequence comes from Psychrobacter okhotskensis, assembly GCF_013248965.1. Taxonomy (GTDB): domain Bacteria; phylum Pseudomonadota; class Gammaproteobacteria; order Pseudomonadales; family Moraxellaceae; genus Psychrobacter; species Psychrobacter okhotskensis. The sequence goes on along the minus strand of NZ_JABRVQ010000006.1, from coordinate 73,996 downwards.
CATTATCTCGGGTAGCACCGCGCGCAGTAACTTTGATGGTGGATTCATAAAAGTATCATCGACGTGTAAGCTTTTGCTGGCAGAATGAAATACCAATAATGAGCCTGCGTGAATCATCTCGTTAGGCGAGATATAATGCACACCTTGGGATAAAGAAAACTCTAGTTCAGGATAGCGCTGTGCCACCGCTTCGCTCTCCACCAAGTCATCTGACCATTGGACCTCAGGTATTTTTTTATGATGGCGGCTACTGCCATACATAGTGGCTTGCGGGAAATCCTTTGCCATCTGTGCGCAGTGAATCGTGTGAAAGGGGTGCAAATTAAGCACCGCTTCGACATCTTGACCGTCATTGGTCAAAGCCATAACCTTGGCACGAATATCACCGGCCAATGCATAGCTGTCCAAAAATATAAAGCGTCCCGATGCCAGCTTGATCAGTGAGCATTGGGTACCGATATTTAAGACGCCGCCTATACGAAAAGTTCCGCGTATGTTCCAGAATCCTGAGCCTAAATCTATAATTTTGTCTGTCATAATTATTTCTCCTTAATTGATCAATGATAAACAGTCTCGCCATGGATAATGACTTAGGACTAGGACACGCTTAAAGTCTGTTATAAAAAAGATGTTATGTGTGGCGATATTCCATCAGCGCAGTGAATTCAAGAGAAATTGTCATTAATAAACGCGCATTCGCTTGGCTTTTTTCACTGCTGATGGGTTTTAATGCTTATAATTTACGCTTATTATTTTATTATTTGTGCTATTTCTTGTGATTGTTTAGACCATTCAAGTTAACTCATTTAAGCCTTCTCAAGCTCAGAACGGGCGCTGTGGATAGTAGACAATAATGCTGCTTCAAATTCACCTTCTTCAAACACTACTAAACCTGAGTGCGCGCCGCAAAAGTGACGCACATCGCGCCAGTCATGTGCCAAATTGATGGCCCAATCGCAATAATTTTTGCCCGCATCTGGTTCATCTCTTAGTGCTTTTATCGTCGTGGCATGTAAGTTTATACCCGCTTGTACCGCATTGAAGCGTTTTGACGGTGGCGTCTCGATGGTATCGTCGACATATAAGCTTTGGCTGGCAGGATGGAATACCAAGAGCGAGCTTGCATGTACCGTATCATCAGGGGCAATATAATGAATGCCTTGCGGTAGTGAAAATTCAAGCTCAGGATAACGCTCGGCGACCGCTGCACTTTCAACGTAATCCTCACTCCAGGTTACTTCTGGCACTTCTTTATGATGACGTGCACTCCCGTAAAATAGAGCATGTGGAAAGTCTTTTGCCACTCGCGCACAGTGCACCGTATGAAAAGGATGTACGTTGAGTACGGCTTCTATGTCCTGCCCATTGTTGGTCAGCGCCATCACTTGCGCGCGGACGTCACCCGTGAGCGTATAGCTGTCTAGCAGCACAAACTTTCCAGAGTGTAACTTTACTAAGGCTGATTGATTGCCTATATCGATCATGCCTTGTCTCACGAACGAGCCGCGAATGTTCCAAAAACCTGCACCCAAATCATGTATCTGGTCTTCCATTGTAGATAATCCTCTTTAAATCATAGCTGAATTCGATAGCTAAATTCGAATGTTCTTAGACCTAATATACGCAAATAAAGGGAGACTTAAAGCAAATGTCACCATTCCTATACACCGCTTTACGGACAGTCTTTATAATTGTAAGCAGAAATGCGCGGGTTTTTGCTATAGTTTTCGTTGGCACATAAAAACTTATCGAAGCGTGTGTCATTATTAATATGGCGCTGCATCCACGCGATGCCAGGCTTACTCAGCAATATCTCGTTAAAGCGGTAACTTGGACAAAAGTGGCTACCATTGTTTACTTCAACTATCATTTTGGGGCCGGTGGCATTTTTATAGAAAGCGTTGCTATATTTATTGTTAGGCGCAATCCGATCATGCTCGCAGGTAATGACTAAGGTTGGCGTTTTTACCGCGCCATAGCTTTTGTTATGGTAGGGTGCTAGTGGCATGATGGCTCGTACTGTGCTGCGCTCCGTTGCCAGTCTAAGCGCACCGCCGCCGCCCATCGACCAGCCAATAGCACCCAACCGCGTAGGATCTATCATGCTGCCGACGGTGTCATCAGCGATCATGTGGTCGAGCGCGGCGTTCAATTGAGCCGCTCTGCTATCTGGATCGTCATAGATAGAGTGGGTATTGATAGTGATAACGACGAAGCCCCAAGATGCCAGACGCGGCCCCCACCATTTAATAGCAGCCTCGTAAGACACATAACCCGGAACCACAGCGATAGCGCCTAACAGACCGCAGCCGCTAGCATTGGTCGGGTAGTGAATCGTACCACCACCGAAACCCTTTGCTGACTGTCGCGAAACGCGTTTGGTGCGGACAGAGAAGGGACCATTATCACGAGTATCTGACAGAGAATCTGCCGTGATTGCGCTATCTGCAATACAGTCTGATGGCATCGCTGGTACTGCTGATACTGATGGTAATGCTTCGTTTACTGTATGAATTTTAGTCTCAGATAGGCTGAGTTCAGCCAAAGTCGGCATAGAAAAAAACAACGCGCCCGTGACAATAATAGCTTTTGCAAGCCCAGCATTTTTTATCATGATAAACATTCTTGTATGTGAGGGTTGTATAATTTTGATTGGCTTAGCTATTGGTTTTTTATTCTATTTTTGACGCTATACCTGATAAGGCAAAATAATAGTAGACATTAATCTTTTAATTGTCAAAGCCATAAACCGCCTGCACGGTATCGAATGCGACTAGGCTACAATGCCAATTTGAAGGTAAAGCGTGGCTAATGTTAAGTAGCGCGGCTAATTTTAAGCAAAGGTATTTCTATAAATGGCGGCGCTATGATATAAAGAAAAATGGCAGTATTTTTTGGTCAAATAACAAGGCTAATGTAGCGCCAATAACACATCTAAAACTGAGTATGAGGTCTGATGTGGTAACATAACTCGCTTGTCTTTAGGATAAATATTTATCATTTAAGAGGTGTTTAGTATTTAAGAAGTATTTACTATTTAAAAATACCATTTTATCCTATAGATTTATCATATAACGCTTTTAGTATCTATAGTCAGTGAAAAGTAATATCGAACCATCACGCACTACTGATATCCATTTTCCTTGCTTGCTGTGCCTGTGCAGACAGAGGCTACAAAAAATTGATATCAGCAAGCAATACCGTCGCGTTTTTAGGATATTTTGACTATAGCTGTATCAACCATCTTTCATCCAAGTCAATAACAGGTATTTATCACTGTCATGGCATAACCAATATAGTCAGCCTCCTTGTGAATCATTCTACTGATCAGACCCAATATACCGCCCCACAGCCTTCCACTTCGCCAAATGGTTCTACGTCATGGGTTTTAAAACTCACCTTTGGCTTGATTGGCATGTTTGCTTTTTTACAAGTGTATTCTATTCAAGCGGTGCTACCTGTCCTGATGCTAGATTTTGCGGCGACTGAAGTCCAAGCGGGCATGATCGTTGGAGCAACTGTGTTAGCGATTGCTATCATGTCACCGTTTTTGGGTATGCTCTCTGATGCCGTGGGGCGCAAGTCATTTATTGTGGCGGCCTTATTGTTTTTAGCGATACCGACCGCGTTGATTGCACAAAGCCCTAGCATCGGCTGGATGGGCATATGGCGCTTTATACAAGGCTTATCCGTACCCGGTATTACTGTGGTGACGATTGCCTACATCGGAGAGGAGTTTGAGGGACGCGCAGTCACTGAGCTGATGTCTTTTTATGTCTCAGGCTCGGTCTTTGGTGGCTTTATGGGACGGTTTTTGCTTGGACATTTACACGAGCTCATCGGCTGGCGCGCAGGCTACTATGTGATGGCAGCGATGACGCTGATTGGTGCGCTCTGGGTTGGTAAAATGCTGCCCTCGTCGCGTCACTTTGAGGCCAATCCAAACTTTCGCTCAGCGATACAGACGCTCGGCGAGCATCTGACCAATCGTTATGTGGTCACTGCTTGCTTGCTTGGTGCCTGCGTTCTGTTCTCCCTAGTTGGTTGTTTTACCTTTATCAATTTGCACCTAGCAGGCACGCCATATGAGCTTAGTACGGGCGCACTGGCCAATATTTTTGCAGTGTATTTAATTGGGGTAGTCATTACGCCGTTATCAACCAATTTACTGCGTCGATTTGGTTCAGCACGTACGGTTCGGGTGGCCGTGGTTGTTTCAATGCTTGGAGTATTATTGACGCTTGTGGCACCACTTTGGGGTATTGTCGTAGGACTGGCGATTATGTCCTCGGGCGTGTTTGTCACGCAGGCTGCGACCATCAGCTATATCGCGGTCAATGTGAAAAAAGGGCGCTCACTGGCTTCTGGCTTATACTATATGGCCTATTATACAGGCGGTACCTTAGGGGCATGGCTGTGCGGCATCGCCTATGCGCGCGGTCAATGGTCGCTTACCGTATGGTTATTATTATTCGTGCAAGTATTGGCATTATTAGTCGCTAGCTTTGGCATGATAAAAACCAAAACTCGTACTACTTAACCTATATAGCCAATAAAAAAGGGCAGGAAAATCACTGTTGCTGTTTCAGTACTTACGCAAGCAGCCTTTACATATAAGCGGTTTTTTCTTACTATCAGTATCAGGCTTATCGAACATATCTTTTATTAAAACAATAATTTTAGTTTGCCTCAAACCCTTTAATAGCCATTAAAATTATCAAAAATACTCAACAAGGACGTCGGATTTATGTCAAACATTTACCACAGCGCACCAGCTGCTTATGAGTTTCCACTTCTGATCAAGCAATTGTTAAACCGTGCCAAAACCGTCTCACAAGATCAAGAAATCGTTTATGCGGATAAAAAACGCTTCACTTATAAAGATCTGTTTAATCGTATCAATCGCTTAGCGAACGTTTTAGCCGACTTGAATCTCGCTACTGGTGATGTGGTCGCCGTCATGGATTGGGACAGCCATCGCTATTTAGAATCCTACTTTGCAGTGCCGATGTCGCAGTATATTTTGCAGACCGTCAATATCCGCTTATCACCAGAAAAAGTGCTGTACACCATTAATCATGCGAAACCAAAAGTGCTGATGCTGAACTCTGAGTTTGCCGCACTGGTGAAGGATTATCAGTTTGAGAACTCTAGTATCGAGCATATCATCTGGCTAGATGACAATGGCATGACAGTAGAAGGGGTCTTTGGTGACAACCAAAGTCGCGTAACGGGTGAGTATGAGGCATTGCTCGAAGCCGCTGATGACACCTTTGACTTCCAAGATTTTGATGAAAACACCATTGCGACGACTTTTTATACTTCGGGCACCACAGGCGACCCAAAGGGCGTGTTTTTTAGCCATCGTCAGCTAGTGCTACATAGTATGGCAGAAGCCGCCACCCTAGGTATGTTGCCGAACAAACAAGGCGTGAGTAACGGCGATGTTTATATGCCGATGACGCCGATGTTCCATGTGCATGCATGGGGTTTCCCGTTTACCGCGACGATGGTCGGTCTCAAGCAGGTCTATCCGGGACGCTATGCGCCTGATACTTTGCTGGATTTAATCATTAAAGAAAAAGTCAGTATCACCCATTGTGTGCCGACGATTTTGCAAATGGTACTCAAAGAAGCGCAAGATCGTGGGGCCAGCTTTAACGGTCTAAAAATGATCATCGGTGGTTCAAGATTGACCGAAGGCTTAGCAAAGTCTGCATTGGCGCAAGATATCGAAGTCTATACGGGCTATGGTATGTCAGAGACGGCGCCGCTTATTAGCTTGACAGAGTTTAGCCTCAACGAACCAGAAATGACGGAAGAAGAAGATATTTCTCGCCGTTGTATGACTGGTAAGCCAGTGGTCATGGTCGATGCACAGGTATGGGGCGAAAACAATCAATCGGTGGGTACGGGTGAAGAAAATACAGGTGAGCTGGTACTGCGCGCACCGTGGTTGACCCAGAGCTATCTGAAAAATGACGATGCAGGCAAAGAGCTGTGGGAAAACGGCTACATGCATACTCAAGATATCGCCTATGTCCGTCCTGATGGCTACATTAGAATCACCGATCGTCTAAAAGATGTGATTAAGTCAGGCGGCGAATGGATATCATCGCTTGAGATTGAGACGATTTTATCCCTGCATCCAGCAGTGGCTGATGTGTCAGTTATTGGCGTTCGCGATAAGCAGTGGGGCGAGCGTCCATTGGCCTTGGTGGTACTCAAGCCTGATTGCCAAGATACCAAGGTGGAGGACATCAAAGCCATCGCTGAGAAAGCGGTAGAGCGCGGTATCATTCCTAAATATGGTGTGCCCAGTCAGTTTAAGTTCGTTGATGAGTTGCCCAAAACTTCTGTAGGCAAACATGACAAAAAAGTCATGCGTGAGATGTATGCCGATCAGACCGAGGTATAACGTTACCGGTCCACTTTTTTAAAGCTATAGGCTGTTAAGGTATTTGAATGCTGATGATAATCAAACAGATTAGACGCTTAATAGTTGACCTTTATTGTTAGCTCTGCTACATTTTAAACCGATACATAATGTATCGGTTTTTCAGTTCTGGCACGGATGACCAGTACCTTATTACGATATTATTTATCACCGCTATATTTACAATTATATTGCATCATATCTTGTTTACGCTAAGGACAGCTATTATGAGCGACCCAATCAAAAACCAAGCCACAACCCAACCTTCTCAAAATGGCCAAACTCAAGTCACTCAGACTCCAAGCTTTGCTGATATTTATCACGATTCTATTAACGACCGTGAGCAGTTTTGGGCAGAGCAAGCCAAGCGTATCTACTGGCATAAAGAGCCTGAGCAAATCCTCGATGACAGCAATTTGCCTTTTGCCAAATGGTACGTCGGCGGTGAGACCAACCTTTGCTATAACTGTGTCGATCGCCATCTGGCAGAGCGTGCAGAGCAAGATGCCTTTATTTGGCTATCCTCTGAGATTAACCAAGAGTTAGTAGCAACATTCCCAGCAGTCGTCGATGCCTTTAGCGATTTAGGCAATAACGTCGAGTTTTATACCGACTATACCAAGCGCCGCCTGACTTATAACGATTTGTATAAAGAAGTGAATTACTTCGCCGATGTGCTACAGCGTCATGGTATCGAGAAGGGCGATCGTGTCATTATCTATATGCCAATGATTTTGGAGGCCGCTTATGCGATGCTAGCATGTGCTCGTATTGGCGCAGTTCATTCTGTAGTCTTCGGTGGCTTTGCCGCGCACAACCTAGCGATTCGTATGGACGATGCTGAGGCAAAAATGGTCATTACGGTAGATTCAGGATTGCGCGGTGGCAAGGTTATCAACTATAAAAACCTCGTCGATCAAGGTGTTGAACAAGCCACTGTGAAGCCTGAGCATGTGCTGGTCGTCAATCGAGGTATCTTGCCTTATGAGCCAAAAGCTATCGATGTCGATTATGCAACCCAACGCCGTATCAGTTGTGAAGCCAATGCGATTGTCGAGCCAGTGTGGTTAGAATCCAATACGCCATCGTATTTGCTCTATACTTCTGGTACTACGGGTACACCAAAAGGCGTGCAGCGTGATACCGGCGGTCATGCAGTGGCGCTAACAACGTCGATAGATTATATCTACGATGGCAAAGCCGGCGAGACCTTTTGGGCAATATCCGATATCGGTTGGGCAGTGGGGCACTCTTATACCATTTATGCGCCATTGCTCGCTGGCATGACCAGTGTGATGTATGAAGGCTTGCCGCATCGTCCAAACCCTGGTATCTGGTGGCGGATTGTTGAAGCCAACAAGGTTAATATCCTATTTACCGCACCGACGGGTGTGCGTATGCTGAAAAAGCAAGATGAGACGTGGATGACACGCTATGATGTCTCTAGCCTCAAGTCATTCTTTTTAGCAGGCGAGCCACTTGATGAGTCAACGGCCAATTGGCTGACCAAGCATTTAGGGGTACCGATTTTAGATCACTATTGGCAAACAGAGTCTGGCTGGCCGATTTTAAGCAATACGCCCAAATTTAATCATAAACCGCACAAACAAGGCTCGCCCGGTTATCCCATGTATGGTTATGATGCCCACGTCATCAATGAAGAGACCGGCGAGCCTTGCGCGGCTGGTGAAAAGGGTTTGCTAGCGATTAAAGCGCCATTACCACCCGGTTGTCTTACTACGGTATGGCGTAATGATGAGCGCTTTGTCAGCAGTTATTTCGGTCTGTTTGATGGTCAACAGTATTCCACCTCAGACTATGCGGTAACGGATGAAGAAGGTTATTTTTATATTCTCGGTCGTACCGATGATGTGATAAATGTCGCGGGTCATCGTATCGGCACCCAAGAGATTGAGGAGGCAATTAGCATGCATCCAGAGATGGCTGAGTGTGCGGTCGTGGGTATTCAGGATCAGTTAAAAGGCGAGTTGCCCATTGCTTTTTGTGTGCTAAAAGATCATGACCAAGTAGCGACGACCGAAAACCGCTTCCGTCTTGAGCAGCAAGTGATTGGGGCAGTGGTAAAATCTCTTGGTGGTATCGCCAGACCCGCAGCGATTTATTTCCCGCAGGCGCTACCAAAAACGCGCTCGGGCAAAATTTTACGTCGTGCTATTCGTGCTTTAGCGGAAGGTAATGAAACGGGAGATATGTCAACGCTTGATAATCCAACCGCGATTGATGCCATTAAACAATCCATGAAAGACTACTAATACGATGAAGTATTAATTGAAAAAAACCATCTGATTTTAATATCGAAAAAAGCTCATGAATTATCATGGGCTTTTTTTGGCCTAAATGTAGAGACAAGCAGTACACATAAAACACTTGACCCTAAAATTGATTTATTGTTATAGTCAATAATGATACAAAATAAATCACTTTAAAATAAAGCTTTATTCGTAGAAACTTATCGTTTCTAATTCTCTTTATATATATGAAGATACCGTCAAACGGTAATCTTGCAAAAAAGATAAGGATATCTTATGCACCACGTTCAGCAGCTCATCAATGGTCAATTTGTTGATTCTAATACCAGTGAATGGATTGATATCACCGATCCCGCCACTCAAGAAGTCATTGCTAAAGTACCGCAAACCACTGACGATGAAATCAATCAAGCCGTCGCTGCCGCTCAGAAAGCCTTTCAGACGTGGCGCAAAACGCCAATCACCACGCGTGCGCGTATCTTTTTAAAGTATCAAGCACTCATACGCGATCATATGGATGAGCTGGCAGAAATCCTGACAGCAGAGCAGGGCAAGACTATCGCTGACGCTCGCGGTGATGTATTCCGTGGTCTAGAAGTCGTCGAACATGCCGCAGGTATTGCCAATCTGCAAATCGGCGACTTCGTTGAAAACGTCGCCTCAGGCGTAGACACTTATAGCATTTGGCAGCCACTTGGCGTCTGTGCTGGTATCACGCCGTTTAACTTCCCAGCGATGATTCCACTATGGATGTTCCCAATGGCGATTGCTACAGGTAATACATTCATTCTAAAGCCTTCTGAACAAGATCCGATGGTCACCATGCGTTTGGTTGAGTTGGCAGTAGAAGCGGGCGTCCCTGAAGGGGTACTAAACGTGGTTCATGGTGGTAAGGCCACCGTTGATGCTATATGTGATCACCCAGATATCAAAGCGGTTTCATTTGTCGGCTCAACCAACGTTGGCAAGCATGTCTATGAGCGTGCTAGTCAATCTGGCAAGCGTGCCCAGTGCATGATGGGCGCAAAAAACCATGGCGTTATCTTACCTGATGCCAATAAAGAACAAACACTCAACCAGTTAGCGGGTGCCGCATTTGGTGCTGCTGGTCAACGCTGTATGGCGCTGTCAGTTGTAGTGCTAGTCGGTGCAGCAGGTGAGTGGATTGATGATATCAAAGCCAAAGCAACAGGCTTAGTCGTATCCGCAGGTAAGCATGATAAAGACTTAGGTCCACTAATTTCTCCTGCCGCAAAAGCCCGTGTTGAGCATTTGATTGATACAGGGGTAGAAGAAGGGGCGAGCTTGATTCTTGATGGTCGTGGCATTACTGTCGAAGGCTATGAGAAAGGCAACTTTGTAGGACCGACTATCTTTGATAATGTCACAAGTGATATGCAAATTTATCAGCAAGAAATCTTTGGGCCTGTTCTGTGTATCATGCGTGCAGCTGACCTTGATGAAGCGATTGAGCTATTGAATGCCAACCCACATGGTAATGGTACGGCGATCTTTACTCAGTCAGGCGCTGCGGCACATAAATTCCAACAAGATGTGCAAGTCGGTCAAATCGGTATTAACTTACCAATTCCTGTGCCACTACCGATGTTCTCATTCTCAGGCTCGCGTGCTAGTAAACTTGGTGATCTCGGTCCTTATGGTAAGCAGGCGGTACAATTCTACACCCAGACCAAGACGGTTACTGCACGTTGGTTTGATGATGAGGCAAGCCGCGGCGTGAATACCACTATTTCAATGTAATCGTTAATCCACTATATTGGCAGCATCTCAACAACATAGCGACAATCTTACTCAGTATGTTTTTAACAAAGCATGATTTATGATTGTCGTTTTGTCGCTGCTATACTGTATAACGATATTGAACTGATGACTTATTAAACTTTCTTCACCATATTTGCTATGCAAGCACAAGGATGACCCTATGGATTTCTCATTGACCGAAGACCAAATTGCCTTTCGCCAAACCGCTCGGCAATTTGCGCAAAAAGAGCTAAAGCCCAATGCGGCTGAATGGGATCGTACCTCACACTTCCCAGTCGATGTGATTAAGAAATCAGGCGAGCTTGGCTTTTTGGGGCTGTATACCAACCCAGAATATGATGGTTTAGGGCTACCACGCTTAGATTCTGCCATGGTGTTTGAAGAGCTGGCTTGGGGCGATACCGCTGTCGCCGCTTATATGAGTATCCATAACATGGCGGGCTGGATGATCGGTGAGTACGGTAGCGATGCTTTGTGTAAAAAGTATTTACCCAACATGGTCAGCGGTGAATGGCTTGGCAGCTATTGCTTAACTGAGCCAAACGCCGGTTCTGATGCTGCCTCATTACGCACCAAAGCTGATAAGCAAGGCGACCATTATGTACTCAATGGCGAAAAAACCTTTATCTCGGGCGCAGGCTCGACTGACGTCTTAGTGGTCATGGCACGTACAGGCGGTGCAGGCCCAAAAGGGGTTTCAGCATTTGTGGTAGACGCTGACAGCGATGGTATTGAGTATGGTAAAAACGAGCATAAAATGGGTTGGAAAGCGCAGCCGACGCGTACCATCAGCTTTAAAGATGTCAAGGTGCCAGCAGAGAATTTAATCGGCGAGGAAGGCCAAGGTTTTCGCATTGCGATGAAAGGCTTAGATGGTGGTCGTATCAATATTGGTATCTGTGCGGTAGGTACGGCGCAGTCAGCGCTAGAGACAGCGACAAATTACGTCCAAGAGCGTAGCCAGTTTGGTAGCCCGATTGCCAGCTTACAATCAGTACAGTTTAAGCTTGCTGATATGCTTACCCAAACGATTACCGCGCGTCAAATGCTTTATTTAGCGGCTAATAAAGTCGATAACAATGATGGGCAAGCTTCTACCTACTGTGCGATGGCAAAGCGTCTCTCCACTGATCTTTGTTTCGATGTTGCCAATGAGGCCTTACAGCTACATGGTGGCTATGGTTATCTGAATGAGTATCCGCTTGAGCGCCATGTACGAGACTTGCGTGTCCATCAGATTTTGGAAGGCACCAATGAGATTATGCGAGTGATTGTCTCGCGTCAGCTTATGCAGGATGATGCATTGAGTCAATTGCGTTAATCGAAGTACGCAACTATTTTATGGCAATATTTTTATCATGGTATTTTAAGTTCGCTATGGTTTTCTATGGCTCTTTTACCTAGCGTCTCACCAATAAATTGTACCAAATTCAGATAAAATAAAGGATTATTTATGACGGATTATACCAATCTCAAGTTATCAATTGACGGTCACATTGCTACCGTAACACTGAATAACCCACCAGCCCATACGTGGACGATGGACAGTCTGCCAGCGCTCAAACAGCTGGTCACTGACCTCAATGCCAATGATGATGCTTATGCCTTAATTATTCATGGCGATGGCGAGAAATTCTTTTCAGCAGGTGCGGACTTAAATAATTTCTCAGACGGTGATAAAGGCCAAGCAATCAGCATGGCCATTGCTTTTGGTGAAGCGTTTGAAGCGCTATCAGCGTATCGCGGTGTCAGTATCGCAGTCATCAACGGCTATGCGATGGGCGGTGGACTTGAGTGTGCGCTGGCCTGTGATATCCGTATCGCAGAAGCGCATGCACAGATGGCCTTACCAGAGACCGGCGTGGGATTATTGCCATGCGCGGGCGGTACGCAGAATCTGCCTTTACTGGTTGGTGAAGGCTGGGCGAAGCGTATGATATTGTGCGGTGAGCGCGTCGATGCCGATACTGCATTACGCATTGGCTTAGTCGAAGAAGTCACGGCAAAAGGTGGAGGTTTATTAGCGGCACAAGCATTAGCGCAAAAAGTCGCTAAGCAATCACCCGTTGCTGTTAGTTATTCTAAACAGCTTATCCAAGCCGCAAGAAATACTCCGCCCGCACAAAACCTTATCCATGAGCGCGAAGCTTTTGTTAAGTTGTTTGATACCAAAGATCAGCGCGAAGGCGTGCAAGCGTTCTTAGAAAAGCGTAAACCCACTTGGCAAAATAAATAAGCCAAATTGAATCAGACTTAGCGTTAATATTCTTCCTTTTAATTTTTAGGTTACTTTTATGACAGCAGCGACGACAGCGACGGACGATACTAATAATCAAAATTCCGTAGAAAACATCACACAAGAAGCGCCAGTATTGTTCGATACTGAGCCGACAGAGTGTGGTCATCTTATTGGAATAATGACCTTAAACACGCCCAAATCTCTCAATGCACTCAGTGTTGAGATGTGTCAGTTATTAGCCCAGCAGCTAGAGCAGTGGCAAAATGACGATCAGATAGTGGCATTGGTATTAAAAGGAGCAGGCGACAAGGCGTTTTGTGCTGGCGGCGATATCCGTAAGCTGTATGACAGTATGTCTACCAGTGCGCCGCTACCGAACCCATATGCGACAGAGTTTTTTGGTCATGAGTATCGTCTTTATCGGCAGATGCATTTTTATCCAAAGCCATTAATACTCTGGGGTGACGGCATTATTATGGGTGGCGGCATGGGTTTGATGGCTGGCTGTAGTCATCGTTTGGTCACTGAGCGCACCCGCTTTGCTATGCCAGAAGTAACTATTGGACTGTTTCCTGATGCTTCTGGCAGTTGGTTTTTACAGCGCATGCCAGCTAAAACAGGTTTATTTTTAGGGCTAACAGGTGCGATGTGTAACGGCAATGACGCTTTATTATCTAATCTTGCAGAGTATGCCGTTGCCAGTAGTGATTATGATGCCATCATACAAAGCTTAAAACAGAGCGATTGGCAAGTGGCAGCAGGTAGCACCGATAAATGTCACAACAATAGCGCTCATAGTATCGTTAGCCGTGCGCTGGCAGCACAGCCAGTAGCCGAATTGCCTGCTAGCAAATTAGCGACATATTGGCATCCTATCCAGCAGTTGATGAACAGCGGCGGACTGGGCGATATCGATGCACTTTTACAAAGTGACGAAGCGCTGGCAAAGCTAGATACAGACTTTGCAGCAGACAGCTGGACGCAGCGGGCAGTAGATACGTACCGTCAAGGTTGCCCAGTTACTGTCGCTTTGACCTACGCGCTTTATCATAAAGTCACGGACTTATCGCTAGAACAAGTTCTGTATTTAGAGGCCAACGTAGCCGTACATTGTGCGGCCAATCCTGACTTTAAAGAAGGCGTACGTGCGCTACTAATTGATAAAGATCGCAATCCACAATGGTCGCGTTCATTAGCAGACTGTCTCAGTATCGAAGGGCAGGAATATATACATCAGCACTTTGTGAACCCTTATGCTAAAGGCGAGCATCCTTTGGGCGATTGGTTGGGTAATGAAGCTTTAGGCAGCCAGCTTGTGCGCTAAGAGCTTGTAAGCTCATTATAAGAATCAGGTATAAATTAAAAAACGTAAAACTATGTGTAGCACTGTCTGCATAAGCAATCATCAAGGAGCGATGAGATGGAAACAAAGGATTCAGGTTTAAGCAATAAAGACTCAAATAATACTGGCAAGCCAAATATAGCCTTTATTGGGCTTGGCAATATGGGCGCACCGATGGCAGAGAATTTATTAAAGGCAGGTTATATGCTCTCTGTCTATGATTTGTCTGAGGAGGCGACCCAGCGCTTGCAACAAGCAGGTGCCAGTGTGGCTGCTAGCCCTAAAAATGCTGCGAGCAATGCACAGGTTGTCATTAGCATGTTGCCTGCTGGCAAGCACGTCCATTCTGTCTATCTAGGTGAGAATGGGGCTGATGGCTTACTAGCAGAATTGCCCAAAGGTACATTGGTCATTGATAGCAGTACCATCGCGGCAGCTGATGCAAGATTGGTAGCAGAAGCTGCAAGTAAGCTTGGTATCGACTTCTTAGATGCGCCAGTCTCCGGCGGTACAGGCGGCGCCATCGCTGGTAGTTTAACCTTTATCGTCGGTGGTAGCGACGATGCGTTCGCCAAAGCTGAGCCCATACTAGCCGTTATGGGTAAAAACATCTTTCATGCAGGCGAGCACGGTGCTGGACAAGTCGCGAAAATCTGTAACAACATGCTGTTAGGCATTCTAATGGCGGGAACGGCAGAAGCAATTAACTTAGGGGTTAAGAACGGCCTTGACCCTAAAGTGCTATCAGATATTATGCTACAAAGCTCAGGTCGCAATTGGACATTAGAGGTCTATAACCCTTATCCGCAAGTAATGGAGAACGTGCCATCTAGCAATGGTTATAAAGGCGGCTTTATGAGTAAGCTCATGCAAAAAGATCTTAACCTTGCGATGCAAACGGCTAAAGATACCGATGTTGAAACCCCAATGGGAGCCAAAGCGACAGAACTTTATGAAGCACATACGGTAGACAACGGCGATAAGGACTTTTCTAGTATTATGGCGCGTCATGATAGCTCAGTACTATCTTAATGCTCTAAATGATTAAGTCTCTTAAGCAGTTTTGAATACTGTGGTTTAATGAAGTATTAAAAGACTGTTCTTGATAGTGCGACTAAGAAAAGTATAAAAATAGCCCTGCCCTGAAAGGCTGATGCTAAAATCACCCCAAACGTTGTTGTAAACCTAGCTAAGGTCTCGACATTATCGTCGGTTTACGCCTAGTTTGGGACGATTTTAGCAATCAGCAGTCCTAATATTTGAATGTTCAACAGACCCTAAGTTCATCTATCTATTACCTTCAATTTTGTAGCTCGTATACCAGCGTCTGAATATCCTTCGCCGCTGCCTGCAAACGCGGCACGTGTGTCATTAGCTCATCTAATGACACGCGGATGGTTGGGGCGTGAATATATAAGGAAGCCAAATAGCGTGATTTTTTATCCAAGACAGGCACCGAAACCGCTACCATCTCTGAGATAAACTCTTCATTATCGATACCGATACCCGTCTCAGCTATACGATCAAGCTCGGCATTTAGAGTATCAACGTCAGTGATCGTATTTTTGGTGAATTTGTCTAGCGGCAGTCCTTGGAGGATTTTGTTGCGACTGGTGGTGGACAATTGACTCAGGTACAGCTTACCTGTAGCGGTACACCACATCGGTGATTTTGCGCCCACTGGTAGATAAATCTGTAATGGCAGCGACGTTTGAGCGCGGTTGGTATAGAGCATATCCATGTGATAGGGAATAGCAATACCACAAGTTTCTTTGATCTCATCAACTAACTTGTGCAAGATCAGCTGTCGTTCATTAAAAAACTGGCGCTGTTGCCAGAGCTCGACACTTAGGTTGCGGACCCGCTTACCGGGTATAATACCGCCACCGATATCAACGGTCACAAACCCTTCATCAACCAAGTTCTGAATTAGTCGATGGATGGTGGGTTTTGGGATATCTAGCTCTTGCGACAGTTCAAGTGGAGAAAGAGGTTTGGAGGCATAGGACACCGCTTCGATAATCTCTAACACACGGGTAATCGACGATACTTTAGGCATAAAAATGGCTCAATAATAAAAAATAATAAGGCAGAGAACGTCAAAACGTTTTAATCGATGAGTCAAATACTGGTAAAGCTAAGACACGACTGAATAACTTTCTAATTTAGCATAATATCAGTCTCAGACAAGCAATAGTCGCACTATGTAGTCAATCCGCTATAAAAGAGTGACAGCGTTTACCCCACTTGAAGTATGATTGCTAATTCTGCACTCGGTTGCCTTTACTCTCTTTTAAATGGAATCAACAATAATTAGTTGAATTATTATTTAAACATAGGCTTGTCGTATGATTCCTGCTCAAAATGGTCTTAGGCCAAAAGCTGCAGGATAAGCAATAAAAGATACGTCAACTCACAAATCACAACAAACTGTAGTAATAAGCCATATAACTACTATTGAATTAGTTTCATGGCTCGTCCATCATAATGACATATTTTGTAATACCATTACATGAACATTAAGCCATTTAGTATTCGTGTCTGTGCTCTTAAGTTACTTTGAGAGCGTTGTGTAACTGGAAGCCGAAGTTTTGCTGGTTAGTGTAGTAATTATTACAATTTCTATGCAATCTTTACATAATGGCAAATAAAAAGCGCGTTTATAGGGGTGACTTTTTGAGCCAAAATTGTTTTAATCTGCTCAACAAAATGATGGTTTAAAAAAAGCTGAATTATCATTTTTTATGGGCGAGTTATTTCACACTTTAGGAGAGTAATTATGAAATTTATTAAACTATCTGCAATCTCTGCCGCTATTCTAGCGTCAACTGCGGCTTTAGCTGCTGAACCTGTTATCGTTGTTGACGAAGCTGATGCTGTTGTATACGAAGCTGAGCCTGTTGCAGTTGCCTATGAAGCTGAGCCTGCTAATGCTGGCATGATGGGCAAAACTGCGGGTGCTGTCCGTAACACGACTGGCGCTGTCGTCGGTGGTACTAAGACTCTCTTTAACACGGCTGTAAATCCAGCTGCTGTTAGTGCTGAGATCGGTACACTAGGTTATGGTGCCAACGTTGCTTGGGCATTGAATGATAAGGTTGAACTACAAGCTGGTTGGGCAGGTGGTGACGTATCTGATTTCAGTAGCAGCGTTACTGTAAAAGATGTCAAATATAAAATTGATGACGCAGACTTTAGCAACCCATACCTAGGCGTACAGCTACGTCCAGCTGGTAACTGGTTCACGGTTGGTGCTGGTATCATCGTACCTGATAACGACATCGACGTAAGTGCTGAAGGTAGAAATGATATCTTCAAAATTGGTAATGTTAGCTATAATGCTACAGATACTGGTAAGCTATCAGGTACGGTAGAGCATCGTAACAAGCTAGCGCCTTATGGTACTATTGGTTTCCGTCCAAATATCGGTAATAACTGGGGTGTGTTCGGTGAGATCGGTGCGGCCTATATGGGTAAAACAGACGCGACAGTTCGTGCAATTGGTGATGCTGATGAGTCTGTTGGATATATAAGTGGGTCAGAAACTGTTAAAAAGGCAGATAGTGATATTACACGTGGTGATGTTGCCGCTGCAGCACAGAAAGAGCTAGAAAGTAAAGATTGGTTAGAATGGTTCCCAATTGTTAAACTTGGTGCAACTTACCG
This sequence comes from Psychrobacter okhotskensis, assembly GCF_013248965.1. Lineage (GTDB taxonomy): Bacteria > Pseudomonadota > Gammaproteobacteria > Pseudomonadales > Moraxellaceae > Psychrobacter > Psychrobacter okhotskensis. The sequence continues at coordinate 56,261 of NZ_JABRVQ010000006.1, read as the reverse complement.
TTTCTAATCTAATCACAGTCTAAGCACTGTATTTAGAGTAAGCAAAAAAAAGGCGGCCTTCGGGTCGTTTTTTTATTGTTTGGTTCATTATTTATTTTTCAACAGGACTCTAGAACGAGTTGTAGGTTGCAGTTACAATGTAACGCTCTAAATTCTTAGGAAAAAAGCATTTATTGATTTTTGTGTATAGTATAGCGAGCTGAAATGGATTCTTAAATCTGAGAGATAATGGGTGTTCTAAGCGTAATTAAAGCTCAATTTAGCAAAAAAATTAAATTTAAAAAGAATGATGCTGAGAGTGAGCCTAATGCATCAGCTCGTGTCACTGCCAATTTATTGACACGATTCTCCAGTAGCTGCCGCTGTGGCGGAATTAGTATTCCTGCGGAAAGGGTAGGAAAAATGTATAGATGTATCCAATGCAATAAGGAAACTATTAATAGCGGTTATAATTTACAACGTAGTAGCCTTGTGACGCCATCATCCAATTTATGCAAGCCATTTGTTAATATGGATTTTTATGCTGCTGCTGTTATGTTATTGAAAAATGATAAAAGAAAGCGACCCACGCTTAAGCAAATAAAATACCGTTTAAAAAATTAACTTACCTACTTTATAGGCATCAATCCATTGGTTGCTGCTCAAATTTTAGAGGTCTATAGCTTCTGTCTGATTTTAAGACAGCTGTTCTTATGGGTATGAGATAAGTGATGATCTTAAATATAAAATTTTAAATTTATAATCTCAAAAAACAACGACAGTTTGCTGCGACAATAAAACCGCAATGTGATAGTCAATCTTATCATCATTAATGATAATGACAGGTGATTTTTCACTCATTTTGTCAACCAAGCTGGGTAGTAAATAAGAGTAATCCATTCCCAGTCCTTGCGCCAATTTATACTGACGAATTTTGATAAAGCTTTCTTTTATTTGCCAAAAAAGCTTAGTCATGGTGCGGTTATCGCTTGCTGATAAGGTCTGTAAGGCAGCGATCTCATTAATATGATAAAAACGCTGTGCCACGTTCTGTGCCACCTCATTGGTTTCTATATCGATACCTACAGCGTGACATCGACTGATGGCCACTGCAATTTTATTATTAGAAGATTTATGGTTAGCATGCCGAAAGTCTGTATCACTATCTGTATGCCTATCGTTTTTATAACCCGCACCCGTATGGCTAAAACATACGTAATATTTACTGTTCATCAGTCGATACGGGAAGTCAGATTCATCTAAGGTGTCAGTGATTTCCAACTTATTAAGCAGTGCTTTTAATAGCAGCCGAACGCCTTTGCGTTGTTGCTGACGTTGGTTGTAAGCGATGTCCCGCACAGACAAATGACTTGGCGAGGTATGATGCTGCCCGTTAGCATCATGTAGCTGATGAAAATTCATATCCGGTATATTAAAAACGGATAAACATGCCGATTTACGCTTTGTTTCTCTAAGGTGTAAAGAGAGAGATTCGCTCACCTCTGCGGTAGCGCACCATGTCATCGGAGCAAGCTGAGTATATTTAACGTCTATTAACTGCAATTTTTGCATCATTATTATTCATTTTTTGCTTTTTGATATCCACTATCTTAACTGACTGAAATGCAAAAAGCCCAGTAATATGATATTACTGGGCTTTGATAAAGCGTATAAAGCTTTATGGATTATTGGCAGTTTACTTGATTTTAGTAAGACAACTCAGCACGGCGGTTTTGTGCATAGGCGTCTTCAGTATTGCCAGCCGCCGCAGGACGCTCTTCGCCATAGCTGATGACACGAATGTTATTTACAGCAACACCTTGAGCAGCAAGATAGTCACGTGCTGCTTGGGCACGGCGCTCACCAAGGGCGATATTGTATTCACGGCTACCGCGTTCATCGGTATGACCAGCGATCACGACACCAGCGGCTGGGTTTGAGCTTAACAAGCCTGCGTGTTGGTTCAACACACTGGCTGCTTGTGAGGTGATTTCACTGCTATCAAAGCCAAAGTAAACAACCGCTTGTAGGTTTTCAGCACCAGTAATAACGGCGTTTGAATTGTCTACAATAACAGCACCATTGTAGCCAGCTTGACCACCTGGGATACCTAGTGGTGCAACCACGACTTCAGAGGTAGCACGCTTGGTTGCACAACCTGTGGTAATGGCAACGGCGCTTGATAACACAGCGAGGACAGCGATCTTAGAGAAACTGATTGACATGACGAGCTCCTAAAATTTTAATTAGATTTGTTGTTTTAAACTGCTTACGATAAAACTTAGGCAATTACTATCTATCATATACTAAATGTTACTTTATGTAAGTAGTATTACTGTAAATAATCTGCAAATTACATAAGGTCTTTCATACTATTCAAACAACACGCGAATTTTTACCAACGATGTTTGCCCCAGTTTTCAGGATTGGCCCAATAATCTGCATTGAGCCAGTTTGGTAATTGCTTATAATCGTACAAATTAAATTGCCATAATGTTGGTAATGAGGCGTCTGGTAGGGAGTCATCTATAGCACTGCTGCCAGTTACTTTCACAGACGGTTCGTCTAAAATATCAAATGGCGTAAAGCCATAAGCTTTTAGGTCTATGGAGCTATCAAGTGCAATCAGTAGATGCGCGGCATAAAGATCGCGATAGCGCATGAGCAATGGAATATATTGTGGTAATAGCTCTGCTGATAAAGTGGGTAGCCAAAAGCAGGCGAGCTCATAACGTTCTGATAATTGCTGTTGCGTAAGTTCTGATAACGTTGATAAATGCATTTTTCCATTTTCATCAGCGTATTTTTTCAGTGTTGGCTGTAGGGCTAAACGCTCAGTTTTATCTTGCACTACCCACAGCAAATCAGAGCTATCATTGATTTGATCAAAAGTGATTTGATCAGCAGTGGTTTGTTCATTCGTGTCTGGTGACTTCACTTGTGTTGCTAATGATGGTAATAGTACATCAATATAATCTATTAAGAGTGGTAGGGTAATAGTTGCGCGATTAGCAGATTGTGTTGTCATTAATAAACCATTGATTGTTGGTGAGCTGTGTCTCTATTAAATCATTTTCATGGCGACTATCCAATGGATGATTGACGCTTTTGATCTTTGCCTCGGATGATAGGCGTAATAATCTTGAGGGTTGCTCTTGAAATCTGCTGGTTTAGGTCAATGTAGCTAAATGTCGCTATCATTCTAATGATCATAAAAATTGTGCATAATTGACGTCCCGCCCTAATGTGATTTACCCAAATTTTTACTATAAATAATAATAGGAATCCCTATGTCTACTGCTGAAACTGATGCTCAAATTATCAACCCTGAAATGCCAGATGTGCCGCCGCATGCACCGAGTAAGATCAACTTAAAAGATTATAAAAAACCAAGCTTTGATGTAGAAACGGTTGATTTAGATATTAAGCTATTTGAAGAATATGCTCAGGTAGACAGTACCCTGAAGATGGTGCGCCAAACCGCTGGGAACATTGTACTATTTGGTGAAGAGTTGGAACTGCTGGCTATTACCATGAATGGTCGTAAGTTATCAGATGCAGATTATCAGCAACAAGCCGGTAAACTTACCATCACTGATATACCTGATGAACTTGAGGAAATCACTTTAGAGATTCAAGTACGTATTTGTCCGCAGACCAATACCGCCCTTGAAGGGCTTTACATGGCAGGTAGCGGTGACGATACCATGTTTGTGACTCAATGCGAGCCAGAAGGCTTTCGCAAGATTACTTTTTATCCAGATCGCCCCGATGTACTCGCGATATTCACCACCCGTCTTGAGGCCGATAAGCGCTATCCGACGTTACTAGCCAATGGTAATTTGGTAGAGGCAGGTGAGGTTACTGGTGCGTCAGACCGTCATTATGCGATTTGGCATGATCCGACCAATAAGCCAAGCTATCTGTTTGCCTGTGTCGTCGCTGACTTAGATGTATTGACGGATTCTTATACCACTAGCGAAGGTCGAGGCGTTTTACTAGAAATATACGCCAAGTCTGCCGATATCGATAAGTGTGATGTCGGTATGCAAGCCCTAAAAGATTCGATGAAATGGGATGAGGTTAATTATGGCCGCGCTTATGATTTAGACCGCTATATGATTGTCGCCGTTAGTCAGTTTAATATGGGCGCAATGGAAAACAAGGGTCTGAATATCTTTAATACCGCTTGTGTGTTGTCTAGCCCTGAGACCACAACGGACTCGCGTAGCTTTAGTGTGAAAGCCATCATCGCGCACGAGTACTTCCATAACTGGACAGGCAATCGCATCACATGCCGCGATTGGTTCCAGCTGTGCTTGAAGGAAGGCTTTACTGTTTACCGCGATCAATCTTTTTCAGCCGATCAACAGTCAAGTGCCGTACAGCGTATTGATGATGTCGCGACTTTGCGTGCCCATCAGTTTGCTGAGGACGCAGGGCCGCTTGCACATCCTGTACGCCCTGAAAGTTTCGTCGAGATTAATAACTTTTACACGACGACCGTCTATGAAAAAGGCGCTGAAATCGTCCGTATGATTGCGAATACCTTGGGGGCAGATAACTTCCGTAAAGGTACGGATGAGTATTTCCGTCGTTACGATGGGCAAGCAGTTACCGTTGAGGACTTCTTGTCTGCGCTTAGTATTACTGATGATAAAATTGAAGATTTTATTGATTGGTATCGTCAACCTGGTACGCCAGTGGTGTCTGGTCACCAAGATTATGACAGCACCACGCAAACGTTAACCATTACTTTAAGTCAGCAAACCCGTCATGTTAGTGGTTTTGATGCGCCTAAACCTTTACCTATTCCCGTAGCGACCGCGCTATTTGACCAAGATTCTGGTGCTATCGTCGCCGAGCGTATGCTGCTACTCGATCAAGCCGCGCAAACCTTTACCTTTGAAAATGTGACTAGCGAACCAGTAGTATCATTGCTGCGTGACTTTAGTGCGCCAGTACAGCTTAATTATGACTATCAAGATGAAGATTTGGCATTCTTACTCAAGCATGAAACCAACGGCTTTAACCGCTGGCAAGTGACGCAAATGCTGGTCAATCGCATCTTGCTGCAAGGCCAAGGCGAGAAGAGCAACCCTGAAGTGTACCTACAAGCATTAGCGCAGACCTTGCCCGTGCTCGCAGCTGACGATGCGATGTTGGCGGCGCGTTTGCTTGATATTCCATCAGCGCAAGAGTTGGCTTCTGCTATTGCTGAAGATTATGATCCAGAGTTGGTCAAAGCGCAGCGTGAAGGCTTATATCAGCAAGTGGCAGAGATGCTAAAAGACCAATGGGCAGTACTTTATAAGCAGCTGCCCATGCAGTCTTATGAAGATAGCGCCGCCGCTCGTGGTACTCGTGCCTTGCGCAATGTGATATTAGACATGGCATTGACGGCTAACGTTGATGCTGCCAATGAATGGGCACAGCAGCAGTATGACAATGCCAGCTGTATGACGGAACGTTTTGGTGCATTAAAAGTGATGGTTAATCATCAATTGGCAGATGCGGATGCCTATTTGGCGGACTTTTATCAACGTTTCCAAGCAAATGACTTGGTTATCGATTTATGGTTTAGTGTGCAAGCATCAGCTGATACGGTCACTACTGAGGCTATCCAATCGTTGCTCACTCATACTGATTTTGATTGGAATACGCCCAATCGTGTGCGCTCAGTGATTAGCGCTTTTACCTCGCAGCCGACCGTCTTATGGACGGCAGAGGGTTTAGATATCTATATTGCTGTGATTAAAAAGTTGGATGATGCTAATCCTGTCTTAGCATCGCGCTTGTTGCAGGTGCTGGCGCGCTGGAATACCTTGGCTGAGCCACGTCGTCAGATGGCGCATGATAAGCTGTTAGATTTGCAGCAAGCCGTGTCTTCTAAACACGTGCTCGAAAGCTTAACGAGCGTACTAGGCGCAGCAAGTGAGTAGGACGGTTAGCTTAAGGCCTGTCCTCAAATTTATAAGCTGAAGTATAAAAAAAGCCCGTTTGACATTAATTATGTCAAACGGGCTTTTTGCTGAGTGGCCTAATAACGATTCATTATGACCAATCGCTATTAACGGTTAGGCAATACATCTTTTACCATGTCACGTAGATTGTATAGCGCAGTGACTGTGCTATCCCAATCTAAGCAACCATCGGTGATAGACTTGCCATACTCAAGCTGGCTCAAGTCAGCAGTTAGCTTTTGACTGCCGCCTTTAAGATGACTCTCAACCATCATGCCGATGATGGATTTGTTACCATTTTGGATTTGCTCGGCGACGTTATTAATAACCATCGGCTGCAAATACGGGTCTTTACCTGAGTTGGCGTGACTTGAGTCAATCATAATCTTGCTGTTGGTTTTACCTTTTGCTAGCTCATTTTCCACTTGCGCAACAGCAGTTTCATCATAGTTAGGCTTGCCATTACCACCGCGTAGTACCACGTGTGCGTAAGGGTTGCCTTTAGATTTGATGATAGAGACTTTGCCATCTGAGGATAACCCTAAGAAGCTATGACCTTCTTTAACCGCTTGCATGGCGTTAACCGCAACTGTCATACCGCCGTCCGTACCGTTTTTGAAACCAACTGGGCATGATAATCCAGAGCTCATTTCGCGATGCGTTTGGCTCTCAGTGGTACGTGCGCCGATTGCTGACCAGCTGATTAAATCCTGCATGTACTGCGGGGTATTTGGATCCAACGCTTCAGTCGCGCAAGGTAAGCCTTTCTCATTCAAATCAAGCAATAGCTTACGAGCGGTACGCAGACCTTTTTCAATATCGAAGCTGTCATTCATGTCAGGGTCGTTGATCATACCCTTCCAGCCGACCGTGGTACGCGGTTTTTCAAAATAAACGCGCATCACAACGAATATGCTGTCTTCGATCTCTTTTGCCAATGCAGCTAAGCGATCGGCATATTCGTGAGCGGCTTTGATATCGTGGATAGAGCAAGGGCCGATGACCACAAACAGACGCTTATCTTTACCATCCAAAATATCTTGGATCGTATTACGCCCTTTTAGGACGGTTTTATAGGCTTCGTCTGATAAAGGTAGCTCAGTTTTTAGCTCAGCGGGGGTGATCAAGGGAATGAATTTTTCAATATTCACGTCATCAATATCTGCATTATTGGTAGCTGGTGTTGTCATGATTATATATCGTCTAGCTGATTTATAGGAATAATCATTATGAGGACAAAAGTGCTGGTTGACAAGGGCAGTCGCGCAGTTAATTGACTGATAACTGGAATGTGCAAACCAAAACTTCGTTATACTTAACAACACTCAGCCCTAAACTGGGATTTTTAAACATCAGCTTACTGCGCATTTTTTTGCGTATAAAAGCTTCTTTTGGTGTTTATCAGCCAACTATGCTGGACTTTTATAAGCTAATTTCGCTATTTGTACCATGGTGACGTATGATGACAACATAAATGATATAACGCTACAATAGTAGTGAGGCAAGCGCTTGCAGCCATTAGCGCGGTGTTACTCACTCGGTGTGCTATATTTTATAATAATGCTATTTTTGTTCATAATAATTGTACCCATTGTCATTCTTCATATTGAGAGCTTGTTATGACCGATTCTGCTACTTCCCATAAACATACTGACTTTATTGATCAGACAGATACCAATCAGCAGATGCCTGAATTTAAGACGGCACCACTGGTTATTGGTATTGTCGCAGGTGAGGTGTCAGGTGACAGTTTGGGGGCAGATTTTATGCAGCAGATGAATAACCTGCGTGATGATATCGTTTGGGTAGGCGTTGGTGGTACTAAGATGCAAGCGCAAGGATTGCAAAGTATTTTTCCACTAGAACGTCTGGCAGTGATGGGCTTGGTGGAAGTCATGGCGCAATTGCCTGACTTACTTAAAGCGCGCCGCGAGTTATTGAGCGCCTTCAAAATCGCTGATATCAATTGGTTTATCGGCATTGATGCGCCTGATTTTAATCTACGAGTCGCCAAAAAGTTAAAGCCAAAAGGCGTGTTTTGTGTACAGTACGTTAGCCCCTCTATTTGGGCATGGCGCGAGTCGCGTATTCATAATATTAAAGCGGCGACCGACCTTGTACTCTGTCTATTTCCGTTTGAGCTGCCAGTATATGAGCGCCACAATCATCCAGCGATATGTGTGGGTCATCCTTTGTTACGTACTATTGATCAGACCTTGATAGAGACGCCTATCAATCAGAGGCGCAGTGAGTTGGTCTGGCACAACGATGGTTTGCAGCAGTTTTTTATCGAGCGGTTCGATGATGTCAGCCAGCTTATTTGTGTGATGCCAGGCTCTCGGCGCGGGGAGATAACGGCTATTTTACCTCTTATGCTGGATGGTATTCAAAAGTTAATATTACTAGATCCGAAGCTGTGTTTTATCATTCCAACGGTCGATCAAAACCATCAGTATATCGTCCAAGACGTCATTGATCGACGATCAGAGCAATTGCGTGCCGCTATCGTGGTGGTCTATGACGACAGCCAGCCAGCGTTTAGTCAGCAGGCTATGGCTGCCTCGGATCTGGTGATGCTAGCATCTGGCACGGCAACCCTTGAGGCGATGCTGCTTGAGCGCCCAATGGTGGTGGTGTATCAATTAAATCAGCTGACCTATCAGATTGCCAAGCGTCTGGTCAAAGTCCCTTATGTGGCACTGCCCAATATTTTAGCCGACACCGCCATCGTCCCTGAGCTGATACAGGAGCAGGCGAGTGGTGATAATATTTGCCGCACCGTCATGCGTCTGTTGCAACCGCGTGCTTATGCAGAACAATTAAAAGCGCTTGTCGCTACCAAGCAGCTATTGCAGCAGCAAAGCAATCATGAGCCTGCTAATAGCGTGATTGATCAATGGTTTATGCAAAACCAGCATAAATCCTAAGGGATAATTGCGCATTATTTATCTTTAACACCTAAATCAATAAGACCACAAAAAATCATGAGCATTCAGAACAACCCTACAGATAGTATTATTCCGATTGACAAAAAAATCCAACAGATTGATATAAAATCCCAGTGCATTGATTTAGCCGAACCTATCCATTTATATGGGCAAGTGAATGTGACTAAGCTGCTCGCTGAATATGGGATAAATGAAGAGCCACACTTAAATACACAACAGCATGTAGAACGCTCAACGCTGCACAGCTCAACGCTGCAAATAGGTGTTGATGAAGCAGGGCGCGGACCACTTTTAGGTAGCGTTAATGTGGCCGCAGCGATACTGCCTGCCACGTGGTCAGGATTGATTGAAGAACAACCCTTAAAAGACACACCTTTATCCATACTGACGGATTCTAAGCAGTTGAGTGAGAAAAAACGCGATATTCTTTATCCATTGGTGCAGCAAAATGCTGTGGGTTTTATCATCGCTGAAATACCAGCAGCGGTCATCGATCAGGTGAATATTTTGCAAGCAACGATGCTCGGTATGCGCTTATGCACTGAAGGATTGTTAGAGGCTATCGCTGAGCATCTTGCCACATCTATGCTGACATTTGAGGTTTTGTTCGACGGAAATCGCTGTCCTCAAGTAAACAATACCAAGCTCGCTGAATTAGGCATAGATCACTCTGCGATTGATTGCCAAGCATGGGTAAAAGGGGATGCGCGTCATACCAGTATCGCCGCAGCCAGTATATTGGCAAAAGTCAGCCGTGATACTGGTATGTATACACTCGATGCTCAGCATCCTGAATATGGGATTGCCAAACATAAAGGCTATCCAACCAAAGCGCATATGGAAGCGATTCAACAGTATGGGGTGCTGCCCGAGCATAGACGTAGCTTTGCACCAGTGCGAAAGGCGTTGGAGAGTTAAAGACAAATGGAGAATTGCTTATTTATATAAATAGCCTAAGCAGAAATTATTTATCAATTTAAAAAAACATCCCTTAGTCAAAAATGAATGGTTTTTTGAGATTATGTGTATTAAGTTTTCATGTTTTATTAAATGACATTTGAATCGTTATTCGATAATATCCGTCATAGCTAATTTATTGCTGATTATAGGCACACCACTATCTTACAGGATAAAAGATGACTCTCAAATTACGAGAAAAAAACCTCGCGGCAGTAATATTTTTAACAGCGTTTTTGACGGCTTGTGGCGGCAGTGGCGGAGACTCAGATGGCAGCACTAACAATACTACGCCCAAGCCAACACCGCCTGTTGCTAGTCCTGATGATACCTCGACTGATAAGCCTAATGACCAGACTGATAATGAGGCAAAAGCTGCATTAATTGCCAATAATACCTTTAGTCTAGCGCGCACCAGCTGTGGTCTAAGTGGTTTGTCTGCCGATACTGCACTGGATAATGTTGCGATTCAACATGCAAAATACATCAAGCATGTATTTGCTAATAGCACGCCGACTGCTTTTAGTCCGCACTATGAAAATAAGATTGCAGATATCGCCAACGTCACGGGTGATAATAACCCATTCTTTAGCGGAGTCAGCTTCACAGATCGGTTGTTACAGGCAAACTACGGCAACGCCCAATATGGTGTGACTGAGAATATTGCTCAGTCGGTCTATTATAGCTCGGCAGGCAATATTATAGGCTCTGATATAGTGGCAGGTGCAATGGCGAAGTCATTATTGGCAGCGCCTTATCATCTGCGTTCTTTGATGCTACCAGGCTCGAGTTTGACGGGTACGGGTATGGTCACTTATAAGCCTTATGGCAAAGACACGACCAACAATCAGGGTTATATCTTAGTCAACCATGCCTCAGCGACGAAGGCAAGCAAAGACAATACGGTGGCAGGCATATTCACTTATCCTTGCCAAGGGGTCAGTGGTACGGTGACTGCGCTGTATAACGAAACGCCAAATCCTGTCAAAGGAACGGGTCGTGACCTACGAGCTGATCCTATCGGGCAGCCCATCTATGTCAGTATGCCAGCTGCCCAGACCATTAAGCTCAGTAATATCAAGTTCCATGATGTTCAGCGTAACATCGATGTGCCCACTGAACTGCTTGATTATGGGCAAGATCCCTATAAGAATACCGTTTATGAGCTACCAGCGAACGAAGCTTTTATTTTACCCATTACGGATAATCTAAAAAGCTGCAAAATCACCACTAAAAAAGATCAAAACTGTGGTTTGCATGGCGAGAATGAATATCGTGTAAGCTTTGATGTGTTAGTGGACAATCGAACGCTAAAGCAGCAGTCGTTTAGCTTTAGCACCGGTAAAGTGAACTACTAATCTATAGGGTATACCCTAGAATAAATAGGATAAAACAAAACAAGGGCTGAACCAGTTATCTGATTCAGCCCTTGTTTTTGTTATTATAAGTAATAACGCTTAGAATGAAGAATTCGGCTGCTGTAAAAATGCGTCTTCTTCTGCAGTCGACTCACGACCCAAGGCTTCATTACGGTGTGGATAGCGTCCAAATTCATCAATAATGTCTTTATGACGGCGTTCAAAGTCTAAAGTGGTTGGGTCATTTAGTTGCTCAAACAGCGGCAGATAGCGTTTATGGATAACAGCTGATTCAGAATGCATAAACGGCATAATAGTAAACTTGCGCCACTCCATCGGTAGGGTCTCAAAATGTGGCTGGGCAATGGCTTCTTGCGCTAATGCCACGGCCATACCGTCTTGAGCAAAGGCGCATGCTTGCTCGCGACATAGATTGCGAGAAAACTGATCTAAGACAATAATCTCTGCCAATCGTCCTGCCAAATTAGTGATTGAGCTATTCACATCGTTGTGATTGTCAGACCATCGCCACGGCGCACATTCACCGTGTTTTGCTGCTTGCCAGATTTTGCCAAACTTAGCCTTTATTTGCTTATCAAAGTTGTCATTTTGGGCAAACCAATATGGCTCATTATCTTGGTCGAACCAAAAATCCAACACTGCGCGCGCCTCAGCATCTAGATACTCTACATTAATATTCTTTGAATCGAGTTGCGATAAATTGGCTTGGCTAGCAGAGCTGGAATAATCGGTTGATAATGACATAAGATATTCTAATTACGGTGGATTTAGTCTACTATAGCGCAAATATTTATATCTGTCATGATACCAACAGCAGCTATTAGGTAACCTCTTATGAATGCAAAAACTTCGCTGAAAACCACAAAATCATCCTTGCCACCAACGCCTTATTATCTACTCGACGAAGCGGCAATCGTTGCCAATATGCAGATTATCGCGCGACTGTGTGAGCTGTCAGGCGCTAAAGCCTTATTGGCGCTCAAATGCTTTGCAACGTGGGGCGTGTTTGATGTGATGCAGCCTTATCTGCATGGCACCACTTCGTCGTCACTCAATGAAGTCAGACTTGGCTACGAGACTTTTGGTAAAGGTAAAGACAGTGATAATGAAAAAGAAACCCATGCTTATAGCGTTGCTTACAGCGCAGATGAAATCGATGAAGTATTAAGCTATGCCGATAAGATTATCTTTAATTCAATCTCGCAACTTAACGCCTTTAAAGAGCAAGCGGCGGCAAAGGGTATTCCAGTTGGGCTACGCTTAAATCCAAAGACTAGCAATTCATCGTTTATCATCGCTGATCCTGCGCGTCCATTTAGCCGCTTAGGTGAGCATGATAAAGATAAGATTGCGGCGGTATTGAGTGATATCACTGGCGTCATGATTCATAACAATTGCGAAAATGACAGTTTTGAGGCTTTTAGCGACAGCTTGGCTGATATCGAAGCTAGATTTGGTGACGTTTTAGCGCAGCTTGAGTGGGTCAGTTTGGGCGGTGGTATTCACTTTATCGCCCCTGATTATCCACTAGAAAAACTTGCTGAGCGGTTGAAAGGCTTTAGTGAAAAATACGGCGTACAAGTTTACCTTGAGCCGGGTGAAGCGAGCATTCATGGCGCTGGATCACTAGTTACAAGCGTTTTAGATACTATGCATAATGAAAAAAACCTAGCAGTCGTCGATGCCTCAATAGAGGCGCATATGCTGGACTTACTCATTTACCGCGAGTCAGCACCCATTGCAGCGATTAATAAAGAGTCGATTAATATCTTACCTGTCGATATGGCCAAAACAGCTGACGTGGTGGACAACACTATTATTTATGGTCGTTCTTGTTTGGCAGGCGATATTTTTGGTGAGTATGCCTTGCCTAACCAATTACAGGTAGGCGATAAGATTGCGTTTGGTAATGCGGCAGGCTATACCATGGTAAAGAAAAACTGGTTCAATGGCATCAACATGCCAGCGATTGTAATTCGTCGTCTGGATGGCAGCATTGATGTGCAGCGCGAGTTTGATTACCAAGATTATAAGGCGAGTTTGTCATAACACTATTATGCTTGGCATTATTCAATAACACTGCCAAACAACTATCTAGAAATGAGTATTGCTCTCAGATTTTCTAAGTTATGTTGTAATTTTTGCCGAAAAGTAAGTAAAAATTGTTATAATCGCCACGGGCAAAAACAGCTGATTTTGCCCGACGGGTGCGTGGGTTTTCCTCGGTCTTCCTTTTTAATTCACGCATATCATTCACTCGTTTCTGTTTTGACTAGCCACCTCTTAGGCGATGACAGGGACACAAAGGAGGATTGTTGCATTGAATACCAACCAACAAGCTAAGCCCAATAAAAAAGACGTACTCATCATCGGCGCCGGCGGTGTCGCTCAAGTGGTCGCGCATAAATGTGCGATGCATAATGATGTGCTCGGCGAGATTCATATTGCCTCACGTACCAAGACTAAATGTGATGCCATCGCGCAAAGTGTCAAAGACAAAGAGAGCTTTAAACAAGCTGCTATCTTGCACACGCACCAAGTTGATGCCATTGATAGCCAAGCATTGGCACAGCTTATCCAAGATACTGGTATACAAATTGTTATCAATGTCGGTTCGGCATTTGTCAATATGACTGTATTAGAAGCTTGTATTGAGACAGGTGTTGCTTATATTGATACCGCTATCCACGAAGATCCGCGTAAGATTTGCGAGACGCCGCCATGGTATAACAACTATGAATGGCAGCGTAAACAGCGCTGTGCGGACAACAATGTCACGGCGATTTTGGGTGCAGGCTTTGATCCCGGTATGGTCAATGCCTATGCGCGCCTTGGCTACGACATGATGGATACAGGCTCGGTCACTGATATTGATATTATTGATATCAATGCGGGTAGCCACGGTAAATACTTCGCCACCAACTTCGACCCTGAGATTAATTTCCGCGAATTCACCGGAACGGTCTACTCTTGGCAGAACAGCAAGTGGCAATCTAATAAAATGTTTGAAGTAAAGCGTACTGACGATTTACCAGTAGTTGGCGTGCAAAACAGCTACTTAAGCGGTCACGATGAAGTTCATTCATTGTCTGCTAACTTAGATGTGCCCAACATTCGCTTTTGGATGGGCTTTGGTGAGCATTATATTAATGTTTTTACCGTGCTACAGAACTTAGGTCTATTGTCTGAGCAGCCAGTGATGACTGCGGAAGGGCAAGAGGTTATTCCGCTAAAAGTGGTCAAAGCCGTGCTACCAGATCCAAGCTCGCTTGCACCAAACTATACGGGCAAGACTTGCATCGGTGACAAAGTTAAAGGTAAGATTAATGGCGTTGATAGCGAAATCTTTATCTATAACGTCTCCGATCATAAAGACGCTTATAATGAAGTCGGCAGCCAAGGTATCTCTTATACCGCAGGCGTACCACCTGTCGCGGCTGCGATGTTAGTCGCGACTGGCGAGTGGGATGCTGGCAAGATGGTCAACGTTGAAGAGCTAGATGCCAAGCCATTTATCAATCTGCTCAATAAAATTGGCTTGCCAACGCGTATCAAAGATAGCGAAGGTGACAGAGCATTAGAGTTTGATGTTTAAATAACGAGTTTGATTTAGAAAAGCCTATCTTTTATAGATAGGCTTTTTTATGTCGGGATTTTTTCATTAATTTTATGAGAAAGGGGGAGAGCTCATTGTGTCATCCGCTATTATCTGCCATTAAAGAGTATGACTCACCTAGAAATGTCAGTCATATTATAAATATAAGTCACTGAACTGCCTGCTTCAATAGTTCAATCAAATTTTATCAAAAAGACAGTCGAAGCTTAATTTTTTAATCAAATTAAGCTTACTAAATATTGCTTAAATGTATGTTTTAGCTTATTCTTGTAACAAATGTGTTAGTCAACATTCATCCATTAAAGCATTCTCTATTTTTATGAATTCTAATATACTGTTTTTAGAAAAAATAAAAAGTGCTATCCAATTTAACTATTAACGAGTATAGGGGAATTTTATAATGAACTGTCTAAAATGTGGTTCTGATAATTGTCAGCGACTTGAAGTGGTATACGAATCTGGAACTCAACAGATTAATACCACCAGTCGCACAGTTGGTGGTGGTGTTGCTAGGGCAGGTGTAGGTGGAGGAGCTGCTCACACTACCACAAGTGGCACATCACGATCTACACTTGCAAACAAAGCTGCCCCGCCTGTAAAACAAGGTATCGGTGTTTTTATCATTATGATTGTTGTAGGCGTTTTTATGCTAGCTGGTGGGTGGTTTTTAAAGCTTTTAGGTATCGCTGTAATAGGGTTTGCCATTTATCTTATGAAGAAGGCATTGAGTTATAATAAAGTTGAATTTCCAGAAAAGTATGATTATTGGATGAATCAGTGGATGTGTCATAAGTGTGGTGATATTTATCATAAAGCATTTGATTGAATTTGATATAATTTTATTTCTCTGAAAGATGCTTATATTTTAATATAACAGTTTTAACTCAATTAGTATTATTTTAATAAACCTCTTGCATAAGTCGTCACTAGCCTTTGAATCACTTTTCAGTAAAATAGTGCTTTTGCAAGAGCTCTAATATTGCATAGTTATTTGAGTTAACAGATAACATCCATTTCAAGCCTATTCAATCAAGCAAAAACTTAATCCGTCACACATTACTAAAATAAATTAGATACTATGCGCCAGTTATTGCTAACAAAGAGGTAGATAGCTGCCCCGTATTTGTCATCTAGCGCTATCTCCCTATTGCCAAACTAGCCTAGATAAATAATGTTAAGGCTTGCCGATATAAAATATCTATCATTATAATGCTACAGATTTTCAATAGTGTCTTAGTAGTCAGCGGACACAATGAATAAAGATAAAAGCATGAATTCAACAAAAACTTGTGGGTGGTCTTATGAAATCCTTAGCACTAAAAGTACCACCACCAGCACAAGTCATCATTACGGCAGCTGCCATGGTTGGCGTGTCTAAAATTGTACCTGCTTTGAAGTTCTCGCTCACTGGCTCAACGGCGCTGGCAGTGGGTTTGGGTGTGATAGGAGTGGGCAGTAGTATTATGGGCGTGATTCAATTTAAAAAAGCGCAGACCACCGCCAATCCACAAGCCCTTGAGCAGGTCTCTAGTTTAGTGACTGATGGTGTATATCGATATAGCCGTAACCCTATGTATGTAGGTTTGGTGCTTGTCTTATTAGGCTGGGCACTATATTTGTCTCACTATCTAGCGTTTGTATTATTACCCATTTTTATACTTTATATGACACGTTTTCAGATCCAGCCAGAAGAGCAGATGATGAAGCAAAAATTTGGTAAGAAGTATCAGGTTTATATATCAAGAGTCAGACGCTGGATATAAAAGGAGCTAATGAGCCTTAATGTAAGTAAGTATTGGCCAAAAAAAATTTCAATAAAAAATATGAGAATGCTATGCAACTAGAAATTAATGTCGTTGATGCTTTTACGGATACTATTTTTAAAGGCAATTCAGCGGCGGTTATCATTACAGATAGCTGGCTTGCTGATGAGTTAATGCAATCGATTGCCTTTGAAAATAATTTATCTGAAACGGCTTTTATTGTGGCTGATGACAAAGACATTTATCATATCCGCTGGTTTTCACCATTGACTGAGATTGCTTTTTGCGGACATGCGACTTTGGCTTCTGCTTTTGTGTTATTTAATAAAAACCCTAATTTAGCGTTTATTAAATTTTCAGCCAAAGCGGTTGGTATATTAACCGTCGTGCAAACAGATGATGGCAAAATACAAATGGACTTTCCTAATGCTAAGCCCGAGAAAGTTGATAATATTCCCGATAGCTTGCTAGCAGGATTATCTATTGCACCAGCTGAAGTTTATAAAAATACCCAAGCTTATTTTGTGATTTATAATACTGAAGCCGACGTATTAACAGTAGCGCGCGATAACGAACAGCTAAAACAGCTCGCACCCTTAGATGTGGTGGTTACTTGTCAGGCTAAGTCTGCTGAATATAAAGAATACGATTTTATTTCTCGTTATTTTTGGCCAGCCAATGGTGGCGATGAAGACCCAGTCACAGGTTCGGCTCATACGGGACTTGCGCCACTGTGGGCAGAGCATTTGGGTAAAAATGAATTGATTGCTTATCAAGCATCAACTCGAGGCGGGGCTTTACACTGTGTCGTTGCAGGCGATAGAGTGCTTATTTCTGGCAATGCCGTGCAGTATATGACAGGCTTTATCACGGTTGAGGAGTAGCGGGTTTTGACAGAATTAAAGACAGTAGCGCTGTTCGCTTTGACAGCATTAGCTGAGATTGTCGGTTGTTACCTGCCTTATCTATGGCTGCGAGAAGGTAAGTCAATCTGGCTGCTTGTTCCCAGCGTGCTTAGTTTAGCCGCTTTTGTTTGGTTGCTGACATTACATCCAACGGCTGTGGGTAGAGTCTACGCAGCTTATGGTGGGGTGTATGTGGTGATGGCGATTTTATGGTTGTGGACGGTGAATGGTATTCGACCAACCACGTGGGATATAGTGGGTTCGACGGTCGCGCTGTTAGGGATGGCGATTATTATGTTTGCACCGCGCAGTACTTAGGGCGTATCTTCAATTCACTCGATTGTATCTAAATGGTCTAAAAATGGCTAAATTTTGCCGAACACCGTCAAACAGCTGACTAATATCCCGATATTATTTGCGCTATTTTCTCGTTTGACGGCGATTTATCTCATTTTTATGACTATTTTTAAAATGAGGATACACCCTAGTATCAAAGCATCATCTAATATAAGAAATGCCAATCAAATATAAGAAATGCCAATCAAACCTTGAGGTTCGATTGGCATAGCTTTAATTAATAGGGTTTCAATTAGCACAGTGGTGCATTGAATATTAATGTTTACCTAAATAAAATACTACCACTGTCTTCTTTCTTTGATTGTTTAGCCGCTTTTTTCTCTTTTGCCGTTAACAGTGGCTTCTTTTTTACATTCTTCTTACTATCTTGACCTTTACTCATGATTTTTTCCTTTTTAGGTAGCTTATACCATCCTCTAAGCCAAATTAGCTGACTAGTAGGCGATATTGCTACAATGGCCGCAAACGCTGCGTACTGGATTGAGTATAGGCTGAAGGGTAGGTAATAGATAGCCTCTGCACAATTCACCTACGATTCGATCCAACCCTGCCTTTGTCGATGCTATGCCTTAAATTCGTATTTTATAAATAGACGTTGTAGGCAATAGATTTATTTAGCCAATATTGCTATTAATAAGTGCTTACTTACGGATACATGCCAATTTGCTATAATAAGCGACAAGCCAATGATTCGCTGTGGCAAACCTTTAGTTATTAATATTTAGCACGATAGTGCTTACTGTTTTGGTCAAAATTATTATGCGTATCCGTAAACTTTTTAAATTTGAAAATGCTCATATCGTGCGTAACTGTAGCTCTGAGCGTTGTAAGCATTCTATCCATGGTCATAGCTATCAGATTGAGCTGATTCTAGAAGCCAAGCGTTTAGATCACGGGCAAATGGTCTATGATTTTGGCTTATTAAAGTCTTCGATTAAAGACATCATCGACAGCTTTGATCATGCCATTTGCTTTTGGAATAAGGACGATCCTGAGTATATTGAGGCTTGTAAAAAGTTCAGCGCACGCTGGATAAGTTTGCCAGTCTCGCCGTCCGCAGAGCAGTTCTCGCGCGTGATATTCTTTTGGGCGCAAGAAATTCTAAAACAAACCCAAATGCAAAACGGTGAGTCTGATGTCAGCGTTTACTCGGTGATTGCCCATGAGACGGCAACCGGTTACGCACAGTGCTTTGCTGATGATGTGGCAAACGCGCAAATGGGCGAGCTTAATTTAGAAGAATTTGAGTTCAGCGACCAAGTGAGTGCTGAATGGCATGACACCGAGTTGTATACCAAGCTGATTCGCGGTGAGCGCTTTGTCAATCCATCCGTGACTATGCAGGTACATACGCAAGTACAGACAGGTAAGCCTGATGCTTAATAGTACAATGGAAGACAAAAACGTAAAAATGTTGACGCTGTATTCTGAAGCCGATACTCAGCGTTTGGCGGCACAATTGGCGGCATTACCACTATCCGGTAGTGTCTGGCTAGCGGGTGATTTGGGCGCAGGTAAAACCACGCTAACGCGTTATTGGTTGCAAGCGCTCGGACATTCGGGTGCCGTTAAAAGCCCGACTTACACCTTAGTGGAACCTTATAGCATTCAGCAAAATGACGACTCAATTAAGCCTGTTTATCATGCTGATTTATATCGTCTGCAAGACCCAGAAGAGCTGTCTTTTATCGGTTTCGATGAGTATCTCGATGAACCAAATGCGCTGGTCATTATCGAATGGGCCAGCCGTGCGGACAGCTACTTACCGCCGCCGACTATGTTTATCGATATGACGCAAGCCAACAGCGCTGATACAGATAAAGAGGCTCGTCAAGTTGAGCTGCGACTATCGAAGGCGGGCCAAGCACAAGGCTTAGATTTATCCTCTCTTAAAATTTAGGTTAGACCCCGTTAATGCTGCTGAGACTATAGAAAAGTATGACATCCATTAATGCCAGATAATCTCTCCAATAGCCGCATCAAAAAATTATCGCCGTTGCTCATCAATCAATTAGCAGCAGGTGAGGTGGTCACGCGTCCAGCCGCAGTGGTCAAAGAACTGCTTGAAAATGCGATTGACGCTAGTGCGAGTAATATTGAAATTCATATTACCCAAGGCGGCATGGGAATGATTGAGCTGATGGACAATGGCACGGGCATTCATCCCGATGATATGGTCATGGCCATTACCCGTCATGCGACCAGTAAAGTTGCGGATGTCGCTAACTTACATGGTATTACAACGTTAGGCTTTCGCGGGGAAGCCTTGGCAGCGACGGCAGCAGTTTCTCGTTTGACCTTGACCAGTAGCCACGATGACAGTGGCATCGGTCGTCAGTTGCAAGTTGCTGGTGTATTGGACGATGTGCCAAGGCTCATACCCGTTGTGCATCATCGTGGTACGACCATTACCGTAAAGGATTTATACTTTAACGTGCCAGCCCGTCGCGGTAATTTAAAGTCTATCGCGACCGAGTTTGGTCATATTGAGACGATCGTCCGTGAAGTCGCACTGGCGCGAGCAGATGTGGCACTGACGCTGTTTCATGATAATAAAAAGCGGCTGTCGCTGTCTTCAAGGTCTGTCGATAACAACAATCATAGTAATATAAATCGTCTGCCATTATCGCGTCTTGAACAAGCGACTGGGTCATCACTAATGGATAATGCGTTAGAAATAGCGATAGATCTCAGCAGCTTGATGCAGTCACCTGCAGAGTATGCTGGCAATAGCTTTGGCGCTCAAGCAAGCATTAATGGTTGGTTGTGGCCTATCGCTCATTCGCAGGATACTTTACCAAAGCTAATCTATGTGAATGGCAGGCTAGTAAAAGAAGCCTTGGTTAGCAATCAATTGCGCCAACTTGCCCAAAGTACTCAGCTGGCAGGTATTGGCTACGCGCTTTATTTTGATTTGCCAACCGAGTGGCTCAATATCAATGTACATCCATCCAAACAGCGCATCAAAATCAGTCCGCTCAACAATATCATGGCGCATCTAAGTCATGATATTCGGACAAAGCTTAAAACGATTATTAGCAAAAAGACCATTGATTCTGCTAATGATGATAGTCAAGTATTAGATAATCGTCTACCTATATATAACGCCTTTGCTGCTGAAAGGGAACAGACATCATCTACCATTCGTTTAACCAAAAGCCAGCAAGTACAAGCACCCAGACAGCCATATCAGTTGTCAGTAAGTAAAGCTTTTTCGCAAAATTTAGAAGAGCGTCTTTCAGGAAAATTCTATAGTGATGACTCTTCAGCGAAGAGTATTAAATTATTAAGTCCAGTTTCAACCAATAACGCTAATATGCTAAGTAGCTCGTTACTAACAAGCGAGTCTTTACCAGTTTGCTTAGACATCATTACGAGCTTAAATAACCTAGCAATCGAATCTTCTTATGCTAAAGACATCGATAATAAATCACTGCCTTGGTTATTATTTTACTATCACGGGCAATGTTTACTCATCAGTGCAGCAGATTGGCAGTCGATGTTAAGCTCATTATTTGAGTCACAAGTGCTTAGCAATAATTTTTCCAAAGAAGGGGAAATATTAGAGGGCAAGTCGATAGATAGTGCAGCATATATTAATCAGCAACTGGCTACCGTGAGCGCGCAAATGTCAGCGCAAGATTTGATAGTATTCTTAGCTGATATCGACTCGTTACTTATTAATAACGCACTCAAAACGATAGACAGTCAGCAGTTAGTCGCGTTAATGCTCTCGTCTGTGAATAAAAAAAATAACTAAATTCTCTTTCTGTTACCCAAAACATTATTGGTAAAGGCAACTTTATGCAACATTCGTCTGATAGCTCGTCTTATCGCCTAAATCCCAATTTGGCAGATAATAGCGTGGTGTGTTTGATGGCACCAACCGCGAGCGGTAAGACAGCACTGGCTTATGAGCTGTATGATACAGGGCGTTATGAGCTCATTTCAGTAGATTCAGCGCTGATATACCGCGACATGAATATCGGTACAGCCAAGCCTACGACGGAGGAGCTTGCGCGTTATCCGCACCATTTAGTTGATATTATTGACCCGACTCAGAGCTATAGCGTTGCAGAATTCGTTAATGATGTTGCTCGTCTGATTGATCGCTGTCATGAAAACGGCAAAATACCCTTGCTCATTGGCGGTACCATGATGTATTACATGGCGCTATTAGATGGGCTATCTCCAGTACCAGATAGCGATGATAGCGTCCGTGCGCGGGTGGAGCAATGGCGACAAGATGAAAGTATAAGTGTGCTATATGACTATCTAGGTGAAGTTGATGCGGTGAGCCACCAGCGCCTCAATGCCACTGATACTCAGCGTATTACCCGCGCTATTGAAGTGTATTTGCAAACAGATATCCCAATTAGTGACTGGCAGCGAAAGCCCAAACAAGCATTGGCCCATAATCCCAATCAGAACTGGCATGTATTGGCAGTGATGCCTGATCGCCCATGGTTACATGAGCGTATCGAGCAGCGTCTAGACATCATGTGGAATGAGGGTCTAGTGGCTGAAGTAATCAGGCTGCTTGAGCAGTATCCACTAACACCGAATTTGCCGTCGATGCGCTGCGTTGGCTATCGGCAAGTCTTAGAATATCTCGTGCATACTAATCATCCAATATTTGAACAGCCGCATTTAGACAAGGCGTTGTTTTACGAGGCTTTTGGCGAATTAGACAGTTCAATAAGTAATAAGTCACAACAAGATAAAGCATCTCAGCCTCTTCTTGAATCAAGTTCGGCCGATAGCCAAACCGAGTTGCTTGCTTGTCAGCAAATGCAAAATAAGGCATTATATGCGACAAGACAGCTAGCAAAGCGCCAGTACACTTGGCTTCGCAAAGTAATGCAACTGCCCAGTACTGCGACACCAGTAGCAATAAGTCCCAACTCTGCTGATGATACAAATGACTCTATGAACCATACGTTAGAGATTAAAGCATTCACAACAATGGCAGAGGCAAGAAACTATCTGCTTTAGCCATTCTTAAAGGCGTTATTTGCCTTAAAGTCTGTCTTGATTTTGCTCCATCTTATTAGAAACACAACATAGCAGCAACGCTTCATAAACACACTAGAAAGTAATGACAATTAGTTTCAAAATACAACGTTAATAGCTGTTATAATTTAAATTCAGTAAAGTGGTGTATTTTGCGCGATCGCCATTGCTTTATTAACTATTATTAATTGACGTTTGTTGATAAAAACAGTTTATGAAACAAGTAGTTACTTAATTATCTACAATAATAATGTATTCACGATAAAGTGGAATCGCTTAAGAAGGACCAGTGTTTATTTAGATACGTTTTATAAATAAAACTTATTATTGTATCTACTCTTAGCCATTATAATTGAATCAACACTTAAAATAATTGGCGCTTAAAACATAATTATATAATATTTAGGAGAGATTTCATGTCAAAAGGACAAACTTTACAAGATCCGTTCTTGAACTCGCTGCGCAAAGATCGCATTCCTGTCTCTATTTTTTTAGTTAATGGTATCAAATTGCAAGGTCAGATTGAGTCGTTTGACCAATATGTCGTGTTGCTCAAAAATACCGTGAGCCAGATGGTTTATAAGCATGCCATCTCGACGGTTGTACCAGCGCGTAACCCGCGTAGTAGCACAGCGACAGGCACTACCTCTCAGCCTCAGAGTGCCGCGCCAACCAGTTATCAAGGTAGTGGTTTTGAACGTGGTAGTAATCCTGCTAGCGGCAGTGGTTTTGAAGAGCGCGGTTTTGCTGCTAATCGTAGTGGCTTCAACCGTGGTGGCTTTAGCCAAGGTCAAGATCGCGGCTTTGAGCGTGGTAGTTTAGGACAAGGTCAAGATCGCGGTTTTGAACGTGGTGGTTTTGGTCAAGACCGTGGGTTTGAGACGCCAGCAGACAGTGCGAGCTTCGAAAGTAAGCCAAATAACGAGTCTGATAATAACAACTAAGTTGATAATAAATAACCGATCATAGACAGGAAGTATTTTGCCTATAGATGCGTTATCTCGACTTGATATACTTAATCAAAACCTGCTGCTATAGTGGGTTTTTTTTGTATAAATAGACGTATAATAACTACTAAACATTGATATCGATTTGACGTTGCTATTGGGTTTTGCGGGGCATTATTAATATTGCTCAGAGTATAGTAAAATATCTTATCGATTCATTATAAACATAGAGCTGATGCATGAGTAATAGCCAAAGCAATCTGACCCATGAGCAATATATTAGTACCGCTATCGAAGCCATCAATACCGAGATATCGGCGTTAGCACTACTGACAGAGCAGATAGACGATAGATTTGCACAGGCTTGCGATATTATCTTGGCCTGTAAAGGTCGGGTAGTGGTGACTGGTATGGGTAAGTCAGGATTGATTGGGCGCAAAATCGCTGCGACCTTTGCCTCTACTGGTACACCCGCTTTTTTTATGCATCCTGGTGAAGCGGGGCATGGAGACCTAGGTATGCTGGTGAAAGGCGATGTGTTGCTGGCCATCTCAAACTCTGGCGAGTCAGACGAAATTAAAATGCTGCTGCCTGTGGTTAAGCATTTAAATATTCCACTGATTAGTATCAGCCGTGATAAGCGTGGCATGTTACCGCGCGCAGCTGACATTGTATTGACTTTGGGTAAATCGCAGGAGGCCTGTCCGCTAAATCTTGCGCCCACTTCTAGCACCACCGCTACATTGGCGCTAGGCGATGCCTTGGCAGTGGCTTTAGTGCATGCGCGCAATTTTACGTCAGAGGATTTTGCTTTATCGCATCCAGCAGGGGCGTTAGGTCGTCAACTGCTCACGCGCGTCGAAGATTTGATGCATACTAAGTCAGAAGATTTGCCACTTATCAATCAACAAGCCCCATTGCAAGAGGCGCTTTTTACCATGTCTGCTGGGCGTTTAGGTATGACAGTGGTCATTGATGATAATGACAGAGTTGTCGGCGTATTTACAGACGGTGACTTACGCCGTGGCTTAGAAAAAGGCATTGATCTACAAACACCGATGCGCGATGTGATGGTACACGACCCACGTCGCATCAGTAAAAGCATGCGCGCATCAGACGCTTTGAGTGTCATGAACGAAAACGGCATTAGCCAGCTATTGATTATCGATGACGAAGATCGCTTGGAAGCGATTATTACGGTTCATGACTTACTACAAGCGGGTGTTAAGTAAGCATTATGCATTTAAAAAAATAACGCTACATAAATAAGAGCCAAAAAGTCTTTAAGAAGGGATGACTCATGCAAGACTTAATAAAAAAAGCCGGACAAGTGAAGCTATTGGTACTGGATGTTGATGGTATTTTATCCAATGGTCAAATTATCTATGACGCCAATGGTATTGAGACTAAGGCCTTTTCGGTACACGATGGTGTCGGCGTTAAGTCGTTAGCACGGTATGGCATTTTGACTGCTATTATCACGGGTCGTAGCAGCGCCATGGTGGATAAGCGCGCTGTCGAGATGGGTGTGAATTATGTGGTACAAGGACGTGATGATAAGCTCATTGCCTTAAATGAATTGTTATCTACCCTTGACCCGGCACTCAACATTACGGCGGCTGATTGTGCTTATATGGGCGATGATTTGCCAGATATTAAAGCGATGCAAACCGTGGGGTTTGCGGCAACGGTGCCCAATGCTCATGCCGAAGTGATTAAGCGTAGCGACATGGTTACCACCCGCGCAGGCGGTACGGGGGCAGTTCGTGAAATATGTGATCTTATCTTAAAAGGTCACGGTCATTATCAAGACTTTATCGCGCACTATACGCTTGATGAGGCACAAACTCAGGATAACTTGTCGTGAATACTCGTGTTTTAATAGTTTTAGCGTTGATTATTGCTGGTATTGCTGGCTGGTTTTTTCAGCAGCAAGGAGATATATCACCGCCAGTCAGTATGGAAGCGACGGATGTTGATTATGAAGCGACCGACATCAAGGCGGTGCAAACCAATGAGCAAGGCGAAACGGAATATGAGCTTACCGCTGAATCGTTGACACACAATCCGGTGACTAATGAGGATGAGATGTCCGGTATTACGATGAATTGGGAGCCCTCAGATGAGCAGCGCTATCGTATCGAAGCGGGTAGTGCTGCTATTAGCCAACAGACTGGAGAGCTGAGTTTGTCTGGTGGCTTTACCTTAGTTAGTGAAGATAAAGCTGATGGCGCATCAGATATTGAACCCATCAAAGTGACGGGTAATACTCTTAAAGGCAATACCAAGTCAGGTCAAGTTTATAGTGATGAAGCGGTCAAGATTGAACAAGGGATGAATCGATTTGAAGCATCAAGTATGAAAGCCAATCTTGAGACTGGAGAATATGAGTTCGGTCAGGTCGCTGTGAATTTTTCTCCTGCTGACCGTCAAGACAAAGCCTTGTTTTAATCACCGTTGCCTTTTACAGTAAATGATTACGTCAAAAAGCATTAAAACAATATAGTTGGTTCAGAATAATTGAGAGACAGGACAGATGAGCGAAAGTGCTATCTATAGTACGCCGAGTGACTCTAATAACCTGAGACCGTGTCCGATTAATATAGAATTGACTATCGTTAGCATAAAGTTTGCAAATCCTACTACTAATAATAAAACGAGTAATATTTATGAAATCTAAATTTTTGCCTACTTTGCGCTTATTATCGACCCGCTCGATTCAAGTCTCTCCTCGTCTGCGCACGCTATCGGTCATGATGTTGCTAGCGTTACCACTATACAGTCATGCGCTGCCATCAGACGCCAACCAGCAGATCAAGCTGTTGGCAGATAAAGCCACGTATAGTGAACGTACCGGCGTCACGAGTTATTCTGGTGGTGTGGTTATTACTCAAGGTACGTTTAAGATGACCGCAGATAATATTACGGTCAACTTATCACAGGGTCGTAGTATCAACTCTGCAGTAGCGACCGGTCGTCCAGCCACTATGCAACAAGTAGTTACCCAAGAAAAAGGCGTGGCGAAAGGTCAGGCCAATAAAATTGATTATAATGCCATCACTGGTATTATCACGTTGACTGGCAATGCAAAGCTTGTACAAAATGGTGCCAGTTTCGCAGGTAATGTCATTCGTTATAGCTTAAAGGCGGGTGATGTAGAAGCGACTGCTGGCGGCAATCAGCGCGTGGAGTTGGTTTTCCCGCCCAGCAACAGTAATAGCCAGAGCGGTGTACGCTAAATTGTACAAACCAGTCTGTAGCAGCGCTTAAATTTCGATAACACTATGAGTAAGTTATGAGTGATAACCAAAATCTTGACCCTTTAGCCCCAACCATCAACGCTGAGCCTGTCGTGCGCTTGTGTATGAAGAACTTAGGTAAGCGCTATGGCAAACGTTGGGTCGTCAAAGATGTCTCGTTTTCTGTTGATCAAGGTCAAGTGGTTGGATTATTAGGCCCTAATGGTGCCGGTAAAACCACCAGTTTTTATATGGTCGTCGGACTGGTTAACATGGATAAAGGCAGCGTCAGCTTAGGCAACATGGATTTATCCAAATATGCCATGCATGAGCGTGCTCGTGCTGGTATTGGCTATTTGCCGCAAGAAGCCTCTATCTTCCGCAAACTGTCTATTGAAGACAATATCTTAGCTATTTTACAAACGCGTACAGAATTGACGGCCAATGAGCAGCGCCAAGAGCTTGAAAAACTAATCGGTGAATTCAATCTAGGACATGTACGCAAATCTTTGGGAATGAGTGTATCGGGCGGTGAGCGTCGCCGTTGCGAGATTGCCCGTGCCCTAGCAGCTGATCCGAAGTTTATCTTGCTCGATGAGCCTTTTGCGGGCGTTGATCCTATCTCTGTTGGTGATATTAAAGATGTGATATTAACGCTAAAAAATCGTGGTATTGGCGTACTAATCACGGATCATAATGTCCGCGACACGCTCGCTATTTGTGAAAAAGCTTATATCGTCTCAGAAGGTGCCATTATTGCTGAAGGTACAGCTTGCGATGTTTTAGATAATGAATTGGTGAAATCTGTGTACCTAGGTAAAGATTTTCAGGTATAAATCAGTAAGTTAACCACTATTCACGTTCGTTTCTGTTTTTATAAGTTGGCATAAAGTCTCAGCTATCTTTTGTGTCAACGACCATAATTCATACCCTATTCGTTATTATCCCTGCTACACAGCCTGTCATCTTAACGGCTTCTTCATACAATTATTCTCATATAAACACTTAAAAAAGTATTCTGATATTTTATTATTGATCGTCTGTATAAGGCTTATACATTATGGCAAAAAATAAAAGCAGTTATGTCTGTCAGCATTGCGGGGCGCATTTTGGCAAATGGGCAGGGCAGTGTACGGATTGCGGGGAATGGAACAGCTTGGTTGAAGCGCCAAACGTCAGTATGCCGCATCATAATAAGAATACTGCTAAGCCTAATGCTAGTCGAGCGGTGTCTCGTAGTACAGGTGCACCCGCTGGCAACTATGCAGGCACTCATAGTGCGGTCATGCCGCTTAATGCTGTCAGCGTCGGCCTAGATACGCGCTTGCCCACTGGCATTAGCGAGTTTGATCGTGTGCTTGGCGGTGGATTGGTTGCCGGATCTGTCGTATTAATAGGCGGCGACCCCGGTATTGGTAAGTCAACTATCTTATTGCAAACAGCGACCAATATGGCTCGTGCTGATTCGCTGGCAGGTAGTGCGCTTTATGTGACCGGCGAGGAGTCACTGGCTCAGGTTGCTATGCGTGCCAAACGTTTGGATCTGCCTGCT
Source organism: Psychrobacter okhotskensis (assembly GCF_013248965.1). Lineage (GTDB taxonomy): Bacteria > Pseudomonadota > Gammaproteobacteria > Pseudomonadales > Moraxellaceae > Psychrobacter > Psychrobacter okhotskensis. The sequence goes on along the minus strand of NZ_JABRVQ010000006.1, from coordinate 27,643 downwards.
GACAGACTTCGGGTATTGGCCGAGACCAACGTCGAGACTATTTGTGCGGCTTTAACTCAAGAGCAGCCAGCCATTGCTATTATTGACTCTATTCAGACTATTTATACAGATGCCATCAATTCTGCACCGGGCGGCGTCAGTCAAATTCGAGAATCTGCGGCTATTTTGACACGGTATGCCAAGCAGACGGGCACTGCGCTATTTTTAGTGGGGCATGTGACCAAAGAAGGTACGCTCGCAGGGCCACGCGTGCTTGAGCATATGGTTGATACGGTATTGTATTTTGAGGGACAGTCAGACTCCCGCTTTCGGATGATTCGCGCCGTCAAAAATCGTTTTGGTGCGGTTAACGAGCTCGGTATTTTTGGTATGACCGATATGGGACTGAAAGAAGTCGCCAATCCGTCAGCGATATTTTTGAGCCGTTATGATAAGCCCGTGGCTGGATCGGTCGTTATGGTCAGTCGTGAGGGTACGAGACCGCTATTGGTCGAGGTACAGGCGTTGGTTGATGATTCGCAAGGTCAACCTAGACGTATGGCGCTGGGGCTAGATTTTCAACGCTTATCCATGCTGCTGGCCGTCATGCATCGTCACGGCGGTATTCATACCAGTGGACAAGACGTGTATGTCAACGTGGTTGGCGGCGTCAAGGTCATAGAGACAGGGTCTGATTTGGCTGTATTATTGGCTTGTGCTTCAAGTATCAAAGAAAAGCCCTTGCCTTCATCCTTAGCCGTGTTCGGTGAAGTAGGCTTGTCTGGAGAGATACGCCCTGTACCTAACGGTCAAGAACGATTGAAAGAAGCGATGAAGCATGGTTTCAAGCACGCTATTATTCCTAAAGCTAACGCACCTGCGAAGGATTCTCCTCAATTTAAAGGCATTAATGTGATTGCCGTTGAACGTCTCGACGATGCTATCGAAAGTGCGTTTGAGTTGTAAGCGATAGGCTTATAGCTTTATATTAAAAAAGATAAATGTCAGACATAAAAAAGCGCCTAACTCATCGTGGTTAGGCGCTTTTTTCGTTTTAGCTATAACTTTAGTTATAAAACTGTAGGTTTAGAACTAGGGTCCTGAAACACGTTCAATCGAGACGTTACCAACCCCTTTGCTAGTGATACCTAGTTGCTTAGCAGCACCATAAGACAAATCCATTACTCGGTTACCGTGGAATGGACCGCGATCATTGACTTTTACCACGACGCTTTTGCCATTGGTCTTATTGGTGACTTTGACATAGCAATTTAATGGTAGTGAACGATGAGCCGCTGTCAGGGCATTCATATCAAAAGTATCACCACTGGCCGTTTTGCGACCATGAAATTTACGGCCGTACCAAGATGCCAAACCGGTTTGCTTAAATTTGCTCACTGAGTTAGACGCGACTGCTGTTAAACGCTCTAGCACGTCTTCGTCATTGCTTACTTGGGCGGTATCGCTCGCTAATAGTGAGCTGCTAAGTGCTAATGAGGTAGGCTGACGGGCAGACTTAACCAAGCTTGAAGCACCATCATGTTGACGACTAAGCTCACCGAGTACACGGTCGATATGGGAGGCGTTATCTTGCGAAATCATTGCAAGGGTGGTTTTTGCTTCTACCGCATTGGCATTAGATGCGACTGCAGAGCCAGCAAATAGACATACTGACATTGTAAGTAAACCAGATAAACGCTTATTCATAAATACCTCTATAACTTATACATTAAAACCTAACTCTAAAAATCTTAGATCGAGTGTGACAGACTTAGACCAATCTAATCGTGTCGCAAGCTCTAAAGCCTATATATCAATCGGTTATTCTAATCAGGATTGATGCAAAAGATGGCTTTTATAGGGTCTAACATATGATAATTTTCATTTTGTTATCATAAATGCGTTGCAGTAGTAAATGACTGAAACGTTTACGATGTGCTCAAATGATAGTTAACAACATTAATTAAGTACCGACTCTCATAGTTAAATAACTAAAGTTTCAATGGTCAGTACCGACATTTATCATATCCGATAAACAAACTTCCATGTATTGCTAAATTAATAAACGTTTTAAAGTGTATTACGTATTACTTTGTTATTAAAGCGTTAACTAAGTAGTCGATTTGAAAGTCTGAAATCTCGGATTTGCTAACTATACGGATGAGCTATAACTAAAATATAATTAAATGCTAAGTTTGTTAGTAGCTCTGTACGGGTTATGTAGCAAAACACAATAAAACGAGGTTAACGCAATTATTTGTAAAAAACAAGGATTAAAACCTATCAGTGTAGAGTAACAATAGGGGGAGTTTTAGAGGAAAAAAGCTGTAGTATAAATATATTTTTTCTAAATATATCAGTAGTTTAAGGTAGGATGTGGCTATGATAAATGATGGGTAATATCAAAGAATATGTAGCATTAATTACAAATAAAACGAATTATTAGCTCCTAAAAACTGCTTAAATTCTATCTTAATATTCTAATTTTTGGATATTAAGGCTGCTATTTTTTAATTAATAAGTCGCTATAGTTTGCGTTTTTGATACTTTCAAGAGTCACGTATGGCGTGTTTATACAGACATTCCAAGTCCAAAATTTCATGTAGGCTTTAAAAAAAGACGCCATAAAATAGCGCCTTTTTAGCTGTTACCGACATAGTGTTTTTTCATTATCTCATATTAAGATTAAAGCCATGCTCTAGTTAGATTTATGGGTATGAATGGACATTAATAACCCAAAGCCTGCCATCAAAGTGACGATTGCCGTGCCGCCATAGCTAACGAAAGGTAGAGGAACGCCAACAACAGGTAAAATACCGCCAACCATACCGACGTTGACGAACACATAGACAAAAAACGACATGGCGACCGCGCCTGCCAATAGTCTGCTATAAACATCGGGATGGGTAAAAGCAATATATAAGGCGCGTGTGAGTAGACATGCGTAGACGAACATCAGTAACATAACGCCCAACAGACCGAATTCTTCAGAAAACGCGGCAATAATAAAGTCAGTATGGCCTTCTGGTAAGAAATGTAGATGCGACTGTGTGCCTTCCAAATAGCCTTTACCCGTCAGCCCCCCTGCGCCAATGGCGGTTTTGGACTGAATAATATTCCAGCCAGCACCTTGCACATCCGCTTCCGGGTTGAGCAATGTCAATACTCGGGTACGCTGATAGTCATGTAACAAAAAATTCCAAGCGATGGCGATAAGCGGTATCGCTAAGATGGCCGCTCCTGAAATCATTCGCCATGACAGACCTGCTAAAAAAAGCACAAAAATGCCGCTGGCCGCAACCAGCAGCGAAGTACCCAAATCAGGTTCTTTGGCAATCAATAGCACCGGAACGATAATCAACGCTAATGTAATGGCGATACTTGAGGCTGAAGGAGGTAGATCGCGCTTAGACAAAAACCAAGCGCACATCATCGGCATGCCAAGTTTCATAAATTCTGAAGGCTGCACGCTGCCAAATCCTGGCAGGTTAATCCAGCGCTGTGCACCCATGCGCACCTCGCCAATAATATCTACCAATACTAATAGTACGAGTCCTAGAACGTAAAAAACAGGCGTAAAGCTACGATAAATGCTGGGCGGTATCTGAGCCATGGTAAACATGACGGCAAACGCTACCCCGTAGCTAATCATCTGGCGTATGACCATGCTCCCATCTTGGGTCGAAGCACTATATAAAATCGTTAAACCAATACAACAAACCGTCAATAAAAGCAGAGTCAACCATGGGTCAATATGAATACGTTGCCATAGCGTCGGTGCATGACCCTGACCTAAATGGTGGCTCTGACGGGAAAAACGGTATTGCGGATTAGAAGACATAGGCAAAATGTGGCTGGCAATTGGCGTAAAAGAGAAGTCTGATTTGACACAAACAAATGATTAATCAATAAATATAAGGTATTCATTCTAATAGATGCTAACCAATAAAGTAACACATTAGTAATAAAGTCACGTAACTATGAAGATTATAAGGATAAGTGTTAATTACGAATAGGTCGCTAAGAATTAGATGCGATAGTTTAGCCTGCTTGCTAAAAATTTGATAGTATCGGTAAAACGTTTTTAGCGGGTGTTTCTTGCAATGATCAATAAAAAAAACCATGTCTATGGGCAGATTCACAAGCCTATTATTGCCTTATTGGTTTGTGCCAGTAGTATCAGCGTTCATGCGGCTATCGTGAGCGACAGCAGTGAGCGCCGCATTCAAGTCCGTCATGGCAATAGTAGCGATAATAGTAGCAGTAATCCCTATATCAAGCCTTCTACTAATGCGACATATAACTCTGGTGTTACTATGTTAAGTGGAGCAAGGCTAAGTGGCGCAAATGTGGTGACTGGCGATAGCATGCAGGGCTTGATTCAGCAAAAACAACGCGATTTCAATTTTGATGCCAGTGTATCCATTGAAGAGAACAAACGCGTCAACATCAATAGACGCGCGCCTAGCTACAGTACCACCTATCCCTCTACTTACAGTACCAGTAATAATACTTATAATAATTTTACCAGTATAGATTTTAACGGCTGGCTAAACAGCAATAGCTACCGAGCGAGCCAAGTTGCCGACTATCAACGCTATTTAAATGCGCGAGTGGGTGCTCGTAATGTACCGCCCTTGTCTCAATTACTCACGACGGCACGCAGTTGGGATAAATGTGGCTATGAGCCTTATCAGCTGCCGCCGCAAGAGTTATGGGCCAATGTCGTGCCCACATTGCGCCTGTATAGTGAGCTAAAAAACCAAGGTATTTTACCCGCTAGTACTGAGATACGCTCGGTATATCGCAGTCCTGGACTCAATGACTGTGCTGGCGGGGCAAGTAGCAGCAAACATATGACCGCAGGCGCTATAGATATTTGGGTGCCTGAGTACGAAGACAATTTATGGCTACTGAGCACCATGCAAGATGGCTTATGTCAGTTCTGGCAATATCAAGGTCAGTCTCATAACTTTGGGTTGGGGTTGTATTCCACAGGCGCTATCCATTTGGATACTGATGGATACCGCAAATGGGGCTTTAATCATGCCAGCAGCAGCTCTTCCTGTCGCTATTGATAAAGCCGATATTATCGTAAAAACGAATATAATTATCCAGTTATACTCATACGTATATAAACCATTTTCTATTGCAACAAATGATGGTGTATTATGTCAAAAATAATACACCATCGTTTGCTGTAAGCGGGATTTATGAAAAAGCGGTACTCAGCAGTAGAAAGATTGAGTCAATCAGACAAACCTAAAAAAAGCACTTTGCGCTCAACCCAGATGTATACGGGGTTATGTTGCTCAGTGGTTTTGTCTCTTCTGTGTGTTAGTGCTTGCAGTCCAGACCCTGCTTCTGAAAATAGCTTGCCCAATGCAAATGCTTCGGATGCAGAAGATATCGAAGAAAATATCAGAAATTCTTATGCGCTTCTCGCCGCTAAACGTCCTGATATATGTCCAAAACTGCTGCAAAAAAACGTCGATGATGACACTATCGTCCGTACGGCTGAGGTCTTGATATCAGATTATTGTGACTATTATTTATACCCAGAAGCAGGTCAAAGCATCGATATTAATATTAATAGCGATCAAATCGAGACGTTATTAATTGTCCCAACCATGCATAACTTTGCCAATGGTCCTTATCAAGTTCAATCTTATGATAAACATGTGATTCGCTTAAATTATGTCGGGGCAACTCACAAACCCACGCGCTTAAGCTATGACGTAAACATCACCATCACTAGCTAACGTAACCTAAGCTGACGACTTTACATAGTAGTTAGTACTTGTAACGTCATCCTTTATTTTTCTATTGTCTATTCTTCTTGTATTTCATATAGCTACTTCCAATAGTTACTGCCAATAGCTATCTTTAATAATTTGTCTAAAAGCACTTTTATAAGTGCTTTTTTTGATCTTCATTATTATTAATAATCACTATTTATCGGCCTTCCAAGGATCCTCTTGTCCAACAGTGACAATCAAAAAGTTATCAGGTTTGAGCGTATCGCGCATGGTTTCATTGACCTCTGGTAATCGTACTTGCTCAATACGGCTTACATAATTGGTCAGATAATTATTGGGCAATTGATAAAAATTCATCATTCCCAATAAGCTATTGATACCGGCGTTGCTGGCAAAGCCCATCGGAAAACTGTTCTTTAAATTGTCGGTCGTCAAGCGCATCTCAGTGCTAGTAATACCATTATCCAAAGTATCATTGATGACGTCTAAGCTGGCATCAATAGCAGCGCGCGCTTTATCATTGCGCGTCGAAAAACCAATCTGGTAAGGGCCGCGCGCTAGCATCGGACTCATTGAGCCTGAAATACCATAGGTATAGCCAAGGTTTTGTCTGATTTCAGTCATCAGCCGCGCATTAAAGTCACTTCCTGCCAGCACTTCGTTACCCACGGCAAAGTTAGTTTGCTTCTGCTGTGCGATAGCATCGGTGGCGCGTTTATCGCCCAGTTGTCCCATTAGTACGGTCGTTTGGGTGCTGGGAAAAGGAATGTGAATATGCTGCGCTTTTGTCAGTGGTTTGGGCTCAGGTAGCGTTGTCGCGGCTTGACCGACCGGCAAGTCAGCAGTGATATTGTCAGCAAGTTTTTTGGCTTGGCTTAAAGTCAGATTGCCTGTCATCGCGATAGAAGCATTTGCCGCAACCAAATAGCGATTTTTGAAGTCGATTAATTCTTTTCTTTCAATAGTCGGTACACTGTCGAGGGTGCCAACGGAAGGATGGGCGTAAGGGTGGTCGCCATATAAAGCTTCATTAAAAGCAATACTCGCAAGGCTATTGGGGTCTTGTTTTTGCTGCTGCAAACCGACCAATAACCGCGCTTTGTTACGAGCTAGGATATCTGCATCAAACGCTGGCTCATTCAGCATTTGAGTCATCAAGTCGACGGCAGGCAGTAGATGTTTGTCATCGGATAAGCTGCGTAGCGAGACGATAAACATATCTTTATAGGCGCTACTGCTCAAATTCACTCCCAAGGTTTCAACAGCGCGGGTGAACTCATTTTCATCTAAGCTTTTAGAGCCTTGTTCCAACATCGTAGCGGTCATATTGGCAATGCCAAAACCGGCTTTGCGTATGCTGCCATCTCGGGCACTACCTGCATTAAAGCGTAAATCAATATCAACAATGGGCAGGGCGGTGGTGCGTACAAAAAGCACAGGAACGCCAGATTTGGTTTTGAACGGTTGAATGGTTGGCACTGTGACTTTTGATGGCTTGGCATCAGCGACACTTGTGAGTGTTGATAGTGCGGCTATTGGTGCATTTATATCAACGGCAGATGATGGCGTACGAAAGTCTTCGCTACCAGTGGTATCTGCCTGAGCGGTGGTCGTCAATATCGTCAAACCTAATAATATACTTAGGCTCAAGTAGGAACGCTGCTTAAACCCAGGTTCGAAACGAGGTTCGAAATGAGGTTTAAATTCGCGCTTTACTAATGACATTAAAGGGCTTCTTTTTATATTCATGAGAAAAGTAGTCTGAGTCATGGCTTTCTTCTTATTAATAAGGTCTTTAGCATTGTCTTATCAGTGAAAATATTGACAGCACGTTGTTATTATTGATTTTTGCTTACCGTTTTTTGACTTATTTGCTTTGTAGATGCTTTTTCTTTAGATGCTTGCTCAGTAGGCGGTATCACATGCATGACGGTCAAATTATCTTTGACCAAGTACTTTTTACTGGCCGCTTGAATATCAGAGATTTTGACGCCATCGAGCTTGGCTGGTAGTTCGGCAAGCAGTCTGTCATCGAGACCGATAGACTGTAGCGAGCCAATCATGCGTGCCTGACCCTCCATGCTGTCTTGCGCATAGACCAATCCAGTGACTGTATTGGTTTTGGCACGACTGACTTCGTCAGCAGCAATAGGATCGGTTTTAAGCTTTTCTATTTCAGAAATTATAGCTTGCTGCGCTTGTTCTAAGCTGACACCTTCACGCGGCGTCGCTTGAATTAAAAACAGTCCATCACCGCGATCGAGCAAGTCATAAGAGGTGCCAACTGTGGTGAGCAGGCCTTGTTCGCGTATCAGTCGGCTCTCTAAGCGAGCAGACAGACCACCATCCAATACGTCTTGTGCCAACGATAACGCGTAAGCTTGTTTTTCATTGGCTGTGCCGGCAGTGACGAGACTGGGCACGTTATAACCCATCAGCAAAACTGGTACTTGTACCGCTTGTTCAGACTCAACTTGCTGATAACCCCGGAAGCCTTTTTGACTGACAGCAGGTCGTTTGGGCAGATTGCTTGGTTTTAGCTCACCGAAGTAGCGTTTGACTTGCGCCAACACTTCTGTTGGGTCAACATCGCCAACTATCATCAAGGTTGCATTGTTGGGTGCGTACCAAGTCTTGTACCACTCTTTTAGCTCTGGGAGCGTAATGGATTCAAGCTCACTCATAGGGCCAATGACAGATTCGCCTTTTGGGCTATCAGGTAGCGCCAACAATCGAAATGATTCATAAGCTTTGGCAAGTGGGTTGTCATCAGTACGTTGGCGTCGCTCCTCCATGACCACTTGGTGCTCTTTGGTAAATTCCTTGTCATCAAAGATTAAGTTTTTCATTCGATCGGCTTCAAGCTCTAGCGCCAGTGGCATACGGTTGGCTGGGAATAGCTCGTAATAACCCGTATAGTCATAACTGGTAAAGGCATTGTTAACGCCCCCAAATTTGGCGATTAGGCGTTCATAGTCGTCACTTGATACAGTAGAGGTACCTTTGAACATCATATGCTCTAGCAAATGCGAGATGCCGCCTTTATCAAGCGGCTCATCTGTCGAGCCTACTCGATACCAAATCTGGGTTATGGCGACGGGTGCGCGGTGGTCTTCTTTTACCACGATCTTTAGACCGTTTGCTAACTGATACTCATGCCGACCTGACATATCCATAGACAACGCTGACGATGGCTGGGATTCCTTGCTGTCTGGGCTTTGGACAAGTGCGTTTCCATCCGCTGACGAAGTAGTGCCAACGCTGTTAGTCTGACAAGCGGCAAGGGTAGTTGCTATCGCCAAAGCGCAGGCAAGGCGTAAGAAGCTAGCAGGTAAGGGTAAGGTCGAGGACATGGTAGGTTCTACTTATATAAAAAGACGGCTGAATGTATGCATGCTAAATATAGTAATCGACAGTGCTGGCGTTACAGCGATTTATGCGCGCCAACTATCACGCTAGCCGTCGGCTTAAACTCTTGCGTGGTGTTACAGCCAGTCGCTGACAGCGCGATGGTGGTTATTAATAGAGCCGCACTGATATTGGCAATTTTTTTATAATAATCTGATAGCGATGACATAGGTGATTCCTAATATGAAGTTATTGAATAAAGCTCGCTAAGAGTAGGCGAAGTTACGCATATTGAAGGTCAGATTTTTGTGTCCAAACCTTAAGCTAAACTTTCTCAACCATTCATCTCATCTAATGAATTCTAGCATTTAACCTCGGTCTAGGATGGTAAAGGCTGAGAGCAACTTGAATTATGCTAAACTAGGCTAAAAATAATCTATCATTTGAATGATAGAAAACGGACGATATACTGACCGATTTTAAAATAAACATCTTACTAATAATGATAACTTTTAGGGCAAGCTTATGAATAACCCAAACAATAGCAATCGTGTGGTCATTAACCTTGACGGTGGTCTTGATGATTTAGATGACGATGATATTACCTTACCCAGCCTACCGGTGCAATCTATGCCCATCGTTGATGAGGATATCGTACCAACCAAACCGTTAGATGATGCTGGGATGACCGATAAGCATCATGACAATGCGGCAAATAATGACAATGCAGTGAATAATGATAAGGCCACAGAGCAAGAAACGACGACAAACAAAGACGTCTCAAGCGCCCATGCTGCTGAGAGTATCGCTTTAGCCACGCCGATTGTCATGACAGAGGAGCATAACGTACCTAAAAGTTCCTCTGAAAGTTTTTCGCGTGCCAAGGAAACAGAAGCTAACAGCAAGACTAATACGGCTTCAACCATTTCAACCATTCCAACCATGCCATTACAAGAGCAATTGGGAGATACAGCAAGCGTAAGCCCAGAAAATAATAAAGTACAACAAGCAGAAAAGCCGTCGCCATTGCCAGAAGACTCACAAGAACAGCAGGATAATAAGAAAAAAGGCAGCTGGTTTAACCGTATGAAAACGGGGCTGAGTAAATCACGGAAGAACTTAGCCGAAGGGATGGTCAGTATCCTGATCGGTGGCAAAGAGATCGATGATGAGCTGTTAGAAGAAGTCGAAGATCAGCTATTGGTCGCCGATATCGGTGTCAACGCGACCAACCGTATCATCAAAAGTCTCACTGAGCAGACAGACCGTGGTGACTTAATTTATGCCCATTCATTGTATAAAGCGTTGCAAACGGAACTGGTTGATATCTTAACGCCAAAAGTCGCGCCACTGGTGATTGATACCAGCAAAAAACCCTTTGTAATTTTAGTAGTGGGCGTCAATGGGGTCGGTAAAACGACGACGATTGGTAAACTTGCCAAGCGCTTACAAGGCGAGGGCAAATCTGTCATGCTCGCAGCTGGTGATACATTCCGTGCTGCCGCAACCGAGCAGCTACAAATCTGGGGTGAGCGCAATAATATTCCAGTCGTGGCGCAGGGTCATGGCTCTGATAGTGCCTCTGTGATCTTTGATGCCATGCAATCTGCCAAAGCAAAAAATATCGATGTACTGATCGCCGATACTGCTGGACGCTTGCAAAACAAAACGCATCTCATGGCGGAGCTAGAAAAAGTCGTACGCGTCATGCGTAAAGCTGATCCAAGCGCACCGCACGAAGGCATGATTGTTCTCGATGCTGGCACGGGTCAAAATGCGATCAATCAAGTAGAACTCTTTAACAAAGTCGTCCCATTAACGGGTATTACGATTACTAAGTTAGATGGAACGGCCAAAGGTGGCGTGGTCTTTAATATTGCCGAAACCACAGACGTGCCGATTCGTTATATTGGCGTTGGTGAGTCGATTGATGACTTACGCGCTTTTAGTCCAAAGCAGTTTGTCGCCGCCTTGTTCGAAACCGACGATAAAGAGTAGTACTCGATAGTTTGTTTGAGTCGATGTTCAATGATAGAGCCTTAAAAACGTAATGATTTAACAGGGGAAAACCATGATAGTCACCGAAGCAGCTTTTGGATCTAACCAGTTAACGTTAATTGCCAGCGTCAATGAGCATAGCAGCCCTAAACTGGTTGAAGTCAACTGGCAGCAGACGGGTGACGCTTGGCATAGCTCAAAATCCATTCCCAAACTTAAAAAGCACTATGGCCTTGTTGATAAGAGCTTTACGTTTATCAATGAGGATAAGCTAAGCGAAAATGAACCGGCTCAAGCGCTACTATTAGAGACTATAAAGCAGTTGGATGAGTACTTTAAGGGTGAGCGTCAAGCGTTTGACTTAGCATTAGATCTGTCTTTGGGCACGCCATTTCAGCAACGAGTATGGCGGGCATTACAAAACATCGATCATGGCGCAACTATCAGCTATGCAATGCTGGCACGAAATGTGGATAATCCCAAAGGCTTTCGCGCGGTGGCCAATGCCAATGGTAGGAATCCTTTTAGCATCATCGTTCCTTGTCATCGCGTCATTGCTAGCGATGGTAAGCTTGGTGGTTATACGGGTGGGCTGGATAAGAAAGAATATTTGTTAGCGCTTGAAGGGGTCACTTGCAAGGCTTAGTCTAAAGTAAGTGCTTATCACTCGTCACTAAAAAAAGGCCAAACATTAAAAAACGTTTGGCCTTTTTATTTAATATTCTCAACCCGAACTATTGCTCAAGTTGCACCATTACCTCATCTGAGAAGTTCACATTGCTATAAACTTCTTGCACGTCATCGATGTCTTCTAGCATATCAATCATCTTCATGACTTTTTCGGCATCATCCACATTGTCTATCTCAGCAGTAGTTGACGGCGACATGGTTACCTCCGCGTTGTCAGAGACCAGACCTGCAGCATTAAGCGCATCTTTGACTTGACCGAAAGTTTCCCATTCGGTAATGACCAGCAAGCTGTCGCCATCATTTTCGATATCAAGCGCACCAGCATCTAGAGCGACCAACATTACTTCGTCTTCTAAGCTTGTGTCATTGAAGGTGATTTCACCGCGCTTAGTAAAGAGATAAGCCACTGAGCCAGAGGTGCCAAGATTACCGTCATTCTTAGTAAAGGCATGGCGTACTTCGCTGACGGTTCGGTTAAGGTTATCAGTCATGGTTTCGACTAATACTGCCACACCGCCAACGCCATAGCCTTCATAGCTCACTTCATCCATATTGTCATTGTCATCGCCACCCGTACCGCGAGCTACTGCACGATTGATAGTGTCCCTAGTCATATTGACTGACAATGCTTTTTCGATAACAGCACGTAAGCGTGGGTTTTTATCAGGGTCAGGGTCGCCTTGCTTGGCAGCTGAGACAATTTCACGAATAATCTTGGTAAATACTTTGCCTTTTACCGCATCTTGACGCGCTTTACGGTGTTTAATATTTGCCCATTTTGAATGGCCTGCCATATGACATCCTTAAAGTTTTACGTGGTTTTTATGGTGTGAATAAAAAGACTATGAATGATAATATTTGATACTTCATAAGCGGTTTTTATTATATGATTGAGCTGTTTTTTGAGGTAATTGACTTACCTGCAAGTTAACGATTTGTATGTCGTTAGCAGTGCTTTTTTGCTACACTATTATTTTTTGCGTTATGGCTGCCTATATCGTCACTTATCGAACCTTGATAATAACTATTGATAGTCATAAGGTGTGGGATATTATAAACCACTTTTACGCGTTTTGACCAATCTTAGCTTGTCCATCCTAGCCTAAATCGTTCGGTTTTTTTAAACCATTGATCTTGTGACTCTATTGACTCTATGAAGCAACCAACTAACGAAGCTATTACTCACCTGCGTAACCGCATTCATATTATTATCGAAGGCACAGATACCCGCATGGGTAAGCTTTTCGATGTTGTATTGTTGATAGCCATTTTGGCCAGTGTTGGGGTGGTAATGCTGGACAGCGTGCTATATATGCGTTTGCAATATGGCACGCTGTTTTTTTATGCGGAATGGTTTTTTACGATTTTATTTACCATTGAGTATGCATTGCGCTGGTTTTCAGCGCCCAACCGCTTTCGTTATGCCTTTAGCTTTTTTGGGGTAGTGGATTTATTATCTGTATTGCCCAGCTATTTAAGCCTGTTGTTTGTAGGCGTGCAGTATCTGTTGGTCATACGTGTTTTGCGTATTTTACGTATCTTTCGCGTACTCAAGCTCAAAGCTTACATGCAACAAGCAGGTTTTTTGGCCTCGGCACTCAAAACCAGCCAGCAAAAAATTACGGTATTTTTCTTATCGCTGGTATTATTGGTTACGATTTTCGGCTCGATTATCTACGTGGTAGAGGGGCCTGAAAATGGCTTTACGAGTATTCCGCTGTCTATCTATTGGGCGGTTGTTACGATGACTACGGTAGGGTATGGCGATATGTCACCTAAAACTCCGTTGGGTCAAGCGATTGCGAGTATGGTCATGATTACGGGTTATTCAATCATTGCGGTACCAACGGGCATTTTTACTTCTGAGCTTGCTCGAAATATGCGTCCACAGCTTAACCCCATTACGTGTCCGAACTGCGGAAAATTTGGTCATGCCGTGAGTGCTGTTTTTTGCGACCGCTGCGGCCATGCACTGCATGTGTAATGTTCACTAGCCTTTATTTTTCTATGTAGGCTAGAGGCTAGGGCGTGTCCTCAATTCAACCGATAGCAATCTAAATGGGCTAAAAATGGTTAAATCTTGCCAAACATCGTCAAATAGCTAGGTAATATATCGATATTATCTGCACTATTTTCCTTGTTTGACGGCAATTTACCTCATTTGTATCACCATTTTTAAAATGAGGACACGCCCTAGTTGGTTATATACTCAGCGACCAGTGGTGACAGGTCTATTTCAACACCCAGATTGACTAGGTTCCAATATTGTCCTGACACGGTACGATCTAGCATCATCGTCGTGGCTGAAGGTTGAAATTGCCCGAAGTATTTTAATGAGGTGCGCATTTGGCTGATGGCTTCATGATGAACTTGACTGCTGCCAAAATCAAATGCCCCTTCTTGATAAGGTGCAATGGATAGCGGCTTCATACCAATAGCCAGCCACTTTTCATAGAATTCACCCGGCACATTTTTATCATCCTCACGGCGAATATCAAGAGCGATTAAGTCTTGCTCTAGTGCGGTCACATCACCTTTGACGGCATGCTGCGCGAAGCGGCGAAACAATTGAACCTCACTATGACTATAGCTGCGAATACCGCCAAAATCATAGGCTACGACACTGCCATCATGACGAAACGCAAAATTACCGGGATGGGGGTCACAGTGCATCCGGTATAAGCCAAACAGTTGACCTGCAGTAAAGTGAAACAGTCGTTTGGCGATTTTCTGTTTGATCTCATTATTCCACGTCGCGGCGACAGTCAGCGTCTCTCCCATCTCCTCAGTCAATGTCAAAACCCGTCTGGTAGAGTGGCTGTTAATGACTTTGGGGATAATAAGTCCTTGGTCATCAGTATGAAAAGCACCGAATACCTGTAGGTTGTGAGCTTCTTTGACATAGTCCAACTCATCATGCAGACTTTGACGAATCTCGTTAAAGAGCTGCTCCTGCAATTGTTTGCTCATATTCAAGACGCCAGCGATTTTTAGCGCCATGCGCACTTGTTTGAGGTCACTATCACAGTTTTCATCGACATCGGGGTACTGTACTTTGACCACGACTTTTTGCCCAGAGGGTAGAATAGCCCTGTGTACTTGTCCAATGGAAGCGGCGGCAAAGGGTGTTTCTTCAAACATCGTAAACAGTTGATCGACAGGAGCTTTGAGCTCACGTTCTATTTGTGCCCGTATCTGCGCATAAGGCATGGGCGGTGCGTCTTTTTGCAACTTTTCTAAAGCTGTCGCAACCTCAGGTGGAAATACGTCCTTATATTGTGAGGCAATTTGTCCCACTTTCATCACCGCGCCCTTCATCTCACCAAGTGTTTCGGCTATTTGGATACCCACGTCTTGCATCAATTCTGAGCGTGCCTGCAGACGTTTTTCTTCGTCACTTGATAGGTGCCTTAATGAGTTTTTAGCGGCTTTGCCGGCAATACTCGCTGTCATGCCAGCCAGTTTCATAAAGCGTTTTCCGGACGATTTTGCCATTCATATCACCATGTAGAGGTTTATTTACCAAACCGTAATTTTATTATTTTAAGCAAGTAATTGCTGTTTGACTAGTGTGCTAAAGATAAGGTTGTCTTGCGCGAATGAGTTTTTTCTTTCTGTATGACTTTCTCAATATATTTTAGCATCAGCCTAAAAGGACAGGGCTATTTTTTGCTGATTCTTTGATAAAAAGAGACGCTTAGAATGACTAAACTTACTATTTTTATCTTTGAATCGCCTAAAAAACAGTCTCTGTCAGTGCCATGATCGAATGTTCAACACGCCCTAATCATTTAGGTTTATCTTATAGGTATTAGCTAGCCAATAATCTAAAGCCATCTGATAACCTCTATGTCCTAAGCCACAAATGACACCGACTGCAATATCACTAAAGTAAGAATGCTGCCGGAAAGCTTCGCGAGCGTGTACATTAGACAAGTGCACCTCGATAAATGGCTTTTGCGTGGCCGATAACGCATCACGGATTGCGACCGAGGTGTGAGTGAACGCTGCAGGATTGATAATGATGGCATCTACTTGCGCTGCTGACTCTGCTAAAAGCCCATAGTGTTGAATCTCATCGACCAGCTTGCCTTCATGGTTTGACTGTATGCAAATCAGCTCAACACCGTAGTTTGCCGCGCGCTCAATGAGGCCCTGCTCAATATCTGCCAGCGTCGTATGGCCATAAATCTCCGGCTCACGCTTGCCCAGTAAATTGAGATTGACGCCATTAATCAATAATAATCTTTGGGTCAAGGTTGTTTTTATTGATTGGTCAACGTGTGCTACTGGCGCTGCTGATTGAGAAGGGGTGGTCATAATGCTCTCTATCGCTATTGAAGGCTACGGATGATTGATGCGTTACTGCTAAATAAGTAGGGTTAATACAGAAAAAGCTGTGCCATAAAACCCCTCTTATCGCATTATGATAACAGCTTGTCAGCAAGGTTATAAAAAAATTACATCAAAAATCAAGCTAAGTTTTAAAAACCGTGTTAAAAGTCTTTATGTTGCTAAAAACCCGTGCTATGATATTTTTTAAGCAATCTATATTGCGAATTTGTTACTACCATTATTATAAGTTTTTATAATGAAGCATCTAACATAAACGATGATGAGTACAAAAGCTATTTTGGTATGAGTAAAAGGTATAGCAAAACAGTACATTCAACATAGTTAAGATAAGCATTCATCTTGTCTGTCTATACGAATGTATGTTGCGTCATAGCGTTTAATTCTGATTTCTCAATCTTAGACCCCGTTTATATGCAATGTTGCAAAGGAATTTGGGGCTAAGCGACTTTTTTAGGAAGTAATATTATGTCAGCTCGTGAGCAAGGTATCGTTAAGTGGTTTAATGACTCAAAAGGCTTTGGTTTCATTCAACGTGATAGCGGAGAAGATATTTTTGTCCATTTCCGCGCGATCCAAGGTGATGGTTATCGCTCTCTAAAAGATGGCGAAAAGGTTGAGTTCAGCGTGGTCGAAGGCGACAAAGGTCTTCAAGCTGAAGAAGTCAGAAAAGTAGAAGAATAGTCGATACAGTCATTAGCACAGTTTAGTTATAATGTCTGGATAAACTACTGATATACTACCGAGTCAAGCCCGTCTTATCTTACCTATGTTGATTTTCATTCAGCATGATTGGTGAGGGTAGGCGTTGGGCTTGGCTTTTTTTATGCTTATCAATGTACAACTTTTAGAGGCGTACTTATATTGGTAGCGATATACAGCTAGGCTGAGTCTTGGCATAAGCCTATCATTGATTGAAAAATACAAGCGATTCATACAAAAGGATGATTTTTTGAGTAATTTTACAGCGTTTACTGATTTACCACTCTCTACACCGACCTTGCGCGCGGTAAGTGATTTAGGTTTTACTGAACTGACGCCTATCCAAGCACAAATATTACCGCATACCTTGGCAAATCAAGACGCTATCGGACAGGCACAAACTGGCACCGGTAAGACGGCAACGTTTTTGTTGACCATTATGGAGGCATTACTCAAGCGTCCTTTTACCAGTGATGAAGAGCGCTATCTAGGTGAGCCGCGCGCAGTGGTTATGGCACCAACCCGCGAGCTTGCACAGCAAATATTTGATGATTGTATCGCTTTGACCAAATACACTTCGCTGCACAGCGTTTGTATTATGGGTGGCACCAATTATGAGACCCAGCAGCATGAGCTTGAGCGTCAATATGTCGATATCTTAGTAGCGACGCCCGGTCGTCTGATTGATCTTGCCAATAGGGGCATGGTCTATCTGGATCGAGTAGAAGTGCTGGTACTAGATGAAGCAGATCGCATGCTGGATATGGGTTTTATTCCGGATATCAAGCGCTTGGTTGGTCGGATGCCTTCGAACACCGATCGCCAAAGCTTGTTATTCTCAGCCACTTTTAACCAAGATGTGATGAACTTGGCCTATCGTTGGTTACATGAGCCGCAATTTGTTGAAATTGAGCCTGAGCATAAAACCAGTGAGTTGGTCGATCAGCACTTTTATTTATTGACAGAAGATCAAAAACTAGCGGCATTGCAGCGTATTATTAGTGATAGCGCTGTCGATAAAGTGATTGTTTTTGCCAATCGCAAAGATCAAGTCAAGCGTCTCTATCACAAACTGCGCCAAGGACATAAAATTGTGATGTTGTCAGGCGATGTCATTCAGCAAAAACGCGAAAAATACTTACAGCGTTTTAAAGATGGTCACGCTTCTATCTTGGTTGCCACCGATGTCGCAGGGCGCGGTATTCATGTCGATGATATCAGCCACGTGGTCAATTATACTTTGCCTGATCAGCCAGATGATTACGTACATCGCATTGGTCGTACGGGCCGCGCTGGACAGACTGGTATCAGTATTAGCTTCGTTAGTGAAGATGATGCTTTTAATATCCCTGCGTTAGAGAAGCATTTAGATACCAAGTTTACGCTTGAGCAATGGCAGGAATAACTGGTCTAATTTGGACTTTGTCTTAATAATTTCGGATTAATAGAAAAGCCCTTAACATCCTGATTGATGTTAAGGGCTTTTTTCTGATTAAGACATGCCCTAGCGCTTTGATTTTTTATTCAGCATTTTCTATCATAGCATCCTGATTGTTTTTCATGTCTGCTTCGCTACTCTTATTGTTCATATCATGCATACTGTGATCCATTGTATCAGCCATAGCAGGTGTCATGTCATGATTCATTTGACTCATATCATGATGGTCATGGGTATCTGTATCAGTAGTCGTCGCAGAATGGCTGCTGTTATTCATCGATCCATCCATCGTTCCATGCATGGGCATATCCATCATTTGCGAATCACTCATCTGCATATGATCGCTATGCATAGTGGACATATCATGCCCACTATGCATATTTGCCATTACTAATGGGACGACAATGATCGCCATACCTGACACGACCATCAGTGCCCCATTCATCTGACGCAGACGAAAGCGTCCAATTTTGTTGCGTAGCCAGCCAACGGTCTCGTGCGTGGCAACCAGCATCGGCACTGTACCCAGGCCAAAGACGAACATTAATGCCGCGCCGCTTAATGGGTTGTGGGCAACCACTGCAATCAGTAGAGCGCCATAAACCAAACCACAAGGCAAAAATCCCCACAATAGACCCGCTGACAATGCTCGTGGAAAGGTGTTTAAAGGAAAAACTTTTTGACGAAGGGGACTGAGATACTGCCAAAAACGCATGCCATAGCGCTCAAGCTTGCTCAAAAATGGCGCACCAAGCATGGTCACACCAACAAACACCAATACCAAACCTAATAAGATACGCGGCATATTATTGCCTCGCATCAAGGGTTCTAAAACAGTCGTACCAATCAAACCTGCGACTAAACCCAACAGCGCATAGCTGCTAAGACGCCCTAAGTGGTAAGTCGCCACAAGGGCGCGGCGTTTAGCGGGACTAACGTCTTTCATCGACAGACCAAACGCTGTTACCAGCCCCCCGCACATACCCAAGCAATGTGGTGAACCAAAAAATCCCATTAGTAATGCCGCAACAAGTAAAGCAGTGGTCATGGGTCAATTCTCCTAAAAATAGCAAAAGGCGCGCCTACTTTTATAATTGGTCTTTAATATAGCGGGTCAGCAATATAGTTTGATTACTGACAAAAACATCAACAGTAGGGCGCACAGGTAAGATGATTTAAAGCTATGGTTTGAGGTTGTCATCAATATCATTATCGATGGGATTTTCCCTATTTGCTAATTTGTCATTATTAGCAGTATCCGTCGCGATAGTAGAGTTAGTCTGTGTACTTGCTGCTGATTGCTCGTGAGCCTGCATGGTTTGCCGACGTTCTTGACGATCATCTAATATAATACGCTGTGAAGCGTTGTCTAAATCTTCAAATTGGTTTGATTTAACCGCATAACGTACTGCCCAAATGGCAACCACAAACAGCATGAGACTTAATGGAATTAATAAAAATATACTGAGCATGGCAAATCTCTTTTATAGCAGTTTCTGACGTTATTATACACTTGTCATCAGGGTGATGGACGACTTGTAGAGGTAAAAGTAATATAGCGAATGATTAGAAAATGGCAGGTGCAGAGGTTAATGACGGCTGAAACTTATTGCTATAGTCAAAATATCCTAAAAACGCAATGCATGATGGTTCGACATTACTTTTCACTGACTATAACATTATTGCACAGGCGTTTTTGCTGCGTTTCCTCTGGGGGTCAATAGCTGCTGTGAAGTGACATCATTGGCATGGCGGCAGTCCATCTGCGGACGTATCACATCACGCAAATAGGCGGCGACTTCATAGACGGCGCGCCGTGAATGGCTCAAGTTTTGTGCTGGTTTTATCCAATCACGCCTGACGGGCAATGGCGCATCAATAGGCGTGCTATTGATACCATTTAAAGCAAATTGTCTACGCGCCCGTGCCATATGATAGCTGTCGGTAATAAGGTACACGTGACGTAGTGGAATGCGCTTAGCGGTAAAGCGGGCATTTTCGCAGGTATTCATGCTAGCGTTTTCGCTTATCAATCCATCAATGCCATGCTCAATGAGCCATTGACCGAGCCACGGCGCTTCGGCACCGCTGAGCACAATAGGCAGCGGTAAATCATGATAGGCAGTAGCAGCGGTACGGGCGCGATTAAGACTATAGCTATTGAGGATGATTTGGTTATTGTGATCGTTGGTTAGGCCACCACCTAGCACCACATAGGCAGTAGGAGGAGAGCTTTTGGCAGCCGATGGCATGCTAGGTAATGGCAACAGCGCAAATATATAAACGATTACTTGCGAGAATAGCGGGGTGAATAAGCTAATTAGCACTAAAATAACAGACGTTGAGCCGAGCAAAAAGGTGATGTTAATGATACGAAACAGCTTCACCATACGTTCCGCTGACCGCAAATAATAGCGCCATAAGCGTTTGGATAATAGGCGCTTAGACCACATGCTCATCATACCCAATAGAGCCATCTGCATTTATCCAAACCGGCTCACGCGATAGTTGAATCGCAAATTTTTCATAGACCTGAGCAGCGATATAGTGTTGGGCAGTGGCTACGTCATCTTGGGTTGCTTGATAAGGGCTATGATTGGTCAGTACCAGCGCTTGCTGCTGGTGGGTAACAATAGGAACAATACCGCCCCCCTTTAAGCCAGCTTGTTCAATCAACCAACCGGCGGCAACCTTTACCGTCGCATCGGGTATTGGGTAGCCAACGATAGTAGGATAAGTTTGTTGAAGAGTGGCAAACTGTGCTTGCGAAATAATAGGGTTTTGAAAAAAACTACCGCAATTCGGCAGCTGTTTAGGATCGGGGAGTTTTTGCTGACGAATATCAATGATTGCTTGCATGACATCGGCGGGGGTAGGCTGTAGGCGATTTTTCTGCTCAGCATAGCGCTGCGCTACTGTCTGTACATCACCATAACTGGCAAGAATTTTACTCGCATCGGTATGCAGTCTAAATCCTACACGGCTGATCAACCATGTATTGGGCGTGCGCTTAAAAACACTATCGCGATAGCCAAACTGGCAGTCTGTCAGCGATAGACGATGCCACGTTTGCGTTGGCAAATGATAAGCACGGACGTATTGCAAACAGTCTTCTAACTGGACACCGTAAGCACCGATGTTTTGTACGGGCGCCGCTCCGGTCAGACCTGGTATCAAGGCTAGATTCTCTAGTCCATACCAGCCTTGCTCAACGCTATACACCACGAAGTCATGCCAGTTCTCACCCGCCATCACTTCTATATCGACATAACGCTCTGTTTGCGCCGTCATCGTGATGCCACGCATCTGTGGCTGTAATACCGTCGCCTTCAAATGCGCTGGCAACAACACATTGCTGCCGCCAGACAATACAAATAATGATGGCTGATGCTCAGGATTATTAGCATAACTTGCCATCAAACTGTCTAGCTGAGCTTCATCTGTTAGGGTCACGACAGAGTCAGCGACACATGCCAATGCCATGGTATTACCATGCGACAAATCGACCGACTTAGCATTAAGTAAGCTAAGCGGTAAATCAGTCGACATAGTCTGTTGAGCGCTAGAATCAAGGCGAACAGCTGAGGTCATAACATAGCCTATATGGCAAATATAAAAAATTATGCGATGTTTAGGGTCTATTGAACATTCAAATATCAGCCTTTCAGGGCAGGGCTATTTTTTGCCAATACATGGCGAAATTATCTAACCTAGAATGACTAGGCGTCAAAAATTTCACTGCGTATTGTCTAAAAAATAGCCACTGCCAGTTCCACATTTGAATGTTCAACAGACCCTATTATAAAGGATGCAGGGTGCAAAAGTAGCATAAATATAGATTGTTTGGCTAGCAAGTCTTCCAGCTTTCAATCCAGGCTTGTGCACTTGACTCAATACGTTCAATCACCTCTTCAAAAGCATCGCTATCGCCTTTATAAGGGTCTGGCACGTCATCGCCGCCGTAGGTCGGATCTTCTTCACTGAATAATGCCAACTTCGCTAAATGGTCGTCTGTGCCCGCCAAACTATCTTTGATGGCCTGTAGATCAGCTAAATTCTGCGTGTCCATCGCCAGTATCAAGTCAAAATTGCGAAAATCGTCTGCACTCACTTGACGGGCAACCAGCTTGTTGATTTTATAACCATGGGCTTTTGCATGGCGCTGCGCTCGCTCATCGGGCGCATGACCAATATGCCAGTCGCCAGTGCCTGCTGAGTCTACCTTGATTGACAAGCCTGCGATCGCCGCCTGCTGACGAAAAACCTCCTCGGCAGTCGGTGACCGGCAAATATTTCCTAAACAAACCAATAATACAGACGATGGAGTACAAGTTTTCATCAGCATAATATGACCTTTTCTTACAGCAAAAAAAACATGCTATAAAAAACCAGCATGGGTAATGCGGTTTATGAGCATGCTATCTAGTAAACTAATAAGGGATCAGCGTAACGCTTAATACCTTGAATGGCAAGGGCAGAAGCTAAACAACAGGGTCACGCCAGTGATTATTGCTCAGCTGCTCAGCTTTTAGATATAGAATGATTTGTTAACATTAGTCTTGGTTGCTTTTAAAGCGTTGTAAATCGCGGCGCTCTTTTTTATTGGGCTTGTTATCAGGGCGGGCAAGGTTGGCAAGTTTGCGCTGCTCGGCATAATAAGCGCGGCGCTCTTCACTTTCCTCGGTCTCTGAATATAACACTTGCGCGGCAGTCGCATTACCACGTTGTGCTGTTAATGCTTCGACGACGATGGTTTTTTCGGTCATGGCAGTGGCTGAGCCTTGGCGAATACTCAATTCATCTCCGACGGCAATCTCTTTGCTGGTCTTGACTCGGCTACCAGCATAATGCACCCGTCCGCTTTCGATGGCTTCTTTGGCAAGGGTACGGGTGCGATAAAAACGCGCGGCCCATAACCATTTATCGAGACGCATACGCACAGCATCGGGCTGGCTATGGCTGGGTTGATTGTGGTTTTTATTGTGTTTACTCATCAAAACCTCATAGATATCAATAAACTAAGATAATAATGGTGCTTTTTTTAGATATTAAAAGAGTGATGAGTGATTAAAGTTTTTCAAAATGGGGTTTTATGGTGAATAAGTAAAAAAATTAGCCTTCATTTTGATTTGTAACTTTAACAGCCATTTCTTTAGCGTCATTTGTATGTAAATGCTCTAAGCCATTTATCACCCCTGTGATGTTTTCTACAGTTTTATTTTGGCTTAGTTTAAATTGGGCTTGTATCGAATCAATAGACAATCTAAAGCCAATAATACCGCGGCACATGGCATCGATATAAGCAGCTGGTGCGTCATCTAACGACCAAGGATTATTGTTTATTACTTCTTGCTGCGCCGTCATGGTAGCTAATATCCATTTAAGGGTATCAGTGTCTTCAAGCAG
The DNA here is from genome assembly GCF_013248965.1 of Psychrobacter okhotskensis. GTDB lineage: Bacteria > Pseudomonadota > Gammaproteobacteria > Pseudomonadales > Moraxellaceae > Psychrobacter > Psychrobacter okhotskensis. The sequence goes on along the minus strand of NZ_JABRVQ010000006.1, from coordinate 3,970 downwards.
CTCAATTTTAGATTGAATATGGACGCTTTGATAGTTCCATGTCGGCACTTCTTTATGAGTTTTAGCTTTGCTAGGGTACCAGTTAGGGCTAATGTAGTGTCCAGAATCTTGAAAGATAATTAACCATGAGCTGTCTGCTAAAGCCTGTTGGTAAATAGGATTTTTGCGACCAAAATGACCGTAAAGATAGCCGTATTGAGAATTGATGTTTGCATCATCTTTATACCAAAATAACGGTATATGACAGGCTTCCATACCATCATTAGTTTGGGCAATCAAAGTTGCTAACGGATTAACGGCGATAAATTTAATAATATTGTCAAAATTGTCTTCGGCAAAAACAGTAGGGATATGCATCGCGTTCTCAATATTAGTAAGCGGCCAATCCTAGTGGGGTAGGCCGCTTAAAATATGTTGTCATCATTATGGTTAAAAAACCATTTTTGAGATTACTTTAAAAATAATTGATAACCGACATTGTCAGTGATGGAAGTACAATCATAGCCAATATCAAGTAAGGCATCTTGCAGTAAACGTGAGTTGCTTTCAGAGGCTTGTAGACCCACTAACACGCGTCCTTCAGCAGCGCCATGGTTGCGATAATGGAACAAGGTAATATTAAAATCGTCACCCAGCTTTTCTAAGAAGGTCAATAGCGCACCCGGACGCTCAGGAAAGGTAACTTTTAATAATTGCTCATTTGTGACGTGGGCGTGACCACCAATCAAATGACGGATATGCGATTTAGCGATATCATCGTCAGTCAAGTCATGCGCCGTATAACCATCTGCTGCCAATTGCGTACGGATAGTTTGACGCTCTTTATCACCTTCTTTTAGGGCAATTCCGACGAATATGGCTGCAGGCTCCATCGAGTCTGGTGATTTTTTGCTATCGGCACGGTAGTTAAACTCGGTGATATTACGTCCGTGTAGGCTACGGCAGAAGTTTAAGAATGCCCCAGTCTGCTCAGGAATCGTCACGCCAAAGATGGCTTCCTTTTTCTCCCCTATCTCAGTACGCTCAGCGATATAGCGCAGACGGTCAAAGTTCATATTGGCACCGCAGATGATGCTTACGCAGTTTTTGCCTTGTAGATTATGAGCTTCAATATATTTTTTCATGCCCGCAACGGGTAACGCGCCAGCAGGCTCAACGATGCTACGGTTTTCTTCAAAGATGTCTTTGACGGCAGCGCAGACTTCATCATTGGTACAAGTGATAACGTCAGGCTCGACCAAAGGCCCTGAGTTATCGCTTTTTTGCATACGGACGATATCAAAAGGCAGTTCACCAATTTGCGCGACTGCCACACCATCGACGAACAGTCCTACTTGCTCAAGTTTTACGCGTTCGCCAGCTTCTAGCGCCGCTTTTAGGCAGGCTGATTGTTCCGCTTCTACGGCGATGACTTTAACATGCGGGGCTACTTCACCTAGGAAGGCTGCGACACCTGAGACCAAACCACCACCACCCACGGCAACGAAAACATAATCCATGTTGCGCCACTGCTGGGTTAGCTCAAGTCCAATAGTGCCTTGTCCAGCGATAACCAATTCATCATCGTAAGGAGGAATGAAGGTTAAGCCTTCACGCTCAGCACGATCAATCGCATAGCGGTTGGCTTGATCGAAGCTATCACCATGCAGATCAACGTTGCCACCAAGCGCTCTGACGGCATCTACCTTGATATCAGGGGTAGTGGTTGGCATAACGATGATATTATTAAGCGATAACTTGCGTGCCGAGTAAGCCACGCCTTGCGCATGGTTACCTGCCGACGCACAAATCACGCCGCGCGCTTTTTGCTCATCGCTCAATTGGCTGATGCGGTTATAAGCACCGCGCAATTTAAAGGATTTGACTGGTTGCAGGTCTTCGCGTTTAAAACGAATATCATTAGCAAAACGTTGGGTCAGCTTGGGTGCAGCTTCAAGTGGCGTTTGAATAGCAACGTCATAGACAGTGGCTTGTAAGATGGCGCGTACCCAATGTGACAGCATAATGACCCCTAAAAAATGAATATAAAAACGAAATAGATTAGCCTATGCTGATTTTGATTATCATGCAAGACCCTATTGCAGTTTTTATAGCAGTTTTACTGCACTGATGGTTTTTAAGTAAAAAAACAGCCTTCTTATAGGGTAGTGAATTCAAAAGTATTGAATTATTTCAATATGTCTGTATTATTGGACATATGGAAATAACAAATGCTATCGCAAGCTTCGCTGCGCTGTCTCAAGATACTCGTCTCAAAGCCTTTAGGTTACTTGTCAGTCAAGAGCCTGAGGGCTTGCCTGCGGGTGAGATAGCCCGTCAGCTGTCTGTGCCGCATAACACTATGTCGGCGCATTTATCGGTGTTGGCACGAGCAGGGTGGGTAGTGTCAAAACGCCAAAGTAGGCAGATAATTTATCGCGCCTCGTTGTCGCATATGGAGGCGGTCGTGCAGTTTTTATTGCAAGACTGCTGTGCGGGACATCCAGAGCTGTGTGCCTCGCTCATGGAAATTTTGAGTGGATGTGAGACTGCTAAACTTAATAATAAAGACAATCTGTAAAGTAAGCGCTAAGCCGATAGCTGACTCAATAACTATCTCTTAACTAATAGAAGTAGTAGAACTAATAGATTCTTAATAAACGTTTTCTGAACAAATATATTATTAATAACCATACCCATAAAATAGGTGAGATTGCTATGAAACCATTAATTTTTCATAATCCTAACTGCGGTACTTCTCGCAATACGTTAGCCATCATGAAGGCATCAGGTGAACAGCCAGAAGTAGTGGAGTATCTGAAAAACCCGCCGAGCCGTGATGAGTTAGTTGAGCTATTGGCAAAAATGAACCTCTCGCCAAGAGAGTTGCTACGTAGTAAAGAAGCCATCAATGATGAGCTGGGCTTAGACAATCCTGAGTTGTCTGATAACGACATTATCGATGCGATGATGGCGCATCCTATCTTAATCAATCGTCCTATCGTGGTCACGGATAAAGGCGCAGCGTTATGCCGACCTTCAGAGCGAGTGTTTGAATTGTTAGAAAACCCAGTGAGCAGCTTTACTAAAGAGGATGGAGAGGTTCTACATCATGGTAAAGGTTAATACAGGGCAATATGACGTCGATGACTTAGCCAATCTAGATGACTTGCCCAATATTGATGCCAGTCAATTACAACCGATTGATATTGAGTCATTGATTGCGCTAACTGACCCGCGTCATCCGCCTAAAATACTAGTGCTATACGGGTCATTACGTGAGCGCTCGTTTTCGCGGCTGGCGGCTGAAGAGGCAAGCCGTCTATTACGTTGGTATGGCTGCGAGGTACGGATGTTTAATCCATCGGGTCTACCGCTGCCAGATGATGCTGATATCAATCATCCAAAGGTACAAGAGCTGCGCGAGCTGGCGCAGTGGTCAGAGGGTATGCTGTGGGCGAGTCCAGAGCGTCACGGTAGTATGACTAGCATTATGAAAGCACAAATCGATTGGATACCACTCGCACTGGGCGGCGTACGTCCAACCCAAGGCAAAACCTTAGCGGTGATGCAAGTCAGCGGTGGCAGTCAAAGCTTTAATACCGTCAATCAGCTGCGTATTCTTGGGCGCTGGATGCGTATGATTACTATCCCGAATCAATCGTCTATCCCTAAAGCCTTTTTAGAGTTTAATGACGATAATCGCATGGACAAGTCGCCCTTATATCTGCGCCTCGTTGATGTCTGTGAAGAGCTGGTAAAGTTTACTTGGCTCACTCGTGGACGTTCAGCCTATTTGACAGATAGGTACTCTGAGCGGGTGGAAAGTGCTGAAGCAGTGTCGCAACGTGTCAATCAAAAGTCGATTTAGTCTTTTATATATAGTCAGCTCAAAATAAAATTGTTATGGTTAGGACAAACATCATAAAACAATTTGGATAAGTCGTTTTCCATCCAGCCTTGGCGTAGAAACTTCACCTGAGCCCATTTC